>DASUKE010000017.1:0-98184 GCA_036278895.1 Gemmatimonadaceae bacterium
GTTGGCGGCGGCGCGTTCCATTGGCGCCCGCCGCTTCATTGCACAGAGCTATTGTGGCTGGCCGTACGCGCGCGAGGGCACACCGGTCAAGACCGAAGACGATCCGCTCGATCCGGCTCCTCCGGCCAGCTTCCGGGAATCGCTCGCCGCCATTCGCTACCTCGAGGACACCATTCGCCAGACACGCGACATCGGGGCGTTTGCCCTGCGCTACGGGAATCTGTACGGGCCGGGTACCGACATCTCCGATATGGGCGCCATTTCCGATCTCGTCGCGCGACGCCGGCTGCCGTTGATCGGCAGCGGTGCAGGCATCTGGTCGTTCATTCACGTCCGCGACGCCGCAAGCGCCACGGTCGCGGCACTGTCGCACGGAGCACCGGGGATCTACAACGTGGTGGATGACGAGCCGGCACCCGTCAACGTCTGGCTTCCCGCGCTCGCGAATGCGGTCGGCGCCAGAGCGCCGCGTCGGCTGCCGGCATGGCTCGGCGCACTCATGCTTGGTGAGGGCGGGCTGTCCATGATGACGCTGATCCGTGGCGGGTCCAACGCCAAGGCGAAGCGCGACCTGGCGTGGCAACCGGCGTTCGCGAGCTGGCGGCGCGGATTCGTGGAAGGACTCGGGTAGCACGCATGAAGACAGTTCCTCTCGCGCTCGTCGCGCTTCGCGTCACTGCACTCCATGACGACCGTGCCTGCGGCAGGCGATCGAGGACATCTTGACGATCAGGGACTTCGACAAGTTCCTCGCGGCAAGCGGCTATACCGGCGGGCAGCCGCTGGCGCCATCCGCGTGATCCGAGCATCATACTACCCGTGTGCCATCGATCCCGCGCTCGGTCTCCCGGACGCGCTGCGGGCGCGCAATGTTCCCCAACCGGATTTTCGCGTGATCACGCTCCGCACCAAGGACACCAATCAGCTCATCGGCCAGATCGATGACGCCGATCTGAAATTCCTCGTGGACGAGCTGGAGGAGGAATCGCTCGAGGACACGGATTACTACATCAGTCCTGATACGATCGACATGCTCGAAGACGACGGCGCGCCGGCCTCGCTGGTGTCGCTGCTGCGTACTGCTCTCGGCACGTCGGATGGGTTGGACATCACGTGGTCGCGGGAGTGACGAGCGGTCGCGGGCAGGTCGGGTAGTTGAACAATTCGCCGCAGGAGAGGCCATGCCGTACGGTTGGCGCGACAACATGACGGAAGCGATGCTGAGTCTGCTCCTCCCCGGCTGGGGCCAGTTCGCACAGCGGCGCGCCGTCATAGCGGGTGTCCAGATGACGTGGGCGATCGTTGCGCTCATGGCGCTGTTGCTGGGTCCCGTGTTGCCCTGGCCTCGTGCGCTCGCCTGGGGCGATCTCGTGCTCGTCACCTGCTGGTCCGTGCTGGACGCTCTCCTCTGGCGCGGTTCCGCCGCTGCCTGATTCGAAAGTCGCGGGTTCCTCCACTTCATTTTTCTCCCGGAGCAGCAATGCGTACCTCGCTCGTTCTTCTGGCCGCATTCGGTTTGGCGACCGCCGCACAGGCGCAGGACCCCGGCACCGCGGTCCGCCCCTTCGACAAGAAACACGGCGGCAGCGCCAACATGCACATGCTTGCCCACGTGGTCACGCACCCCGGCGCGTGGAAGCTCGCGGACGTCGAGATGGAGCAGGACCCCAACCGGCCGTACGTGTACGCCTGCGGCTTCACGAACTTCGACGTGCAGATCTACGACGTGCGCGACCCGTCACATCCGAAGAAGATCTACGACTGGACCATCGAACATCCCGAGCTGCACCGCGGCATTGGCGCCATGGACGGGAAGTACTTCAAGATCGGGAACCGCTACTACTACGCGCAGTCGTATCAGTTCATGCAGGGCAGCCCCGATGCCGATCTGGGCGCGGTGATCTTTGACGTCACCGGCCTGCCCGATGCATCAAAGGTCAAGGTCGTCGCGCGCCTCCGCTACCCGCAGGCGCCCGGCGGATTCCACAACACGTTCGCCTACAAGCATTCGGACGGCCGCGTGCTCTACTTCGCCACCGTCAACCAGCAGAAGGCGCTTGTCTATGATCTCGACAAGGTGGTGAGCGGAGCGGACTCCAGCACCTGGCTCATTGGCAGCGTACCGAATCCCACTCCGTTCAAGCAGATCGGCACCGGCAGCTATCACGACTTCTACGTGGGCTACGATCCTGGCACGCATCAGGACAAGTTTTACGGCGCGGGACTGGGCGGGTACTCCGTGTGGGACATCACGCACCCGGAGACGCCGAAGCAGCTCTTCACGATCACCGGGCTCGGCATGGACATCGCGCACACGTTCACGCCATCGCCTGATGGCCACTACGCGGTAACCGAAACCGAATACCAGTACACGCCGCTCCGCGTCTGGGATCTCAGCGAGGGCCAGAGCGGCAAGACGCAGAATCTCGATCTCCCCATCAGCGCCTGGACCGCCGACTGGCGCGATCTCTCGCACAATCACGAGGTCCGCTGGCCCTACGTGTTCGTGAGCGCGTACGAGGACGGCCTGCAGGTGTTCGACCTCAAGAGTCCGACACAGCCCAAGACCGACGGCTACTATTACACGTGCGAGTGCACGCACGAGCATGGCTTTGGCGGCAATCCGGACAACGGCTGGGAGAGCACCGTGAGCGTGGAACAGGGCGCCTTTGGCGTGGACGTGCGCAACTACGACGGACTCATTGCCCTGTCCGACATGCGCACGGGGCTCTGGCTGTTCCGCATGGATGGCTTCAAGGGGTGGAACGGCAAGCAGTACGGCATGCGCGACATTTCGAGCGTCCAGAATTTCGATCATGGACCCGATGGCGCGAGCGCGTCCGCGACATCCTCAGGCGCGCGCGGCAACAGGCGGTGATGCGGCTGGCCGGGGCCGGGCGTCGTGCGCGACGTCCGGCCATGCTGTTCGCGCTCCTGCCACTCGTCGCGCTCAGTGCCACCGCTGCGGCGGGCCCGTACGACATCATGCTGCACCCCACAGCGGCGGCGCCCGCCGCCGAGGGACACGCCCGGCTCGTCTTCGCGCCGTCGCCATTCGGCGTTGCGCTCACAGCCGATGGTCACGCCGTGTATGACGTACAGATCACCGCATCCAATCTCCCGAAGCCGTCCACGCTGGGCGCCTTCACCACGTACGTGGCCTGGGCGGTGTCGCCGGATCTCACGAAGTGGCATCGCCTGGGGCCGGTGACGAATGGAACCACCACGGTGGGTCACGCGGATCTCAACAAGTTCCTGCTCGTCATCTCCGCGGAGCCCGACACGAGTGGCGCATCCACGCGCGGCCCCACCGTGCTCCATGGCACGTCGCCGAGCGGCTGGCTGCAGTCGTTCATCACGCACCCGCTCTTCCGCGGAGTCTCGCAGTGATGCGTGCGTCGTGCGCGGCGCTCCTCGCCGCGCTGGTGGTCGTGACGTATCCCGTTCGCGCGCAGCAACCCGGGACGCCGCCCGCGACGCCGCCCGCGACGCCGTCAGGCATGCAGGGGATGCCGGGCATGGATCACGGCACGCACGACAGCACGATGGCCATGCCGATCCCCATGCCCAAGGGCATGCCGATGATGCCGGGGCTCGTGGGTCTCGGGCCCGATGTCACGCCCTTTCTTCCCGGTGCCGGCGTGGACGCCGCGCGCCTCCCCGAAGCCAGGCCCAGCGAGCTCGCGAAGCTCCGTGATGGGGACACGCTCGACCTCACCGCCACGCTCGTGCGGCGCAGCATCAACGGGCACACCTTCACCATGTACGGCTTCAACGGCCAGGTCCCGGGGCCGCTCATCGATGTGCCGCAGAACGCCACGATCACCGTGCGCTTCCATAATGCGATCGATCTGCCCAGCTCGGTGCACTGGCACGGCGTGCGGCTGGACAATCGTTACGATGGCGTTCCCGATGTCACGCAGCGGGCCGTGGCGCCCGGCAGCACCTTCGTGTACCACGTGCACTTCCCCGACGCGGGCATCTACTGGTATCACCCGCACGTGCGCGAGGACATCCAGCAGGCCATGGGACTGTACGGCAACGTGCGCGTGGACTCGCCCGATCGCGACTATTACTCGCCGGTGAATCTCGAGCAGACGCTGCTGCTGAACGATCTGCTCGTGCACGCGGACACGCTCATCCCCTTCGGGAAGGAAGGTCCCGACTTCGCGCTCATGGGCCGGCTCGGCAACGTGCTGCTCGTGAATGGCGAGCCGCGGTACGCTCTGAACGTGCACCGTGGCGCCGTCGTGCGCTTCTTCCTCACGAACGTGTCCAGCTCGCGCACCTGGAATCTTTCGTTCAGCGGCGCGCCCATGAAAGTCGTCGCATCGGACGTGAGCCGCTTCGAGCACGAGGAGCGCGTACCGAGTGTGCTCATCGCGCCGGCGGAGCGCTACGTGGTCGAAACACGCTTCGACACGCCGGGCCGGTACGCCCTCGTGAATGCGGTGCAGGCCGTCAATCACTACAAGGGCGAGTTCGAAGCCGAGCTTGATACGCTGGGTATCGTGACGGTGAGCGATACGCCGGCCGCTCCCGACTACGCCGGAGCGTTCACCACGCTGCGCCACAATGCGGCGGTGTCACACGACATTGACCGCTTCCGCCCGTACTTCGACAAGCCGCCCGACAAGCGGCTCACGCTCACGGTGCGCGTGTCAGCGCTTCCCCTGGCCACCGTGCAGTTCATGACGATCGACACGGCGTACTTCGCGCCCGTGGAATACGTGGACGCCATGCCCGACATGAACTGGCTCTCCAGCAGCAAGCAGGTACGCTGGATCCTGCGCGATGACGCGACGGGCAGAGAGAACATGGACATCGACTGGCACGTGGCGCAGGGATCGGTGGTGAAGCTGCGAATTTTCAACGATCCCAAGTCGTTCCACCCCATGCAGCACCCGATTCACCTGCACGGGCAGCGCATGCTCGTCATTGCGCGCGATGGCGTGCCCACGCGGAACCTCGTCTGGAAGGACACGGCGCTCATCCCCGTCGGATCCACGATGGATCTGCTCATTGACGCCTCGAATCCCGGCACGTGGATGCTGCACTGTCACATCGCCGAGCATCTGGGGTCGGGGATGATGACGGTGTTGCACGTGGACCCGCCGGGCGGCGCACCGGCGCACAGCCCCGGATCCGCACGGTAACACTTTCGGCGCGGACGGTGTCCAACCGTCGATCGCCATTTTTACCTTCGCCCGCCCTGCCATGCCGACTCCGGCTGCTCCCCCTCTCGAGGTCCGGTCGTCGCCCTGGTCCGCCCTCTGGCAGGATCTGCGGTACGCCGCGCGCGGACTGCGCAACACGCCGGGGTTCACCTGGGCCATAGTCATCACGCTCGCGCTGGGCATTGGCGCCAACGTCGCGATGTTCTCCATCGTGGACCGGTTGCTCTTCCGCTCGCCACCCATGCTGCACGACGCCGCGCGCGTGCATCGCGTGTACCTGGGCAGCACTTTTCGTGGCAAGGAAGGATTCAACAACACCATTCCGTACGCGCGCTACGTGGACCTCACCAGGGGTACGCGGTCCTTCACGCGCACGGCAGAGTTCAGCAGTCCCGACGTCGCGATCGGCGTGGGCAACGATGCGCGCGAGATGCCCGTGGGCGTCGTGAGCGCGAGCTTCTTCGGATTCTTCGATGCGCCACCCGTACTCGGCCGCTACTTCACGGCGAGCGAGGACCAGCCGCCCAGCGGGACCCCCGTCGCGGTGCTCTCGTACGGGCTCTGGCAGACGCGCTATGGCGGCAGGCGCGACGTGCTGGGCCAGACGCTGCAGATTGGTGCCACCCTGTACACGATCATTGGTGTGGCGCCGCGCGGATTCGTGGGAGTCTGGTCCGACAAGCCGCCGGCGGCATTCGTTCCCATCACCGTGCGCGGCGGCGAAATGGGAGCGAGCCTCCGCATTCCGGGTGAGCGCTGGTGGACGACGTATCACTGGTACTGGGCCTCCATGATGGTGGAGCGCAAGCCGGGCGTCAGCGTCGCCGCGGCGAATGCCGACCTCAGTCGCGTCTACCGGCAGGGCTACGCGGCGCAGCAGGCAAAGGAACCGCACATGCCACCCATCGCGCTGATGCGGCCGCGCGCGGTTGTCGCGTCCATCCTGCGCGACCGTGGACCGAACGAGTCGCCGGTGGCCCGGGTGGCCACCTGGATTTCGGGCGTGGCGCTCATCGTCTGGCTCATTGCCTGCGCGAACGTGGCCAACCTGCTCCTCGCCCGGGCGCTGCGCCGCCGCCGCGAAATCGCCGTCCGGCTGGCCCTCGGCGTGAGTCGCGTACGCCTCGTGGTGCAACTGTTCGCCGAGAGCGTCCTGCTCGCGCTGCTCGGTGCCGCTGCGGGCGTGCTCGTGGCGCAATGGGGCGGCGCACTGCTGCGTGCGGCGCTGCTGCCACGGACGGCCGCCGGCACCGTGGTGAGCGATCCGCGCACGCTGCTGCTGGCCGGCATCGCCGCGCTCAGCACGGGGCTGCTCACCGGGCTCGCGCCCATCGCGCAGAGCCGCCACACGAATCTCGCGCGGGATCTCAAGGCGGGCGCGCGCGAGGGCACGTACCACCGGTCGCGCCTGCGTGTGGGGCTGCTCGTGTTCCAGGGCGCGCTGAGCGTGGTGCTGCTCGTGGGCGCGGGTCTCTTCGTGCGCAGCCTGCACAACGTGCGCAACGTGCCGTTGGGGTACGACGCGAATTCCCTGCTGGCCGTCGATCTGCAGATGCGCGACGTCAAGCTGGACAGCGCGCAGAGCGTGACGCTGCGACAGCGGCTGCTGGATGAGGTGACGACGATCCCGGGTGTGGAGCACGCCGCGCGGCAGCTCACGACGCCATTCCGGAGCATGTGGGACTTCGATCTGCACGTGGCGGGTATCGATTCGGTGAGTCGGCTGGGCGAGTTCGACCTCAACGCCGTGACACCGGACTACTTTGCGACCATGGGCACGCGCGTGGTGCAGGGGCGTGGCATCACCGCTGCCGATGTACAGGGCGCACCGGGCGCCATGGTGGTCAGTCAGGCCATGGCCAGGACGCTCTGGCCCGGCCAGAATGCCATTGGCCAGTGCGTGAAGGTCGGCGCGGACACCGTACCATGTACGTACGTGGTTGGCGTGGCCGAGAACATCAAGCAGACAAGTCTGAGCGACGACGCGGGACTGTACTACTATCTGTCCGCGCCGCAATTCCATCCGGATCAGGGCGGCCTGTTCGTCCGCGTGCACGGGGCGGCGTCCGGGCAAACCGAGACGGTGCGGCGCCGGCTGCAGCGTCTGATGCCGGGCGCGTCGTACGTCACGGTGACGCCCATGAGCGACGTGCTGGGCGAGGAGACGCAATCGTGGCAGATGGGCGCCACGATGTTCGCGGTGTTCGGCCTGCTGGCGCTCGCGCTCGCGGCGATCGGCCTCTACTCGGTGATCGCGTACAACGTGGCGCAACGCACACACGAGCTGGGGGTGCGTGCCGCGCTGGGCGCACAGATGCGCCATCTGGCCGGGCTGGTCGTGCGTGAAGCCATGACGCTGGCCGCCGCGGGACTCCTGCTGGGGGCGGCGATCGCGCTCGTGGCCGGGAAGTGGGTGAAGCCGCTGCTGTTCGAGGTGTCGCCGCGCAATCCATGGATATACATACTTGTCGCGCTGGTGCTGCTCGTGGTCGCGGCGGTGGCGAGTTTTGTTCCGGCGCGGCGCGCGGCACGGGTGGATCCCATGCAGGCGCTGCGGGCGGAGTAAGGCGCGGGCGAGCGTGGTGCTCGCCCGCGCCGCGCGCGCGGTCTATTTGATCTGCACGCGTTTCGCCTTGTGCTGCTGCTGTGGTGGGACAGGGACCGTCACGTTCAGGACACCGTTGTCGAAGTTGGCCGAGATCTTGTCTTCGTCAACGCCGTCGGGAAGCGGGATCGCGCGATAGAACGAGCCGTAGCTGCGCTCGGTCCAGTACGATTCCTCGCCTTCGTTCTCCTCCTCCTGGTGGCGCTCGCCGGAGATCTCGAGCAGCCCTTCGTCCACGTTGATGGTGACGTCGTCCTTGTTCAGCCCGGGCAGCTCGGCCCGAATGACGAGTTGATTGTCGCGCTGGACCTTCTCGATGCGCGGCATCCAGGTCGTGGCGGTGCCGCTGGATTCCAGCGCCCCGCCGCCGATGTTGCTCTCGAACAGACGGTCCATCTCGCTGTTCAACCGGCGCATGAACTCGAACGGATTGGACATGAACGCACCGGCCAGCAGGCCGGGCGGCGCCGACATGATGGCCGGCAGGGCGGACCGGGATTCCACTGACCGGCGTGACAGCCCCGTCCCGCGTTGCGCGGACTGGCCCCACGGTTCCCGGCTCACCTGGCGCTGGCGCTCCTGGTCACTGCGGGACACGCCTTGCGATCTCCCGGAAGGACCCGTGGTCTCGCCCGCCGGCATCGCTCCACCGGCCTGCTGCCGCTTCGCCTGGTCGCGCCCTTCGGGCGCGTCGTTTCGATTCTGTGTCGCCATACCGATGCTCCTCTCTGCTGACTGCCCGGTGCAATGAGCCCACTGCGAGCGACCCGCGTACCGGTGCACCACGTCAGTACGCGTTACCGGCCGTACGCCTGGGCGCATTCAGGCCAGCAACGTGGGTGCCAGATGCAGGAAATGGAGTCAGACCCTTCCGCGCGCCAACGACCAGCGTCTTCCGCGCCGGCGCACGTTCAGACTGTCGCTCGCTCTCAGTGCGGCGTGATGATCTGCTCCGGTGCGCGGATGGCGCCATGCGCCAGCGGAACCGGCTGGCGCTCGGAGAGCAGCTTCGTCGTGAACCGCTGCCCTTCGGAAATGCGCTCGACCTCGATGGCGGTAGCCTCGACCACCTGCTCGATGCGCGCCAGACGCTCCTCGAGCGCAGTCGTGTTCTGCGCCGGGTGACGCCGGAATTCCATGTGTCGGGAGATCAGCCGCGCGATCGTGAGCAGCGCCGTCATGCTGAACGCAAAGAAGAGAATCGCGTAGAGAAAGTCATCCATCTGCATGTCGTACCGTCCTGTCAGGGTTCCGGTTTCAGTTCATTTCACCGCGCGTTCTCCCCGTACGGACGAGACCGTACCCGCGTTTCGGTGTCAACGCGTCGCCCGCAGGTTCGCCCGCAGGTGGTCTTGACGACGGCTGCTCCTGGGCAGTTCCTTCACGCTAACAGGCTCGGCGCTGGCCCGTAACCGGACGCACTCCCCAGGAGCAGACGATGCCCACCCGTGATCCACGCATCGACGCGTACATCGCCAGGTCGGCGGATTTTGCCAGGCCCATCCTGACACATCTCCGTGAGCTGGTGCACGCCGCCTGTCCTGATGTGGAGGAGACAATCAAGTGGGGCACGCCGACGTTCACGTACAAGGGCATGCTGTGTGGCATGGCCGCGTTCAAGCAGCATTGCGCCTTCCACTTCTGGAAGCGGTCGCTCGTCGTCCCTGCAACCGAAACGTCGTCCGAAACGGCCATGGGCCAGTTCGGCCGGCTCACCAGTGTTGCCGACCTGCCTTCACGCAAGGTCATGATTGGCTACGTGAAGAGGGCCATGGAGCTCAATGACGCGGGTGTCAAATCGCCCACGAGAGGGAAGGCAAAGACCGCTCGAAAGCTGGTTGTTCCTGAGGCGCTCGCCGCGGCGCTCGCGAAGAACCGGAAGGCACGGGCCTCGTTCGACAACTTCAGCCCCAGTCAGCAGCGCGAATACTGCGAGTGGATCGCGGACGCAAAGCGCGAGGAGACGCGCGAGCAGCGCCTGGCTACCGCCATCGAATGGATTGCCGAGGGCAAGTCGCGGAACTGGAAGTACACGAGGAGCTAGTGATCTTCACGTCCCTTCGTCCATGATGCTCGCGCGGTTCGTGCTCGGGCGACGGACAGGATTCACAGGGCTGGCAGAATTGAGACGGGATTTACAGGATTTTCAGGATTGACAGGATTACGCGGAGCCGAACCTCCCAGTGCCGGTCCGTTCGCTGATCGACCGCAACTGCTTTGGAACGGCTCCTTGAGAATCCTGAAAACCCCCAAAATCCTGTCAAGTTGTTCGCAAGGGCGTAGCACGCAGCTCGCAATCGCGGATGAATCGGAGGGTCTGGAAATTCTGTCCCGCCGTTAGCAGGGCTGCGGCGCGGTCAAGCACCAGTCGTGAGCCTCGCTGGTTCACCCCAGTCGCGCCGGACTGGTCGTCACGGCTCCGGCTCGCTAGCGTTATAGCGTATCCAACACGCCCCTGGAGGCAGGATGGACCAGAAGCAACTCGAGGCGCTTGCGCGGAGGAACGCCGCCAAATCGCAGATCGTCCAGAAGAAAATGAAACGCGTCTACGATGCCACCCTCGACGCCACGCGCCCCGACGAGCCCGACCCCGATTCCGAGGCTCAGGAAATCTTTCGCGAAATGAAGAAGCGGGAATTCTGAGGGGAAGGCGCCGGCAGGGAGAGCTTCCTGCCGCCAACTGAAGCATCCAGCGGGGGGGAATGGGCAATCGGGAATTGGGAATGGGGGTGGAAATGCCCCGCCCCTCCCCGTTGCCCCATTTTTTTGTGGAGCTGCGCTCTCGGCCGGCACCAGCCACCAGCTACCAGCCACCAGCCACCAGATCCTTAGCGTATACCCCCTTATACCTGCTCACCTCGCTGCGCTCCTGATCCAGCTCCGGGATGTGCCGCGCGACGAAGCCGCGCGCGAGGAAATACTTCTCCGAATTGCTCACCGCGAAAATCGTGTGCACGTGACGCTGCACGGCGAGGTCCTCCGCGGCCTTCACGAGCGCCATGCCAACGCCGCGCCCCTGCATGTCGGGCGCGACCGCGAGTGAACGGATCTCGCTCAGGCTTGGCGCATACTCGTCGAGGTGTACGCACCCGACGATCCGGTCGTGATCCGTGACGACCAGGAAATCGGCGCAGTGCTCACGAATGAAATCCTGCGTCCGCGGGAGCAGGGTGCCATCGCTCACATAGAGATCGACCAGCGCCTTGATATCCCGCGCATCGCCCGGGACGGCCGCACGAACGTTCACGTCAACTGTTCCGGTGAGAAAGTGAGAGGGGAATGATGCACGAATCACCGGCCGTTGCGAAATGTGAGCGCGCGCTCCATTATCGCGACCGCGCTGCCGAGGCCGGTCGTGCACGCAGCATGTCGCGATCTGAGCGCCGCAAGCGAAGAGGCGCGAGCGGCGTCCCGGGTCTTCCGCTCGACGCCCGGCACCGGCAAGTTGAAGCTCTCACCAGCTTTCGGAGGTACCCATGGCGGAACTGCATCCACGGGTCCAGCAGCTCCTTGACGATCTGGAGCGGCAGCGCGATGAGTTACGCGTGCGGATGCACCTCGCCAGGGCCGAGGGGCGCGAGGAGCTGGCGAAGCTGGACGAGAAGCTCGATGAATTGCGCGTCCGCGCCGGCCGGGTACGCAACGAAGCACAACAGGCGGCCGGCGACATCAGCGACGCCGCCAAGGTGCTGGCCAGCGAGATCCGGGAAGGGTTCGATCGCATTCGCGACGCGATCTAGCTGCGCTGCTGTCCCGGGCGCAACGCCTCCGCGTGCGCGTCTGATCCGTGGCGGTCGGCAAGGAGCTTCGTCGTGAAGCGCTGCCCCTCCGAGATGCGTTCGGTCTCCACGGCGATGGCATCTACCGCCTGCTCGATGCGATTCAGCCGCTCCTCGATCGCGTGCATTTCCGGAGGAGCCGTGAATTTCCTGGCGCGGTAGCTGAACCACATGCGCGCCAGTATCAGTATGCTTCCAAAGGTGATGGTGACTACCGCGATGACGAACGGTGCATCCGGATCCATGATCGGCTCCTCGCTGGTGTGAATTCCGCAGTTCCGTACGTTCTCCAACCACTACAGGTGTCATGCCCGAACGTCCGCGCGACGCGCGCAGTTACCCGCTACCCGGAAAGGGTCAGATGGAACATTACATGACCACCACCTCCACCGCGCTCGATGGCTATCAGATAGTCAGGTCGCTGGGTCTGGTGCGCGGCATTATCGTCCGCTCACGATCGATCATTGGAAGCATCGGCGCGGGACTGCAGACGCTGGTCGGCGGAAACATCACGCTGCTCACCAATCTGTGTGAGAAAACGCGTGAGGAATCCTTCGACCTCATGCTGCAGCACGCTCAGCAACTGGGCGCGAACGCGGTGGTGGGCGTGCGCTACGATGCCACGGAGATCATGAAGGGCGTGACCGAGGTGCTCTGCTACGGCACCGCGGTCGTGGTCGAGCCGATCCGCCGCCAGTAGCACCTCGCGCGCTCACGCGGCGATGCGGGCCGGCCGTGCCGGACCTTGTCGCACCTGTAGCGTGAGCCTATCGTGGAACGGCGGGCACTTCGGCCCGCGGCTTGATCACACGGAGGAAGGACATGGTTTCGAGACGGGAGTGGCTGCGCCTGACGGTGAGTGGCGCGGCGGTGGCTGTGGCGGGCGGAGCGCTGCCGGCGTTCGCCGAGTCGCCCACGGCGATCACGGTCTACAAGGATCCCAGTTGTGGCTGCTGCAAGAAGTGGGTGGAGTACATGCGCGCCAACGGATTTGCCGTGACCACGCACGACATGAACGACCTGAGCGAGGTGAAGGCGACGTTCGGCGTGCCCAGGTCGCTGCAGTCCTGTCATACGGCGACGACGGGCCAGTACGTGGTGGAAGGACATGTTCCGGCGGATCTGGTTCAGAAGATGCTGCGTGAGCACCCGAAGATCGCGGGGCTCGCGGTGCCGGGAATGGTGACCGGATCGCCGGGCATGGAAGGTGGCACGAAGGAGAGTTATGACGTCATCGCGTTCTCGAAGAATGGCGCGACCAGCGTGTACGCGAAGCGCTGAGCCGCATCGCGGCGGCCTTGGGGGATGACTCATGATGCACTTGTTCCAGTGGCCGCCCGCGCCGTCGCCGCGCGATCTGCGCCTTGCCGCGGTGGCGCTTGCGGTGATAGCCGGAGCATGCACCGCATCCGCGGATGCCGGGGGTAGGATGAGCAGTCAGGGCGCGGCGTTCACGCTGACGTCGTCAGCGTTCAAGGCGGGGGCGTCCATTCCATCGCGCTTCACGTGCGAGGGCCCGGGCACCGCGCCGCCGCTCGCATGGAGCGGCGCGCCGGCTGCCACGAAGAGCTTCGTGCTCATCACCGATGACCCCGACGCGCCCGATCCCAAAGCGCCCAAAATGACCTGGGTGCACTGGGTGCTCTACGACATTCCCGCCAGCGCGCACGCACTCCCGGAGGGCGCCACCGCGCAGAGCCTGCCTGCCGGCACGCGCGAGGGCAGCAACGGCTGGAAGAAGCCAGGCTACGGCGGCCCGTGCCCGCCGATTGGCCGTCATCGCTACTTCTTCAAGCTCTACGCGCTCGACACGTCACTCGGCGAGCTGGACGCCGCTGACAAGGGGAAGGTGGAGGCGGCGATGAAGGGGCACGTGGTGGGACACGCGGAACTCATCGGGACGTACGAGAAGGGCGGGAAGTGATGATCCGGCGACGATGGAGGGCCGGAGAGAATTTCGACTGGTTTCCGTCAGCCGGTCAGGTCGTTCGGCGAACCTTGAGCCGCTAACGCCACACACGCGCTCATCTCAGCGCCTCTCGCTGTCGCGCCGGCTATCCGGCGTATCCGATTCCGCGGCTCGTGCCAGCGCAGGCCGGGCCGTGGGCAGGTGCCAGCCGTAACGGATCGCCATGAAGCGCAGTGCGAAGCACAGACCACCACCGGCAATTGCAGTCGCAACGGCCGGTGCGTGCAATCCCTGACCCACCACAACCACGCTCGCACCGGCAAGCGCCGCCAACGCATACAGGTCGGAGCGCAGCACGGCGGGGACCTCGGTCACCAGCACGTCACGCAGCATTCCGCCGCCGATACCGGTCAACATGCCAAGCAAGGCCGCCATGACCGGATTGAGACCATGGACCAGGGCCTTTTCGGCACCGGCGACCGCGAAAAACGCCAGCCCCACCGCGTCGAACCACAACACGTCGTCGCGAAACCGGCTCGTCACCGGATACCAGAAAAATGTGATCAATCCAGCCAGGACGGACACGCCGAGATACGTCCAGTCGGCAATAGCCGGCGGCGGCACCGCGCCGATGAGCAGGTCACGCGTCATTCCGCCGGCGTTCCCCGCGGCGAACGCCAATACCAGCACCCCGAAGACATCGAGCCGGTGCTTGACGGCGGCCATCGCACCGCTGATGGCGAACACGAACGTGCCGCCGAGATCCAGCACGGGCAACAGAATGTGAAGCATGATCTCCGTTGTGCCAGGCCGTTAGCCTGACGGCGCCGTGCCCGAGTACGACTACTGCCTCGAGCAGCGGCGCCGCCTGATGTCGCTCAGGATCAGGCAGTGGTTTGTGCGGCTGTGAGCTCCTGGAAGCGACGCTGCATCTCCGCCTCCGAGACGTCTTCCTTATGCGTCGCGATGGTCCAGCGGTAGCCGAAGGGATCGCGTACGGTGCCTGATCGGTCCCCGTAGAACTGGTCCTGTACCTGGCCGAGCGGCTTGGCGCCGGCCGCAACCGCCCGAGCCACCACCGTGTCAGCGTCGGGCACGTACAGCATGAATCCTCCGCACGTGCCGCCCAGCGTGGTCGGACTAACGTAACCCATCTCGGGCATCTCTTCGCCGAGCATCACGACGGAGTCGCCGATCTGCAGCTCGGCGTGCGCGAGCTTCCCCTGATGCATGAAGCGCGTGGTCTCCTTCGCATCGAACGCCTTCTGGTAGAACTCGAGGGCGGCCACGCCGGCACCGTCAGCTACGGTGAGCGTCGGTGTGAGCGTGTGATACGGCTCCGGCTTGAATCTGGTGGACATGGGCTGCTCCTCGCGGGTGAGGTGGCGATGCGGCTGTGGAATTCGCGCCCGGCCACGATACCGAACAAATGCCGAAGATGCAAGGCCCTCACATACGGATACGCACCGGTGTGCGACTTCAGCGCATCTTCTCTACCGTCGACTTGATCGTTTGACTGATCGGCGCACCGGTCGTCCCCTCGAGATTCATCGACAGGTCGATCCGCTGCGTGGACTCCGACCTGAGAAAGACACCCGCGTCGCTCACCAGCCGGAATCCCGTCACCGATCCGTCGCCCGTCAGCTTCACCTTCTGCCCGTTCTCCGTCTTCTCTCCCGCCTGCGCGATGCTCGAGTGACGATCCACGCGCCAGGCGTGCGAGCCCGCGACCGTCGTATCGCGCGTCACCTTGGACGACGTGATCTGTCGCGTCAGAATGTTGAAGCCATCCTTCTTCGCCCGGTCCGTCACCGTGTCCTCCCACGCCGTGCCCACCGCCAGCGGCTTCGCCGGGAACACTGCCAGGAAATTCCGGAACGCTCGATAGAGCGCCACCGTCTGGGCGTCCGTCGTGCCGGCCGGCGGGTCGAAGCTGTAGACGCGACCCTGCGGCGAAACGAGGCCGTGCACGGTCTGGCCGAAGAACTTCTTCGTGTCCGGCTGCGGCGCGTCGAAGGCGGACTTCACGTCCACCGAGTCGAGCGTGATGCGGAGCGCGAGCGTGTCGGGGCTGTGGCGGATGAGATTCATCGTCACGAACTGCGTGGTCGTCACATCGAACTCGAACGGAGCCCGGCCACCGCCCTGCGCCTGCTCGCGGTGCACTTCCGTGACGAGCCGATAGTGCTGCGTGCCCGGCGCATAGGCGAACGTCGCCGTCTGCGCCGCCGTGGCTGACGTTCCCACTGCCGCAAGAGCGAGCAAGCCGATTCCAGTGAACACGAGACGCATGGCGACTCCTCCCGTACGATGTGGCACGCGCCCGAACGCGCCGTCTGGCTTTACTCGGAGCGATGCACTATCTAGATAATCATACACAACGATACCCCAACTGTCCCGCATCCGCTCTCGCTCGTGACTTCCACTCTGCAGCCGTCGCTTCCGGCTCCCCTGGCGGAATTTCTGGACCGCTTCAATCGGGGCGAGTACTGGGAGAGCCACGAAACCCTGGAGCACGCCTGGCGCGCCTCACGAAGCGAGTTCTACCACGGACTCATTCTCTTCGCGAGTGGCTACGTGCACGCCGAGCACGGGAATCGCCACGGAGTGTCCGCGCAGATGCACAAGGCCACGCGCCACCTGGCGCACTTCCGTCCCAGCTACATGGGACTCGACGTGGACGCCATCGTGCGCCACGCCGAGCGTTGCGAGCTGCTCGCCGACGCCCGCCCCGCCACCTTCCCGCGGTTCCAACTCGAAGCCCGCCAGGAGCGGGTGCGCGGGGACGAGCAGGAATGGGGGATTGGGGGGTAGGGGCCGCCGCCACCCCTTGGAATTCGGCAAACGGCCTCTTCCCAGCACCCCGCCCTTGGGAATCGGCAATCATTCCCCGCTTCACGACCCCTCCCTTGGGAATCGGCAATCGGGAATGGGGAATCGTGGGAATGGGGAATGGGGAGGCCGATTTCCTGTTCCCACGATTCCCCATTCCCGATTGCCGATTCCCGTATCACTGTCTCACTGTCCCCCTGTCCCCCTCAATCCATTCCCCCTTGGCCCCCCAGTTCATCTACGTCATGAAGGACCTGCGCAAGGTGGTTCCACCGTCGCGCATCATCCTCGATGGCATCTGGCTCTCCTTCTACCCCGGCGCAAAGATCGGGGTGCTCGGCCCCAACGGCGCCGGCAAGTCATCACTGCTGCGCATCATGGCCGGCGTGGATCATGACTTTCAGGGCGAGGCATGGGCCGCGGCGGGCACGCGCGTGGGCTACCTGTCGCAGGAGCCGCAGCTCGACCCCGGCAAGGACGTGAAGGGCAACGTGGAGGAAGCCGTGCGGGACACGCGCGCGCTGCTCCAGCGCTTCGAGGAAATTTCCGCGCGCTTCGCCGAGCCCATGTCGGACGACGCCATGCAGAAGCTGCTCGACGAGCAGGCCGCGGTGCAGGAACGCATTGACGCGGTGAACGCGTGGGAGCTCGACCGCACGGTGGACATCGCGATGGACGCGCTGCGGCTGCCCCCCGCGGATGCCGATGTCACGACGCTCTCGGGTGGCGAACGGCGCCGCGTCGCGCTCTGCCGCGTGCTGCTCGAGCAGCCCGACCTGCTGCTCCTCGACGAGCCGACGAATCACCTCGACGCCGAGAGCGTGGCGTGGCTCGAACGGCATCTCGCGGAGTTCCCGGGCACTGTCGTGGCGATCACGCACGACCGCTACTTCCTGGACAACGTGGCGAAGTGGATACTCGAGCTGGATCGCGGCCGCGGCATTCCATGGGAAGGCAACTATTCGTCGTGGCTCGACCAGAAGCGCACGCGCCTCGCGCAGGAGGAGAAGCAGGCCTCGGCGCGGCAGCGTACACTGGAGCGCGAACTCGAGTGGGTGCGGCTCGCACCCCGCGCGCGTCAGGCCAAGAGCAAGGCGCGCATCACGCGCTACGAGGATCTCGTCGCCGAAGATACGGGCGAGCGCGTGCTGCAGAACGAGATCGTCATCCCTCCACCACCGCGGCTCGGCAACGACGTGGTGATCGCGAAGGAATTGAAGAAATCATTCGGCGACAAGCTGCTCTTCGAGAACCTGTCGTTCAGCCTCCCGCGCGGCGGCATCGTGGGCGTGATCGGCGCGAACGGCGCGGGCAAGACGACGCTCTTCCGCATGATCACCGGACAGGAACAGCCCGACGGTGGCACGCTCGCCGTGGGCGACACCGTGCGCATTGCGTACGTGGATCAGGCGCGCGCACTGAACGGCAGCACCACGGTGTATCAGGAAGTGAGCGAGGGACGCGACACCATTGAGGTGGGGAAGCGCGAGATGAACGCGCGCGCGTACCTGGCGAGCTTCAACTTCCGCGGGCCGGACCAGCAGAAAAAGGTGGACGATCTCTCAGGCGGCGAGCGCAACCGGCTGCACCTGGCGAAGCTCATTCGGAGCGGAGGAAATCTTCTGCTGCTCGACGAACCCACCAACGACCTGGACGTGGACACGCTGCGCGCACTCGAGGAGGCGCTGGTCGGCTATGCCGGATGCGCGGTGGTGATCACGCACGACCGGTGGTTCCTGGATCGCGTGGCCACGCACATGCTCGCGTTCGAGGGGGACAGCGAGGTAGTGTGGCACGAGGGGAACTACCAGTCGTACATCGAGGATCTCAGGAAGCGGAAGGGCGCGGACGCGGATCAGCCGCATCGGATCAGGTATAAGAGGCTGGTGAGGGGATAGTGCGCGTGGCGGATTTGGCCGGTATGGAGGAGACCGATCTTCACCTGGAGCACGGACTCAGACCATCTCAGCGAACGGGTCATCTCCATCGCCTGGTACGCGATCTTTTCGTTTGGTATCCCGCTTTGATGCACCCCTCTTGACACGCCGTCACTTCGATTGTAGACTGGCCGCCCTGGGAGTCGCGTCCCGATGTTCATCAGTCGATTCTTCTCGCGCGTCGCGCGTGAAGGACGACCACCTTCAATGCATGCAGCGCATTGGAGCGATCATCGGCGGCGCGATTTTTGTTTGTGTGGCATGCGCGTGGGGTCTGGCGGCGTTGGCCGGTTCCCACTCGGACAAGAGATTTTCAATCGGAGCACTCACGATCTCATGATGGCATTCACGACGTCCCCGATCCTGGACTTTCAGCACGCTGGCTCCGGCCAGTCAGTCGAAGATTCGCGAGCGCACCGCGGCATCATCGCGTGCGCGCTCGGCATCGAGCCAGGTGACAGGGCAATCAGCCGCGCAAAGCTCACGCGATACAACATCGGTGCAGGAACCGGGATTGGAGGGTGCAGGCCGTAACGTGCGCTCCATGTCTCCGGATTCGGGAGCGATACCACACGCCCCGCCTGTGCCAAGTGCCAGGCGGGGCGTTTTTGTTTCGGCGCGCCGAGCAAGACCTACACGACGCGCTCAGCGTCGACCGCTGTTTGACAAGTGATGGTCTGGGGAAATGCAGTTGCAGGACGTGATTCGTCGCCGGCCGGCGGCGCGAGGCGCTCGAGCAGAAGGTCACGCGACTCCCACTGTTCGGTACGCGTCGAGCGTTCGTCGCGCCGATGGCGGATCACGCCGGGACTCTCACGTCCCATGTACGCCGCCGTAGCTCAGTGGATCAGAGCACCTGGCTACGACCCAGGGGGTCGCGTGTTCGAGTCACGCCGGCGGTTTGTCGTACCCTGATGCACTATGCTCATGGGCCTGTAGCTCAGTCGGAAGAGCGCCACGCCTCGCCACGCACTTGTCCGCGGTTCGGGCCGACGGCCGAGGCTTATCGACACAGAATCTGGAGGTCGCAGGTTCGAGTCCTGCCGAGTCCATGAGCTGTTCCATTCACTTCTGCTCCTTTCACGTGGGTCGCACCGGTTCGGTTATCTCACACACATCCTGGCATGCAACACGGGCCGCCAGGGGCCGAACGGGGAATTTCATCTGCGTGGTTCGACTGATTGCAGTTCGGCGCGTATGGGCATTGGCCGCGCGCCGCCGGGTCGCGTAGCTCAATGTCAGAGCGCGATACCGCCGCACGAGATCCCATTGCCTGACGAAGGCCGGATCGTGCGGGCATACGATATCGAGGTGCGGGTCGCGCCGTGACGAAGGTTCGACGTTACCTTCGCCGCGGGAAATCCCGCCGTCCCGGTCTTCCTTCTCGTTGTTCCGCTGTGACACGGCGCGAGTGCGCCCTCGCCATCCCTCGTCTGCATCGCGCGACCGATGCGGGCCGACGGTCGAGGGTTATGCGGTCAGGCGTAAGCCAAGGGATTCGAATCCCTGGCTCGTCCATGTCACAGTCTTCTTTGCATGCGCGGGTCGCCGCTGCCGGGTTATCGACACTCTCAATCGAGATACCCCTGTCGTTAGGGGGCCCGGCCGCTTCATCTCATCCGCGCATTCTCAATTCACCACTCGACCACAGGAGGACGAGCAATGATCGACTTCACGCAGTACTTCGCGACTCGCCTCCGGCGTCTCATCACGCCGCAGGCCGAGCCGATTCCCGGCACCACGCAGCTGCCCAACTCGGCGGGCGGATTCACGTGGAGCCTCGACACGTGGGCACGTCTCGACCGGTTCCTTATCCTCGGCAGCGAGGGCGGGACCTACTACATCGGCGAACGGCAACTGACGCGCGAGAATGCGACTGCGGTGCTCGAGTGCGTGGTCGCAGACGGTGCGCGCGTTGTCCGGCGCGTGGTCGAGATCAGCCAGGCGGGGCGCGCGCCGCGAAATGATCCGGCGTTGTTCGTGCTGGCCATGGCGGCCGGCGTGGGTGACGATGCGACGCGTCGCGCGGCGCTCGCTGCGCTGCCCGCGGTCGCGCGCACCGGAACGCACCTCTTTCACTGGCTGCAGTACGTGAGGGCCTTCCGAGGATGGGGACGCGGTGTGCGCAGTGCCGTGAGCCGCTGGTACACGACAAGGACGCCAGCTGATCTCGCGTACCAGTTGCTCAAGTATCAGGCGCGCGATGGCTGGTCGCACCGCGATGCGTTGCGGCTCGCGCACCCCAAGGCGCCGTCGATCGCGCACGACCTGCTCTTTCGCTTTGCCGCGAAGGGCTGGGCGGGCGTGCTCGAGCTCAGGGATGTTTCGGATATGGCTGTGGTCGAGCGGATCGAGGCCGTGCACGCGATTCGCACCATGAACCCCGCGGAAGCGGCCAGCGTGATCCGGATCTACAGGCTCACGCGCGAGATGGTTCCCACCGGGCTGCTCACGCACGCCGTGGTCTGGGACGCGCTGTTGGACGGCATGCCGCTCACGGCGCTCGTCCGGAACCTGGGTGTGATGAGCAAGGTGGGTCTGCTCGTGCCGGCGAGCGATGCCGCACGCACGGTCGTCACGCGGTTGGGCGATCGTGATGCCATTCGCCGCTCACGCGTGCACCCCATGGCGCTGCTCGCGGCAATGAAGACGTACGCGCAGGGGCGCGGCATGAGGGGTCAGGGGAAGTGGACCGCCGTGTCGCAGGTGGTGGACGCGCTGGACGGCGCCTTCTACCTGGCGTTCGAGAACGCGCGATCGACGGGCAAGCGCATCCTGCTCGCCCTCGATGTGTCGGGCTCGATGGTGTCACCCGTGCACGGACTGCCGTTCGTGTCGTGTCGCGAAGCGTCGGCGGCAATGGCGCTCGTGACGGCCGCGACGGAGCCGAACCACCGGTTCGTGGCGTTCACACGGGGCAACTACCCGTCGATGTGGTCGGCAACGCACGGCTCCCGGTTCGATACGGGGCTCACGCCGCTTGCGATCTCGCCGCGGCAGCGGCTGGATGACGTGCTGCGGGCGACGAGCGCGCTGGAGTTCGGCGGTACGGACTGCGCCCTTCCGATGGTGGAAGCGCTGAAGCACCGCTGGGCCGTGGACGTCTTCGTGATCTACACGGACAACGAGACGTGGGCGGGGAACATTCACCCGGCGCAGGCGCTCCGCGAGTACCGGGAGCGCATGGGAATCGCGGCGAAGCTGGTAGTTGTCGCGATGGCCTCGAACGGGTTCAGCATCGCGGACCCGGACGATGCCGGAATGCTGGACGTGGCCGGGTTCGACACGGCCACGCCGCAGATCGTGAGCGATTTCGCCGGCTAGGTGTGCGCGGAGCGGGTGGCCGCGCCTCCTTTGCCGGGGGTCGCCCACCGCAGGATGTGGGGTTGCATTGGGCAGCCCCGCGACTCTACACACACCAACACCATGATCAACAGGCTCAAGGATTATTTCGACGATCCTCGAGAGCCGGAGAGCCAGGACGATTTCTTCGAGATCGAAACCCATTACAACTACTTTGCGGTCTCTCGTGAGATCGCGATGGAGATTGAGCGGCGGCTCGCGCAACTCCCGCCTCCCCGGTGGGTCGCGTTCCGCGATCTGGCAGGAGCCGTGCATCGGGTGATCGCGGCGCACATCTACCGGATTTCCGAATGCACGATGGAGCAACGGGCTGCGCGACGCGCGTTCTTCCGCGCCCGGCGACAAGAGGACAAGGCAGACCGTCATCCCGGAGAGGACGACGACTGACCGCACGATTTCCCCGGCCATCACCTGTTAACACGGTCGCTGCCAGGCGCATCACCACGCGATTGAGGCCAGCATGAAGATCTTCGGGACGCACGACGAGCAGACCATCATCCAGTTCCAGGACGTGCGCTCGCGCGCGGTGGACGCGGCACTCATGGCCGACGGCCACGTGGGCTACGTGATGCCCATTGGCGGCGTGGCCGCGTACCGTAACCAGGTGTCGGTGGTGGGCGTGGGCTTCGACATTGCCTGCGGCAACGCGGCCATTCGCACCGATCTCACGCTCGGCGCGCTCGGCGGTGATGCGACGCGCGTGCGCGAGGCGCTGGGCACCATCGCGAACGAGATCGCGGCGACGGTGAGCTTTGGCCTGGGACGCAGGAACACGGCGGACGACGCGCCGGTGGATCATGCGCTGTTCGACGACCCGGTGTGGGACGCCGTGCCCTTCGCGCATCGCCAGTCGCTGCGCGCGAAGGCCCGCCAGCAGCTCGGCACCGTGGGCAGCGGCAACCATTACGTGGACGTGTTCGTCGATGAGGCGGGTGCGCTCTGGGTTGGCGTGCACTTCGGAAGCCGCGGGCTCGGGCACAACATCGCGTCCGCCTTCCTGGCGCTGGGGCAGGGAAAGCCGTGGGGCGAGCGAGTGCCCGAGCGCGAAGTGCTGCTCGACGTCGCGCAGCCCATCGGCCATGACTACTGGCACCTCATGTCGCTGGCCGGGCGCTACGCGTACGCCGGGCGCGAATGGGTTGCGCGGAAGGTCGTGTCCATCCTTGGCGCGCGGGAGGTGGAGCTCGTGCACAATCACCACAACTTCGCGTGGAAGGAGACGCACGAGGGCGAGGAAGTGGTCGTGGTGCGCAAGGGCGCCACGCCGGCGTTCCCCGGTCAGTTGGGGTTCATCGGCGGCTCGATGGGCGACGACGCGGTGATCGTGCGCGGGGCAGTGGTGCGCGAGGATGAGACGCCCGAAGTTGGTGCCGCGCAGCGCGACGCGCTCTACTCGACAGTGCACGGCGCGGGACGCATCATGTCACGCACCGCCGCGGCAGGGAAGCGGAAGCGCCGCACCGGAGAAGTGATCACACCGGGGCGCATCACGCCCGAGATGATGCGCGAGTGGATCGCGCAGAAGGATGTCGTGCTGCGCGGCGGCGGGCTGGACGAAAGCCCGCACGTCTACCGGCGGCTGCCGGAAGTGCTTGCCGCGCAGGAAGGGACGATCGATGTGTTGCACACGCTGCGTCCGCTCATCGTCGTGATGGCGGGGGCGAACGAGTTCGACCCGTACAAGGATTGAGCGGCAGAGGCGCGCCGCTCGATCCACCACCGATGGCGCCCGGCGCTGTGTGCGACGCATATCGCATGGCCCGGGCGCCGGAACTCCCTCTTGTTGACGATTCATGCTACTCACAATCCGGACGACACACACGCCCGCCACCGATCTCGGATACCTGCTGCACAAGAACCCCGCCCGCGCACAGTCGTTCGAGCAATCCTTCGGGCGGACGCACGTCTTCTATCCCGAGGCGTCGGCCGAGGCGTGCACGGCGGCACTCCTGCTCGATGTGGATCCGGTGGGACTCGTCCGTGGCCGGCGCGGCCCACGCGGAGAGGGTGGCGCGCTCCAGCAGTACGTGAACGACCGCCCGTACGTCGCCAGTTCGTTTCTGAGCGTGGCGATTGCGGAGGTATTCGGCACGGCGATGGCCGGTCGCAGCAAGGAGCGACCGGAGTTGGCGGCCACGCCCATTCCGCTCTCGGCGCGCATCGCCGTGCTGCCGTGTCGCGGCGGCGAAGAGGTGCTGCGCCGTCTGTTCGAACCGCTCTGCTACGCGGTCACGGCCACGGAGCATCCGTTGGACGAGAACAACCCGGAATGGGGGCCGAGCCGCTACTTCACCGTGGAGCTCACCGCCAACACGCGGCTGAACGAGTTGCTCACGCATCTCTACGTGCTGATACCGGTGCTCGACAATGAGAAGCACTATTACGTGGGCACGGACGAAGTCGAGAAGCTCCTGCGCCACGGCGAGGGGTGGCTGTCCTCGCACCCGGAGCGGGAGATGATCACCAGCCGTTATCTGCGGCATCAGCGCAGCCTCGTTGACGAGGCCATCGGACAACTGGTCGCGGAGGAGGAGCCGGATGCCGACGAGTCCGAGGAGCGGCACGATGCGGAGGAGACGACGATCGAGCAGCCGCTCAGCCTGAACGAGCAGCGCCTCGCCACGGTGCTAGCCGCACTTCGCGGGAGCGGTGCACGACGCGTCGTGGATCTCGGGTGCGGCGAAGGGCGGCTAACCGCGCTCCTGCTTGGCGACCGGCAGTTCGCGGAGATCGTTGGCATGGACGTGTCGTACCGGTCGCTGGAGATCGCGAGCACACGGCTGCGCCTCGATCGCCTGCCACCGATGCAGCGCGCGCGCATTCAGCTGATTCATGGTTCTCTCATGTACCGCGACGCGCGCATCACGGGATTCGATGCGGCGGCCGTCGTGGAAGTGATCGAGCATCTCGATCCGCCGCGGCTCGCCGCGTTCGAGCGCGTGGTGTTCGAGTTCGCGCGACCCGGAACGGTCGTCATCACCACACCGAACGCCGAGTACAACACACAGTGGCCGAGCCTTCCCGCGGGGAAATTCCGGCACAAGGACCACCGCTTCGAGTGGACGCGGGCGCAGTTCAAGGAGTGGGCGGGGGCGATCGCGGATCGCTTTGGCTATGCGATGCGGTTCGCGCCGGTGGGGCCAGTGAATCCCGAAGTCGGCTCGCCGACGCAGATGGGGATTTTCACGAGGAAGGACGCGAATGGCTGAGCAGGTGACGATGGGTTCGACGGCCGGTCGTTCCGATCGGAAGCTCACGATTCCGGATCTCTCACTCGTAGTCCTCATAGGCCCATCCGGCTGCGGGAAGTCGACGTTCGCCCGCACGCACTTCGGGCCCTTCGAGACGCTCTCATCCGACTACTGCCGTGGCCTGGTCTCGAACGACCAGAACGCTCAGTCGGCGACCACGCCGGCCTTCGAGGTGCTGCACGTCATCGCCGCCATGCGGCTCGAGCGCGGCCTCCTTACGGTGATCGATGCGACGAACGTGCAGCCCGAGGCCCGCAAGCCGCTCGTCGAGCTTGCGCGTCGGTATCACGTGCTGCTGGTCGCCGTCGTCTTCGACATTCCCGAGCGCGTATGTGAAGCGCGGAACCGGGAGCGGCCCGACCGCGCTTTCGAAGCACACGTCCTCCGACAACAGCGCAGCCAGATGCAACGCTCGCTGCGGAATCTGGCGCGGGAGGGCTTTCGGCATGTGCACGTCCTGCGCTCGGTGGCCGACGTCGACCAGGTCACGATCGAGCGCCAGCCGCTGTGGAACAACCGAAAGGCGGAGCATGGCCCGTTCGACATCATCGGCGACGTGCACGGCTGCGGCGATGAGCTGGAGGAATTGCTCGCGACGCTCGGCTACGCGCGCGATGAAGCTGGCGTCTGGCGCCACCCGGCCGGTCGAACAGCCATCTTCGTCGGCGATCTCGTGGATCGCGGCCCCCGAATCCCCGATGTGCTGCGCATCGTGATGAGCATGGTCGAGGCGAAGACAGCGCTCGTCGTACCGGGGAACCACGACGTGAAGCTTCTGCGGAAGCTCCGGGGGCGTGACGTGCAGGTCACGCACGGGCTGCAGGACTCGCTCGTGCAACTCGAGGCGGAGGCGCCACAGTTTCGGGCGCGGGCGGCCGAATTCATCGACGCGCTCGTGAGCCATTACGTGCTGGACGATGGGAAGCTCGTCGTCGCGCACGCCGGGATGAAGGAGTCGATGCAGGGACGCGGCTCGGGGAAGGTGCGCGACTTCGCCCTGTATGGAGAAACCACGGGGGAGACCGACGACTTCGGGCTGCCGGTGCGCTACAACTGGGCGGCCGAGTATCGCGGACCGGCGATGGTGGTCTACGGCCACACGCCCGTGCCGGAGCCCGAGTGGCTCAACCGGACGATCAACATCGACACCGGATGTGTCTTCGGCGGCCGGCTCACGGCGCTCCGTTATCCGGAGCGGGATCTCGTCTCGGTGGCGGCGCACGCCACGTACGCGGAGCCCGCGCGGCCGTTCCTGGCGGTTCAGTCGGCGAATCCCGTGCTCACCTCGCAGCAGCAGTTCGACGATGTGCTCGACCTGGCGGATGTGACAGGGAAGCGCATCGTGAGCACGGCACTGCATCACAATGTCACCATCCGTGAAGAGAATGGTATCGCGGCGCTGGAGGTGATGAGTCGCTTCGCGGCGAATCCCAAGTGGCTCATCTACCTGCCGCCAACCATGTCACCCTCGGAGACGACGAGCGAACCCGGGCTGCTCGAGCATCCGAAGGAAGCGTTCGCGTACTACCGGCACGAGGGCGTGCCGAAGGTCGTGTGCGAGGAGAAGCACATGGGCTCGCGCGCCGTGGTGATCGTGTGCCGCGACGACGAGGTGGCGCATCGGCGCTTCGGTGTGACTGGCGAGGGGATCGGAGTCATCGTCACGCGGACTGGCAGACGCTTCTTCGATGATGGCGCGGTCGAGCAGGAACTGCTCGGCATCGTGCGCGAAGCGCTGGAGCGCTCGGGGTTCTGGGACACGCTCGGGACCGGCTGGGTGTGTCTCGACTGCGAGCTGATGCCGTGGTCAGCGAAGGCGCAGGAACTCATCCGGCAGCAGTATGCGAGCGTCGGAGCGGCTGCGCGCTCGGCGTTACCGGAAGCCGTGTCGGCACTGGAGGCCGCCGCTCGTCGAGGAGTCCCGGTCGGTGATCTGCTCCAGAATTACTCAGAGCGAGCATTGCTGGCCACACGGTACGAGCAGGCGTACCGGCGCTATTCGTGGCCGGTGAATGCGGTGAGCGATCTCAAACTCGCGCCGTTTCATGTATTGGCGACGGAAAACGCGGTGCACACGGACCGGGACCATCTGTGGCACATGAACACGCTGGCGGAGGTGTGCGGAGCACATGCGGGAGTGCTCATGGCGACGGCCTGCCGAGTGGTGGATGTGACGGACCCGGCGAGCGAGGCGGAGGGGATCGCGTGGTGGGAACAGCTCACGGATCGGGGCGGAGAAGGAATGGTCGTGAAGCCGCTGTCGTTCATCGCGCGCGGGCGGCGCGGGCTCGCACAGCCGGCGGTGAAGTGCCGTGGGCAGGAGTATCTGCGCATCATCTACGGGCCGGAGTACACGCGGCCGGAGAACCTCGATCGACTCCGGGCGCGCGGGCTCGGGGTGAAGCGGTCGCTCGCGTTGCGCGAGTTTGCGCTCGGCATTGAGGCGTTGCAGCGGTTCGTCCGGCACGAGCCGCTCCGGCGGGTGCACGAGTGTGTGTTCGGCGTGCTGGCGCTGGAGAGCGAGCCGGTGGATCCGCGGCTGTGATCGATGTAGACATGGGCGCGACCACGATCCTGTTCCGGCCTGTCGGTGCGCACGAGTTGGCGCTGATCCGTGCGAGCGAGTACCGCGAGTTTCCACCCCAGCTTGCACAACAACCAATTTTCTATCCCGTGGTGAATGAAGCATACGCGATCCAGATTGCCCGTGATTGGAACACGAAGGACGCCGCGTCCGGGTATGTCGGGTACGTGACTCGCTTTGCGGTCCAGTCGGACTTCATCGCGCGGTATCCGGTGCATCAGGTCGGCGCTCACGCGCATCAGGAGTACTGGATTCCTGCGGAAGAGCTTGATGAGTTCAATCGCCACATCGTTGGCAGGATCGAGGTCGTGGCGGAGTTTCGTGGTGCGGGATCACCGTCTGGGGCGGTGCCATGAATTGGATGCCCATGTCCGCCGTGCATTCCCTTTTGCGCAAGGCGTGTACGGTTGGTACGCGTGGCGTCGTGACGAGCGCCGGGCTACGCCGCGAAATCGATCGCGATAGAACGGCATTTCGCCTTGAACTGGTTGTGCGGCTGTGCTCACGAGAACGAATGGGATGAAACGCCGACCGATACCTAGAGCGCAGGTGTGAGCCGCGATTTCAGCGGACCGGGCGGGCAGCGGCCTACTACCCGTTCCCCACTTGCTTTCTTCCGGTGGCTGTCCGCACCGGCGGCCAGATCCAGAAGCTGGGCCATGAGACACGCACGTCGCGCATGCCCGCGCGCCGCAGCTCGTCTGCGTAGAGGCCTGTGTTCTTCAAGTCCATGAGCGCCACCTGGCCGCCGGGCTTCAGGACACGCACGATCTCGCGAATCGCCTGCCGGCGGCCGTCCCGAGTCGGCACGTTGTGAATCGCGAGATTCGCCACCACCACGTCGAATGTCGCATCCGCGAAGTGCATGTTGCGCATGTCGCCGTCGCGCACGTCCACGCGGTCGGCAACGCCTTCGAGTGTCGCGTTTCGCAGCGTCGCCGCCCGCGAATTGTCCGATTGATCCACCCGCGACCACAGATCCAGTCCCGTCGCATGACCGTTCGGAAGCAGTTTCGCGGCACCCAGGAGCAGGAGACCGTGGCCGCATCCGACATCGAGCAGCGACTCGGTGCCCTGCAGTTGAAGGCGTGCGAGCAGCCGATCGCGTGCGCGGAACTTGCCGTAGTAGCTGCTCGCGACCATCAGGACGCCACCGAGCAGACACCACGCGCCCGCGTTCAGCAGTGTGATGCCAAGGCTCGGCGCCCACTCGAAGCGGGTGAGGACAGGCCAGAAGTGGAGCAGCAGCCCGCACGCTCCGGCTGCGGCGCCTCCTCCGAGCAGCCCCCACACCACGCCCGGTGCGTCCAACCCGTAGCTGGCCCTGCCCCGAGGTGGCTGCCCCTCGTCCCCAGCCCGCGACAGGGTGGTCGTCAATCCGCGCGCCGGGGGTGATCGCGCAGCCGAACGGTCGCTTCCTCGACGCGAACGATGTACGCCCGGATCGGCTCGCCCGGCTCACGTCGCGGCAGCACGAAATGCCGATCATCCGGGCGTGAGCTCTCGAGGTCGTCCACCATCAGATCGCCGCCGTGCTGCTCGACCACCTCTTCGAATCGCTCCACCGCGGACAGCAGGTCCGTCAGCGCATCCGGCGACTCCGACTCCGACGCCGCAATCCCGCGGCGCCGGAGACGATCGACGACTTCCACCGCAGCCGCGCGCTGTTCGTTCACGCGATCCGGATCGATGCGGCGCTCCAGCTCCTCGTATTCATCCCGCGGCATATCAGTCATGGCGCTCTCCTGCGTTGTTCCATGCATACGATGATCCGCGCGACATGACAAGCGGCTGAACAACGGTTGCTGGTGGCTGGTGGCTGGTTGCTGGTAAGGGCGGAGCGTGGCGAGTCCAGCCACCAGCTACCAGCTACCAGCTACCAGCCACCAGCTACTCGTACCTCAACGCCTGCATGGGATCCACGCGCGACGCCTTGAGCGCCGGGAGATACCCCGCCGCGAATGCGACCACGGAGAGCGCGACCGCGGCGATGAGCATGACCACCGGGTCATGTCCCTTCACCTCGAACAGCAGCGATTGGGCCGTCCGGCCAAGCGCCAGCGCACCCGCGATCCCGATGAGACCTCCTATCAGCGTCATCACGCCGACGTGCACCAGCACCATGCGTCGCACCCGCGCGCTGTCGGCGCCGAGCGCCATGCGGATGCCGATCTCGTTGGTCCGCTGCGCCACGGAGTACGCGAGCACGCCGTACAATCCGATCGCCGCGAGCAGCGTGGCCAGCACCGCGAAGGCGGCCGAGAGCGTGCTGATCATCCGGTCGAGGAAGACGTTCTCGCGCACCTGCTGCGGCATCGTCTTCAGATTCTCCACCGGCAGATTGGGATCGATCTGCTTGACGACGGCCGGGATCGCGCGCATGAGCTGGTCCGTCCCGCTCGCCGAGCGCACATAGAAATTGAGCGAGCCCATGGTGGTATCCTGCTGGTACGGAAAGAAGAACACCGGCGGAACTGCCTTCTTCACATCGCTGTACTTGGAGTCGCGCACCAGGCCGACGATCTCGACGTTGAGCGAATCGTTCCCGCCATCGCCCATGTGCTTCCCCACGGCGTTCCGCCCCAGGTTGAACTTCTTCGCGAACGTCTCGTTCACGACGGCCACCTTGGGTGCGCCCGCCACGTCCGTCGCCGTGAATTCGCGACCCGAGAGCAATGCCACGCCGAGGGTGTGGAAGTAACCCGGACCCACTTCGTTGAATCGCGAGTTCGCATCGGTGTCCGGGCCCTTCTTGAAACCCTCCACGGAAACATCATTCCCCCAGTTGCTCCCGGCGAGCAGGGGCACCATGGCGGCCGTCACCCCGGTGACTCCCGGAATCGCCGCGAGCTGCTCCTGCAGGCGGCTGAAGAGCACCGCGGAGCGCGCCGGCGTGTAGGCGTTGAGTTCCGGCTCCAGCGCGAATGTCACCATGTCGTCGATTTTGACTCCGAGGTTCACCCGGCTCACGTTGCGCAGGCTCTGCACGAACAGCCCCGCCGAAATGAGCAGCGCCATGGAGAGCGCGATCTGGGCCGTGACGAGTGACGTCCGGAATCGCGCCGCGGCGCGCGCGCCCGAGTGCTTGCCGGTGCCCGCGCGAATGGTCGACGCGAGATCGGGACGCGTGCTGTTGAGCGCCGGAAAGAGTCCGAACAGCAGTCCCGTTCCAACGGCCAGCACCGCGGTGAAGACAATGGCGACTCCCTGCAACGCGAATGTCATCGACATGCCGCCGTCCGACGGAAGCAGCGCGACGATGAAGCTCAGCGTCCAGCGCGCCACGATGAGGCTCGCGACACCGCCCATGACGGCCAGGAGTAGCGACTCGGTGAGCAGCTGCCGCATGAGCTGCCAGCGCGTCGCGCCGAGCGACAGCCGCACCGCCATCTCGAGCGAGCGTCCCGCGCCGCGCGCGAGCAGAAGATTCGCGATGTTGGCGCAGGCGATGAGCAGCACGATGCCGGTGATGGCGAAGAGCAGCGTGAGCGGCTTTTTGGCATCGGTGTGCATCTGGCTCTGGCCGCGGCGCCCGTCGGTGAGCGTGATCTGCTTGGCGCGAAAGCGCACCATGGTCCGGTCGCTCATCCCCTTCTGCAGCGGCGCCTCGACGTCGTTGATGATGGGACGATAGACCGCGTTGATGGCGGCGCTGGCGCGCTCGATCGCAACGCCGGGCGCGAGGCGCGCGAACAGATAGATCCAGTACGACGTGCGCTTCTCGAACCCGTCGAAGCCGGGGTTCATGAGGGCCCTCATCGTGATCGGTACGAACACCATGGGCTCCGTGCCGAGTGTGGTGCCTTCGAAGCCCTGCGGCGCGACACCCACGACGGTCATCGAGTGACCATTGACGATGATCTGCTGGTTCAGTACGGAGGGGTCCGAGCCGAGCTGACTGGTCCAGTAGTTGTAGCTGAGCACGGCCACGAAGTTGGCGCCGATGACGCGGTCGTCGTCCGGCGTGAGCAGGCGGCCGAGTGCAGCCTTGATGCCAAGCACGGGGAAGTACGATCCGGAGACGAGCATGGCATCGCCGTTGATCGTCTGCCGGTGGTAGGCGATGTTGGCGCCGAACGCGCGGTGCGCCGCGATGCCGGTCAGTCCCGGAACGTGAGCGGTCTCGAGGTCGCGGAACATCGGATAGCTGAACACTTCCTCGCAGTCGCCCGCCTGGTTGCACGACTGCGAGCCCGGCATGGGACCATGGGCCGCGAGGTCGACCAGTCGCTCGGGATGGACGACGGGGAGCGGCCGCAGCAGCAACTGATCGAAGAGCGAAAAGATGGCCGCGTTCGCGCCAATGCCGAGCGCCAGCGACAGGACGGCGACCGCTGTCACGAAGGGCGACTTCAACAGCGTGCGAAAGGCGAGCTTGAGATTGCGCATGGTGGGCGTCGGAGGCTGTGACAGGCTTGGACACGCTGAACGCCGGGAACGTTTGCGGGCGTCAGCGAGCACTACCGGAGAACACGGCGCGAAGTTTCGCGTGCGGCGTCCCGCAGTGCGTGAGCTCCGTCCCGCTGCCTGTTTCCTGCCGCGTGAAGCGCGGGAGACAGCGTCGCTCGTACACAATTTGCACCGTTGCCGGGTGTCGGAGGATGTTCTCTCTCACCGTGCAGTCACCCGGGAGGAATCATGCGAATTGACCATTCGAGTTGCAGCGCCGTTGCGCTGCTGCTCGCCCTGTGCGCGATGGCGAGCGCCTGCAAGCCGAAGGAACGCGGCATGAACGGCGCCGACACGACGATGGCGGGGATGGGGCAGGCGGCTTCGAGCACGGCGACAGGGGGCATGGCGGCGGGGAGCACGGCGGCAGGGAGCACGGCGACGGCAGCCGGAAGCACCGCAGCCGCCATGGGCCAGCCCGCGACGCTCAGCGATGCGAACATCTTCGCGCTGCTGGACGAGGTCAACGCCGCGGACAGCAGCACGGCCGCGCAGGTGATGCCCCAGCTCAAGAGTGCGGATGCGAAGTCGTTCGCGAAGCTGATGGAGGGCGAGCATCACGCACTCCGGCTGCAAGGTCAGCTGCTCGCGAAGAAGCTGAACATCACGCCGCAGGCCCCGGCGAACGACCCGCTGCCCGCCGCGGTGAAATCGGAAATGGACGCCCTGCAGGGGAAAACCGGCGCGGAGCTCGACAGCACGTACATCTCGCAGGAAGTCGGCGTGCACAAGGCGGTGATCGATCTCGCCGGCAAGTGGCACGATGCCGCGCAGAATGCGCAGCTCAAATCGCTGATCACGAAGGCGGGGCCGACGCTCAAGAAGCATCTCGACCGCGCGGAAGCGATCGAGAAGAAGATGCAGAAGACGGCGTGACCCGGAAGGAGTAGAGAGGCGTGGAGGGTCAGACCCTGAAGGCGTGTGTCCCGCCCATCAGGGTCTGACTCTTCTGTCCCACTACCATTCGCCATTTCGGCGAGTATTCTGACTGATGAGTCCCGGCTGCGCCGCAGGCGGCCGGGATTTCGCGTCTCTTGGGGCGTAGCTGAGCTGGCAAAGCGTCGGACTGTTAATCCGAAGATCGGTGGTTCGAATCCACCCGCCCCAGTTGGACTTAGCCCAGTTCATTGGTCAGCCGTCAGCGTTTCGTCAGTGTTTCTCACGATTTCCCGCTCACTTTTCGGTCCCGCAGCTTGATGGCGGAGCTCATGACGTCGAGCACCGCTTCTGCGGTGGCGTGCTGGTAACACGACTCCATGATTTCCCGTGTGGTCCATCCGCCGGCCGCCATGACATCGACCGGCGGCAGATGCTTCCGCTCCGTCGCCCACTTCCGCCGGTAGGGGTGCCATAAGCCACCGGCGAGCGGCGGCACCTGTGCTTTCGCCTCGGCCCGTCGCAACAGCGTGTCGAACCGCTTCGGGTGCCAGCGTCCGGCGGGATCGCTGGGCTTGGCGAAGATCCAGCCGTCCGTGAACGCTCCCACGCGCGCGCGGCAGCGCATCACGTCCTCCACCAGGGCCGCCGGCACCGGCACGGTGGCTTCCCGGCGGCGCTTGTCAAACTCCTCCCGCCAGGTGATCGCCGGCGGGTCCTGCCCCACATCACTCCACCGGAGTCCGGCAATGGCGCCGATCCGCCGGCCCGTCGCTTCCGCCAGCACGAGGGCCAGCTCGAGCCGGAGCCAGGTGTCGCGCATCGCCGGCGTCTCGGCCGCGAGCGTTCCGACCGCCGCGCGCACGGCCAGGAACCGATCATACGTCGCCACCGGGCGCCGGGGGTTCGCCTCGACGGGGAGCTCGAGCCCGCGGAGCGGATTGGTGGCCACGAGCCACGCGCCATCCGGTCCCCGCGCCTTACACCCCCAGCGGATGATCGTGCGCAGCAGCGCCAGGTCCTGCGCGATGGACCGTGCCCGCACCGCCTCCGTGACGCGGCCATCCCGCCAGCCGGTTCCGCGGCGCCGGATTTCCACGTAGCGCCCCACATCATCCAGCGTGAGCCGCTCCACGACGGTACGCGCGCCGAGGCCGAGGAGCAGCAGCTCCGCGCGGGCGGCCTTCTCGCGCTGCACGCGGGGGATGTTCGTCCGAAACTTGGATGATTCCTCCTGGTAGTGGGTCCAGAGCCGCCCGAGGGTGAGCGGTTCGGCTGGTGTCGGGACCGCGGGGACCGAGAGCGCCGCGAGAAACGCTTCTCCAAGGGCCTGGGCCTTCGGCCGGCTGCTCGTGCCGAGGGCTTTCTGCCGCCAGCCCAGGCCTGGAATCCACGTCACACGCACAAACTCGCCTCGGGGACTGCGTTGTTCGATCCGCACGCGGCATCCCCGCGTGCCGAGCGTGAGCGACCATCGGCCGCCCGGGCTCTTGTGCCATTTCGTGCGGATGGGAATGACTGGTTTCGGTGTGCGTCCCATCAGGTCTCTCCCTGTTGGCGCTGGCCGGCAACCAGTCGAGCATCGGCGCGGGGATCGTAGCCCACCAGCGCGGGACCGTCAACGGGTGGCGGCTTGCGGGGCAGATCGCCGGCGCGGAAGAAGAGCCGCCGGCCCCGGCGCACCGCGGTCAGCTTTCCCGCACGCGCGAGGTGTCGGAGACTATCCGCCGCGTACCCGGACACGTCCGCCGCGGCCGCCAACGGCAGCAGCACGCCCTGCTCTTGCTCGAGCGCGGCGTCGAGCTCCTTGGCGGCGCGCTCGAGCGCCTTGGCCGGACTGTCGCCGCCCCAGCTCCGGAGCTCGGCGGCCTGGGCGCGCCACTGCGCGGCGAGCGACTCGAGTGCCGGCGCCGCAGCCGCAGACGGGGCGCCGCTAATTCCGCCGCTAATTTCAGCGGGACGTGGCGCTCGGTCAGGACGCATGCGCCATTGCCGTCTCGGGGCTGGACGGGCCCCGGTGAACCCCCTGAAGGGGTTCATCCGGTGCGCCAGTCCGTTGCCCGTTGCTCGGAATCAGCCCGTCCCGTGGCCCGTCCGCCCCCTGTCCCGGGCCCGTCCCTCCGGGACGGGGTCGCGGGAGAGCAGGGGATGAGGTCACCAGGTCGAGCCCTGTCCCGCCCGTCCCGTCGTGGGACGGGGTCAGGGTCTCGGCCAGGTAATACGTGTGATGCCGCTCGGACCCACGGTCCACGATGGCATGCCGCTCGACCAGCCGCGTGATGGCGCGATCGATGAGCGTGGCTTTGCCCGTCACCGCGCCGCGGATCGCCGCCCCCGAGCAGCCAGGGCTTGTGGCGATCACCCCGAGGATCTGGCTTTCCAGATCCCCGAGGACGTCGACCACGTCGAAGCTCGAGCCGGTGTAGCGAATGCGGAAATCCTCGAAGGGGATGCGGCCGCGGACGCGCACGATGCGCGTGGTCTGTTCATCGTCGGCCTCCGGCACCGTGAGCTCGGCGAGCACGTCGACACTGCCGCCGATCGCGCCGGAGCCGCGCCAGCTGCCGCCGCCCTTCGTCGCGTGCGCCACGAGCAGCATCCCGCAGCCCATGGTGTGCGCGATATCGCTGAGCCCCTGCACGACGGGCTGCATGTCGCCGTCAGAGTTGGTGGACTCCACCTTGCCGGCCACGAGCGCGATCAGCGTGTCGATGACGACGTAGTCGGCACCGGTCTCCCGGATGTGCTGCCGGATCTCGGCCAAGCGCGCTTCGATGGTGATCCCCTCGAGCGCCATCACGATGTGCAGGCGGGTGCCGTCGCCGTTGAAGTGCGCGAGCCTTCGCACGACGTCGCCCTGGAACTCCTCGAGCGCCACGAGCAGCACCGTGCCCGCCTCGGCCCGGGCGCCGAATATCAGCCCGCCGCGCGACTTCGCGGCGAGCGTGTAGGCGGCGAGCGTCGACTTGCCGACCTTCTCCGCGGCGTAGAGCAGCGTGCTCCGGTGTCGCGCCACGAGCCGCGCGATGATCATCTCCGGCGGCTTCAAGAGCGCAGGATCCGCCAGCAGCTCGCCCAGCGTGAAGCGCATCCGGCGGGGCACATCAAGCGGCGCATCGACCGGCGCATCCTCCACGAGCTGCTCGAGTCGCTCGCGGGTGCCGCCCCGCCAGAGGAAGTCCGACACGTCGCCTTTGGGCGGCAGGTCCGGCAGCGTCACGATCCTGACTGTCCGGGCATGCGCCGCGCGCAGGCTGTTGGCTACGATGGCCGCATGCGCGAGGCCGGGCGCGTCGTTATCTGGCAGGATCACGACGTCGGCGCCGGCGAAGACCTGGCTGTAGCGGTCGCTCCATTTCGCCGCGCCCCCTGCGTTCGTGGTGGCCGTGAGACCGATCCCCTCGAGCGCATGGACGTCCTTCTCGCCCTCGACGATGTAGACGCGCTGCTCCTTGGCGATGGCTTCGATGAGCCGGGGCAGATGATACAGGACGCGCCGCGTCTCACCCAGCGACCAGATCCACTCGGCGTCGCGCGCGGGGTCCGGCCGGCGCTGCCGGAAGCCCTTGGGCTCGTAGCGGACGACCTGGTAGAGCAGCTGCTCATCCTCGTCGACGTACTCGTAGAGGTCGACGATGCGTGGCGGCGCATTCCCATTCGGCGCCAGCGGCGCCGCCGGCGCGCGGCCGCCGCGGTCGTCATCGGGAAACAGGTCCCGCGTCTGGAGGCCGATCGCCTCCAGGATCGCCGACAGGGTGCAGCCGGCGTGGCAGTTGAGGAGAACGCGCCCATCCTTCCCCACGGAGATGGAGAGCGAGGGCGACCCATCATCATGGGCGGGACAGCGGGCCGTCCAGGATTCGCCGTGCTGCTTGACGCCCGTGAGCGTCGCGAGCACGCGATCGAGCGGCACGGAGCGCGTCACGCGTCCCATGGCGCCACGGGGCAGCTGCAGCGTGCGCGATCGGTCTTGCTGCGCCGCGGGTGATGGGTTACTCTGTTCTCCACACCGTTCATGATGTCGTCCCATCGTGAATCGTGAGCGCGCTCTCGGGGATCGGCCCTCGAGGGCGCGCGTGCATCAGACCGTGATGCCCATGAATCCGCAGAGCGCCTGGGCATCGAGCTCGCCGCGTTCGAGCAACGCCGCGGCCACCGCATCGATCTCGGCCGCGCGGTCCCAGGCGATCTGCAGCGCGAGCTCGGCGGAGAGATAGTCCGGCGGGCCATCACCGACAGACAGGCCGGCTGGGTGGCCGCCCGAATCGGTGAGCGTCAGTCGCGCGACGCGGCCGCCCGCCGCGACGGTCACCACCGCGCGCGTGGCGATGTGGTGCGCGATCTCCGCCCGGGTCCGCACTATGCCGCTGCCCCAGTACGCATTTCCCCCGACGCCTCTCGCGTCGCGCCGTGCGTATTGGCGGCCTTGAATCGCTCCAATGCGTGGGTACTGTAGAGCACGCGCTTGCCGAGCTTCAGATATTCGGGGCCGCGCCCCTGGAGCCGCCAGTTGCTCACAGTCCGCTCCGAGAGGCCGAGCTGTCGTGCCGCAGCTGGCGTATCGACCAACATGTCATCCACGTGACACCTCGAGGTGCTGGGGAAAACAAAAGCGGCCCCAATTGATCCCCCCCTTGGTGAGGGGGAAAAATCGGGGCCGCACATGGGTCCGAGTCCTGCTCGATCTTGGACGGCTGTTCGCCGCTGCGCATGCACTATAGCGGCGAACAGAGTCCTTCACAAGCGGCGAGGGCTTGAGGGAGTTGATCATCGTCAGATGGATGCATGCGCCCGTAGGGCATGCACAAGTTGACATTCGCGCCGGCGACTCACCGCGCGCGCGGCCGGACGCGCGTGCAAGGGCCCTTTCCCGGGCGTCACGCATCGCGCGCGGTGTGATCGCGCATGCGGCGAGCGATCTAAGACCTAAGCGATCACCGCGTTTATACGCGGCTTGAACCGGCCGGCCGCCGGCCCGCGCGCATGTCGCGCGTCGCCGGACGGATGGGCCGATGGGCGCGGCGGTGCTCACGCCGCGGTGGTGGGCCGCGTGCGGTGCTGCAGCACCGCCGCCGTTTCGCATGGCGCCGCCGTCGGGATCACGCCGAGCTGCTGGCCGCGCGCGATCGCGCCATCCAGGGCCGCGCGGAGCATGAGCAGCTCCTCGCCACGCAGCCCCACGTCGAGGTACTGCGTCCGCGTGCCGCGGCGCGGTTCCTGGGTCTCGATGCGCACGCAGAAGCGCGGGGAGGCCGTGCCCGATTCTTCCGGATCTATGATGAGCTGCACCGCGCAGCGAATGCCGCTCGCGCTCGCGAGTTCGGCGTCGGCGCCGATCGCGACGTCCACGTGGGTGAAGGCGATCGCCGCGCTGTCGCGATCCGGCAGCGCCAGGCGCCGGCGGCCGGGGGATGGGATCATGCTCGTGTGCTCCATGATGTGCTCCTGGGATGAAGGGGACCGGGCGCGCGCCCGCAGTGGCGGCGCCCAGGGGGGAGTAATGCTACCGGGCCGGGTGCTGCCGCGCGTAGGCGGCCGCCGGATCCTCCAGCGGCTTCGCGTACTTGCCATCACCATCGACCGCGACCCAGTTCTGTTCGTACGCATAGAGCTCGTGGCCGATCCCGAAGCGGACGGCCGCGCGCTTGAAGCTGTCGGTGCTCGCCGCCTTGTGATCGCGGCCGGTGCCGACGTCTTCCCGCACAATGCCCTTGACCTGCAAGCGCGCTTTGAAGACGCAGACCGCCTCGCCGTCCGCGTCGGCGCCGCCACTCACCGGCGGCAGCAGCTCGAGCGTGAGGCTCCACTCGCCCGGCACCACCGCATCGAGGCGCTCGCGCACGGTGCCGGCGTCGACGTACGCGACGAACCGCGCGTACCACTTCCCATCACGCCCCTGCTTCGCCTTGCCGTCCTGGCGCCAGCTGATCGCCGGCGCCGGGAGCGGCGCCGCCAGGCGCGTCCAGACATCGGGCGCCCCGTGGGGCGCGAGGGCGAGCGCGCTCACGCGGCCCCCCGGGGGTGATCGCGGTCGGCCTGCAGCTGCGCACACTCCGTCGCGCACTCGAGGTGCGCGAAGCGGCCGCCGCCCATGGGACGGCTCTCGTCGAAGCGGATGATCCGCTGCTGGCACCAGCAACAGCGGGGCACGGCCGCCTCCGCCTCGAGCGCGGGGAACTGGCCATCATCGGAGCCCGGGACGTCGTCCTCCCAGGCGGGATCGTCTTCGAAGATCGGCGCGCCCGTCAGCTCATCACGATCGACGAGCCGGGGCACGCCCAGCGGGCGGCGGAACGTGGACATCGAACCTCCCTCTCCTTGTCCCGCGCGGCCATCCTGGCGAGATTGCCAGGGCGGTCCTTCGGGATCGTGGGGGCCAGTCCGTCAACTCTTCGCGGGGTAGCGGGCTGGCCTTTCTTGTGTATCTGTTATTCCCTACGTAGGGAATGTGCGCACGCAGCCGGATATTGTCAAGGGCGGGATTACCGGCGTTGACAATTGCCGCGCGCGGGGCTATGCTCCATTCTATGCGCATGCGCCTTCGGGTCCCCGAGCTGCTCGCCGAGCATGGCCTCACCCCCTACGCTCTGTCTCGGCGATCCGGCGGCCGCATCAGCATGTCCACCGCGTACCGGCTTCGGGAGAACAAGGGCGTGCTCGAGACGTACAGCGGCGAGCTACTGGAAGCCCTGTGTGATGTGTTCCACATCGAACCGGGCGACTTGCTCGAGCGCGAGAAGGGCCGGAAGCGCGCGAAGTAGCGGCGCGCCCCTACGCGCCTCGCTGCGCCCCGATCGCGCGCGGCCGCCACCGGATACGCCCCGAGCCCTGATCATCCCGCCCGCACCGTCCCGCGCCGCACGCCATGGCGTCTGTCGCGCCTGAGCGCACGGTGCCCCAGCGGGATCCGATCCCACCGGCAACGGGGCAGGCGGGCGGAAGCGAGACGTCGGGTGATCATCGTCACCCGAACGCTCGCCAGGCGCGTTGCCACGCCTACGACCACCGGAGAGAGAGGATGGCCGCCCCGCTGTCCTGCTCTCCCGCTCACCCGTGCGTCACGTCGGATCGATCGGCGGTCCTCCCCCACCGCCGCCGGTGCCCGGCCGCGTGGCGCTGGCGACGGGGGAATTCGCGGAATTGGTCCAACCGGCCTTGGTGCCCCAGACGAGCGCGTAGTACGTCACGTCGCCCGTCGTCTGCGCGCTCGGCGAGGCCAGCGTGGTGCTCGTCGAGGCGGCGCTCGTATCCTCGGCGGTCGGCGGGTTCACGGTCCCGATCTTCACGTGCCACGTCACGCCGGCGGGGCTGTCGACGCCGGGCATGACGTGGATGGTGAACTGCTGCGCCGCCGTGGAGTAGCTCAGGCTGCACGTGGGATCCGGGATCGTCGCCGCACTCGTGGTCACGACGAGCGCCGAGGTTGGCGCCGACTCGCCGCCGTCCGCGTCGTGCACGAGAGAATAGGTCCAGCTGTAGGCCGTCCCGGGCGCAAGTCCATCGCTCACGACGTCCTGGGTGCCGCTGGCGCCCGCGGTTCGCGCGACATCCTGCACCAGGACCCCGTCCCGGTAGACGCGGATCGTATCGGCATTCGCGATCGAGCCCGGCATCGTCACGCGGTTGGTGACGCTCGACGCCGTGTGCGTCACCGCGGTGGCGCCGGTGGGCGCCGCCGGCGCCGTGGGCGTGCCCCGCTGCGTGCGGAGCAGGATCGGCGCGCCCCGGGTGTTGTTCGCGTCATACGGGATCAAGGTCACGAGCTCCCAGTCGTTCGTCGCATCGAGCGCGCCCCCTGCCTCGCTCGTGATCCCCCCGGGCTCGAGCCGGGTCATCTCGGTGCCCGTGCCCTCGACGCTCATCGCGCTCGCCGGCACCGTGGCGTCGGTATAGGTCTTTCGCCACGCGCGGACATAGGCGGCCGCGCGGAAATTGGCGATCCGGTAAGTGATGGCGCTGGCGCCGGCGGTGACCACGATGTCCCCGCTCAGGAGATCCGGCTCCGGGAACGTGGGCACGATCACCGTCTTCACCTCGGTGCCCGTGCCCACCCAGCGCGTCCCGCCGGCGGAGACGGTCACCGGCGTGATCTCCACTTCGGTGCCCGGATTCGCGGGGATATGGTCCACGCCGCTCCGCGAGCCCACGACAATGGCGGCCGCGCTCCACGGCCCATCGCCCACGCCGGCGACCGTCGGCCGCGCGCGCACCGCGTATTCCATGCGTGCCAGGAACGGGTTGGTGACCGTGTACGTGGCGTTGCAGTACGCCACGAGTCCCGTCTGCGAGCCCAGCACCACGGGCGAGACCGCGAAGTCCGCCGGAATGGCGATCGCGGCGAGCGCGCCCTGGAGCTGCCCGGGCCCGCCCTGGACCTGCTGCACGCCGGAGAGCCCAGGGACAAAGCCGGTGAACTGGCGGCCGCCGCCGGCGACGCCGATGAGCACCACCGGGTAGGCGTTCCACCCGCGGATCGCCACCTTCCGCGCGGGGTCGTAGTCGGTGTAGCGGTCGGTCAAGATCGTGCCGACGTCGCCCACGCACCGCTCCGGGTGCGGATCGCTCGTGGTCCACGTCCACGTGCGCTGGCCCGTCGAGCAGTAGCGGACGACCTGCGTGGCGAGCTGCGTGGCGAGGAAGAATCCCCCGTCCGCGGCATTGTAGCACCACCGCGTGATCTCATCGGGCACCGCGGCGCTCCCCTGATCGGTGAGCCCCGCATCGTCGGCCCACGCGACGGCATCCGCGTCGGCGAAGACGACGGTCGACGCCGGCGCCGCGGTGGGATCGGCGGCCGCCAGGTTCTTCCCGTAGTCGCACGCGAGGATCCGAATGGCATCCTCGGCGCCGGTGGGCGTCGAGAGGCCGAAGTAATCCCGCTCATCCCAGACGAAGCGCGCCGGTTCCACGGGCACGGTGAGCGCGCCGGTCTCGTCAGCGAGCGGGTAGAGCTGCCGGAAGACGATCTGCCCGGCGATCTCCGTCGTGCACCCGCCCAGGATGAAGCTGATCTGATCCAGGTACTTGTCGCAGTCGTCGGCGTCGGTGAAGCGCCCGGTCACGCGGCGCTTGGCCTGCGTCGTGGGATCGCTCGAGATGTCCGTCACGTGGGGCGGGAGCCCACCCCGGAGGAGTCCCGCCAGGCCGATGCGTGCCTCCGGGATCTGCGCCTGCAGCGTGAGCAGGTCCCACCAGACGTCGGCGGGGTCGGCGTCCACCCAGGAGAGCACGGGCTGCGTGTAGACGCCGCTATGGATCTCCACGACGTCACCCGCCTGGAGCGGCGCGGGGAAGGGCGTGACTGTGAAGAGCAGCGTGTGCGCGTCGCTATTGTCCTCGATCGTCTGGATCCAGCCCACGGGCACGAAGGGGCTCGACGTCGAGCGCACACGCAGGTAATAGCCGGCGTTCAGGTACTCGTGGCCCGTGCCCGCGCCGGGGGCGTCGTCCGCGAGCACGAGCGAGGACCCGTCGACGGGCATGGAGACGACCGTGCGCACCACGTTCACGCTTTCGGTTCGCGCCGGCACCTTGCGCTTGATCCGGTTCTGGTAGGAGAGCAACGTGAACGTCTCCCGCGCGGCCTCGGGCGCCCGCTGCGAGACCGGCATGCGCTCGACGCGGAACCACGCATCCTGGGGGATCGCCGGGTGCCGGCTCCCCACGAGCAGCTCGGCCTCGAGCTGCGTGACCGGCTTGGTGGCCGCGAGCTCGGTGGCGCTGTCCGCGTAGTCGCGGGCGCCGGTGCGCACCACACTGACACTCCCCTCGGCGATCGATGCCGCGCCCCAGGGCATGCCGACCGCATGCTGTGCCGGCTCGAGCGCCGCCTCCGCGGTGACGTCGGTCTCTTCCCGGAACTGGACGCCGAAGGCGGTGACCGCCGGCGTCTGGCGCGTCGTGGGATCCGTCGCGAGCGTCACGCGCGTGCGGTAGATCTGCTGCACGTCCTCGATCGGATCGCCGTCATTGACCTCAGCCCACGTGCCGCCGTCAGCGCCATCGCTCCAGCTCGTGCCGTCGGCGAACGCGGTCCCGTCCGCGAAGGCGGCCGGCGGATCCCCGCCGCCATCCGAGAAGGCGCTGCCATCCGCGAAGGAGCCGCCATCGGAGAAGGCGGCGCCACCGCGGTCGAGCTCGAGCGTGCACGTGGTGCCCGGTGGCGTCGCGCGCTCGAAGACCACGCGGCCGGCGGAGGCCTGGCGGGGCAGCGCGCCCAGGTCGTGCACGTAGATCCGCTGCGCGGCGGCCGCAAAGCTCTCGAGCTCGACCCGAATGCACCCCACGTCGTTGAGGACCGTCTCGACCCACGGATCGCTGAACGGGTTCCCGTCGGCCGAGCTGCGGGCCCAGAGGCGTTGCTGGAACGTGCCGAGGCCGGCGACCGTGCGCGCCGAGCTGTTATCGGTGAGCCAGTTGTAGGTCTCCGGCCAATCGCTCGTCTGGTTGACGTGGATGTAATAGACCTCGAGCTCGCCGTCGGACTGCACGCCATACGGCCGGCCGCTCGAGGCCACGATCTCCTGGCCGAAGCCGGTGAGATCGAAGGTCACCCAGCTCCGGTCGCTCCCATCCCAGGTGATCGCGCTGAACGGCTTCGTGAGGCCCTGGCCCAGGAGCGCGGTGAAGGTCCAGGCCACGACCCGCGTCAGCTGGCCCGTCACCGCATCGCGATAGTAGAGGTTGACGCCGGTCGCCCGGTAGAGATTGAGCACGAAGGCCGAGGGCACGAAGTAGAGCCCCGCGAACCGCGTGCGCTCGAGCTGCACGGCGATGCTCCGGAGCACGCCGCCCGGGAACGTGGGATCGACGGCCCACCCGGTGGCCTGGAGTGACGTCGTCAGGGGATCCGCCGAGAGAATCCGGTGCCCGGTGACCGTTTCCGCGTGATACACTTGCTCCCCGGTCGACGCGAGCACCAAGGCGCCGGCGGCGTTGGCGGCCGCGCTCAGGGGCGGCGCCTCGCTCTCGAGCGGTGGGCTCAGGAGGAACTGATCCGCGGCGCGGCGGTAGACGCTCGACACGTCGGGTGCGGTGAGCCGCACGAAGGACTCGGCGAAGGGGTTCGCGCGATCGAGCGCCTCGGCGAGTCGGGGATCCAGGATGCGGGGCATCGGTTATGCCCCCGCCTGGGTGAGCCCGCGCGTGGGCGGTAGCTGCACGGGCTTCTTGAGCTGGCCGGAGCGATTGATGGCGTAGATCGTCTGGCCGATCGCGGCGCCGCTGTAGGGGTCGACCGTTTGGAGAATGATCGTCTGGCCGCCCGACTGGCTCCGGTCCGCGGGTTCGAAGGTGCCGGACGTGCTGGCCGCGCTGCTCCCCCCACCGCCGGCCGCGCTGCCCCCACCACCACCGCCACCCAGCCCCGCGGCTTCGGCGAACCCGAAGGCGGCCGCCGAGAAGTACGCACCGGACGCGAGCAGGTGCGCGGCGCCGAGTGGCTGCTTGCCCGGGACCGCGAAGTCCGCCAGCGCGGCCGCGAATTCGGATTTGCCCTTCTGGATGTCCTTCTTCGCCTGCGGGATCATCTCGTAGAGCGCGATCGCCTTGGCGGCCACGCTCGCGACGGCGCCCACCACGGTACCATGCAGGATGGCCGCATCGGACATCTTCTGGTACATCGTGATCGCTTCATCGAAGCGGCCCTTCTGCAGGGCGCGGATCTTCTGCGTGGTTTCCTGTTCGGCGAGTACGCGATCCTCACCCGAGCGGATCGCGGCGGCCTCCGCCTCCCGGATCTCCTTGACCTGGTCCTGGTACGGATCCCCGGTCTCGGAGCCCTGCGCGATCCGGTGTGAGGCGGCGCGGTTGGCCTCGGCCCGGGTCAGCGCCTCGGTCGTCGCGAGCTCGGCCAGCGCCGCGGCGTTCGCCGCCTTCGCGGCCGCCACCAGTTTGTCGCGCTGCGTGAGCTGCTTTCCCGTGAGCGCGATGACCTGCCCGTCGGCATCCCGCTGCGTGTAGGTCTGGTTGATCGACCGGATCTGATCGGCCAGCTGCGCCTGCGTCTGGAGCCGCTGCAGATACGTCGAGCGCGCGAGCGAGTCCTGCCCGGTCGCCTTGATCTCGGCCTGCGCCTGGTCCAGCGCGAACGCTTGCACCTGGACGTCGTAGCTCTCCTTGAGCTGGATGGCGCGGTCTCGCGCCTGGCGTGCTTCCTCGGCCGCGGTGTCCTTCTCGTGCTCCTGGAGGTCGAACATCTTCTTGCGGAGATCGCCCAGTTTCCCGAAGCTGGAATTGAAGTGGTCGAGCACCTTCTCGATGAAGATCACGATGCCGCCCTGCGCGATGAGTTCCGCGCGCTGCTTCTTGAGCGACTCGAGGATGCGCTGCTGGCTCGCGACGGTGCGCGCGTTGTTCAGCGCGCGCTGGTAGTCGTCCTCTTTGATCTTCTTCGCCTCCTCGTGCATGTTCTGGTAGAGCTTGTAGAGGGCGGTGAGTATGACGGCCGCGGCGAGGCCATAGGGCCCGATCTTCGCCATTGCGGGGGCCAGGCCGCTCACGGCCTCCGAGGCTGACGCGCCGGCGCGCGCCACGCCCGTCACACTCGCCTGCCCGTTGAGCGCCATCTGCGCGAGCTCGGCGAACGCGCGCGTCGCGAGCTGCGCTTTACCGCCCAGCGTCCCCGACGCGCGGCCGGCATCCTCCGTGGCCTGGATGAGCTTCTGCGTCGACACCGTCGCGGCGGTCGTCGTCGCGCCCGACATGGCGGTCGTCGTGGCCACGTTCTTGACGGCGTTGGCGTAGTTCGCCGTCGCCAGCTGCGCGGCCTTGATCCCCTCGAGGTTCGCCTGCGTCTCGATCATGAGCGCCAGGCGCTGGTCGTCCGATCCGAATGGCATTGTCTCCTCTCCCGTTAGCCCCCACCCATCCCGTCCCGCCCATGCTGCCCACCCACCCCCTGCTGCCCATGCCATCGGTCTCGGCGCGCGCGCTCGCGATCGCCCTCGAGCGCGGCCGGCCCAGCGATCAGCGCGCCGGCGGCTCCCCGGGCGCGACGGTCCACGACGCGGCGGCCGATGACCGCTCCTGCGTCGCGCGCTGGTACGTCGCGGCCGCGGCCAGGAGGGCCGGCAGCCCGAGGTAGCGCCACCACGGCGCGCGGTAGCCGCTGGGATCATGGATCCCCGCCGCGGCCCGCGCCCGGAGGGCGGCCGTGGTCAGCGTGTCGACCTCGGCGGCCCGCGCGATCAGATCCGCCATGGCCTCCCGCGCGCGGGCATCCATCTGCGCGAGCGCGGCCTCCAGCGCCCGCTCGGCGTCCGCGGCGACCTCACGGGCGCGTGCGGCGAGCGCCTCGGTCAGCGCCGCCTTCGCCTGCGTGATCTCCGCGGCCACGAGCGCCACCGCGGCGCTCTGGTGCTCGAGGTCCTCCGCCAGGCGCCGGTGCTCGGTCCGGAGCGTGGCCGCGGCCGCCGGCGCGTCGCCGTTCCGGATGGCCTCGGCGATCTGCGCGCGGCGGGCGGTGAGCCCCACGCGCATGGTGGCCGCGTCCTGCTCGAGCATCGTGCGGCGCGCCTCGAGCGCCACGAGCTGGGCCCGCAAGTCCTCGATGGTGGCGCGGGGCGGGGCGCCGGGCGCGGCGTCGGCTGCGGCGCCGGCGCGTGTCGCCGGCTGGGCAGGGCGCAGCGTGGAGGTGCTCAGTGTCGTCGTCATGGCAGGATCCTCAGCGAAAGGGAGAGACAGGTCACGCCGCGGCGCGGATGCCTGGGGTGACCAGCGTAAGCGCGATCGGCACCATCCCGTCCAGGAATGGGGTGTTCGTGAGCGCGACCGACACAATCGTCGGGCCCTGGGCGGCGCCGGTCTGATTGTGCGGGTAGTCCTCATACCAGGTGATCGACATCTCCGAATACTCGCGGCCGTGGAGCAGCTGCAGCGCGCGCGGCGTCGGCCGCCAGCGCACCCAGAGCCCCAGGTTCCGCGGATCGTCCACCGCGCGCCCGGCCTTCTCGACCTGGAGCTGCATCGCCGGATTCAGGTCCGCCGGCCGCTCGACGGCGGCGAGCTCGAGGATGTCGCCCGCCTTGGGGATCGCACCCGGCTGCTTCGCGTCGCCCGTGAGCCGCGCGGTGTCGTGCTCGTAGTCCACCGGGACCTTCTGCGGGTAGCCGCTCGCGAAGACGCGCAGGAAGTTCCGCACGGTCGCCGGCGTGATGGCCATTGTCTCGCCGCCATACACATAGTCGCCGAACGTCGCGGCGTGGCTCCAGATCGAGCCGTCGGCCGCGAGTCCATCGGCCACCGCCGCGCCGCTCAGGCGGAGCGGACTCCGGCTGAAGCACCGGGGGCGCTGGGCGTCGGGCACGGGCGCGCAGCCCAGCGCGTGCAGCGCGGCGCCGGCGTCCGTTCGGACGATTCGGGTGAGCGCGATGCGGTACGCGCCACGCCAATCCGTGGCGGCCTGCGCACTGAGCACCGGATCCCGCTGGACTTCGCGCTTGGCGAGATAGTCGAGCTGTTCATCGGCGCGCAGGGTCTCGGCTGGCGCCGGCGCCGCCAGTGTGGCGGCCGCCAGGGCGGCTTCGCCCTGCTCGTGGATCCGCGCGGCGCGGATGAGCGCCTCCCGGTACGCGCGCGTGGGATTGGTGCGCGCCAGGACGACGAGCTCGGGATCGAGCACGTGCATCAGGCTCTGCGCGAGTTGGTGCAGCGCGCGGCCGTGGTCAGTCGGGTTCATCGACGACATCGAAGGGTCTCCGTACAAGAGGGAAAGAGGTGGCGCGCCGTGGTGGCGACCGCGTGCCGCGCCGGGATCCGGCGGCCGGGGATCATCGCACCCATATCGGGCGGATGAGCGCGAGGAGTGACTCGGCCTGGTCCGCGGGCAGCTCCTGGCGGATGACGTCGATCGTGCGCCGGAGCTGCTCGCGCACCTCGTCGACCGAGAGCTCGCGCACGGTGCCGAGGCCGTAGCGGAGGAGCGCCACCGCGGCCGCGATCTTTGTGGCGTGGCGTCCCTTCGGCTGTTCCAGGAGCGCGCGGAGAATCGGGATCGCGGCCTCGGCCCCCTCGAGCGCGGCGGCGCGCGCCACGGAGCGCGGCCGGCCGGTGCCGCCCCGATGGCCCAGGAGACCGCCGGGCAGGAGCGCCCCACCATGCGGCTGCGCGATGCGGGCCGCCGGCCCCGTCCTCGCCGGCGTGGTCTCGCTCTGCGCGGTGCGTGGCGGCCGCGCCGGCCGCGGCGGCCGCGCCGACCGCGACGGCCCATTCCGTGCGGACTCTCGACCGGTCATGGGTTGATCTGCCGGTGGGGGCGCCAGCGATGCGGCGGCGTCAGTGTTTCGTCAGCGTTTCTCCGGAGTATTCCGAACGAAACGGACGGCTGAACCGGGCGCCGATGCCCGATTGGAGGCCGGAAGCGGGGTGAATGTCCGGTTGCGGGGGGGGTATGTTCCGGACTGTTAATCCGAAGATCGGTGGTTCGAATCCACCCGCCCCAGTTGATTCTACCAGTTGTCCCGGAATCCTGGGGCTGTGAACGGAGTGGGCGGCTAGGGCCGCACGCTTGCCGTGCTGATCCGCGAACTCCACTGTCGTGGCGGTGCACATGTCCGATCCGCATCGTGGAACAGAACTGCGCGGCCGATGTCACGAGTGCGAATCGCTCCACCGGCTGCTGGCGGATGTGCGAGAAGGGCACAGTCGGGTGCTGGTCCTGCGGGGCGAGTCGGGTGTCGGCAAGACCGCGCTGCTGGAGTGCCTCGTGGCCGATGCGTCCGGTTGTCGCATTGCGCGGGCCGCCGGAGTCGAGTCCGAGATGGAGCTCGCCTTCGCCGGCGTACACCAGCTCTGCGCACCGCTGCTCGGACATCTGGATCTCTTGCCGGCCCCGCAGCGCGATGCGCTTCGCACGGCCTTCGGCCTCAGCGCGGGTGCGGCGGCGGATCGTTTTCTGGTCGGTCTGGCCGTGTTGAGCCTGCTGTCCGAGGTCGCCGAGGAGCGGACCCTGATCTGCGTCGTGGACGACGCGCAGTGGCTCGATCGGGCGTCGGCCCAGATCCTCGGGTTCGTGGCGCGCCGGCTGCTGGCGGAATCGGTGGCCATAGTCTTCGCCGTGCGGGATTCGAGGGAGGACCACGAGCTGGGGAATCTTCCGGTGATGGTGGTAGAGGGTTTGAGCGATGCGGATTCCCGTGCTCTGCTGGATTCGGCGACACCCGGACGGCTGGACGAGCGCATACGCGATCGGGTCGTCGCCGAATCGAATGGAAACCCGCTTGCGCTGCTGGAACTGCCCAAAGGATTGACGGCCGCGGACCTGGCGGGCGGGTTCGGCCGTCCCGATGCGCGACCGGTGGCGAACCTCATCGAGCAGAGCTTTCTCCGGCGTGTCCGAGCGCTCCCCGTCGAGTCGCAGCGACTCCTGCTGACGGCGGCGGCGGAGCCCGTTGGAGACGTGACCCTGCTGTGGCGGGCGGCTGGACTGCTCGGGATCGGCGCCGATGCGGCCGCGCCGGCCGAGGCCGCCGGGCTGATCGAGCTCGGCGGCCGTGTGCGGTTCCGTCATCCGCTGGCGCGCTCGGCGGCGTATCGCGCGGCAGCATCGGGAGAGCGGCAGGAGATACATCGAGCGCTGGCCGCGGTGACCGATCCTGGCGCCGATCCCGATCGGCGCGCGTGGCATCGCGCCCAGGCGGCACTCGGACCCGACGAGACAGTGGCCGGCGAGCTGGAACGGTCAGCCGACCGGGCACAGGGCCGCGGTGGCATCGCGGCCGCCGCCGCATTTCTCGAGCGGTCGACCGACCTCACGCCCGATCCCGTCCGGCGCGGCGCCCGGGCGCTGGCTGCGGCGCAGGCGAAGTTCGAGGCCGGGGATGCCAGCTCGGCGTACGATCTCCTCGCGGCTGCGGAGATCGGTCCGACAGATGCGCTTCAGCGTGCGCGACTGGCGCGCATGCGCGCTCACATCGTGTTTGCCCAGCGGCGCGGGAGTGACGCTCCGGTGCTGCTGCTCGACGCGGCGAAGCGCCTCGAAGCGCTGCATGCCGGGCTCGCACGCGACACCTACGTCGAGGCGCTGGGAGCGGAGATCTTCGTCGGTCGCCTTGGCGCGCGCGACGCGGTACGGGTCGCCGAGGCCGCTCGCGCCGCGCCGCCAGCACCGGTGCCGCCACGCGCTACGGACCTCCTCCTCGACGGGCTGGCGACGCGATTCACCGCAGGGTACGGGGCGGGAGTCGAGCCGCTGAGGCGGGCGCTGCGCTCATTTCGCGAACAGGCCGGACGCACCAACGACGGCATGATTCGCTGGCTGTGGACGGCGTGCCCCATGGCGCCCGAGCCCCTGGCAGCCGATCTGTGGGACGACGAGTCGTGGCACGAGCTGGCCACGCAGGCGGTGCGGCTCGCGCGCGAGGCCGGCGCGCTGGCTTCGCTTCCCATCGCGCTCAGCTACCGCGCCGTCGTGCACGTGCTGTGCGGAGAGTTCGCCGCCGCCTCCGCGCTCATCCAGGAGGCTGACGCGATCACTGAAGCCACAGGCAACGCGCCGCTCCGGTACACCTCATTGGCGCTTGCCGCCTGGCGCGGCGAGGAAAATCCGGCAGTGAGGCTGATCGAGTCCAGTGTCAAGGAAGCGACCGTCAGGGGCGAAGGAAGAGCGCTCGGTCTGGCCGGCTATGCAACGGCCGTGCTGTACAACGGACTCGGCCGCTACGAGTCCGCCTTCGCCGGCGCGCGAAAGGCCTGCGAGCACGATGACCTGGGCTTCTTCGGTTTGTCTCTGGTGGAGCTGGTCGAGGCCGCTGTCCGGAGCGGCGCCCACGATGTTGCGGTCGGCGCCCGGCGGCAACTCGAGGAACGAGCTCGCGCTGCCGGCACCGAGTGGGCGCTCGGCATTCTGGCCCGATCGAGCGCGCTCCTTGAAGACGGCCGGGCGGCCGATGCGCTGTACCGCGAAGCCCTGCTGCGGCTCGGGCGCTGCCGAATCGTGGTGGACCTCGCTCGCGCGCACCTGGTGTACGGGGAATGGCTGCGCCGCGAGAACCGGCGCGTCGACGCGCGGAAGCAGTTGCGGAGCGCCTACGAGATGCTCGGCGACATGGGGGCTCGAGCCTTCGCCGAGCGCGCCAGAGGCGAGCTGTTGGCGACGGGCGAAACGGTGCGCAAGCGCATGGTCGAATCGCGCGACGTCCTCACCGCACAGGAGGCGATGGTCGCGCGCCTCGCGGCACAGGGACGTACCAACCCCGAGATCGGCGCGCAGCTCTTCATCAGTCCTCGCACCGCCGAGTACCACTTGCGCAAGGTGTTCAGCAAGCTGGGCATCAGCTCGCGCAGGCGCCTCCGCGACACCCTCAGGGACGTCGTACCGACAGCGCCCTCTCTGTAGAGTCGGCCTTCGTCGCATCGCGCCCCGGGCTTCGCGCCGAAGACGGACTAGGGTATTCGACGGACGCGATGCGTCATGGGCCGGCTCCATCGTGCTCCCTGTTGTTCATACCTCTCACAGGAGCACTGTCATGAGCACCATCACCACAAAGGACGGCACCGAGATTTACTACAAGGACTGGGGTACGGGTCCTGCCGTCATGTTCTCCCACGGCTGGCCGTTGAACGCCGATTCCTGGGACGGGCAGATGCTGTTCCTCGTGCAGAACGGCTTTCGCGCGATCGCGCACGACCGGCGCGGCCACGGCCGATCCAGCCAGCCTTCCTACGGGAACGACATGGACAGCTACGCCGACGACCTCGCTGCCGTCATGGAGGCCCTCAATGTCCGCGACGTGACTTTGGTAGGTCACTCCACAGGCGGCGGAGAAGTCGCGCGCTACATCGGACGCCACGGAACGGCGCGGATCGCCAGGGCGGTGCTGATCGCCGCGGTACCGCCGTGCCTGCTCAAGACGCCCGCCAATCCCGAGGGGCTGCCGATCGAACTGTTCGATGGTCTGCGCGCCAGCCTCTTCAACGACCGCGCGCAGTTCTACCGGGACTTCGCGATTCAGTTCTACGGCGCGAACCGTGCAGGTGCCAAGGTCTCTCAGGGAATCCTCGATCAATTCTGGATCTGGAGCATGCAGTCCGGCTTGCTCAACTCCTATGAATGCATCAAGGCGTTCTCCGAGACGGATTTCACCGAGGACCTGAAGCACTTCGACGTTCCGACGCTGCTGCTCCATGGCGAGGACGACCAGATCGTACCCATTCGGGACTCATCGATGAAGTCGGCGCGGCTCATCAAGGGCGCCAAGGACGTCTACTACCCGGGCGCGCCGCACGGCCTCACGTCCACGCACCAGAATCAGATCAATGCCGAGCTGCTCCAGTTCCTTCGGAGCTCGCCGGCATCACGCTCCCGCGAGCGCCAGATGGCCGGGACTTCGGTCGCCTGACGCCGCCTCACAGAGGTTCTTACCATGAAGATTGTGATCATCGGCGGGACCGGGCGCATTGGGTCGAAAGTGGTCGCCCGCCTTCGTGAGCATGGCCATCAGGCCGTGCCGGCGTCTCCGGACACAGGTGTCAACACCATCACTGGCGAAGGACTGGCCCAGGTTCTCACCGGAGCAGCCGTTGTCGTGGACGTGTCGAACTCACCCTCGTTCGAGGATGCGGCGGTACTGAAGTTCTTCGAGACATCCACCGGCAATCTCATTGCCGCCGAACGCACGGCGGGTGTGAGTCATCACGTCGCGTTGTCGATCGTGGGCTGCGACCGCAACCCGGACAGCGGCTATCTCCGCGCCAAGGTCGCCCAGGAGAAGCTGATCAGGAACTCGCGGATCCCGTATTCGATTGTCCGGGCTACGCAATTCTTCGAGTTCTTCAAACGGATCGCGGACGAGGCGACCGATGGGAAAACGGTGCACATCCCTCCCGTGCTGTTCCAACCGATGGCCGCCGAGGATGTCGCCAACGCGGTCAGCAAGGTTGCCGAGGGAGCGCCGCTGAACGGTTTCATCGAAGTGGCGGGACCGCAGCAGTTCCGCTTCGACGAGTTCATCCGAACGGGTCTCCGCGCACTCCACGACTCCCGCGAGGTGGTCGCCGACCCGCACGCCCGCTATTTCGGTGCGGAGCTGGACGAGCACGCGCTGGTGCCGGGCGCCGACGCCAGACTCGGCGAGATCCGCTTTGAAGACTGGCTTGCCCACGCTGCAGTCCCGGCCGGATCGGCCTGACCGGTTATTCCGGTCAGTGACGCCCGGTCGCTGCGATCGATTGGATGGTGCGCCCTCCGGAAGGAGCGAGCGGCGCGCCATCCGTCCGGCGCCTCTTCCACATGAGGAGAACAAAGCAATGTGTACCACCAAGATGTCCGTCGCGGTGTGTCTGGCCAGCCTGCTGTGCGTCATCAGCGTCCCGCTCAGCGCTCAGGAACCCACAGTCACGCCGCTGATGACGAAAGAGCTGACGGACCTGCCAGGGAAAGAACTTCTCGTGCTCACGGTCCAGTATGCGCCTGGTGAAGCAGACGCCGTCCACCGGCACAATGCCGACGCGCTCGTCTATGTGCTGGAAGGCTCGGTCGTGGAGCAGGTGAAGGGAGGAAAGCCGGTGACGCTGACGGCCGGGCAGACGTTTTACGAGGGTCCGGACGACATCCACATTGTCGGCCGGAACGCGAGCAAGACCCAGCCGGCCAAAATTCTCGCGATCCTGGTGAAGAAGAAGGGCGCGCCGCCGGTGATACCGGTCAAGGGAATGAAAGGTCGTAGCCGCTGAGGTCCCAGTGCGCTGGCCGGGCTGGCGCTTTTCGGGGCAAGCTCCGCCGGGTGGCGCGGCCCGGTCGCATTCCAGAACGAAACGCACTATTTCTTTCCTGGCCTTTCCGTCGCGACTGACCATGTGGCGGCGCAACCCGAAACCAGGAAGAAACCAGTGTGAATCGCACATCACCGCGCTCCTCCGCCTCTGGCGCGCGCGCGCGGCGCGATGCGTTCGGCACGGTACCGGGAGGCGGACGGGTAGATCTCGTCACCCTCGCCAATGCGCACGGCATGGAGATCCGCCTCATGAGCTACGGCGGCATCATCCTCTCCATTACGGCGCCCGATCGGGACGGCGTGTTCGATGACATCGTGCTCGGCTATGCGACGCTGGAGGACTACCTCGCGGATTCCGCGTACATGGGCGCGCTCATCGGGCGCTACGCCAATCGCATTGCGAACGGACGCTTCACGCTGGACGGCGTGACGTACACGCTCCCGCGGAACGATGGCACGAGCCACCTGCACGGCGGACCGCACGGATTTCACCGCGTGTGCTGGGACGTGGAGCTCTTCGAGGGGCGCGATCACGCCGGCGCCGTACTGCGTCACACGAGCCCGAATGGCGACAGCGGCTACCCGGGCACGCTGGCCGTGCAGGTGACCTATACATTGAGCGCGGACAACGCGCTCACCGTGGACTACCACGCCACAACGTACCGCGCAACGCCGCTGAATCTCACGCAGCACAGCTATTTCAACCTTGCGGGTCAGACCGGCGCCGACATTCTCGCTCACCGGCTCACGTTGCGTGCAGCGCGATTCACGCCGGTGGACGCATCGCTGATTCCCCTGGGAACGATCGCGGCCGTTCGCGACACGCCCTTCGATTTTACGAGCGCGCAGGCGATCGGCGCGAGAATCGGCGCGCAGGACGAGCAGCTCCGCCGCGGTCGTGGATACGATCACAATTTCGTGCTCGATCGCGACGAGGGGCGAACGCCGGCGCCCGCCGCCGAGCTGTACGATCCAAAGAGCGGCCGAATGCTCCAGCTCTACACAACCGAGCCCGGCATTCAGTTCTACTCCGGGAATCACCTGGGGGCCGGACGCGCCGGCAAACACGGACGCTGCTATGCGCCGCACAGCGGACTGGCGCTGGAGACGCAGCACTTTCCGGACTCTCCCAACGAGCCGGGCTTCCCATCCACCATTCTTCGCCCGGGTGCGGAATATCACTCGTGCTCGGTGTACCGCTTCTCATATCGACCTGCGGCCCTGAAACGCTCGAACAGCTGCTGATAGCGGAGGTGAGCCTCCGCGTCCGGGCGCTGCAGCGGTGACCAGGCCAGCGTGGCGCCCACGGCCCTGCCGAGGTCCGGAAACACGCCGGCTCCGACAGCAGCGAGCAGCGCTGCTCCGTAGGCGGGACCTTCCTCCCGAGTCACCGTAGCCACCGGAAGTCCGAATACGTCGGATTGCAGGCGGCGCAGCAGCGGTTCCTTCGCGCCTCCGCCGGTGAGGAGGAGATGATGAGGCGCGAGACCGAGCTCCGTGAGGATCGTCACCGATTCGTTCAGCGCGAAGCAGATCCCTTCGAGTACGGCACGCGTGACATGCGCGCGCGTGTGCGCGAGACTCAGGCCGAGAATCGCGCCGCGCATGGCGGGATCGCGATGCGGCGTGCGCTCTCCCTGGAGATACGGCAGAAACATCACGCCCCCCGCACCGGGTGGAATCGTGGCGGCCTCTCGAGTGAGCTCACGGGTGGCCATGGCGGCGTCCGCGAACTCGTGCGCGAACTGTTCGCGATACCACGCGAACGACCCACCCGCCGACAACACGACTCCCATGAGATACCACACGCCGGGCACGACATGACAGAACGTGTGTGCGCGGAGCGCGGGATCCACTCGCGGCTCCGTCATGGGGGCGAGCACCGTGCCCGAAGTGCCCCAGCTCGCCACCGCCTCGCCCGGCCCGATGGCGCCCACGCCCGCGGCGCCGCACGCATTGTCCGCTCCGCCACCCACCACGGGCGTGCCCTCGGCGACTCCCGTCAACGCGGCCGCGGCGCGCGTAACGCAGCCGTGTACGGCGGCTGATTCGCCAACGTCGGGCACGAGCGAGAAGGGCAGGTCCATCGCGGCGAGAATATCCCGGCTCCAGTGCCGCCGGGCCGTGTCGTACATCAGCGTGCCCGATGCGTCCGAGGGCTCCGTGGAGAGCGTCCCCGTGAGACGGAAGCGAATGTAGTCCTTGGCGAGCAGCACGGTCGCGAGCCGGGCGAATGCATCGGGTTCGTGGTTCCGCAGCCAGAGCACCTTGGGCAGCGTGAAGCCCTCGAGCGCGGGATTGCAGGCGAGCGCGCTGAGCCGCTCCTCGCCGCCCATGCGCTGCGTGATCTCGCTGGTCTCCGCGGTCGTGCGGCCGTCGCACCAGAGCAGCGCGGGTCGAATGACCGCGCCGTGCGCATCGAGAAATACCGATGAATGCATCTGTCCCGAAATGCCGACCGCCGCCACGTGCAGCCCGGGTTGCTGCTCCCGCGCTGCACGAGTCGCGGCGATCGTCGCCTGCCACCAGTCTTCAGGATGCTGCTCGGCCCACCCTGGCTCCAGCGTCGAGAGGGCAAGTCCCTGCATCGCCGCCGCAACGACCTCGCCCGACTCGGCCACCAGGATCGCCTTGACGCCGCTCGTGCCGATGTCGATGCCGAGGAAGGCGTCGCGCGCCATGCTACCGCACTCCGAGCAGCAGCTCCATGGTGAGCTGATCCAGACGCTCGTAGCCGAAGCCGGAGCGGCGCAGCGACGGAAGATCGAACGTGCGCTCGCGCAGTGCCCGTGCCCGGCCGGCATCGAATCGCACTCCACCGGCGCCCGCGTCTACCGCGGGCGCACCGCCTTCGCCGGCGTCTTCGCCGTCTCCGCGCGATGCCAGCGCAGTCACGAGCTGCTGGATTTCCGCGTCCGCCTCGAAACGTCGCACCTTCTCCTTGAAAATCAGATAGCTTCGCATGCTGCCGGCGGCGAACGCCCAGACACCGTCTTCATCCTCGGTGCGATACGCGTGGCTGTCGAAGTGCCGCATGCCCGGCCAGGCAGCATCCTCCAGCAACTTCACGAGGAAGAACGCACCCTTGGGATCGTCGCTGCCGAAGCGGAGATCCTGATCGAAGCGGCCCGGCTTCTGGTCGTTGAGATCGATGTGGAACAACTTGCCCGCGTCCAGTGCCTGCGCCACGCCGTGTGAAAAATCGAGTCCGGCCATTCGCTCGTGCGCGACCTCGGGATTCACGCCTACCATCTCGGGGTGGTCGAGCGTGGCGATGAACGCCAGCATGTGCCCGGTGGTGGGGAGATAGATGTCGCCGCGCGGCTCATTGGGTTTTGCTTCGAGGGCGAACCGCAAGGCGTACTGCTGCGAGCGACTGTAGTCGCAGAGGAAGTTGATCGCATCGCGGAAGCGGGCCAGGGCGATACGCGGGTCCTTTCCCGCGTTGGTCTCCACGCCCTCGCGGCCGCCCCAGAACACGTAGGTGTCCGCGCCCAGCTCCACACCCAGGTCCATTGCGGCCATGGTCTTCTGCAGCGCGTAGGCGCGCACGCGTGCGTCGGTGCTCGTGAATGCGCCGTCGCGGAACGCGGGATCGGAAAAGAGATTCGTCGTCGCCATGGGCACACGCAGTCCACTCTCGCGCAGTGCCGTCATGAACTCGCGCACGATTCGATCGCGCTCGCTCGCCGCTGCGCCCGCGGGGACGAGATCGTTGTCGTGGAGATTCACTCCATAGGCGCCGAGTTCGGCCAGCTTCCGGACCATGCGCACGGGCGAGATCGGCTGGCGCACCGGTTCACCAAACGGATCGCGGCCCACGTTGCCAACGGTCCAGAGCCCGAACGTGAAGTGGTGCTCAGGCCTGGGCGTGTAGGCATCTGTCATGGACCCAAGGTGCTACGGCAGGACGCGCTTGTCGATGGCGCGCGCCCGGATGCGACAACGCCTCCACCGGCGCGCAAGGCCAGTGGAGGCGTTATCCGGACCTGAACGGTCAGCTACCTATTTCCGGAAATGCCCGGTCTTCGATGTGTCAGGCTTCGCCATACTGGTGTCGTGTGGCGGTTGCTGCTGCATCTGTGACGAGTCGGCCTTGCTTGCCGAGCTGTCAGGCGAGGTGAACGGCAGGTTCAGCGCGGCCAGTACGTCATTGAAGCTCTTGCCCTGCAGATTCTTCTTCTGACGCACGCAGGCCACTCCATCCTTGGTCTGCTGATCAATGGTGCCCGTTACCTGCACGGACGTGCAACCGGCGCTGCTGATGGCCGACTGCAGCTGCTTCACCTGATCGGACGTGAGTCCCATGTTCTCCGCAGATGGGGCAGCCAACTGTCCGTTGCTCGTGGTAGTCTGCGTACCAGTGTCCGGGGGTGTTGGATTGTTGGGTGGTTGCTGCGCCAGGGCGACCGACGGAACGATCGCGATCGCGCCCAGAATGGCCAGGGTCCGGAACATGTGCAACCTCCTGCGATGTGAGACAAATCTCATTCGGTGAGTCACTGTGCTCGCCGTGAGAGACAACGAGATGTCTCGGCCTCTTTCGCAAGGTTCGCACCCGACGATGCAAATGTCGTAAGCTGTTTCCGACATGCGCTAGCGGATCGAATCGGAGCCCGTGGAAGTGTGAGCCCGATCACCATGCGCGAGGAAATCGCTGGGATAATAGAAGCGAAACGCGCGCCGATCGCACTGGATGACGCCAAAGGGATCGCCCCGTCTGATGAGTTTCTCGTAATCCTGGCGACTCGGCTGGCAGCTGTAGGCGCCAGGACCATCCGCGCTGCAGTACGTCGTGCTGCTGCCAACGCACGTCGCGGGCGTGTGCGTGTGCAGCTCGGGCGTTCCGGCGGCGCAGGCGAACTCCACGTGATTGGGATCGGCCTCGGTGGACTTTGCCGGCGCGACCTCGAGCACGCGGAAGACGCTGTCCACCGCGGTCGGCGAGATGGGATGCACGACAATGCGGGCGCGTCGCACGCAGTAGCCCCGCTCCGACTGCGTGGAGTCATCGCTCCACGCGGCGCGCAACTGACTGCGCGCCGGGTCGTCGAGCACGCCATAGCGGACGATCTGGGCGCGTGCCATGGGTGCCGCACCGAGAAGCCCCAGCGTGAGGATGGCGAGACCGAGTCGGTGCATGGGTGCCCCTGCCTGCGCTGGCCCTGGTGCCTGACGCTGCTGCCGCGTGACGGGCGTGATCAGCGCGCGCGCGACACGCGCCGGGCGCGCTTCGACCGATTGCGGCGCCGCGCCGCGGCGGATCCATCCTCGAAGAACAGCTCGGGCGCTTCGCCAATGCCCATGCGCTCCACGATGTGCGACATCACGCGCGCCAGCGCATGCGCGTCCTTGCGCGACAGGGCGCGCAGCGCGTGAATGAGGCGGATCTGCGCCACCTCCGGCGAGGCGCGGAGCAGCGATCGTCCCGACGGGGTGAGCTCGAGCACGATGCGGCGGCCGTCCTGGGGCGACCGGCTGCGCGAGACGAGGCGCCGCTTGGCCAGCCGGTCCACGACGACGGAGACGGAGCTCTGATGCGTGTAGGTGCGTGCCGCGAGATCATTGAGCGAGTTGGCCGGCTCATCGGCGAGGGCGTGCAGCACGAAGAGCTGCGCACCGCTCACGCCGAGGCGGCGTTCGGCAGATCGCGCCGAGACGCGCAGCGCCTGCACGATGCGGCGAATCGCATCCAGCGCGGTCGTGACGTCGTCCGGCGGTGTGGTGGTCCCGCGAACGGACTCCCTGGGACGAGTCGAATTGGTTGCCATGGAATTGTATGGTTCGCGAAAGACCCGGATGCGGACGCGGCGACGATACGAATATGCATCCGCCGCGCCCTCGCTACAATGCAATTGGACGCATCGCGGCCAGCGGCGCGCTGCGCGTACCGCGGGACGCGTGATCGCACACCTCTGGCTGCCGGCCGGCCGTCGGAGTTATAATGCGCGGGTTGGGCACAGGGCCCGCGATATTTCACGGTCGAGGGATGTTCATGACGAAACGCCGCAGGCACGGCATACTGCTGGCCATCTGCTGGGTGCTCTCCGCCCTGCTCTTCGTGTTTCTGTTTGTCACGTACGACAATACGAAGCTGTCGTATCAGATGAACTTCCCCGGCATGCCGCTGTACGGCGCAATGACGTGGTGGTTCTATCTCACGATTCCGGTCATCGGCTGGACGTGGGGGTATTTCAACGACCTGAAGGACAGCCAGGAAGGCGAGATCGAGCGGCGGCCGGGACCGGTGGGGAAGGGGCGCTAGCGCAGTCGCACGGACGACGGGCAGCACAAAGGGGTCGGACACCGGCGGTGTCCGACCCCTTTGGTGTCCGGGCCGGCGTGCGACCGCGGCGCGAGGTAGCAAGTAGGCACTTGCTTTCCATCCGGTGACCGCTAGCTTCCCCTCCCCATGGACATCCACGAGAAACTCCTCGATGCCGCCGCGCAGGTCTACGCCGAAACCGGCTACCGCGGCGCCACCACCCGCCGCATCGCGCAACAGGCCGGCGTCAACGAGATCACCCTCTTCCGGCACTTCGGCTCCAAGCACGCCCTCATCCAGGCCGCCCTCGACTGTGGCGGCCCGCCCAGTCTCGGCAGCCTCCCCGAGACGCCGCGCCACCCCGATCGCGAGCTCCGCGCCTGGTGTCGCCTCCAGTTCGATCACCTCTATCAGCACCGCGTCATCATTCGGACGGTCCTGGGCGACATCACCGAACACCCGGAGGGCGCCTCGTTCGTCGCGCGCAGCTGCCCCAGCACCAGTCTGCAGGAACTCCACGCCTATCTCCTGCGGCTGCGCCAGCACGGCATGGCCCGTGCACCGTTCAACGCCGCTTCGGCGGCCGCGATGCTCCTGGGCGCGCTCTTCGCCGACGCCATGGTGCGTGACCTGATGCCCGAACTGCATCACAAGGATGCCGACAGCACCATTGGCGACTACGTGAAGTTGATGCTGCAGGCGATCGGCGCCACACCATCGGCCACCTCGTCCGCGCGGCCGGCCGCCGCGTCGGTCGCCACGAAATCACGCCAGCGCCGCCACGGTCCCTCGGAGCGCCACGATGCCTGATCACGACTTCGTCTTCCTTTCCACGCGGCGCTGCGGCGCCGTTCCGGCCCTCGCGGCGCTGCTCACGCTGGCGACGCTCCCCGTGGTCGCCCGCGCCCAGGTCGCAGCCGCCGCCGACTCCGTCCGGACCATCACGCTCGACGACGCCTTTCACCTGGCCGAGGCATCCAGCCCGGACATCGCCATCGCCAGCGCCGGCATCACTCGAGCCCAGGGCCAGCAGAAGAAGGCGCGCAGCCAGTACTTCCCGCAGCTCTACGGCAGCGCGTCGTATACGCGCACGCTCCGGTCGCAATTCCAGGGGCTTGGCACGTCGGATACCACATCGGGTCCGGCGCAGTGCAGCAGCTTCGTGCCCGATACCACGCTTCCCCTTGCGGACCGGGTCCGGCTGCTCGAGCACGCGCTCGGCTGTTCGGGCGGTCAGAATATTTTCGGAGATTTCAGCCAGGTGGGGTTCGGTGCCGCGAATCAGTACAATCTCGGGCTCTCGCTCACCGAGAATCTGTTCGCGGGTGGCCGCATTCGCGCGCAGAATCGTCAGGCGGCAGCCGGCCGCGCGAGCGCCGATATCGGTCTCACGGCGGCGCACGCCCAGCTCCTGCTCGATGTGACCCAGGCATACTACGATGCCATCCTGAGCGATCGCCTCGTCACGATCGCCGAGGCCACGCTCTCGCAAGCGGACACGACGCTGGCTCAGACCCGGCTTGCCCGACAGGTTGGCAATCAGCCGGAGTTCGATCTCCTGCGGGCACAGGTGACACGCGACAACCAGGAGCCCGTCGTCATCCAGCGCCGCGCGGATCGCGACCTGGCGTATCTGCGACTCAAGCAGCGGCTCAACGTGCCGCTCGATGCGCGGCTGGATCTCACCACGAGCCTGGACGACACCACGAGCGCCCCATCGGCGCGGCTGGCGTCGCTCTTCACGTCCGCGCCGGACACGGTGACCGCGGATCGCGCGCCCGTCCGGCAGGCGGCACAGAATCTCATCGCGCAGCAGAACGCCGTGACCGTCGCCCGCGCGCAGCGCATCCCGACGCTCACGCTCTCATCCGCGTACGGACGCGTGGCCTTTCCACCGAACGGCTTGCCGGACTGGGGACAGTTCCGCACCAACTGGACCATTACCGGCGCCATCCAGGTTCCCCTGTTCACCGGTGGTTCCATTCGCGGCGATGAGCTGGTTGCCGAGGGCAACGCCCGCGAAGCGGAAGCGCGACTGAAACAGACACGCGACATGGCCGGTATTGAATCGCGAGACGCCTATGCCCGACTGAACGCCGCGCGCGCGCAGTATGCGGCCAGCACAGGGACCGTGGAACAGGCGGTGAAGGCCTACTCCATTGCCGAGGTTCGCTATCACGAGGGCATCTCCACGCAGACCGAGTTGAGCGATTCCCGCATCCTCTTGCAGCAGGCGCAGGCGAATCGGGCCCAGGCATCGCGCGATCTGCAGGTGGCGCGCGTGCGCGTGGCGCTGCTCCGCGACCTGCCGCTGGCGAGTTCCACACTGACGCCATCGGCTGCCGCCTCGCCGTCCGTCGTGCAGCCGGCGCCGGCCACGCCGGCGCCACAGCCCCAGACGCAAACACAGACCGGTGGCGTCGTGAACGCCAGTCAGTCAGGAGTCACACCATGAGTCGGATATCAGCGCGCACCGCAGAGCGCACACGAGCGCGCACGCCCCGGTGGCGCGGCGCGATCCTGATGCTTGCCGCCGCCATGGCGGGGGCGACTGCGGCATGCACGAAGCAGTCTGCCAGCGCCGATCCGCGTACGCCGGTCACGGTGGACGTTGGCCGTGAGAACATCGCCGTGGCATCCGTGACCACGATGCGGGTGGGGCCCGCGATCTCGGGCACGCTCGAGGCGAAGCACGCCGCGACGTTGCGCGCCGAAGTGTCCGGCCCCGTGGTGGAGACGCCGGTCGAGCGCGGCCAGCCGGTGAAGCGCGGCCAGTTGCTCGCGCGAATCGACGACACATCGTTGCGCGAGAATCTCCTCTCCGCGCAGTCGGCCAGCCGGTCCGCGCAGCTCGCGCTGGACAACGCGCGCCGTGACCTCGAGCGCTCCACCACGCTCGAGAAGGCTGGCGCGATCGCGCAACGCGACCTCGAGGCTGCCCAGCGAGCGCTCGCGGCCGCGCAGGCACAGAGCGCGGATGCACAGGCCCGTCTCACCGCGGCGCGCGAACAGGTGGACAAGACGCAGATTCGCGCGCCGTTCACCGGCGTCGTCAGCGAGCGCCCGGTGAATGCGGGTGACGTCGTGCAGCCCGGCGCCGCCCTCGTCACGGTGGTGGACCCGACGAGCATGCGGCTCGACGCCTCGGTGCCCGCCGAGCAGATCGCATCCGTGCGCGTGGGTGCGCCCGTGCGCTTCTCGGTGAATGGCTATCCCGATCGCGTCTTCGACGGCCGTGTGGACCGCGTCAATCCGGCGGCCGATCCGGCAACCCGCCAGGTGCGCGTGTCGGTATCCATCCCGAATGACCGGAGCGCGCTCGTGGCCGGGCTGTTCGCGCAGGGGAGCATCGCGAGCGACACGCGCCAGACCCTGCAGGTGCCCCTGTCGGCCGTGGACCAACGTGGCGTGAGCCCGATGGTCCTGCGCCTGCACCTCGGCAGAACCGAGAGCGCCGTGGTCCGCCTCGGTCTCCGCGATGCGGCGTCCGGCAGCATCGAAATTCTCGCGGGTCTCGCGGCCGGCGACACCGTCCTCCTGGGCGCCGCTCAGGCCATCACCCCCGGCACGCCGGTGCGTGTGGCCCGGGCGACGGTCGAGTGACGCGAACGCTCCCACTCCCGCCCTGAACCAGCCACCAGCCACCAGCTACCAGCCACCAGCCACCAGCCACCGTCCCTAAACCGTGTTCATCAGCGACTTCGCCATCAAGCGCCCCGTCGTCACGATCACCGTCATGGTGGCGCTCGTGGCCTTTGGCATCGCGGCGCTCCTCCGGCTGCAGACGGATGAATTCCCCGACGTCCAGCAGCCGGTGGTTGCCGTCACGATCTCGTATCCTGGCGCGTCGCCGGACGTGGTCGAGCGCGAGATCGTGGACCCGATCGAGGATTCGTTCTCCACCATCAGCGGCATCGATTGGGGAAAGACCACGTCGACATCCACGGATGGCCTGGCGCAATTCATCGTGACCTTCGACTTCGAGAAGGACATCCAGCAGGCGTCACAGGACATTCGCGATGCGATTTCCACCAAGCGCGAGGATCTGCCGGAGGAGATGAAGGAGCCGGTGCTCAGCCGGCTCGATCCGGGCGAGCTGCCGGTGCTGTCGCTCACGCTGACGTCCACCACGGTGTCACCCGCCACGCTGACGCGCATTGCCGATCCCGGCATCGTCCGCGAGCTGCGATCCGTGCCCGGTGTGGGCGATGTGAGCGTGGTGGGCGGCATCAAGCGCGAGATGACCGTGCAGGTGCGGCCGGCCGATCTGCAGGCGAACGGTGTGAGCGTGGCGGAGGTGGTGCAGGCGGTGGGTCAGCAGAACCTGGCGGCGCCAGTGGGCCGGCTCAACGGCCCGCTGGAAGAGCAGGCCATTCGCCTCAAGGGACGACTGGACGACGCGCAGGACTTTGCGAATCTCGTCCTGGCCCAGCGCAACGGACAGGTGATCCGGCTGGGCCAGGTGGCCGACGTCTTCGACGGCACCGAGGAGGCGCGCACCAGCGCGATCTTCAACGGCAAGGACGCCGTCGGCATCGACATCAAGAAGTCCAAGGGGTACAGCACCACGCGCGTGAGCGCGGACATCCTCGAGCGCGTTGCCGAGATCGAGAAGACGCTACCCGCCGGCGTGAAGCTGGAGGTAGTGCAGAATGCGGGCGAGCGCGTGTCGCACGCCGTGACGAACGTCGAGGAGGCGCTCATCGAGGGCGCGCTGCTCACGGTGCTCGTCGTCTTCATGTTTCTCAATTCCTGGCGCTCCACCGTGATCACGGGACTCGCGCTGCCCGTCAGTGTGCTCGCGTCCTTCATCGCCGTCTGGGTGTTCGGCTTCACGCTCAACACCATGTCACTGCTCGGCCTCTCCCTGGCGATCGGCATTCTCATTGACGATGCCATCGTGGTGCGCGAGAACATCGTGCGCCACATCGAGATGGGAAAGAACCACGTCGAGGCATCGCACGAAGGAACCGACGAGATCGGCTTCGCCGTCGCCGCCACCACGTTCTCGATCGTGGCGGTGTTCGTACCCGTGGCGTTCATGTACGGCGTCGCCGGACAGTGGTTCAAGCCGTTCGCGCTCACGATCGCCTGTGCCGTGCTGGTTTCGCTCTTCGTGTCGTTCTCACTCGACCCGATGCTCTCGGCCTACTGGGCCGATCCGCAGACGGAAGCGCACGAGCGCCGCAACGTCATCTCGCGCGTGCTCGAGCGATTCAATCGCTGGTTTGCGCGCATGACGGAGCAGTACACCAAAGTGATCGGCTGGGCGCTCGATCACCGCATGGCCGTGTTGGGGATTGCTGTGCTCACCTTCGCGGCGGCGCTGGCGCTGCCGGCCAGGGGCCTGGTGGGGAGCGAGTTCGTACCCGTGAGCGACCGGAGCGAAGTGGATTTCATCGTCGAGACGCCACCGGGCTCGAATCTGGAATACACGCGCCTCAAGGCGGAGGAGGCGGCGCGAATCGCGCGCGCGCACAAGGAAGTGAGCTACACCTATACCACCGTGGGCACGCCGCTCATCGGCAAGGCGCCCGGAGTGGATCACGCGTTGATCTACGTCAGGCTCATTCCCAAGGCCGACCGCACGCTGAGCCAGGATCAGATCGGCAACATGCTCCGCAGCGAGCTGCTGCGCATTGGCGGCGCCAAGGTCTCGGTGTTCACGAGCGGCTTTGGCGGCGCCATGAAGCAGATCCAGGTTCAGTTCCGCGGTCCGGACGCGAGCGCGCTGACGACCTTCGCCGAGCAGATTGCCAGAGAAGCGGAGAAGGTTCCCGGCGCGGTGGATGTGGGACTCTCCACGCGCGGTCAGATGCCGGAGCTCGAGGTCCAGCTCAACCGGCCGCTGGCGGGATCGCTCGGCATTACCGTGGGCCAGGTCGCGCAGTCGTTGCGCCCCGCGTTCGCCGGCCTCAAGGCGGCGGACTGGGTGGATCCGTCGGGCGAGACGCGCGATGTCACCGTGCGCCTGGCGCCCGAGGCGCGGAGTAATCTCACCGACCTGCAGCGACTGCCGCTCGTCGTCCCGGGCGAAAATGGTGGTGCGCCGGTCACCCTGCCGCTGGGACAGATCGCGACGGTCAGAGAGGGAGTCGGCCCCGCGCAGATCGATCATCTCAACCGCGAGAAGGTCGTGAGCGTCGAGGCGAACGTGCAGGGACGCGCCGTTGGCGAAGTGCTGAACGACATCAATGCGCGCATTGCCACCCTGCATGCGCCCGCCGGCGTGGAGATCACGCAGGGCTCGCAGGCGCGCGACCAGCAGGAGGTGTTCTCGCGCATCTTCATCGCGCTCGGCGTCGCCGTCCTGCTCATGTATCTGATTCTCGTCGTGCAGTTCGGCTCGTTCCTCGATCCGATTTCCATTCTCGTGTCGCTGCCGCTGTCGCTGATCGGGGTGGTGCTCGCGCTCTGGGTTACCGGAAGCACGCTCAACATCATGAGTCTCATTGGCGTGATCCTCCTCATGGGCATCGTCGCCAAGAACGCCATCCTGCTCATTGACTTCGCGAAGTGGGCCCGCGAACGCGGCATGCCGATGCGTGATGCGCTGGTGGAGGCGGGGCGCATCCGGCTCCGCCCGATCATCATGACGACGCTCGCGCTCATAGCCGGCATGCTGCCCGTGGCGCTCGGCCGCGGCGAGGGCGCCGATTTCCGCGCGCCGCTCGGTCGCGCCGTCATTGGCGGCGTCCTCACCTCCACGCTGCTCACGCTGCTGGTGATTCCCACCGTGTACGAGATTCTCGAAGGGTGGAAGGCGCGCCTGGTCGAGCGCTTCTTCCGGCGGCGTGGGACCGGGGAGTATCCGGTGCCGGTGGAAGGGGATGATTGAGAGGCGGTTGCTGGTTGCTGGTTGCTGGACTCCCCACTCCCCTCCAGCTACCAGCTACCAGCTACCAGCTACCGCTTCAAACCCACCACCATTACCGCCGCCACGATCACGCCAGCGGCGAGGAGGGTGCGCGCGGAGAGCGGTTCACCGGCCAGCGCCCAGCCGAGAATCACGGCCACGACGGGATTCACGTACGCGTACGTGGACACGTGCGCGGGGCTGGCGACGCGCAGCAGCCAGAGGTACGCCGTGAAGCCGATCAGGGCACCAAAGACGATGAGGTAGAGCAGCGCCATCTCGGAGCGCAGCGACACGGCGTGCAGCACAAATCGATGGCTCTCGCCGAAGAGCAACCCCGTCCCGGCCAGCAGCACCCCGCCCGCGAGCATCTCGATGCCCGTCATGAGAATTGGCGACGACGGCAGCGCCGCTTGACGCGAGTAGATGGAGCCCATCGCCCATAGCAGAGAACCCAGGAGCAGCGTGGCTGCGCCGAGCGGGTCAGTCGCGTGCCCTGCTACGAAGGACGACGGCTCCACGAGCAGCGCGAGCCCGCCCAGCCCGAAGGCGATGCCCACGAACACCATCCAGTGCGGGCGCGTGCCGCCTGGACGCCACCAGTCGAGCAGCACCATCCAGAGTGGCACCGTGGCCGCCAGCAGCGCGGCGACGCCGCTGGGCACGCGCTGCTCCGCCCACACCACGGATCCGTTGCCACCCACGAGCAGCAGCGCGCCCACGATCGTGGCGGCGCGCCAGTGCGCGCGAGTCGGACGTTCGGGGCCGTGCGTCACGGCCCACCCGTACAGCAGCGCGCCCGCCATCAGAAAGCGGGCGCTCGCCATGAAGAAGGGCGGGATCGTCTCGATCGCGATGCGAATTCCGAGATACGTCGAGCCCCAGATGAGATAGACCGCGGCAAAGGCGGCAACGACCAGCGCACGCGATGGCTGCGCCGGTCGGCTGCGTGCCGGCGCCGCCGCCTCGCTCACTTCCACCGAAAGAGCCACAGCGCCAGCAGAAAGCTCACCACGAGCCACCCGAGCACGATGGCGAGTTCGCCCGGCATTGACACGAGGCTCGCTCCCTGCAGCATGTTGGCGCGCAGCGCATTGTTCACCGCGGTGAGCGGCAGCGCCTGAATGAACGGCTGCATGCTGGCAGGGAAGTTCGCCGACGAGAAGAAGACGCCGGAAAATACCCACATGGGCAGCATGATCAGGTTCATGAGTCCCGACACGCCTTCCGTGGTCCGCGCCCGCGAGGCGATAAGCAAGCCCAGCGCGCCAAAGCACAACGCGGCGGCCACGCAGAGCAGCCCCAGTTGCCAGAGCGAGCCACGGAGCGGCACGCCGAACACGAGCACGCCGAACCCAAGCAACGTGACGACCTCGAAGAGCAGCATCGTCAAACGCGACAGCAGGAACGACAGCAGGTATTCCGCGCGTGACATGGGTGTCGCGACGAGTCGCTTGAGCAGCTTGCGCTTGCGCGAGTCCACAATGGCGAAGCCGAGTCCCCAGATCCCGCTGCCCATGAGATTCATCCCCAGCAGCCCGGGGATCACGAAGTCGATGTAGCGCGACCCGCGTTCGCGCACCTGGTTGTCCGCCACGGCCACCGGGTCCGTTCGTCCCGCGGCGCGTTGCACCGCCGCGTCCGTGAGGAGCCGAGCGTTCCGCGCTTCGGGCCGCGTGTCGTCGTAGCGATACGTCACGCCATTCGCCCCGTGGGGCACAACGAGCAGCGCGATCGCGCCGGTGGCGAGTGCGTGCCGGGCCGCGCTGTCGCTCAGCAGTTGCACGCTGAGCGACGAGTCCGCGCCAAGTGACTGCGCGAGATGCGCGGCAGCGGGCGCGCCCGCGAGCACGGCCACGTGCTCGCGCTGCGCGGGGCGGTCGCGGAACGCCAGGCCCAGCCCCGCCGCCAGCAGAATGGGAAACACGAACACCCAGAACACCGCTTCCGGCTCGCGGATGAACTCGCGATAGCGGACGAGCGTGAGCTGCACGAGCGAATGGTCGCGCCATGAGCGGACCTCGCGCTGCGGCGCACGGCCGCTGGCGGAACGCGTCGGGGAGAGCGTCGTCTCAGTCATCGCGCAGGTGCCGTCCCGTGAGGGCCATGAAGACATCCTCCAGTGTCGCGGACCGCGTGCGCAGCTCGCTCATCTCGACGCCGGCCCGTGCGAGCGTGGCGAGCAACGCGGGTACCGTGCGGTGCAGCTCCGTCACTTCCATGCGGTAGCCATCGCCGCTGGAACGCACGGTGCGCACGCCCGCGATGCCTCGCAGCGCCGTTTCGTTCACGCCATCACGCTGGCCGCCCGCTGAGAACTCCACCACGTGCTCGGCTCCCAGTTGGGCGATCAACTCGCGCGGCGTGCCGAGCGCGATGACCTTGCCGTGATCCATGATCGCGACGCGATCGCACAGATATTCGGCTTCGTCCATGTAGTGCGTCGTCAGCAGCGTGGTGCGTCCCGTCGCCCGAAACTGTTCGATGAGCGCCCAGAGCTGGCGTCGTGCCTGCGGATCGAGTCCCGTCGTGGGTTCGTCCAGGAAGAGCAGATCGGGATCGCCCACCAGTGCACACGCCAGCGCCAGTCGCTGCTTCTGCCCACCGGAGAGGCCGCCGACGCGCGCGGTCGCCTTCTCCTGGAGCTGCACGAGCGCGATGACGTCATCCGCCGCCGGCCCCGCGCGATAGAAGGATCGAAACAGGCGCACCGTCTCCAGTACCGTGAGCTTCTCGGCGAGCTGCGTTTCCTGCAGTTGAATGCCGAGCCGCTCGCGCAGTCGCTGCGCGTCGGTCTTCCAGTGGAGGCCGAGGACCTCCACGTCGCCGCTGTCCGCCACGGTGAGCCCCTCACAAATCTCGATCGTGGTCGTCTTGCCGGCGCCGTTGGGACCGAGCAGACCAAAGCACTCGCCCGACTGCACGTCGAGGTCGATCGAATCCACCGCGATGACGTTCGCGTACGACTTGCGGAGCGAGCGCAGGGCGAGAGCGGAGGGCATCAGAACAGGGGCAAGGGGAATCACAAAGGTAGCGACCTGGGGCATGGATGGGGGGAACTATCCTCGCCCCGCCGCTCCGCCCCTGGGAATCGGCCGCCCCCGTCACCCCGCCCGTGGGAATCGGCAATCGGGAATGGGGAATCGGTAAGGCAGTCCGCCCCCTCCCGCCGCCCCCCTATTTCATCAACAGCAGGGAATCGGCCTCCCCATTCCCCATTCCCACGATTCCCCATTCCCGATTGCCGATTCCCAAGGGCGGGGCGGTGGGTCGTGGAAGATTCCCCATTCCCGATTGCCGATTCCCACGGGCGGGTGACGGGGTGGCAGGGCGCTTCCCGCAGGGCGCTCCCGAAGAGAGTCGCCCGCTTCCCGCAGGCGCTGAGCCGTCAGGCTCGGTCGCCGCTTCCCGCAGTCGGCCGAAGGCCGACGCTTCCCGCAACCCCTGTGGCGCGTGGAACGCGCCACAGGGGTTGTCCCGAGGCAGTATAGTTCAGTGCAGAACCCTCCTCGCCCGCGCCATGCCCGCTCCGTCTCGCCTCCAAAACTTCATCAATGGTTCGCTCGCGACCTCGACCGCGGACCGAACCTTCACCCATGTGAATCCGTCGGACGCGCGGGATGTCGTGGCACTGGTCCCCGAAGGGACTACCGACGACGTCCACGCCGCGGTCGCTGCCGCCGCTGAAGCATTCCCGGACTGGCGTGCCCGCTCGGGCCCCGAGCGCGCGACGCTGCTTGACGCATGGGCCGACATCATCGCCGCACAGGCCGATACCCTGGCTCGCGCGATGAGCCGCGAAGTGGGCAAGCCAATCGGCGAGGCACGCGGAGAAGTCGCGCGCTGCGTCGTGATTCTGCGGTACTACGCGGGCGAGGCGGTGCGTCAGGTCGGTGACGTCATTCCCGCCCACAGCGCGGCCGCTTTGCAGTTCACGCTGCGGGACCCACTGGGTGTCGTCGCGCTGATCACCCCGTGGAACTTTCCGCTGGCCATTCCGCTCTGGAAAGCGGCGCCCGCGCTCGCGTTCGGGAACACGGTAGTGCTCAAGCCGTCCGAAATGTCGTCGCGCCTCGCCACGCTGCTCGCGGCCACCGCTCACGAAGCCGGATTACCCTCGGGAGTCTTCAACGTCCTGCTCGGTACAGGACCGGCGGTGGGGGAGCCGCTGCTTCGCGAAGATGCGGTGCGCGGTATCAGCTTCACCGGTTCCTCTACGGTCGGCGCGCGCGTCGCGGCCATTGCTGCCCAGCGCAATGTGCGCTACCAGACGGAGATGGGCGGAAAGAACGTCGTCATTGTCGCTCGCGATGCGGACCTCGATGCGGCCGCGGCGCTCACGGCGAGTGGCGCCATGCGATACGCCGGTCAGAAGTGCACCGCCACCAGTCGCGTCGTGATTGCCAGCGAGATCGAGCACGACTTTCTCTCAAGGCTCCGTGCACAGGTGGATGCGCTGCCGCTCGGCCCGGTCGATGATTCCGCATCCGCCGTTGGCCCGCTCATCAGCAACGCGGCACGTGAACGGGTGAAGAACACCATGGCGGATGCCGCGCCCGAGCGGTTGTTCGGTGGAGACATGCCGGCGGACGACCGGCTCGCTCACGGATTCTTCATGGCGCCCACCGTGATCCGCTATCGCGACGCCGGCGAGCCACTCGCTCAGCGCGAACTCTTTGCTCCCGTTCTGGGTGTCATCACCGCCGACGATCTCGACCACGCCATCGAACTCGCCAACCAGACACCGTACGGGCTCAGTGCGTCGCTGTTCACGCGTGATCTCCGCAGCGCGTTGCGCTACGTCCATCGCATTCAGGCCGGCCTCGTGCGGGTGAATGGCGATACCACCGGCGTGGACCCCCACGCGCCCTTCGGCGGCGTGAAGGGCTCGAGCTCCGGCAGTCGCGAACAGGGGCCGGCCGCGCGCGAGTTCTACACCGAAACGAAAACCATCCAGATCAACCCTTGACCATGCGCGACATGGAATCGCACGACTGGCGCGGTGTGTTTCCCGCCATCACCACTCCCTTCCGGGAGGATCTGTCGGTGGATCACGCGGCGCTGCACGCACACGTGTCCTGGCTGGTGGATCAGGGCGCGCGTGGCATCATCGCGCTGGGCTCGCTCGGTGAAGCGACCACGCTGGCGGCCGCCGAAAAGGTACAGGTGCTCGAAACCTGCTGCGCCGCCGCGGCCAGCCGCGCGCCGGTCATCGCGGGCATCTCGGCGCTCAGCACGGCGGATGCCGTGGCCCTCGCACGTGCCGCACACACCGCGGGGTGCGACGGCCTCATGGTGCTGCCCCCATACGTGCATCATGGCGACTGGCGCGAAACCAGAGCCCACGTCGACGCGGTCATCGATGCGACGCCGCTCTCCTGCATGCTCTACAACAACCCGATCGCCTACGGCACCGACTTCCTGGCGCCGCACATCGATGAACTGGCGCGACACGCCAATCTGCACGCGGTGAAGGAGTCGAGCGGCGACGTGCGCCGCATCACCGCCATTCGCGAGCGCCTGGGTGACCGGTTGGCGATCTTCGTGGGACTCGATGATCTGGTCGTCGAAGGCGTGCACGCGGGCGCGGTTGGCTGGGTGGCGGGCCTCGTGAACGCACTCCCCAACGAATCGGTCAGGCTCTTTGCCCTGGCCACGAACGGGAAGGTGCAGGAGACGCGAGCACTGTATGATTGGTTTCTCCCGCTGCTGCGGCTGGACACCGTGCCCAAGTTCGTGCAACTCATCAAGCTCGTGCAACAGGAAGTCGGCCGCGGCTGCGAACGCGTCCGGCCGCCGCGCCTCGTCCTTGCCGGCGCGGAGCGCGACGACGCGCTGGCGCTCATCCGGCATCAGCTCTCGTCGGCAGCTCATGCGACGCAGCCGGCACGCTGAGGACTTCCGACCTTCGCTTTCCCCGGGCCGCCCTCCATTCCCCGTCGCGTCTCGCCGTGTCCACTCCCATTGAGGTCATCGACTCCCATACCGAGGGTGAGCCAACCCGGGTTGTCATTTCGGGCTGGCCCATGCCGGCTGGCGGGACGATGCTCGAGATGCGGGAATCGCTACGCCGTGAGCACGATGCGCTGCGCCGCGCCGTCGTGTGTGAACCGCGTGGTCACGATGCCATCGTCGGGGCACTGCTCACGCCGCCGGTGCACGAGGGATCGCTGGCCGGCGTCGTGTTCTTCAACGACGTAGGGTACCTCGGCATGTGCGGTCACGGGCTGATCGGCGTCGCCCGCACCCTGGAGCACCTGGGCCGCGCACGCCCTGGGATCATGCGCATTGACACGCCGGCGGGAACCGTACAGGCGGAACTCGGCGCGCACGGCGCAGTCAGCATTCGCAACGTACCCAGCTATCGGCATCGCGCCGGCGTGCGCGTGAGCGTGCCTGGTGTAGGCCCGGTGGTGGGAGACGTCGCGTACGGCGGCAACTGGTTCTTCCTCACCGAGCTGGCGCAGCCGTCTCTTGCGCTCGCCAACCTGCCCGCGCTCATGGCGACGACCACGGCCATTCGCGATGCGCTGCGCGTGCAGGGCACGACGGGCGCCAATGCGGCTGACATCGACCACATCGAACTCTCCGGTCCGCCCGTACAGCACGACGCGGACAGTCGAAACTTCGTGCTCTGTCCTGGAGCCGCCTACGATCGGTCCCCATGCGGCACGGGCACGAGCGCGAAGATGGCGGTGCTGCACGCGCGCGGTGAGCTGGTCCCGGGCCAGCGGTGGCGCCAGGAGAGCATCACCGGCGGCCGGTTCACGGGCTGGGTCGAGGAAGGCCCGGATGGTGCCGTCGTGCCGTTCATTCAGGGGCGCGCGTTCATCACGGCTCGGGCGACACTCTTCTTCGATGCCGAGGATCCGTTCCGCTTCGGGTTCCCCGAGAGTTGATGGCTGAGCCGCACCCCGATGTCGTGATCGTTGGCGCCGGCATCGTGGGAGCGGCGTGCGCGCTCGCGCTCGCTCGTGAGCGGTTGCGCGTGCTCGTCCTCGATTCTCATTTCGCCGGTGCGGGCAGCACGTCGGCGGCAATGGGACACATCGTGGTGATGGATGACAGCGAGGCGCAGCTCGCGCTCACCGCGCGCTCGCGCCAGCTCTGGAGCGGCATGGCGCCCGAGCTGCCGGCCGATTGCGAGGACGAATGCCGCGGCACACTCTGGCTCGCCACATCCGAGGCGGACATGCAGGCCGCCGCCACGAGACAGGCCAGCTACGCCCGGCGCGGCATCGAGGCGTCAGTCATCGACGTGGGGGAGCTCGCACGCCTCGAGCCGAATCTCCGGCCCGGACTCGCCGGCGCGCTGCACGTACCCGGCGATCGCGTGCTGTATCCACCGGCGGTCGCGCGCCGCCTGCTCGAGCACGCCCGCCAGTTGGGCGCGACGCTGCGCGAGGGCTGCACGGCGCAGGACGTCCGTGCACGAACCGTCATCGTGCAAGACTCCGGCGGGAGCGTCGCGACGATCGCGGCGGGCGCCGTACTCATCGCGTCCGGCATCGACGCACCCCGGCTCATCCCCGAACTACCCGTCATACCACGCAAGGGACACCTGCTCATCACCGATCGCTACCCATCGCTCTGCCACAGTCAGCTCGTGGAACTTGGCTACCTGCGCAGCGCCCACACGATGAGCGGCGCCTCGGTCGCGTTCAACGTGCAGCCGCGTGCCACGGGGCAGCTTCTCATTGGCTCAGCGCGTGAACTCACCGGCCGCGACCCGGCGATCAACCATGCGCTCCTCGGCGACATGCTCCGTCGCGCGATCGAGTTTCTGCCCGCCCTCGCCGGCTGTGCAGCCGTACGTGTCTGGACGGGGTTCCGGCCCGCCACGCCAGACAAGCTGCCGCTCATCGGCAGGTGGGACGCGATGGACGATGTCTGGATCGCTGCCGGGCACGAGGGGCTTGGCATCACGATGGCGCCCGGCACGGCGGAGATGATTGTCTCCCTCATGATGGGCCGTACTCCACCCGTGGATCCGCTCCCCTTCTCGCCAACACGCGTACTGGCTGCGTCTCCGCCGCAGTGCGCCGAATGATGTCGCGCCGCTTCGAAATCGTGGTGGACGGCCGCCCCATCGCCGCAACCGGAGACCGGACGCTCGCCGCTGCGCTCCTCAACGCCGGGATCGTGCGCTTCCGCACGTCGGTCACGGGCGAAGCGCGCGCGCCGCTCTGTGGCATGGGAAGCTGCTTCGAATGCCGCGTGCGCGTGAACGGCGTCGCGCACCAGCGCGCCTGTCTCCTCGTTTGCGAGGAGGGAATGATCGTCGAGACGGAGTCATGAACGGCGCGGACCCGGTCGCCATGACAGCCGTGTATGACGTGGCGGTGGTGGGCGGCGGCCCTGCCGGTCTGGCGGCCGCAGCGTGCGCCGCGGAGCACGGCGCACGCGTCGTCGCCATTGATCAGGGTGCACGTCCCGGCGGCCAGGTCTGGCGACACGCACACCGGAACCATCTGCCAGCCCTGGGGCGTGAATGGATCCAACGGTGCGATCGCTCCGGTGCGCGCTGGCTTCCGGGCGCCGCGGTCGTGGATGGGTCGGCGCGTGACGGGCTGGTCGTCGTGCAGCGCGCCGAGTCGTTTCTCGTGCGCGCGCGGCACATTGTGATCGCTACCGGCGCGCGCGAGCTGTTTCTTCCTTTTCCGGGCTGGACGCTGCCGAACGTCCTCGGGCTGGGCGGTGCCAAGGCGCTGCTGGATGCCGGCATGACGGTGCGCGGCAGGCGCGTGGTCATTGCGGGCACCGGGCCGCTGCTGTTCGCTGTCGCCGCCACGATGGCGCGCGCGGGCGCGCACGTCGCGGCCGTAGCCGAGCAGGCACCACGGTTGCGGGTCGCGCGATTCGCGGCCAGCCTCCTGCGTCACCCCGGCAAGATGCTGCAGGGTGCGCGCTATCGCGCCACGTTCGCTCGAACGCGCTTCCGCCCGGGCACGTGGATCAGTCGAGCCGAAGGCACTGGACGGCTCGAGCGCGTCGTGCTCACCAATGGCGAGCGCACCTGGACCGAGCCGTGCGACCTGCTCTGCTGCAGCTATGGTCTCGTGCCGAACACCGATCTCGCCAGACTCCTGGGCTGCACCGTCAATGACGGAGTGGTGAAGGTGGACGAGCACCAGCGGACGAGCGACCCGTGCATCTACTGCGCCGGTGAGCCCACCGGCGTGGCCGGTGACACCGCGGCGCTCGTCGAGGGAGAGATCGCCGGCCGATGCGCCGCCGACGATGCCACGCTGCAGAAAGGGTCGCCGCTGTACGTCGCGCGCGACCGGTGGCGGCGGTTCACGACTGATCTCGCGGCGGCGTTTCATCCGCGCGGCGAGCTGTTGGAGCGCCCGGATGCCGGCACGATTGTCTGCCGCTGCGAGGACGTGCGATGCGGCGGCATCGATCCGCGCTGGACCGGGCGTCAGGCCAAACTCTACACGCGCATCGGCATGGGCCCATGCCAGGGAGCAGTGTGTGGTCCAGCCTGCCATCTGCTCTTCGGATTCGCGCCCGGGTCCACCCGTCCTCCCCTTGCTGCACCCCCACTCGCTGCACTCTTGCCCGACCTGCCGGATTGCACCAAACTGTGACCATCTTCCGCCTCGCGAGGCCAGCGTATGTGGCAGGACTTCAAGGCTTTCCTCATCAAGCAGAATGCGATCGCACTGGCTATTGCCGTGGTACTCGGTGTCGCCCTGAACACGCTCGTGCAGTCGATCGTGAATGATTTCATCATGCCGATCATCACGGTTGCCGAGCCGGCGGGAAACTGGAAGACCGCCGTATGGAATCTCGGGCCGTTCAAGTTCGGAGTTGGGGATTTCGTGAGCGCGCTGATCAATTTCGTGATCATTGGTTTCGTCTGCTGGCGCATCAGCAAGATCTTCGTGAAGGAGCCGCCTCCGGCCGCAGCCACGAAGAAGTGCGCGTACTGCAAGACGGACGTGAACAAGGACGCAACCCGGTGTCCCGCCTGCACGAGTGACCTGGGCGCCATGGCCGCCGCCTGACCATCGCAGGTTCGACGTCGTGCTCGGCGCAGTGCCCGGCATACATCGCTGACGCGGAGATATCTTGAACAGCCGCCGCGCGCCCTGTTTCGGCGCGCGGCGGTTGTTCTGGTTTCTGGTCACCTGTGCCCCTGCCAGGGAGAATGCAACGATGCGCCGGACGATGTGCAAGTCGAAAATTCACCGCGCCGTGCTCACGGGCGCGGATCTCAACTACGAAGGCAGCCTGACGCTCGACCGCGACCTGATGGACGCGGCCGATATTCGCCCATTCGAAAAGGTGCAGATCGTGAACGTGAACAACGGCTCGCGCCTGGAGACGTACGTGATCGAGGGCCGGCGCCGGAGCGGAACGATGCAGCTCAATGGCGCCGCCGCGCGTCTGGGTGCCGTTGGCGACCATGTGATCGTCATCAGTTACGCGGACTACGAGGAGAGCGAGCTCGAGGACTTCGAGCCGCGACTCGTCTTCGTGGACGAGCAGAATCGGATCGCCAAGCCGAGTGTACGCCGGGCCAGGTGACGACCGCGGGTGTAACGAAATGCGACGGGTGCGCCGGCCTCGAGAGACTGACGCACCCTCGCATTTCACCTCCACTCGTGCAAGTCGCGGGGCGTGCGACCGTCGGACGACGCCGGCACTGGAGCACGAAACGATTGCTGCGGCACAGCTTGTGAGACTGATCACCAGGTGGCACGAACGTCGCCCTTACCAATCCGGATGCGAACGACCATCAATCGCCGAGACCTCGCCACCCCGACGTTCGAGCAGTCAAATGCCGACGTGCTCCGCTGGCAGAGCACGATCCGCCTCACTGCGGCACTCCTGGCGTCCGGCGTCGAGATCGCGCTGGCGATGCTGCAGCATACGGCGCCGTTTTCCTTCGCCGCCATCATCGTCGTGCTGCTCTATATGGGCTTTACGCTGTGGGTGCGCCTACGCGTGCAATCCAGCGCCCAGGCGAGCGACTGGCTGGTCTGCGCAATGGTCGTCGCGGACGTGGTTACGCTGTTCGGCATCACCTATCTCGTGGTGCAGCCCGCCTACTATGGCCGCGCGCTGCTGCTCGGCTTCGCCATTCTGCATCTGTCGTTCTCATTGCGAAAGCCCGTGCTCTCCTGGAGCGCGCTCTGCCTCATGACGGCCGCGTATCTCGGCATCGTCGCGGAGGCCGTGAAACGCGTCCCAGACGCCGTGCTGATCTGGCCGCAGGAGTGCTGGTCCCTGGGCCTGTTCGTGGTGACGGCAGCGGCATTCATCGCGCACGATGGCACCTTCAAGCTCCGTCTCGCGCGCATTGCCGCGCTCTTCCAGCGCGCTGAAGGCGGCGACTTCAGCGAGATGTACGACGCGGAGGCAGACGCGCGCCCGGACTGCATTACCCAGGTGGGACGCGCCTACAATCGTGTGCGCATGCAGCTCGCGAACCTCGTGCTGACCGACCCGCTCAGCGGCTGTCACAATCGGCGTGGACTCGAGCAGCAGTTGGCGCGCGAACTGTCCCGCGCCGCGCGCAATGGCAGTGAGATCGCCCTCATTGCGCTCGACGTGGATCGCTTCAAGACCATCAATGACACGTTCGGCCATCTGGCGGGCGATGCGGTGGTGCAGGAAATGGGTGAGCTGCTGCGGGGCGTCGCGCGTGCAGCCGACGTGGTGTCGCGTACCGGCGGCGATGAGTTCACCATGCTGCTGCCCGACACCAGCGCCGCCGGAGCCTTCCGCGTGGCCACGCGCATCAAGGAGGAAGTCGCGCACCGCGAGTTCCAGGGCATCGCCGGCAAGATCCCCGTCACTGTCAGCATTGGTCTCGTGACCGATCGGGTCGCTGACGAGAACATCGCGCAGGACCTCCATTCCCGCGCGGACGAAGCACTCTACGCCGCCAAGGATGGCGGACGGAACCGCGTGAGCATCTGGACCGACAATCTGCGCGTCATCGCCGTTCGCCGCGCCGGCCAGCAACTGCGCCGATCCGCGTTCACGCCGGGAAGACCGATCAGGGCGATCGGCTGACGGCGCTCAGATGGCGGCGAGCTGCAGGCTCCCCTCCATCACCATCACGCACGCGCCGCCGACTCGTACCGCGGCGACGGCGCCGGCACGCTTCTCTACTTCAATCTCGATCATGCTGGGACGGCCCATCTCGAATCCCTGCTCGAGCACGTACCGCAGCGTGCCCTCCGCTCTCGCATCACGGGCGCCAAGATAGCCGCCCAGCGCCGCTGCGGCGGAGCCGGTGGCAGGATCCTCCGGAACGGACAGGCCGGGCACGAACACTCGCGCATGCAGGTCAGAACCGGGCAACTCGCCATCGCGCGAGAAGACCAGAATCTGCGGAGCCCAATATGACTTGAGCCCCGACTCCCAGTGCTCCATGCGGACGCGGGCCCGGGCCACCGCCGCGCGCTCACGCAGCGGCACGATCAGAAAGGGCAACCCGCAGGATACCGCCTGCGGCGCGGTCATGCCGCCCAGAATGTCCGTGGCCTCGAGCGAGAGCATGCTGGCGAGCACCGAGCGTCCCGGGGCGGGCGGCCCGATCTGCGGGAGCATGGCCGCGGTCAGCTGCGCGAACACCGGCTTCCCGTCCTCGACGCGCACGCGAACCGGCACCTCGCCAACGCCTTCTTCGAACACGACGGATGTGTCGCCGTCCTGCAGCGGAATTCCTCCCGTGGCGGCGAGCACGTACGCGGCTCCCACCGTCGGGTGTCCCGCGAAGGGAATCTCCTCGGCGGGCGTGAAGATGCGCAGGCGCCGCGTGTTCTTCGCGTCAGCCGGCGGATAAATGAACACCGTCTCCGACAGATTGAACTCCCGCGCAATCCCAGACAGGGCGTGCTCGGGGATGCTGGCCGCATCGGGGAAGACCGCCAGCGGATTGCCACCAAAGCGCCGGTCGGTGAAGACGTCAGCCGTGAAAAAGCGATGAGAGGACATAGGGGGTTGTTCCACCCCGCCCGGTCCCACCCTTGGGAATCGGCCATCGGGAATGGGGAATCGTGGGAATGGGGAATGGGGAGGCCGAGTCCCGGTTCCTGATGAAATCGGGGTGGGGCGGCAGAGGGCGGATTGCCTTATCGATTCCCCATTCCCGATTGCCGATTCCCCGGGGTGGGGTAGTGGGGCGTGGCTCGTTCACTCTTCGAGCATGAATGGATATCCCACGTCCCGTGCGGGATTGAACGTCTCCTTCACCGAACGGGCGCTGATCCAGCGTGTGAGATTGAGTTTCGAGCCGGCCTTGTCATTCGTGCCGGATGCGCGGGCGCCGCCGAACGGCTGCTGGCCCACCACCGCGCCCGTGGGCTTGTCGTTGATGTAGAAGTTGCCTGCCGCGTTGCGCAGCGCGATGGACGCCTGCTTCACGGCCCGCCGGTCGCGCGCGAACACCGAGCCGGTCAGCGCGTATGGAGACGTCCGGTCCACCTGCATGAGCGCGTCGTCCCACCCCGAATCGGGATACACGTACGCGGTCACGACCGGGCCGAAAATCTCCTCGCACAGCAGGCGATACGCAGGATCGCGCGTCTCCACCAGCGTGGGCTCAATGAAATAGCCCCGCTCGCCTTTCGCTCCGCCGCCCGCGATCACGCGGGCGTTCTGCTGCGCGTCGCTCAGGTATTCGCTGATCTTGCCGAACGCCTTCCGGTCGATCACGGCGCCCATGAAGTTGCGGAAGTCCGCGACATCCCCGACCCGCAGCTCCTTGAGCATCGCTACGGTGCGATCCCGCACGTCCGGCCAGAGTGATTCGGGCACATATACGCGGCTCACGGCGGAACACTTCTGCCCCTGGTACTCGAAGCCGCCGCGCGCGATCGCCACCGCCAGCGCGGCGGGGTCGGCCGACGCATGCGCCACGATGAAATCCTTCCCACCGGTCTCGCCGACAATGCGCGGATACGCCCGATACCCCGCGATGTTGGTGCCGATCTGCCGCCAGATCGCGTTGAAGACGAAGGTACTGCCGGTGAAGTGCACGCCGGCGAAGTCGCGGTGATCAATGAGCTGTCCCGAGATCGCCGCGGCATCGCCCGGCACGAAGTTGATCACGCCTGGGGGAAGACCCGCCTCCTCGAGCAGCTTCATGATGTAATACGCGCTGAGCATGGCCGAACTCGCGGGCTTCCACACCACCGTGTTCCCCATGAGCGCCGGCGCCGTCGGCAGATTGCCGGCGATGGACGTGAAGTTGAACGGCGTCACCGCATAGACGAATCCTTCCAGCGGGCGATAGTCCAACTGGTTCCACATGGTGCGGTCGCTCAACGGCTGTTCGTCGTAGAGCTCCTGCGCGAAGCGGGCGTTGAAGCGCCAGAAGTCGATCAGCTCGCAGGCCGCATCGATTTCGGCCTGGAACGCCGTCTTGGACTGGCCGAGCATCGTGGCGGCGTTGAGCGTCGCGCGCCACGTGGTGGCCAGTAACTCCGCGGCGCGCAGGAACACCGCCACGCGATCCTCCCATGGCCAGTTGGACCATTCGCGGTGCGCCGCGCGCGCCGCATCCACCGCATGGGTGACATCCTCGTTCCGGGCGATATGCCAGTCCGCCAGCACATGCTGATGATCGTGCGGCATGACCGTCTGCATCGTGTGCCCCGAGCGAATCTCCTGTCCGCCGATGATCAGCGGAATTTCGACCTTCTCGCCGGCCATGCTCTTGAGCCGGGCCTTCAGCTCACGCTTCTCCGGCGAGCCCGGTGCGTACGATCGCACCGGTTCATTGACGGGCGGTGGCACCCGGCGATTCCCGTTGAATCCACTGATGCCCTCGGGGAAACTCGCGGTGGGGGCGGTCGGTGTCGGTTCGCTGGTCGCGTCGCTGCTGGCGGGCGCGGCGGTGCGGCGCGGCTGTGTGGCTGGAGCAGACATGTCTATTCCTCTGGATGAACGGCGCCCGCTGGTGGCGCGCGCTTCGATTGAAAGATACCCCAGCGGGGAAGCACGGCCAACGGTTGCGCTTCGACCGGGCGAAGGCCGCCGGTGTCCGGTTCACGCACTGCATGGTGCACGGCGACATCTGGCACGCCCCCGTGCGTATTCGCCATCATGGACGGACACATTTTCGACAATCCCATCGACGGGGTTCCATGGTGCATTTCATCGGCGCGCATACGATCGACACGGGCGGCATAGACAAGGCTGCGCTCCGTGCGGGCAATGGTGGCATGACGGCGCTGCAGATCTTCACCGCCATTCCCAAGTACTACGGCGACAAGTCGTCCATTCGCCCCGAACGGGTGCAGCGCTTTCACGCGGCGCTCGCCGAGGCCGGCATCGAGCAGCGTCATGTGATCGTTCACGCGGCGTACGTGCTCAACACCGCATCCTCGGACGAAACGAAGTGGTCACGCGCCAGTGCGGGGCTTGCCAGGGAGCTGGAGCGATCCACCATGCTCGACGTCGCGGGCGTGTGTTTTCACCCCGGCGCGGCGAACGATGCCGACCGCGACGCCGCGATCGCGCGCGTGGCGCTCGCCATGACACAGGCGCTCGACACCGTGCCGGGAAGCACGCGCCTGCTCGTGGAGAATACCGCGGGCGCCGGAACGACCATCGGCCGCACCGCCGAGGAGGTGGGTGCAATCCTGGGCGCGCTGCCCGCGCCGCTGCGCGCCCGCGCAGGCTACGGTCTCGATACCTGTCACCTGTTCGCCTCGGGACACGACATCAACTCCTCGCGCGACGCCTTCACGCGCGTGCTCGACGCCTTCGAGCAGCAGTGCGGCGAGCCGCCGGCCTTTTTCCACCTGAATGACAGTGAGGGTGCACTGGGCTCGAACCGGGACCGTCATGCGCTGCTGGGCGAGGGACAGATTGGACTCGCACCATTCCACTGGCTGCTCGACGATCCGCGCAGTGATGGCGTGCCGCTCATTCTCGAGACGCCGCAGGCGAACTATGACATCGACGGCGACGATCCCTCTCCCGATGAGTACGACGTGAGAATGATGCGTGCGCTGCGCCGCGCCTCCTGATCCAGCTACCAGCTACCAGCGACCATCCACCACCCTTTCTCTCGAAAAAAACATCGATCTCCCTATTGCATCCACGCCAGACACTTGTAGTTTGTGCCCCGACGGACCCGAGTTTCCCTCTGTCGAACGCGATCCCTTCACCAATTCGGAGAGACGATCGATGGCCACCAAGAAGAAAGGCGGCGCGAAGAAGAAGGCAGGGAAGAAGGTCAGCGCGAAGAAGGCGAGCGCCCGGAAGGGTGCCAAGAAGACCGCCGCGAAGAAGGCGGCCAGGAAGCCGGCAAAGAAGGCCGGCCCGAAGAAGAAGCGCGCCCCGAATCCGGCGTTCATGAGGCCGATGATGCCGGACGAGACGCTCGGCGCCGTAGTGGGCAACGGCGGTATGCCCCGTACGGAAATCACCAAGCGACTCTGGGCATACATCAAGAAGAACGGACTGCAGGACAGCAAGAATCGCCGCATGATCAACGCGGACGACAAGATGCAGAAGCTGTTCGGCGGCAAGAAGCAGGTCTCGATGTTCGAGATGACGAAGCTCGCGAACAAGCATATGAAATAGGGCAGTTCACGCAGGCGAACCTTCGGGCTTCGAGGGGGGCGGGCCACCGGACACGGGGACGCCCCCTTCGCTCATCATCCGGTCTTATATTGCGGGCAGTGCTCGCCGGCGATCGGCGGATTCACCCTGTCGCTTCGCATCTCAACCTGCCCCGCTGCTGTGGCCTCGAAGAAACGCAAACCCCAGTCTGCCAGCTCCCGGAACGTCGTGGCCGAAGCCCGGCGCAGCCCGAAAGGACCGCGCGCCCCTCGCACGCGCGGCTGGGAATGGATCAAGTCGCTCATCGGCGCGATCATCGTGGTGCTCATTCTCCGCGCCATTCTCATCGAAGCGTATCACATTCCATCCGGCAGCATGGAGCCCACTCTCCTGGTGGGCGATTTTCTCTTCGTGAACAAGGCCATCTACGGCGCGCACGTTCCGTTCACCGACTCCACGAATCTCCCTGCGTTCAGCGATCCCCGGCGGAGCAGCGTCGCGGTGTATCAGTCGCCGAATCAGGCGCGACTGCCGGCCAACATGCAGATCCGCAATGATCTCACGCCGATTGTCGTGAAGCGGCTCGTGGGAACGCCCGGCGACACGATCTACATGCGCGACGGGATGCTCTATGTGAACGGGATCGCGCAGCGGCTGCCGCTCGGCGTGGGCGAAAAGCCGTTCGGCTACGTGGACGAGGCCGATCCCACGTTCGACTGGCAGAAACGATACGAGCTGAAGGGATCGCGATTCGGCCCGCCGCCGGCCGTGATCACGCACGATAACTGGGGCCCCATGGTCGTCCCCCCGCGTCATTACTTCTCGCTCGGCGACAACCGGTATGACTCCGTCGATGCGCGCTATTACGGGTTCATTCCCCGCGCGAACATTCGTGGCAAGCCGATGTTCATCTACATCTCGATTGATTTCGAAGACTGGCGAATTCGCTGGGGACGATTCGGCCACGTCATTCGCTAAACTGCCGGAGCGCGTGCGCCGTCAGTCCGGATTCTCCTTCCCCTGAATCCGCTTCCACATGCGGTACTCGGGTCCGGCGTTCCACTCGGGCCACTCCTCCCCATGCTCGTCACCGCGCCACGAGTCGTCACCTGCCGGCTGCTCTGCCTCGCCGCGCCACGAACTGTCGTCGAGCGGCGCATGCGCTTCACCGCGCCATGCGTCCGGATCGCCAAGGGACACCTCTGGCGACCAACGCCGTTCGTTGGGCGGGCTGCTTGCGGAGTCATCGTGATCGTTCCAGCCGTTCTGCTCCATGGATCGTCTCCTGCCAGGTCGCCTGCCGCGTGAGACCGGATCGCGCTGGAACCGGCGCGCGGGATATCCTGAGCGACGTTTCGACTGCGCGTCAGGCAACACCAGCACCGTGCCGCGCTGCTGAGCGAATGCGCCTCACTGTTCTACCCCGCGGCGCAGGTCGAGAGCCGCAAGCGAGGGGGCGAGTGCCCGATGCATACGTGACGAAGCGAGTTGAAACGTGCTCGTGATCACACTGTTGCTGGTCATTTGCCTGCTGTGCGCGATGGCCGTCATCGCGAGGCGCCGGCGGCACGCGAGCCACTGGCAGCATGCGCGCCAGGACCTATCTTGAGACATGCCCGCGCTGTTCCCTCGTCACACCATTGAATGGAAGCTCGAGGAGCCGCCGCTGGTGCGTCGGCTCACGTACTCGCTGCCCGCCATGGCGGTGACCACGGGCATTCTCGTGCATCTCTTTCGCTGGTTCGCCCTCACGCGGCGCAGCACGGCGATCTGGCTGTTCCTGCTCCTGCTCATCGTCAGCACCGTACTGCTTCTGGGTCTCGCCACCATGTATCTGGCGAATTACACGGTGCGACAGTGGATCTGGCGCGCGCCGCTGTTCGCGCTGGTGGAGAGCGTCACGGAAGCCGTCGTGAGCGCCGCGCTCATCGGCGCCGGTGTGGAGCGTCTCGGCACGCAGTACGCGACGTGGGGCGACTGGCCGTCACTCATTGGCAACATCGCCTGGCTGCGGACGGTGACGATTCTCCTTTTTTCCGTGCTGCTCGGCGTGACGGTCCATTGGGTGCGCGTGGAGATGTTGCGGCGCAAGCACCGGGAAATCGTCGCGGGGGGAAGCAGTCGGCCATAGCCCGACCCCGCCCCACCCTTGGGAATCGGCAATCGGGAATGGGGAATCGTGGGAATGGGGAATGGGGAGGCCGATTTCCTATTCCCACGCAGGCGGTCGGCCTGCGGCCGGCCGCCGCTTCCCGCAGGGCGCTCCCGAAGGGAGTCGCCCGCTTCCCGCAGCCGGCCGCAAGGCCGGCGCTTCCCGCAGGTCGCCTTCGGCGACCGCGTCCCGCCAGTTATCATTCACTCATGCCCAAGAAACTCATCGTCGTCGGCGATCGCGTGCTCATCGCACCCGAAGAAGGTGCGGAACGCACAAAGGTCGGCCTCTATCTGCCGCCTACCGCCGTGGACAATCAGCAGGTGCAGGGAGGCCGGATCATTGCCACCGGGCCAGGGCTGCCGATGCCCGATCCCGGCGAATCCACCGATGAGCCCTGGCGCATGAGCCCGCGCGAGACGCGCTTTCTTCCCATGCAGGCTCGCGTTGGTGACTTCGCGCTGTTCTTTCGTCGGGCGGCGGTCGAGATCACCTTCGAGTCGGACCACTACCTCGTCGTGCCGCAAACCGCGATCCTCGCGCTCGTGCGGGACTCCGCTCCCGAGCTCGACGTCGAACCCTAGCACTCTTCAACTCTACTCTCACTCGCGCACTCGATCCCATGCCTTACGATGAACGCTTCGTCGCTCCCATGCGAGCCGAGCTCACCCGGCTCGGCGTCGAGGAGATGCGCACGCCGCAGGTGGTGGACACACGATTGAAGGATGCGACCGGTACCACGCTGGTCGTCGTGAACTCGATCTGCGGTTGCGCCGCGCGAAATGCCCGTCCGGCCGTCGCGATGGCCCTGCGGAACTCGACACGGCCGGAACATCTCACCACCGTCTTCGCCGGCCAGGATCTCGAAGCGACCGCGCGCGCGCGCGAGTACTTCACGGGATATCGCCCGTCGTCGCCGCAGATCGCGCTCCTGAAGGACGGACAACTGGTATTCATGCTGGAGCGGCATCAGATCGAAGGTCGTTCAGCGGAGGCCATCGCGCGGGATCTCGCAGGCGCGTTCGAGGAACACTGTCAGTCATCAGCCGTCACCGGTCGACCTGAATCGGGAGGCGCACTCGGGATGACTGATCGGTAGGTGATCGCCAGGCGTCTTTTCCAGGGAGGAATCAGCATGCCAAACGAACTCAATGGCCCAACCGAACCAACGGACCCCACCAAGCGCGTGCAGCTCTCCGCGCCGGATGACACGGAGCGGAAAATCGGTCAGGCACACGACAGGGCAATGGAGCTCAAGGCAACCGTGGCTGACAAGCTCGAAGCCGGCGCGGGGAAGCTGCGCGATCGGGTTTCGAGCGCAGAGATGGCGGGCGTAACGCCGAAGACACGGGCCAGGTTGGAGCAGGCCGGCCAGAAGGTCGCTGCCGGAATGGAGAACACCGCGGACTGGGTTCGGACGGCCGATGCGGAGAAAGCGAAGGCCGGTATCGAGCACCAGGTGAAAACCCGCCCTGGCCGGTCGTTGCTGGTGGCGCTTGGGCTGGGAGTTCTTCTCGGAAGCATCTTTCGGCGGAAGTAGCCACTGCAGCAAGGCAGTGGCCCTGGGGCGCGAGGCTGCCATCAGGCGGGGCTCGCGCCCTTGGCGTCTTCGGTGCGCTCGGATTTCCCGGCGGGACCTGTCAGCGTGCGGCGGCGGTCACGCAGCAAACTGTAGCGCTGCCACCGCAAGAAGCCGGGGCGCACGGTGATATTTATCACGGCGGAGCGGGCCGAATGGAGCTACTCTGCCGCCTTCGCAACGCAATATTAGCAATTGCACACAAATCATAACCGGTTCCCTCAATACCGGTTACATAAATTCCCCACGTTTCTCCGACTTGCTTCGGTTCCTGTTGTGGCACGAACGGTGACAGAAGGGCGGACAGTTCAGCCGGCCAGTGCCAACGTGCAGATAGAAATCTTTACGGCGTTACCAATTCGATCCCCCTTGCGTCAATGTGAAAATCCGTTAACATAGCGCGATCTTCAAGTTGGCGACTGAGCCGCGTGATGCGGTTTCTCAAATCGCAAGCAGGCTCGGCGTTGGTGTCCCCCCGGTTCGACTCGTTTTTGTTTTGCAGTCCCGTTGTTCACCCATTCCATCACCGTTCGAGGAGGTTCCATGAAGGGGCTCAAGAAGCTGGCGCAGAACTTCGTTCGCGAAGAGGAAGGCGCCCTGGTTACCGAGTACGGCATGCTGATCGTCATCGTTGTGCTCGGCATGGCTGCAGTGCTCGTGGCCTTCCGTACGCAGGTCTCCACGTGGTTCTCCACGATCGGCACGAACCTGCAGAGCCTGAGCTAGAAGGACTCCTCTCCACCCAGGCACCAGGATCACCCGATGAGCCAACTCCATCGCGTCACCGTACGATTCGCACGTGAAGAGGATGGAGCGGTAGTCACCGAGTATGGCATGCTCATCGTGATCATGGTGCTTGGGTTGGCCGGAGTACTCATGGCGTTTCACGACCGGGTGTCGACGTGGTTCTCCACGCTTGGCACCAACGTGTCGTCGCTCAGCTGAGCGAACGTCACGGCCCGAATGCAGCGCTGGCTGTTACCGTGTTCGCGAGTTCAACACTTGGCTGGTTCGTCGGCAGCATCGTCACGTTTCTGCTTGGGCTGGCCTGTGTGTCGGACTTGCGCTCGCGGAAGATCCCCAACCCGCTGGTTCTGGCTGTCGGCGTGGTTGGGGTTCTCTATTCTGTAGCATCGGCGCCTTCAGTCGTCGCGGGCCTCCTGCATTCCGTCGGCGGGATCGCAGTCGGACTGGGAATCTGGCTGCCCTTCTGGCTATTGCGCTGGCTTGGGGCAGGAGATGTAAAGTTGTTCGGCGCGGCCGGGGCAGCGCTCGGCGGCTGGCACACGGTGGAAGCGGCGGTCATTGCCGCGATCGCGGGAGCCGTGCTGTCCATTGGCTGGATGCTCTGGCAATACGGAGTGCGGCGGACGGCGGAGACCTTCGCCATCGCGACGGTGAATCCCCGAATCCTGGACCGTCCACCGGGGACGGTCAGTGACTCGCGACGCCACCTGCCGTACTGTCTCGCGCTGACCGTAGGGCTTGTTGTCGCTGGCTGGTTTCCTACGCTGTTGTTCTGAGGAGCCACAATGGGTCGAATTCGAATTTTCAGAGCGGACGAGCGCGGCGCGCTCATCGTGGAGTTCGCGCTCATCGTCCCCATTCTGTTCTTTCTGGTGTTTGGCATCGTGGATTTTGGCCGCGCCTACTTCACCATGAACAATCTGGCGGCGGCGGTGCGGGAAGGGGCCAGATACGGCGCCGTGCTGCCCAGTCCCGTTCCGGCCTGGGCGTCGGACTCGATGTCGCAGCGGGTCATTGACTTCAGCTACACGTTCGGCGGCATCCCGCTCCAGAAGTCGCAGGTCACATCGGCCATCGACGTCGGCACGGAAACCGCGACGGTGACCGCCAACTACACGTTCAGGCCCATCACCCCCCTGCTGCGAATGATCAACATGGACTCGATCCCCATGACCGAGAGGGCGGTATTCCGGTGGGAGTTCGGCGGCGGGAGCTGAGCAGGCGGAGTAAGGAAGCGGATATGAATTGTGGCGCCGCGCGCTTTCTGGCACCCGCCAGCACGGCGTCAACGGAAGATGTTAAGTTCTGTGCGCTCGGTCGTCACATTTTGTGACAGACCCGGCGTCACCCGGAGTTCATCGCTCGAGTTCTCAGAGGGCAGATCGCATGGCGGAGAGACGGTATTCCCTGGTGTTTTACGCGGCGGTCCTTGTCGCTGCCGCAGCCACGTACGGCGTGTATCTCATGCTGCAGCGCACTCGTGAAGCCAACCGGGTTGCGACCGCGCCGGTCGTCGTGGCGCTCAAGGACATGCCTGAAGGGGCGACGATTGATCGCACGTCCATTCAGACCAATGCGTGGCCACTGCCGACCATCCCCGCCGGTGCATTCTCCTCGCCGGACTCCGTGGTTGGACGTGTCACGCGCGTCGCAGTGTTCGCCGGAGAGCCAATCGTCCCGGGCCGCCTTGCACCGAACGGCACGGGCCCAGGCCTGGAGGTGAAAATCACGCCGGGCAAGCGCGCCATGGCCATTCGCATCAATGATGTGGCGGGCATCAGCGGCCTCATCCAGCCCAACAGCCGGGTGGACGTCATGGTCACGATGAAGAATCCGGAGAAGGACAAGCCGGAGATCTCCAAGCTGTTCATGGAGAACATGCGCGTGCTCTCCGTAGGCACCGAGGTACACCGCGGCGCCGACGGCAAGCCGATCAACGCGACCACCGCCACGCTCGAAGTGACGCCACAGGAAGCCGAGCGCCTCGCCGCCGCCACTACACAGGGGAGCATTCAGCTCGTGCTGCGCGGCTATGGCGACCCCGACAGCGTGAAGACCGCCGGTGCAACACCCGCGGACATCCTTACCGGGCTTGCTACGCCCGCACCACCGCGAGCCACGCCACGCATTCGCTACGTGTCGCGTCCGGTTCAGCACACGCCGGTGGCCGCAGCGCCGGATCCCAAGCCGGTCGTGCCTGACTCGATGGTGGTCAAGGTCTACCGGGGCGACAAGGTTTCGCAGCAGAAGTTCAGCAGGACCGACTCCACCGCCAAGCCAGAGACTCCCTGATGAACTCCATGCTCGCCCGTCCACTCTTCCCACGCGCGTTGGTCGCGCTTCTGTGCGCGCTCGCGGCCTTTGCCGCGCCCGTCGGCGCCCAGCAGGATGTCGTCCAGCGCATTGATCTGCCGCTGGGCCGCTCCTATCCGATCACCACGTCGTCGCTCATCACGCGTGTCTCCATCGCGAGCCCCGAGGTGGCCGACGTGGTCGTGATCACCAACAAGGAGCTGGTCATCAACGCCAAGGGGGCGGGCGAAACGGATGCGATCATCTGGCTGGACAATGGCGAACGCCATCACTATCGCGTGTCCGTGCACTCGCCCGCTGATCGCATGCAGGTGGTGCTGTACGTGAAGTTCGCGGAAGTCCAGCGCAATCTGCTGAGCAACCTGAATCCGAGTCTGCTCTTCCGCAACGACCACGTGCGGGTGGGGACCGGCATTTTCAACAACGACAACGTCTTTGATCAGACCACCGGAGCGATCACGCTGCCGGCGGGCGGTCAGTTCCTGTCGCTGCTCACGGATTTCGATACCCAGCATCTCCTCGCCTTCCTCGACGTGCAGTCGCAGAAGGGGAAGGTGCGCATGCTGGCTGAGCCGAATCTCATTGCGGCCAACAAGGAGAACGCCACCTTCCTGGCGGGTGGGGAGATCCCCATCCCGGTCGTGAGCTCGGTGAGCGGCACGAGCACGCCACAGGTCGGGATTCAGTACAAGGAATTCGGCGTGCGCCTCAATTTCAATGCGGAAGTGATCAGCGACAGTCTGCTCAAGTTGAACGTGACGCCGGAGGTCTCGAACCTCGACTTCTCGAATGCGCTCACGATCTCGGGATTCAAGATCCCCGCACTCAGCACGCGCCGTGTATCCACCACAATTGACGTGAAGCGGGACGAGAGCCTCATCATCTCGGGCATGTTCAATGACAACCGGAGTGAGGTGAAGACCGGGATTCCATTCCTGATGGATGTCCCCATTCTCGGCCGGCTGTTCAGCAGCACGCAGTGGCAGAACAACCAGACGGAGCTGCTCGTGATCGTCACACCCGTGGTCGTGGACCCGATGCACCCGCGGTTCAACGACACGCTCAAGTTGCAGCCGGATACCGCGCTGCCGGCGCGACCCGCCATCGCGCCGCGGCTCGTGGCGCCGCTGGCACCCAGGGATTCTTCGCCCCGGTAGTCGGCGGCGACACCGTACGCCCGTAGAGATGAGGAGTTGACGTGGAGTCTAAGCAGCGAAGGGCATTGATCGTAGCCGGGGCCGCCGGCCCCGTCGAGCAGACCGAGGAGGTGCTGGCACGCTTCGGTTTCGGCGAGTCCGAGCAGGCACCAAGCCTCGCCGCGGCGATCGAGCGCATGCACGCGTCGCACTTCGATCTCGTGATCGTGCCGCTGGGCGACATGGACGCGGTCCATCACGCTTCGCTCGACCTGGAGATCCACAAGTCTCCCTCCACGTTCTTCATTGGCACCGCGGCCAAGACGGACCCGGATCTCATCCTCCGCGCGATGCGCACGGGAGTGCACGAGTTTCTCGTGTTTCCGCCTGACCCCAAGGAACTCGCTGCGGCCGTGGACCGGCTGGTGCGCCGGCACCGCTCCGAGCAACGGCGCGGAATGGTATTCGCCGTCTACAGCTCCAAGGGCGGGTTGGGCAACACGTCCATCGCGGTCAACCTGGCGCATGCGCTGGCGCGCAACCACCGCGCATCGCGCGTGGCACTCGCCGATCTGGTCGTGTCCAATGGCGACGTGCGCGTGATGCTGGATCTCAAGCCGTCGTACGACATGGGAAGCTTGGTGGAGAAGCTGGACCGCGTGGACGCGGAGCTGCTCTACTCGCTCCTCACGCCGCACGCGGGTGGCGTCTGGGCGCTTCCCGGGCCGGACAATCCGGAATACGAGGAAGTCATTGACGCCACGACCGTCACCACCATCATCGACCATCTGCGGGCGCACTTCGCCTTCACGGTGCTCGATTGCGAACACCATATCAGCGAGCGGACGCTGGCGGCCCTGGACGCGGCTGACCGCGTGCTGCTCAACACGCAAATGACGGTGCCGGCCCTCCGGGCGGCGCAGCGTGCGCTTTCCATCTTCCAGCGCCTCGGCTACGCGGACGACAAGGTGTGCATCGTGGTCAATCGCTTTCAGGCGAATGACGTGCTCTCCACCACGGATGCCGTTTCGGTGCTCAAGCGGGACGTGTTCTGGAAATTGCCCAATGACTATCGCACCTCGGCTGCTGCGCTCACCAAGGGCGTGCCGGTGGCGGAATACGATGCGTCATCCAAACTCGCCAACAGTTATTCGCAGCTTGCGGCAAAGCTCGGCGGCACCAGCTCGGGCCAGCGCACCAACGGTCACAGCGAACACGGTTCGTCGCGTCTGCGCAAGATGTTCGGCATCAGCAAGAGGAGCTGACCATGACGTTGAGAGACCGGCTCACCGGAAGAAAGACCAACGGCAGCATCCCCGCCGTGGTGCCCTCCGAGCAGTCGGACGGCCAGGCACCGGCCGCGGTCGCGCCACCGCCGGTACCGGTGCCGCAGGGGCATGGCTCGAGCATGTACCAGCGCCGGAATGTCGAGGAAACATCGCTCAACCCGGTGGACCAGCTCAAGGTGGAGCTGCACCGCCGGCTCATTGAACGGCTCGACCTCGAAGCACTGGAGCAGATCAAGGACGAAGGCGAGCTCACCGCGCAGATCCGGCAGGCGGTATTCGAATTTCTGCGAGGGGAATCCACACCGCTCAGTCAGTCCGAGCGCGAGGAGATCGTCGAGCAGATCATCTATGAAGTCACGGGGCTGGGCCCTATCGAGCCGCTGTTCCGTGACCAGACGATCAGCGACATCCTGGTGAACGGTGCACGTGAGATCTTCATCGAGCGGAAGGGGCGGCTGTCGCGCGTGAACGCATCGTTCCGCAATGACGCGCATCTGCTCGCGGTGATCGACCGTATCGTGACGCGCGTGGGGCGCCGCGTGGACGAATCGTCGCCCATGGTGGATGCCCGCCTCCCCGACGGCTCGCGCGTCAACGCGATCATTCCGCCGCTGGCGCTGGACGGCCCCATGCTGTCCATTCGCCGGTTCGGTGCCGGGTTCACCGTGCCGCAGCTCGTCGCCGCGGGTGCCATGACCGAGGAGATGGTCAACCTGCTGGCCGGCTGCGTCGTCGCGCGACTCAACATGCTCATCTCAGGTGGAACCGGTTCCGGCAAGACGACGATGCTCAATGCGCTGAGCTCCTTCATTCCTGGCTCCGAGCGCGTGGTGACGATCGAGGATGCGGCCGAGCTGCGGCTGCAGCAGGAGCACGTGGTGCGGCTGGAGACGCGCCCGCCCAACGCGGAAGGACGCGGCGAAGTCGTCGCGCGCGACCTGGTGAAGAACGCGTTGCGCATGCGCCCGGACCGCATCCTCGTTGGCGAGGTGCGTTCCGCCGAAGCGCTGGACATGCTGCAGGCCATGAATACCGGCCACGAAGGATCGCTCACGACGATCCACGCCAACAGTCCCCGTGATGCGCTGGCGCGTCTGGAGACGATGATCCTGTTTGCCGGCACCAACCTGCCCAACAAGGCAATGCGCGAGCAGATCTCCTCGGCGCTCGACGTGATCGTGCAGGTGTCGCGGCAGTCCGATGGGTCGCGTCGCGTGGTCAGCATCACCGAGGTGACGGGCATGGAAGGTGACGTCATCGCCACGCAGGAAATCTATCGCTACCGGCGGCGGGGGCTCGGGCCGGATGGCAGGATCATTGGCAACTTCGAGGGAACGGGTATCCGGCCGACATTCTCGGAACGTCTCAAGATGGCCGGCGTCGAACTGCCCATCTCGCTCTTTCAGACGGCCTGAATCATGTCGCTGCTCATCCTCGGCGCCGTCTTCATTGGCACCCTGAGCCTGATCGTTGGCCTGTTCATTTTCGTGAATCGCCGGCGGCTGTCCGCAGGCGATGCGGCGCGGCGCAGGCTGCATCCGGAAATGGAGAGCGTGGCAGCCCGGGGCATCCTGAAGGACGAAAGCGTCAGCGATGTCCCGCTGCTGAATCGCCTCATGGCTGGCCGCTCGTTCGCGGGCTCGCTCGCCACACGACTGGAAACGGCCGGCTCGCCCATGACGCCGGGTGGCTTCGTGGTGCTGACACTGACCACGACACTGGTTGGCCTTGTGGTTGGGCTCCTGCTCGGGCGTACACCGATCACGATCCTGCTTGTCGCCGTCGGCGCGCTGTTGCCGTGGCTGTGGTTGCGTCGCAAGGGCAAAAAGCGGATCCAGCAGTTCGAAGCGCAACTGCCGGAAGCCATCGACATGATGGTCACGGCCATGAAGTCCGGGTATTCGTTCCAGGCGGCCATGCGGTTCATCGGTCAGGAGATGGCGGAGCCACTGGGCCCGGAGTTCACCCGGTTCTACGATGAACAGCGCCTGGGCGTGGAGGTACGGAACGCACTGCTCTCCATGCAGGAGCGCATTCGCAGCCTCGATTTCAAGATGCTGGTGACGGCGGTGCTCATCCAGCGCGAGACCGGTGGCTCACTGAGCGACATTCTGGGCAACATTTCCAAGCTCATGCGCGAGCGCGTGCAGGTGCGCGGGCAGATTGCCACGCTGGTATCCGAGCCCAAACTCTCAGGCCGCATCCTGTCGTTGCTGCCGGTGGTGGTGTACCTGGGGCTCACCCTGATTGCGCCGGACTACGTGAAGCCGCTCACGACAACGGGCATCGGCCGCATGATGTTGATGGTCGGCGCCGTGATGGTGGTGATCGGCTACTTCCTGATGATGCAGATCGCCGACGTGGACTACTGAGGGATTTCGCATGCCTGTCCAGATCATTCTGCTGGTGATCCTCGCCGTCGGCGCGGTCGCAGTCGCCGTCTACTCGGTGATTGCGCAGCGCTATCGCGAGGAAGTCATTGGTCGCACCTTCGGCGAGCAGGGAACCGTAACGGGCTCCCACCTGGTGATTGGCCTCGGGGACAAGGACCAGCATTCGCTGGGCGAGTGGCTGGGCCAGCATCTGCCGGCGTCATGGGGCGAGAGCGAGGCGCTCAAGAAGAAGCTGATCTGGGCCGGGTACGATACCCCGACGGCGCCGCTCACGTACACGACGCTACGGGTAGTCTTCTTCGTGGGGCTCCTCATTGCGGTGATCCCGCTTGTCATTGGGGCGGGAACCGGGAAAGCGCTGCTGATCGGCGCCTGGGCGCTCCTCGCCGGATGGGGATTGCCGGTCTGGTTTCTCGGCAATCGCGTGTTCCACCGCCAGGAGACGATCCGGCACAGCGTCCCCGACGCCCTCGACCTCATGGTGGTGTGCATCGAGGCGGGCGTCAGTCTGGACGCGGCGCTGTTGCGCGTCGCGCGCGACATCGGGCACGTGCACCCCGAGTTCGCCAATGAGCTCTACATTGTGAACCGGAAAACGAATGCCGGCGTGCCGCGGGAACAGGCGCTGCGTGGACTCTACGACCGCACGGGCGTGGAAGAGGTTCGCGCGCTCGTCTCCACGATGATCCAGAGCGAAAAGTGGGGAACGAGCATTGGTCACGTGCTGGAAGTGTACGCGGAAGCGCTGCGCGTGAAGCGCCGGCAGGCCATCGAGAAGAAGGCCGCGACCGCGCCGCTCAAGATGCTGTTCCCGTTGATGCTGTTCATTCTGCCGGCGCTGTTCATCACCGTGATGGGGCCGGCCGTGATCACCATCGGCAAGATGTTCAAGACCGGTTTCGGCGGCTGATCCGTTGAGAAGAAGTTGAGGGAAGGAGTCAGCAGGACACTCGGGACGAAAGAAAACAGCAGGGCACTCGGCTCGGAGAGCCAGGAGGGACAGATGCCGGCGTTGCGCAACAGGCGGGGCGTGATCGCGATTTTCACGGTGCTGTTGTTTCTGGCCATGCTCACGATCATCGCGGTTGTTGTGGATTTCGCGCGCATGCAGTTCATGCGCAACCAGATGCAGACCGCGGCGGACGCCGCCGCGCTGGCCGGCGCGGTACAACTGCTCCGAACACCGCGTTCCGCGTATGTGGCGCAGGCCGAAGCGTTCGGCGGCGACAATCCGCTGCTCAGCACCAGCGTGGTGGTGAGTGACAGTAACGTGGCGCTGGGGAACTGGGATCCCATAGCCCGGAAGTTCAGTGGCGGGGCGACCATTACCACCGCGGACGCGGTCCAGGTGACGTTGCACCACCCGTCGTCCTTCCTGATGGCGAACGTGCTCGGCTGGGTGCCCAAGCAGATCGCCGTACGGTCGGTGGCGTGGGCCGGACCGTCGGCGAGTCAGTCCAACTGCATGAAGCCCTGGGCGCTCTGGTTCGGACTGCTCCGCGCCAAGCTCGATACGGCCGAGGGGAAGGCGTTCGATCCGAGCGACACGACGTCCCTGACCCAGGAGGATTTGACAACCTTGCAGGGGATGTCAGCACAGGCTCGTACGTTCACGCTGTTCCTGGGGAACACCGCGAACGGGAGCAACCTGGATCCGGGCAACTTCTACGCGGTGGATCTGCCCGCGTACTACTCGGCGGCCACCAACACCTATAACCCCCAGATCCCCGGCGCGCAGCAGTACCAGAACACTCTGGAGGGCGTGGACAGCAATGGGAACCCGGTGTGCTATCAGGTTGGCGTTGGCGATACGCTGGCGACGGAGACCGGTGCGATGGTCGGACCAACGCGACAGGGCGTGGAGTCGCCGGGCGTGTGCGATCAGGTCGTGGGCACCCTCTGCGAGGATGCGAACGGCAATCCTCCGGTGATCAAGTCCGCATTCTGGACGCAGGCGACCGACAAGGGAAGCGGGAAGTTCATGGCGGCCATCAAGACAATCGGCTCGTTCACGCTCACCAATTGGGACCAGAAGGGCGCCAGTATCACGGGGGTGTTCCAGGTGGATCAGGATGAAGGTCCGTCGGGCCCCGGCGGCTCGACGCTCGTGAAGGTGGTACTGGTCAAGTAGCGCGCCGAACCACTCGGCGCGCCCGTGGTACGGCCACTCGGGGCCGAAAGCAAGGAGGAGCACATGGGTTCGCTGCGCAACAGGCGGGGCGTCATCGCCATCTTCACGGTGCTGCTGTTTCTCGCGCTGCTCACGATCATAGCGGTCGTGGTTGACTTCGCGCGCATGCAGTTCATGCGGAATCAGATGCAGACCGCCGCGGATGCGTCGGCGCTCGCCGGTGCAGTACAGCTGCTCCGCACACCCAAGACGGATTATCTCTCCCAGTCAAAGAACTACGCGGCGGCAAATACGCTGCTTGGTTCCACCATCGTGGTGAATGACACGGACGTGGTGCTCGGGAATTGGGACGGTCCCTCGCGAGTATTCACGCCAGGAGCGAGCCCCACGACCGCCGACGCGGTACAGGTCACGGTACGGCATAACTCGTCCTACCTCATGGCGAATGTCCTGGGTTGGGCACCAAAAAACATCGCCGCGCGCTCCGTCGCGTGGGCGGGGCCTTCGGTTTCCAAGACCAATTGCATGAAGCCGTGGGCCATGTGGTACGGGCTGCTGCGACGGGCCATCAATACGTATCGCGGAATTCCGATCAATTCGACGACCGATACGGCATCACTCAACCAGGATGACCTGCAGGCACTACGCGAAATGAGCGACGCGCAGCGCACGTTCAACCTGTTTTTGGGGGCGACCACGAAGAAGGACAATACGCTGAATCCAGGAAATTTCTACGCGGTAGACCTTCCGCCGGTGCAGTATGCAGACGGCACGGACGGGGATCCACTCACTGGTGGCGGCGCCTATCGCAACGCACTCGCCGGCAAGGACTCCGTGGATGGCAGCCCGATCTGTTATGACGTTGGCGTTGGCGACGTGCTGCAGACTGAGCCAGGCCAGATGGCTGGTCCTACCAGGCAGGGGGTTCAGGACGGAATTTGTACCCAGGGCGGAGGCAGCGGGCAGTGCCTGGGGCCGGATGGTACCAATCCGCTCATCAAATCGGCCTTCTGGTCGCAAACCACGAATAAGGGTGAAGGCAAATTTACTGCATCCGTTGCCGTCATTGGATCCTTCAAGCTGATCAACTGGAGCGGAAGCGGAAATGATGTCGGTATTACCGGCATCTTCCAGCCCATCCTGGACAATGGCCCAATCGGAACCGGAAATACCACCCTGCAGAAGGTCGTACTGGTGAAGTAGCTACTCGGCTCGCCACGCGAGCCATGTGGAGGGACATGAACAGGGATTCAGATATGTGGCGACGGATGCTCCCGCGAGGTGGGACATCCCATGCACGCTGGACGATGGTCA
>DASUKE010000018.1:0-25867 GCA_036278895.1 Gemmatimonadaceae bacterium
CGCCCGGGGGGGGTGTCAGGCGTACCGATGGGGGAAAACCGGGGTCACATCACCATGCCGCCGTCAATGACGAGCACCTGGCCGGTGATGTACGACGCGTACTCCGAGGCCAGAAAGACCACGCCGCCCGCGACGTCCCGCGGCGTGCCCAGTCGGCCCAACGGGATCTGCCCGGAGAGCGTGGCGCGCGCGTCGTCGGTCATGGCGGCGGTCATGTCGGTTTCTATGAATCCGGGTGCGATCACGTTGGCCAGAATGTTCCGGGACGCGAGTTCCTTGGCGACGGACTTGGTGAGCCCGATCAACCCCGCTTTGCTCGCCGCGTAGTTGGCCTGCCCCTTGTTGCCCACGATGCCGACCACGCTCGCGATGTTGATGATCCGCCCCCAGCGCCGCTTCATCATGCCGCGCGCGGCCGCGCGGATGGCCAGGAACGCCCCGCGCAGATTCGTGTCGAGCACGGTGTCCCAGTCCTCGTCCTTCAGCCGGACCAGAATGTTGTCGCGCGTGACACCGGCGTTGTTCACGAGGATGTCGAGGGAGCCGAAGCCGGCTTCCACCGCGGCGATCAATCGTGTCACCTCCTCGGGTACGGCAACGTCCGCGCCAACGCCGAGCGTCTCACCGCCGAGCGCCGCCGCCGCCACCCTCGCGGTGTCCGCCGTGCGACCGGAGATGGCCACACGCGCGCCGCAGTCGCGCAGCGTCGCCGCGATCTCGCGCCCGATGCCACGCGTGCCACCCGTGACCAGCGCGACCTTTCCCGTGAGATCGAGTTGCATTACGAAAGCAGCGTCTGAAAGCGTTCAACCTCGGCGGCCGTACCGCACGGCACCGTCCGCGCGCCGGGGATGATCCGCTTGACCAGATTGCCGAGCACCGAACCGGGGCCCATCTCGACGAAGGTCGCGTCGGGAAAGTCGCGGGTCATCGCCCGCACCTCGTCGGTCCACTGCACCGCCGCCGTGAGCTGCTGCAGCAGCACCTGTTCTGCCCTGCTCGCGTCTCGAACGGCCTCGGCGTTGACGTTCGCGTACACCGGAAATGCCGGCGACGCCCACGTGGCGGCCTGCAGCGCCTGGTGCAGTCCCGCCGCGGCGACTTCCATGAGCGGCGAATGAAACGCACCACTCACGTTGAGCTTGAGCACCCGCTTGGCGCCCGCCTCGCGCGCCAGCCCCATCGCGCGCTCCACTGCCTCGTCGTGACCGGAGATCACGATCTGCTCCTGGGTGTTGAAATTGGCGGGCACGACAACGCCGGGACCGCTCGCCGATGCCGCAGCGCACACGCGGCTCACGGCATCCCCGTCGAGCCCCAGCACCGCCGCCATGCTGCCAGGGCACTGCACGCCGCTCTCGTACATGAGCTCGCCGCGCCGGCGCACGAGGCGCACGGCGTCCACGAAGGGCAGCGCACCGGCGGCGTGGTAGGCCGTGAACTCACCGAGTGAATGACCGGCCGCCGCGCGAACGTGCGGAGCCGCCTGTGCACCGAGCACGGCCCAGACGGCGGCCCCATGCGTGAGCAGCGCCGGCTGCGCGTTACGCGTGGCGGTCAGCTCGGTCTCCGGTCCCTCGAAGCACAGGGTCGAGAGAGAGACGCCGAGCGCCTCGTCCGCTGAGTCGAAGACATCGCGCGCCGCCGGGAAGGCGTCCACGAGATCCCGCCCCATTCCCGGCTTCTGGGATCCCTGTCCTGGAAAGAGAAGAATCAGCTCCATGCGTGCGCTCATTCAGAGGCGCACGACCATCGATGCCCAGGTGAATCCGGCGCCGAACGCCACCAGCAGCACGCGTGAGCCGGGCCCGATGCGCCCCTGTTCGATCGCTTCGTCAATGGAAATGGGAATGGAGGCCGACGACGTGTTCCCGTAGCGATCCACGTTCACGAAGACCTTCTCCATCGGGATGTCGGCGTGCCGGGCGGTGGACTCGATGATGCGGATGTTCGCCTGGTGCGGAATGAGCAGATCGATGTCGCCACCGGTGAGGCCCGCACGGGCGAGCGCACAGTCGGCCGCTTCGGCCATCGACCGCACCGCGTGCTTGAACACCTCGCGGCCGGCCATCCTGACGAGATGGCTGTGATCCATGAGCACTGACTCGGACATGGGTGCGCTGGCGCCTCCATGCGGCCGGTACAGAAGGTCCGCCAGCGTGCCGTCGCTGCGCAAGAACGACGAGAGGATTCCCCTGCCATTCCGGGCACGACGGAGAATGGCCGCGCCTGCGCCATCGCCGAACAGCACGCACGTGGAGCGATCCGTCCAGTCCACGATCGCGCTCATCTTCTCGGAGCCGGCGACCAGCACCGTCTCGGCGCTGCCGTTCATGATGAGCCCCTCGGCGACGGTGAGTCCGTAGAGCCATCCCGAGCAGGCCGCGCCCACATCGAAGGCCGCGGCGCGCGAGGCGCCCAGCGCCGCCTGCACATCCACCGCCGTGGCGGGGAGCAACCGGTCGGGCGTGGCCGTGCTCAACACGATGACATCCAGCGCGTCGGCCGTCACCCCGGCACGGCGCATGGCGATGCGCGCCGCATCCGCCGCCATGCTGCACGTTGACTCACCCTCGCCCGCGATGTGGCGTTGCACGATGCCGGTGCGTTCGACGATCCAGTCGTGCGACGTCTCAATGCCGATGGCGGCGAAATCGTAATTCGTCATCACGCGTGCCGGTACGCTGCGCCCGATGCCGGCAATCTCAGCAACCGGCCGCGTCATGCGTTGCCTGCCGCGGTCCGGTCGAGACGACGCCCGATGTGTTCATCCATTCTGGCCTCCACCGCACGCAGCGCAACGCCGAGCGCGTTCTGGATGGCGCGCGGCGACGAACTGCCATGAGAAATGATGCTGACACCCTTGACACCGAGCAGCGGCGCGCCGCCGTAATCCGAATAATCGAATCCCTCGAACGTGCGCGCAATCAGCTCCGGTGGTGAGCCCGCGCTCCGCAGCATGCCGACGATCATCCCCGGAACCGATTCGTAGAATTTGAGGAGCACGTTGCCCACGAACCCATCGCAGACGACGACGTCCACCGGTGCGCGGGCATTCTCGCCGCGGAGAATGTCGCGCCCCTCGACGTTGCCAACGAAATTGAGATCCGCCTGCATGAGCAGCCGATGCGCCTCCTTTACCGCCGCGTTGCCCTTCTCGGGTTCCTCGCCGATGCTGAGCAGGCCGATGGCCGCGTTCGAACGCCCGAGGATGTCCTGCGCATAGACGGAACCCAGCCGCGCAAACTGCACGAGCTCTTCCGCCGAGCAGTCCACGTTGGCGCCGGCGTCGAGCACGACGAGCGGTTTGCGCGCCGTCGGAAAGAACGCGGCGATCGCGGGCCGGGTGAGCCCTTCGTGCAGCTTGAGCAGGAAGATCGATGCGGCCATCTGCGCGCCGGTGTTCCCGGCGGAAACGAAGGCCTGGGCGGTGCCGCTCGCGTGCAGCTTGAGTCCGACCACCATCGAGCTGTTCGGCTTGGCGCGGATGGCCGCGCTCGGCTTGTCGGACATGTCAATGACGTCGGGCGCATCGATGATCGTGATGCGCTCCAGAACGCCCGGCGGCTGCTTGCCGCCGGCGCACTGCGCCGCGAGCTCCGCCGCGATCGCATCGCGGCGGCCGACCAGAAGGAGCGAGTGTTGTGGTGGAAGCTCAGCGAGCGCGAGCAGGGCACCAGCGATCGGTACGCGCGGGGCGTGGTCTCCCCCCATCGCATCCAATGCGATGCGCGCCAATGCTAGGCTTCCCTGGCCGCGACCCGCTGTTCACCCGCGTAATATCCGCATTCGTCGCAGACGCGATGCGGCCGCTTCATGCTGCGGCAGCGCGGGCATGTCTGGATGGCAATGGCAGGAGCCTGCTTGTGCGTGTTGCGCGCACGCTTCTTCCGCTTGGAGGTGCGTCGCTTGGGGACGGCCATGGGAGATCAGTCGTGAAGGAGGTCTAAGGCTGGTGCGGCGCATGACGGCTTGCCCGCAGCGCATCCCAGCGAGAATCGGTTTCCGGCGGACAGTTGCACAGCCCTGCGTTGCGGTCCGCGCCGCAGCGCGGACACATCCCCTTGCAATCTTCCCGGCACAGGAGAAAGCTCGGCACTCCGAGCAGCCACTGCTCGCGCACCGCTGGGCGAAGGTCCAGCACGGGCGCGTGCGACGGCAGCTCATAGGCGTCAGGATCGTCAGCGATCTCGTCGCCGGATTCGGCGAAGAGCACGTGCACATTTTCCGCCACGTGCGCGGACACGTCGATCAGACAGCGACGACACTCGCCCCGCAGGGTGCCTTCGATGTGACCGCTCCAGTAGTAGCGGCCCGTGCCGGCCTTCGACAGTCGCCCCGTAGCGTGCACGGGCTCCGCCGGCAGCGCGTCACCCTCGAGCCACACGGCATCCGTCGGATCCAGATAGCCATCCACGCGGATTGCGTCGCGTTCGAGCTCTCGAATGTCGTAACACAGCATAACCACTAAACTTACCAGAGACAGGCGGCTGAGGCAATGGCCGCAAAACCGCGCGGCGCCCGCCCCGGGGGCGCGCAATCCGTACTGTGACTGCATGACCAGTCCAATGCGCCGTGAGGGCCAGCGTTCGTGAGCCAGATCAGAGGATATCCGCGTCCGCGAAGAAGAACCGCGCTTCGCGCTCCGCGTTGTCGTCCGAGTCGGACGCATGAATGGCGTTCCGTTCCTTGGACTCGGCGTAGAGCTTCCGCACCGTGCCCGGCGCCGCCTCGGCCGGATCCGTTGCGCCGATCGCGCGGCGCAGTTCGGCCACGGCGTCGTCGCGCTCCAGCAGCACCGGCATACACGCGCCCGACGTCATGAACCTGGTGAGCGACTGGAAGAAGGGGCGTTCGCGATGCACGGCGTAGAACGCCTCGGCCTGCGCCTGCGTGAGCCGCATGACGCGACTGGCGACCACGTGAAAGCCGCCGGCTTCGAGATGCGCGAGAATTCTGCCCGCCTTGCCCGCGCCCAGCGCGTCCGGCTTGATGATGGTCAGCGTCCGATGTCCTGTCATGTTCACGATCCTATCAGTTTGCGAACGATGTCGCCGCGCGTGAGAAAGCCGACGAGGCGGCCCTCGCGCACGACCGGCACCCGATCGACGTCCTTGTTGGCCATGAGGGATGCGACTTCCGACAGCGGCTGATCCGGCGACACGCAGAGCACCTGTCGCGTCATGACATCCCGCACGGTTCGCCGCTCCAGCTCCGGTGCGGTCGCGTGGCGCTGCGCGCCACCGCCCAGAAAGGCCGAGCTGCTGAGCATGTGCCGCATGATCTCACGCTCGCTCAGCATGCCGATGAGCCGCCCGTCCGCCTCGACCACCGGGAGGCCGCCCACGCCCGCGCGCACCATGTCGCGAGCCGCGTCGCGCAGCAGCGTTTCCGGCCGGGCCGTGCGCGGCCGCTCCACCATGATTTCGCGCACCGCGAGCTGCTGCGCGATCTGCACGTCGTGCAGGACGCTGAGCGCCGCGACATCCGTCCCCGTTTCGCACGTGAGCAGTTGCTCCACCGCATCAGGGGTGGAGAAGAGTCGCGCGAACGCTCCGAGGACCTGAAGATACCGGGCCGCCATGCGCGGCGGCGAGAGAATGAGCAGCACGATGCGCGCGTGCTGCGGCTCCGCGTCGCGAACCTCACGTGCAATGGGTTCTCGCGCAATGCCAATGGCCACGGCCAGCGAGTCCACCGCATCCGTCCGATAGTGCGTGAGAAAGGCGCGGTCGCCCAGCGCGACGATGTCCTCACCGCGCGCCTCGGCGACTCGCGTCCGCAGCTTTTCGGGATCCGCCACCGCGCCCGTCGTGCGTAACCGCTCGACCAGCACCCACGCCGCCGCCGGCAGTCCCGTTGCTTCGAGCGGCAGCACCACCCGCTCGGCGGTCACCAGGTCGGCCAGGTTCACATGCGTTCGCGGAGCAGTCGCACGATGTCCAGTGGCCGCTGCGCCACGCTGATGCCGGCGTCCCTGAACGACTGCACCTTTTCGGCAGCCGTTCCCGTGGAGCCGGAGATGATGGCGCCCGCATGACCCATGCGGCGGCCTGGCGGAGCCGTCTGACCGGCGATGAATCCGACGACCGGTTTGGTCACCCCGTCGCGCACGAAGGCCGCCGCCTCCTGCTCATCCGTTCCGCCGATCTCGCCAATCATGACAATGGCGCGCGTGTCCCGGTCGCGCTCGAAGGCGTCGAGGCAGTCGATGAAGTTGGTTCCGTTGATCGGGTCTCCGCCAATGCCCACGCAGGTAGTCTGGCCCAGCCCGGCGCGCGTGAGATGGTAGACCACCTCATAGGTGAGCGTTCCGGAGCGGCTCACGAGCCCAACGTGTCCCGGCGTGCAGATGCGTCCGGGGATGATGCCGACCTTGCTTACGCCCGGCGAGATGAGACCCGGACAGTTCGGCCCGATGAGGCGCGCGCCGTGCTCCTTCACGTAAGGATACACCCGTGTCATGTCGAGCACGGGAACGCCTTCGGTAATGCAGACGATGAGCGGGACCCCGGCATGCGCGGCTTCCATCATGGCATCTGCGGCGAACGGTGGCGGGACGTAGATCACCGTAGTATTCGCGCCCGTGGCCTGGACCGCGTCCGCGACGGTATTGAAGATGGGCACCGAGCCCGCGAAACGCGTACCGCCCTTCCCCGGCGTCACGCCCGCGACCACGCAGGTGCCGTATTCGATCATCTGGTTCGTATGGAAGGATCCGTCGCGACCGGTAATGCCCTGGACCAGGAGTCGGGTGTTGCCATCAATGAAAGTGCTCACGCCGCCTTTCCTCCCGTCGCGAGAGCCACCGCCTTCTTCACGGCCTCATCCATGTCCGTCATCGCGGAGAAGCCATGTTCGCTCAGGATCTTCACGGCGATTTCCTCGTTGGTGCCGGTGAGCCGGATGACGATGGGCACGGTGAGGGGGTGCGCCTGCGTCGCCGTCACGATGCCGTTCGCCACGTCGTCCGTGCGCGTGATACCGCCGAAAATGTTGAACAGGATGGCCTTCACGCTGGGATCCGCGGTGATGATGTTCAGGGCATTGACGACCTTCTCGGGATTCGAGGAGCCGCCGATGTCGAGGAAGTTCGCCGGTTCGCCCCCGTAATACTTCACCAGGTCCATCGTCGCCATCGCGAGACCGGCGCCGTTGACGACGCACCCCACGTTGCCGTCCAGTTTGATGAACGTGAGATTCGCCTTGCGCGCCCGTACTTCGCTCGGCGCCTCGGCCGACTCGTCGCGCAGGGCCGCCAGCGCCGGATGCCGCTCCAGCTCGTTGTCGTCAATGACCATCTTGGCGTCGAGGGCCACCACGTCACCCGCCGGTGTCGTGACGAGCGGATTGATTTCAGCGAGCGACGCGCCGTTCTCCATGAACGCGGCGTAGAGCTGTCGCAAAATCGCCGCCGCCGCGCGCGCCTGCTTGACGTCCGACGTGAGGAAGAATCCCATACGCATGGCTTCGAAGGCGAGCAGACCATAGCGCGGGTCCACCGGCACGCGCATGATCTTCTCCGGGGTCATCGCGGCGACCTCCTCGATGTCGATGCCGCCGGCCGGACTCACCATGCACACCGGCCGCCTGGACGCCCGATCCACGATGATGCCGACATAGGCTTCGCTTGCAATATCCGCGGCCGGCGTGATGAGCACGCGCTCGACCGGCAGCCCCTTGATGTGCATGCCGATGATCTTCGCCGCGAGCTCCCGTGCCTCACCGGGCGTCCGGGCGAGCTTGACGCCACCCGCCTTGCCGCGCCCGCCACTATGCACCTGCGCCTTCACCACCACGGTGCCGCCAAACCCGCGCGCGAATCGCTCTGCCTCCTCCGGTGTGCCGGCGACCTCGCCTGGCGGGATCGGAATGCCGAAGCGACGAAAGATCTCCTTTGCCTGATATTCGTGAATGTTCACGTGCTCTCCATGGTAATCGACGTTCCAGCCTCGCCGCGCACGGCATCCCGTCCGCGACTCAGCTCGGTGATGATGGCACGGCCGCCCGTGCGCCGCGCGAAGTCCACCGCCGCGCGCACCTTGGGTGCCATGCTGCCCTCTCCGAATGCACCTTCCGCATCCAGCCGTTCGGCCTCGTGCACCGACAGCGCGCGCACCGCGCGCGCCTGCGGCGTACCGTAATCGAGATACACTGCGTCCACATCCGTCAGTATCAACAACAGCGCCGCACCGAGATCGCGGGCGAGGACCGCGGCGGCGAGATCCTTGTCCACCACCGCATCCACGCCTTCGTAGCCGAGCAGCGGGTCCTGATACATCGGCACCCCGCCGCCACCGCATGCCACGACAATGGTTCCCGCGCGCACGAGGCGGGCGATGACATCGAGCTCGTGGACCGCCTGCGGCCGCGGACTCCCTACCACGCGGCGCCACCGGCCCCGCGCGTCCTGCTTGAGCGGAGTCCCCGCCGCGCGCAGGTCCGCCGCTCGCGGTTCGGGAACCGCGTGGCCAATGAATTTCGTGGGCGCCGCCAGCGCGGGATCGGTGCGCGACACCAGCACCTGCGTTATGACAGTCGCCACCGCCCGCTCGCTGCCCAGGCGCCGCAGCGCATTGTCCAGCGACTGCTGAATCATGTACCCGATCCAGCCGGCCGTGGCCGCCACGAGCACGCCCAGCGGAAGCGGCGCCACCTCATGCCGGGCGAGCTCGTTCCGCACGAGTTCGTCGCCGACCTGGGGTCCGTTTCCATGAACGACGCACAGATTCCACCCGTCGAGGGCCAGATCCACCACCGGCCCGAGACTCTCGCGCGTATGGCGAAACTGGTCGGCGATGGTGGATCGCTCGCCCGCAGGCGAGAGCGCATTGCCGCCCAGCGCGATCACGGCTGTGGCGCGCTGCTGCGCCGCGTGGTCGGTCACGGGCATCGCCGCCGCAAGCTATTTGTCGCCAGGGACACGGGCAAGGTCACGGCTTGCTCTTCTCAACGAGCGCGCCCAGGGCGTCATAGGCCCGTCCGAAGGACACCCAGTCCCCGTGCTGCAGTGCCCGGCCCATTCGCCTGTACAGCGCCGCGACCTGAGCGCGGAAATCGCGCGGGTGCACAGCCGTCGTGTCACCAGGCACGCTGCCCCGCGCCCCGAACGCCTCGGCAAACGAGGCTCCCGTGCGCAGCGTCGTATCGGCGGTGGTAGCCACTCGCGTTACGCTTGTCACGTCATTGGGTCGCCAGGCATATGCCGTCTGCACGAGCGCCGCGCCGCGCGCGAGTGGTATCACGCGCGCCGGCCCGCGAACGAGATGCGCGTCTCGAGGCAGCTCGGCGGTGCTGTCCATTCCGCGTCGCAGATGATCCAGTATGGCATTCCAGCGCTGCACGGAATCCGAGGAGAGCACCAGATAGCTGGCCCGCCGGGGACCTCCGGTACCGAGCAGCGCCGCGCGGAAGTACTCGAGAGAATCGAGCATGGGCTGGAGCCACGCCAGACGTCCGTCCGGAAGCACGAGTGGTGGCGCGTCGTGGCCACGCAGCAGCGAATCCGCGCCCTCGTTCCACGGCAGATGGCCGAGCGGCTGCTCCCGGGCGCCCCACCCGGCGCGCGCCAGAATGGATGCCTGGATGCGCGTCAGGTCCACCATGGGCGGCAGCGCCTGCAACAGCGCCGCCGGCACGTCGGAAGGCTCTGCAAAGAGCGCGGGGAAGCGCTGCTGCCAGCTCGCCGTCACCGGATCCGGTGCCGCATCCGCCAGCATTTCCACCCGCCCGGTGTGCGCGTTCACGATGGCAACAGCGGCGTGGCGAAGATAGCTCACTTCGGTGCTGCCGAATGCGACGTGTTCGCTCAGCGGATACCACGAACTCTCCACGTACAGGTCCAGCATCCACAGGAGCGAGTCGTCCACGATCAGCGGTCGCACGGTCGTGCCCTGATGGAAAAAGGGCGCGATAGCACGCACGCGCTCCCGCACGTCGCGGCGCATCATCACGCGTTCCCGCTCGTCGAGCGGCGGCGCCGAGAACAGATGGAAGTCGCGCAGACTCCACGCGAACGCGACACGCGAGAGCACCGAGGAGACTTCCGGCGCGGCGATCCGGCCGGCGGGATCGCTGATGACGCGATACCCGATGGCGGAGTCGTTGACGAGCACTGGCGGCAGCGTGTCGGATGCGGCAGCGGCGGTCGCGGGCACCAGCTCGGGGTCGCCCCCCTCGTTCGCCATGGCGGCGCCGATACGGGTGATCGTCCACGGCTCGGTTGGCGACGCGTCCTCCGTGTCATCGGTGGAACTGCCGCGAATGACGACGGCTTCGAGCCCGGAGGGCGCCGGCATCCAGGCGACGCCGCGCGGAGTCTCGCTGTGCCCCTCCAACGTTTCCGATGCGCGAATCAGCGCCGGCGTGTCCCACAGCGACACCGACGAGGCCGCATCCGCCAGGGAGTGGAAGCCGAGCGAATCGCCCGGCGTAATGCGATCCAGCGCGTAGGCGCGCCGCGTGTATTCCAGCCGCACCTGGTGGTACGACGCCTCGCGCGCCGTCGCGTCCTGTACCCGCGCGAAGTGCCGCACCAGCGGCGGCCCCAGACCCCGCATCGCGAGGGAGAGGATGATCACGGCGGTCACGGCGATGAACGCCACGCGAAACTGCCCGGTCCATCCAAAGAACAGCACGATGAACGCCGCCGCCACAGTGAGAATCGCGAGCCAGAGGCTCACCGGAATCGCGGCGTGGTGATCGCTGAAGGTGAACATGCCGGCGGGGCCGCTGCCGTTGACGAGGACACGGAAGGCGTCGAGCCGGTAGTTCCACGCCAGCAGCAGGAGCATCAGCGTGCCCAGCACGACGACATGGCGCCGCACGTAGTTGGAGACATACAACGCACCGCGCTCCCAGCGCAGGCTGGGCGTGAGCGCGTAGAGAAAGATCACGATGGCGCTCACCAGGAGCACGGCAATCAGCGCCCAGAGATACAGCGCGCTCTCGAACGGGAGCCAGTAGACGAAGAAGCTCAGATCCGCCTCGAAATACGGATCGCTTTCGCCGAACGGGCGGCCGCCATGCAGCAGCGAGACCGACGTCCAGGTCGATGCGGGCAGCGTGAGGAGCGCGCCCAGGATGACGGCCATCACGATGACGGCACCCATCAGATAGCGACCGGGTATCTCCTCGCCAATCTCGAGGTTCGCGACCTGGCGCGGCAGCACGATGGACACGACGCTCTGACGCACCGCGTAGAGATTGGCGAAAACGAACAATGCGGCGACGGCGCCCGACGTCAGCCGCAGCAGCGCGACAATGATGAATCGATTCCGCCAGACGCCGACGGCGCCCATCGCCTGATACCAGCGGAAGTCGGTATAGACGTCCGCGAGCAGGTGCCCCACGACCAGCAGGAGGGCCACGATGGCGATGGCAGCCAGAGACCAGCGCCGTGTCGTCACGCTAGGGGCGCACCCCTTCCGCGCGAAGCCAGTCCTCGAACTCTGCTCTGATCGCTGCCAGGCGCTCGGGCGTTCGTGCCTCGAATCGCATCACCAGCACGGGCTGGGTATTCGACGCCCGGATGAGGCCCCATCCGTCGCCGAAGAGCACGCGTGCACCGTCCACGTCAATGACGTCGTGCGATTCGCGAAAGTGCCGCACCGCCCGCTCGACGATGCCGAACTTGATGTCTTCGGGACAATCCACGCGGAGCTCGGGCGTGGACACGAACTTCGGCACGTCGGCGAGCAGGGCCGACACGCTCCGCCCCGAATCGGCCACGATGCGGAGGAGTCGTGCGGCACCGTAGAGCGCATCGTCGTGGCCGTAGAAGCCCTCGCCGAAGAACATGTGCCCCGACATCTCGCCGGCAATCGGCGCGTGCATCTCTTTCATCTTGTCCTTGATGAGCGAGTGGCCCGTCTTCCACATCACCGGATGCCCGCCGGCACGCGTGATGGCATCGGGCAGCGCCTGCGAGCACTTCACGTCGAAGATGATGGGCTGCCCCGCCCCCGTGCGTGCCAGCACATCCCGCGCGTAGAGAATGAGCACGTGATCGCCCCAGACGATCGTCCCGTTTTCGTCGATCACGCCAATGCGGTCGGCATCCCCATCGAAGGCAATGCCGATGTCCGCATGCCCGCTCCGCACCGCCGCGATCAGTTCCGTGAGATTCTCCACCACGGTGGGGTCGGGATGATGATTCGGGAAGCGGCCGTCGCTCTCGCAATAGAGTCCCGTCGCGCGCGCCCCGAGGCGCTCCAGCAGCGTCGGAGCGACGAGCGCGCCAACGCCGTTGCCACAGTCGGCCACCACTCGCAACGGTCGCGAGAGGCGCCCGATGCGAGCCACGACGTCATCGATGTACCGATCGATGACGGACACGGTCTGCACTGACCCGGCACCGGCCGGAAACGCGCCCTCCTGAATGATCTCGTAGAGCTCCTGGATCTGCGCGCCATGCAGGGACGCGGTGCCGACGCACAACTTGAAGCCGTTGTACTCCGGCGGATTGTGCGATCCGGTGATTTGGATGCCCGCGACGACCGGCAACTTGTGCAGCGACCAGTAGAGCAGCGGGGTGGGCACCACGCCGATGTCCACGACGTCCACGCCGGACTGCGTAAAGGCTCGCACCAGTGCCTCGCGCAGCGCCGCGCCGCTGGGACGGTTGTCCCGCCCAATCGCCACGGCTCCCTGAATCCCGCGCCGGACAAGAAAGGCGGAAAAGGCACGACCCAGGGCATGCGCCACCTGCGGTGTCAGGTCCTCGCCAACGACGCCGCGGATGTCGTACTGTCGAAAGATCTGCTGGCTGACGCTCATGTCTCCCCTCGAAACGAATGTGAGGCCGCGTGGGCGGCCTCACTCTCGGCTCAGCGGCTGGTCAGCGCCGACATCGGTGGACCTGCCGGCTTCACGTGATGGATGTCCGGCATGCTGTGGCTTGCGACGTCGACCAGACGGCCGGGAACGATCCCGAACACCAGCAGCGCCACCGCCGCGAGGCCGATCACCAGCGCGGTCGGCGTTCCCATGCGACGCGGCACAGGCGCATTGTCGGCGCGCGGACGCATGAACATGGCGATCACCACCGCGAGGTAATAGCCCGCGGAGATGGCGCTCGTGATCACCAGGGCCACGGCCAGGTGGGTTTGCGGGCTCACGGAATTCAGTGCCGCGCCAACCACGTACCACTTGGCGAAGAATCCCATGCCGCCAAACACCGGGAAGCCAAGCAGCGCGAGCATGAATACCGCCATGCATGAGGCGAGCCACGGGCGGACCTGCCACAGGCCGGCGAAATCGGCGATCTCCTGATGGCGCTCGCCCGGCGTCCCGACCACCATCACGACCGCGAAGGCGCCCATCGTGGCGAGCGTGTAGGAGAGCAGATAGAAGAGAAATGCCGCCGTCCCGGCCTCGTTGCTCGCCACGACGGCGACGAGCAGATATCCCGCATGGGCAATGCTCGAATAGGCGAGCATGCGCTTGACGTTCTTCTGTGCCAGCGCAATGAGGTTCCCGCCCACCATCGTGACCATGGCGAGCCACCAGAGCGGCAGATGCCAGGCCAGACCAGCCGAGGGAAACGCCTCGCGCCAGATGCGGAAGAACGCCGCGAAGGCCGCCGCCTTGACCGCCGCCGCCATGTACGCGCTGATGGGCGTGGGCGCACCCTCGTACACGTCAGGCGCCCACATGTGAAAGGGCACGGCCGACACCTTGAAGCCGAAGCCCACGATCAGCAGCCCGATCCCGATGAGCAGCATGGGCGATGTCAGGACGGACTGACTCGTGATTGCCGCGCCGATCACCCCGAGATCCGTCGAACCCGTCGCGCCGTAGATGAGCGCAATTCCGTACAGCAGGAAACCCGTGGAGAACGCGCCAAGCAGGAAGTACTTGAGCGCGGCTTCGGCGGACCGGCTGCTGCGCCGATTGAGCCCCGCCAGCACGTACACCGCGATGGACATGAGCTCGATGCCGAGGAACACCATGATGAGATCGCGCGCCGCGGCGAGCAGCATCATGCCGGCCGATGCCAGCAGGATCAGCACGAACATCTCGGCCGCGGGCAACGACTCGTCGCGCGCGTAGTCCATGGCGAGCGCCAGCGCGATGATCGTGCCCACGAGGACGATGAGATCCGTGACCCAGCGGAAGTCATCCACCGCAATGATCTCGGGCGTCGCGGTGGCGCCGCGCGTCATCATCCACACGATCACCGCCGCGGTGGCCACGCAGAGGGCGATGCTGAGTACCCCGATGCTGCGCGCCGTCGCGACGGACTCCGCACGCCAGACGGCCACGAGCAAGAGGAGCATCGCCCCGCCCATGAGGAGCAGATCCGGGGCGAGCGCCGCGGCGAGCTGGGGTGCCTGACTGAGATCGAAGACCATTTAGCGCGCCCCCATCGCGGCGCTCGCGGTACGCTGGCCTGCTCCCGCCTGCACCTGCTGCACGAGATTGTTGGCGGAGCGCTCCATGCGATGCAGGACCGGAGCCGGATAGATCCCGATCCAGAGGATGACGATGGCAAGCGCGCCCATGATCCCCAGTTCGCGCCGGTTCAGGTCGGGCACGTGCTCGTTCTCCGGCTTGTCGAGTGGCGTGTAGAGTATTCGCTGAATCGCCCAGAGCAGGTAGCACGCCGCCAGAATCACCCCGAGTGTCGCGATGAACGCGAAGATCGGTTCCGACTTGAAGGCGCCGATCAGCACGAGGAATTCGCCCACGAATCCGTTCGTGCCGGGCAGCCCGATGCTGCTGAGTGACACGAGCGTGAGCAGCACGGCGAACATGGGCACGACGCGGGCGATGCCGCCGTACGCGCTCAGCAGCCGCGTGTGTCGCCGCTCGTAGAGCATGCCGATGAGCAGGAACAGCGCACCAGTGGAAATGCCGTGGTTGATCATCACCATGAGCGCGCCCTGCACGCTCTGCAGCGTGAGCGCGAAGATCCCGAGCATGACGAAGCCCAGATGGCTCACGGAGGAGTAGGCGACCAGCCGCTTGAAGTCCGGCTGCACCATGGACACCAGCGCGCCGTAGATGATGCCGATCACCGCAAGTCCGAGAATGATGGAGCGCACCCAGGACGTCATGGAGGCATCCGGGAAGAGCGGCAGCGCGAATCGCAGGAAGCCGTACGTTCCCATTTTCAGCATGATGCCGGCCAGGATGACCGAGCCTGCCGTCGGCGCCTCCGTATGCGCGTCCGGCAGCCAGGTGTGCAGCGGGAACATCGGTACCTTCACGGCGAACGCGACGAAGAATGCCGCGAACAACCACAGCGCCTCGCGCGATCCGATCACGGCGTGCTGCATGAGGTAGTCGTAGCCGAAGCTCGACTGGTGCGTCACAACGTTCTGCGCGTGGAGCCAGAGATACAGGATCGCCACGAGCATGAGCAGCGACCCGAGAAACGTATAGATGAAGAACTTGATGCTGGCGTACACCCGCCGTTCGCCGCCCCACACGCCGATGATGAAGTACATCGGCACCAGCATCAGCTCCCACATCACGTAGAAGAAGAGCAGATCGAGCGCCATGAACACGCCCAGCATCCCCGTGGTGAGGATGAGCATGAGCTCGTAGTAGGACCGCACCTTGACCCGCACGCTCGTCCAGCTGCCGAGCACCGACAGCGGCATGAGAAACGTCGTGAGCAGGATCATGAACAGCGAGATCCCGTCGATGCCGACGTCGAACCGGGCGCCCCAGGGCTGGATCCACTCCAGGGTGACGCGTGCCTGCCACGCCGACGTTCCGGGGTCGAACGACCACCAGAGTCCGGCGGAGACAACGAACTCCACGACGAACGTGATGAATGCGATCCAGCGTGCGGCCGGGGCCGCCGCCAGACCGCCATCATCCTTCGCCAGCGCGCCCTGCACCACGAGGATGAGCGCGCCGGCCACTGGAATCAGCAGCAGCGCCGGCAGCACCCACGAGTTGTAGCCGATGGAAGCAAGAAAGTCGTGCATGGGTCAGCGAAAAGTGATAGCGCCGAGTACGGCGATGACGCCAATGACAAACGCCCAGGCGTATGCGCCCACCTGGCCCGACTGGACCCACGAGCCCACGGCGCCGAAGCCGCGCGCCAGCCACGCGCTTCCGTTGACGAACAGGCCGTCAATGAGACCAGCGTCGATTCCCTTCCACAGCACGAAACGCGACCCCTGCACGACTGGCGTCACGACGACACGGTCGTAGAGCTCGTCCACGTAGTACTTGTTCTCGAGCACCCGCTCGACTCCCTCGGACGGTCGCGCGTCGCGCTTGGGGACGAGCGCCGCCGGGCGGCAGCGCGCCAGCGCGATGAGAATGCCCGTCACGGCGATCACGACGGCGAGCCCCACCAGCAGCAGTTCGGTGCCGGAGGGCAGCTCGGACGTTGCGCCGTGGGCGATCGCGAGCGCCGGAGCACCAACCACCGGATCGAGCCAGCGATCCAGGATGCCCGTGGCTCCGGTGGGCAGATGGAGGAACGCCGGCAGGTTGATCGCGCCGCCAATGGCGCTCAGCACACCCAGCAGCACGATGGGCCCCGTCATGGTCCACGGCGCCTCATGCAGGTGCTCGAACTCGCGCGCACCCGTGCGGTTGGGGCCATGGAAGGTGTAGAGCATGAGGCGCGTCATGTAGATCGCGGTGAGCAACGCGCCCACGAGTCCGAAGACGTAGACCACATACAGCACCACACTGCCGGGAATGCCGAGCCAGCTCGCCTGCGCCAGCGTGCTTCCCTGTGCTCGCTGGAAGACGGCGCCCAGAATCTCATCTTTCGAGAAGAAGCCCGCGAAGAACGGAATGCCGGCGATCGCCAGCGTCGCGATCCACATCATCACGAAGGTAATGGGCATGGCGCGGCGCAGCCCACCCATGTTGCGCATGTCCTGCGCGTCCTCGTGACTGTGCGTCGCGTGGTAGGCCTGGTGCATGGCGTAGATCACCGAGCCGGCGCCAAGGAAGAGCAGCGCCTTGAAGAAGGCGTGCGTCATCAGATGGAACATGCCGGCCACGTACGCGCCCACGCCCACTCCAATGAACATGTACCCGAGCTGGGAGACCGTGGAATACGCCAGCACCTTCTTGATGTCCCACTGTTTGAGGCCGATGGTCGCGGCGAAGAGCGCGGTCACGGCGCCGACGACGGCAACCGTCAGCGATGCGGCCGGCGCCATGGCGAAGAGGAACGAGGTGCGCGCCACCAGATAGACGCCGGCCGTCACCATCGTGGCGGCGTGAATCAGCGCCGAAACCGGCGTGGGGCCGGCCATGGCATCAGGCAGCCAGACATAGAGCGGAATCTGCGCGCTCTTGCCCGCACAGCCGAGAAAGAGAAAGAGACAGATCGTGGTCACGACCGGACCGCCCATGGTGAGCGACCCGGCGTGCGCGGCGACCGTGGTGAAATCGAGCGAGCCCACACTCGTCCAGATCAGGAACATCGCGGTGAGGAATCCGAAGTCCCCGATCCGGTTGACGATGAACGCCTTGAGTCCCGCCGAGGCGTTGGCCGCATCATTGAACCAGAAGCCGATGAGCAGATAGGAGCAGAGCCCCACGCCTTCCCATCCCACGAACATCACCGGGAAGCTCGAGCCCAACACGAGCACGAGCATGAACGCCACGAACAGATTCATGTAGGCGAAGAACCGCGCGTAGCCGGGATCGTCCTGCATGTACCCGATGCTGAAGATGTGGATCAGTGCGCCGACGCCGGTGATCACCAGCACCATGATCATGGAGAGCTGGTCCAGCTGGAACGCCCAGTTGATCTGCAGCTCCGGACCCACGGGGATCCAGCTGAAGAAGGTCTTGATGAACGGCGTCGTCATCTCGCCCGGCATGGCGAGAAAGAGGGCGACCGCCACGACGAACGCGAGCGCGACCGAGGCCGGACCGATGATGCTGACCAGCCAGGCATGACGGTGCCGGGATGCCGGCGCGTGATCGTCGGCGTGGCCGCCCCGGGCCGCGCCGCCATGCGCGGCATCGTGCGGTACAGCGGAGGGATCCGCCGGACCCGGATGATAGGCCGTCGTCAACGACAGCAGACCATTCAGCACGAAGCCGATGAGCGGCAGAATCGGGAGCAGCCAGACGCGTTCGGCAATCGTGCCGGCGAGCGGGTTGGTCATCGCCCCGCCAGCGAGGTGCTGGAGCAGCATCACCCTTTCAGGAGATTGATGTTCTTGAGGTCAACCGTCTCCTGGTGACGGAAGATGGAGATGATGATCGCGAGCCCTACCGCGGCTTCCGCGGCGGCAACCGTCATGACGAACAGCACGAACACCTGCCCCGCTATCCCGTAGAGCCGGGATAGCGCCACGAAGGACAGATTGACGGCATTGAGCATGAGCTCGACGCTCATGAAGATGATGATGGCGTTGCGCCGCACGAGGACGCCGATCACGCCGATCACGAACAGCACCGCGGAAAAGAAGAGCGCTTCGGGAATCATGGTTCAGGCCTTCCGCTTGGCGAGCGCCACGGCGCCAATGATCGCCACGAGCAGCACGACGCTGGTGACTTCGAAGGCAAGGAGATATTCGTGGAAGAGGGAGTCGGCGATCGGCGTCACCACGTTGCGATCGGGCATGAGGTCGGGCAGGACGGCCGGCAGCTTCTGGCGCAGGGACACGAGGACGGTCGCCAGGATCGCGATGCCGGCAGCCGACGCCAGCAGTCGCGGCCACACGCCCTTGATGTCACTGACCTCGGACGGATGACCCAGATTGAGCAGCATGACGACGAAGAGAAACACGACCATGATGGCGCCGGCATAGACCAGCACCTGGACGGCACCCACGAACTGCGCGTCCATCATGATGAAGAGCGCGGCCAGGCAGAACATCGTGTTCACCAGCCAGAGGGCTGCCGCGACCGGGCTCCTGCGCGTGACAAAGGTGATCGCCGACGCCACCGCGATGAGGCCGAACAGATCGAAGTTGAACTGATAGAGAAAACCGTGCGTCATCACTCTCCTCTGGGGTCCGCGGGATCCCACATCTCGCACACCGGATGGGTCTGCGAGGTGAGCCGCTCCAGATCGTAGACGAACCCCGCGCGGCTGTACTCCGCGTTCTCGTAGTGCCGGCCCACGTGAATGGCCTCTTCGGGGCAGACTTCCTGGCAGTAGCCGCAGAAAATGCAGCGGAATTCGTCGATCTCGTAGACGAGCGGAAAGCGATTGCCGTCCTCATCCTCGCCCGGCACGAGCTTGATGCAGTTGGCCGGACAGATCTGCGGGCAGAGACCGCACGCCACGCACTTGGCCTTTCCGTTCTCGTCGGTGAGCATCCGGTGCGTCCCGCGCCAGCGTGGCGAGAGCTCCCACTTCTCCTCCGGATACTGCGACGTCACCTTGGGGCTCAGGAGATGCTTGAAGGTGAGCGCCATGCCCGTGAGCATCGCGCGGACGTAGCTGGTCTCTTCGATTGGCCGCTCGAGGACCTTCACCTGAATCGCCATCCGTCAGTCTCCCTGCACGGGCGCGAGCGCCGAACGCGCGCTCGCGGCGCGGAGGCGCGCGAGTTCCACGGCGCCCAGCCGCGCGTAGGCCGGGCTCAGAATCCGCCCGCGATCGAGAATCACGAACACCAGCACGGCGAGCACGAGGTTCAGCACGCCCAGACTGGCCCAGTACGTCGGAATGAAGCCCAGCACATGCGCCGTCGGTGAGATGCGCAGGGCGTCGAGCACGAGGATGGCGCCGGCCATGACCACGAGATAGCAGAGCGCCAGCGGGAGCATGAACTTCCAGCCCAGGCTCATCAGCTGGTCATAGCGGAAGCGCGGCAGCGTCCAGCGGATCCACATGTAGAGGAACAGGAAGAAGCCGGTCTTGAGCATGAAGAAGCCGAGCGTGATCAGCGTCTTCCACCAGACCCAGGGCGCCGTGTTCAGGGTGCCGCCGAACGGCACGCTCCACCCGCCAAAGAACAGCGTCACCATCAGCGCGCTCGCCGTCACCATGTTCGAGTACTCCGCGATGAAGAACATCGAGAACTTCATCGCGCTGTACTCGGTGTGATAGCCGGCAATGAGCTCGGACTCGGCTTCCGGCATGTCGAACGGCAGACGGTTCGTCTCGGCGAATGCCGCGACGAGAAAGATGAAGAACCCGATGAGGAGCGGAAACGCATTCCAGCCGGATCCGATCTGCTGGCGGACGATCGCATCGAGCGCGACGTTCCCGGAGAGCAGCAGCACCGTCACGGTCGCCATCCCCATGGCGACTTCGTAACTGATCATCTGGGCGCTCGCCCGCAGACCGCCCAGCAGCGAGTACTTGTTGTTGGAACTCCAGCCGGCGAGGACGATGCCGTATACCCCGAGCGACGCGATGGCGAGGATGTAGAGAAATCCAATGGGCGCATCGGCGATGGACATGTTGACGACGCCCCAGGGCGTGCGCAACGGAGCCGCAAAGGGGATCACCGCGAAGGTGAGCAGCGCCGGGACGAACGACATCACCGGCGCCAGAATGAACAGCGCCATGTTCGCCGCCGACGGGTACGTCTCCTCCTTCATGATGTTCTTCAACCCGTCCGCGAGCGGCTGCAGCAATCCGTGTGGTCCCGCGCGATTGGGGCCGTGCCGGTCCTGGATCCAGGCGGAGATTCTCCGCTCGGCGAGCGTGAGCATTGCCACGCCGACCATGATCACGGTGAACACGACGATGATCTTCACGATCGTGAACCAGAGCCACGGCGCGCCGTGCACCGGCGTGCCGGGATCGTAGGCATGCTGAAACAGCAGCAGCATGGCGTATGGCATCAGCGTGCCGCTCCGGCGAGCGCCTGCGCCATCGGCTGCCCGTGAAAACCCAGCGAGTCATAGCTCATGCCCGCGAACTCGGACCGCCTGGCCGCCAGATCGGCGAATACCTGGCTGGCGAGCAGAAAGCCGCCCGGTTCGCCGAGGAATGCAAGCAGGTCGCCCACCGACCACCAGACCGGACGCGACATGCCGGCGCCCGCCCTGGCCTGCTGATATCGCTGCACGCGGTTCCGCAGATTCGTGAACGTGCCCTCCTCCTCCACCACGTTCGTGGCGGGGAGCGCCACGATCGCGTGGCGCGCCGCATCCGGCAGCACCGTCCCGATCACGATCACCGCGCTGGCGCGCTGCATGGCCTGCATGTCGCCTGGTGTGAGGTCGTGATCCGCGACAATGAGCACGTCATTGTCCTGCATGGCATCGAGCGGCGTTTCGGATTTGCGGAAGCCCAGGAGCTCCGCCCCGGTCACGTTGGCGGCAAGCTCGGTGCGGCGCGCCAGGTCGGGTACACCGGGGAGCGGTGCCTCGGGAGCATGCGCCACGCGGAACCCGCCCGCACCTCCGGTATGCCGCACCAGTCGCGCGAGCATCCAGAGTGACTCATTGGAAAGCTTCGGGCTCGCCAGGACGAATGCGCGCTTGCCATTGAGATGGAGCGCCGCCAGGCCGATCGCCTCGTCCCAGTCCGCCGCCACGAGCCGGTCTTCGCGCCGCACCAGCGGAGCCTCGAGCCGGTCTGTGCGGTTCATCCAGCGGTAGTCCAGTCGCCCCTGATCACACAGGTAGTAGTGATTGACGTCCAGGTTCGTGCGCGGTCGCATGCGGACCACCGCATTGTCACGCGTCTCGACGATCGTGTTGCATCCCTGCGTACAGTTGGGGCAGATGGAGGGCGCACGGTCCAGCTCCCAGGCGCGTACCTTGTGCAGGAAATCCTTGCTCAGCAGCGCCCCGACGGGACAGAGGTCAATGACGTTCGCCGCCCACGGATGCGTGAGATCCCTGTCGTCCGCCTTGCCGACGACGGCGCGGTCGCCGCGCTCGCTCACGTTCAGCGCGGTGTCCTGGGCCACCTCGGACATGAAGCGCACGCATCGCGTGCAGAGAATGCAGCGGTTGGTGACGTACAGCACGTCGCCGCCGAAGTCCTCGGCGGGATTGAACCGTTTGGGATCGAGCGACCGGCCCTGCGCCCGCCCCTCTCGGTACGTGTAGTCCTGCAGCTCGCATTCGCCAGACTTGTCGCAGATGGGACAGTCGAGCGGATGATTGAGGAGCAGAAACTCGAGCACGCCCTTGCGCTGTTCGAGCGTCCTGTCGGAGAACACGTGCACCACCTGACCGTCCGCCGCCGCCGTCGCGCAGGATGGCACCAGTTTGGGACTCTTCTCCACCTCGACGAGGCACATGCGACAGTTGCCCGCGATGGAGAGCCCCGGGTGGTAGCAGTAGTGCGGCACGAGCACGCCCGCCAGCCGCGCCGCCTCGAGAATCGAGGTGCCGGCCGGCACGCTGACCTGCCGCCCTTCAATGGTAAGATTGATGTTCTGGGTATCCGCCATTATGCCGCGGCCGTGGCGCCCATTGGGCACCGTTTGCCTTTGATGTGTGCCTCGAATTCGTCGCGGAACTTCGTGAGTCCGGAGACGATGGGAACGGCGCAGGAATCGCTGAGCACGCAGATCGTCGTGCCGGTCATGTTCGTCGAGAGTTCCTTCAGCGTGTCGAGGTCCTCCATGTGTCCCTGACCGTGCTCGATACGCTCGAGTATGCGCGTGGTCCACGCGGTTCCTTCGCGGCACTGCGTACACTGCGCGCAGCTCTCGTGCGCATAGAAGCGCGCAATGCGCGCGATCTGCTTCACCATGCACTGCTGATCGTCGAACACGATCACGCCGCCCGACCCCAGCATGGTGCCCTGCGCGACGAAACCCTCGTAATCCATCAGGCTCGCCTCCGCCTCCGCCATGGTCTGAATGGGCACCGAGGAGCCGCCTGGAATCACCGCCTTGAACCGGCGGCCGGGCAGCGGCCCGCCGCACAGATCGTACAGGAAGTCCTTGAAGGGGAAGCCCATCTCGACTTCGTAATTGCCCGGCTTCGCGATGTTGCCGCACACGGAGAACAGCTTGGTTCCCGTGCTCTTGGCGCTTGAGTGGGACATTCCCTTGTACCAGGCCGCGCCGCGATTAATGATGTGCGGCACCGCCGCGAGCGTCTCCACGTTGTTGATCGTGGTCGGCATGCCGAATACACCGGCCACGGCCGGAAACGGCGGCTTGATGCGGGGATTGCCGCGCTTCCCTTCAATGGAGTTCATCATCGCGGTCTCTTCCCCGCAGATGTATGCGCCCGCGCCCTTGTGCACGTGCACATCGATGCGTGTGCCCGTCCCCATGGCGTTCCGCCCGAGAATGCCCGCGGCGTAGGCCTCGCGCACCGCCGCCTCCATTACCCTGAGCGGCTCGGTGAACTCGCCGCGAATGTAGATGTAGCAGGTCTCGGCGCCAATGGCGTACGAGCCAATGGCCGCACCCTCGATGAGGGCGTGCGGCGTCCAGCGCATGATTTCGCGGTCCTTGAACGTGCCAGGCTCGGACTCGTCGGCGTTCACGCAGAGATAGTGCGGCTTGCCGTCACCGGGCTTCATGAAGGACCACTTCATGCCGGTGGGGAAGCCGGCGCCGCCGCGACCGCGGAGGCCCGATTCCTTGACGACGGTGACGATGTCCGCGGGGCTCATGCCGAGCGCCTGCTCGAGCGCGCGATACCCGCCGCGCTGCTTCCAGACGTCCAGCGACCGCGCCGCCACATCACCGAAGTGCTCCGAGAGCACCTTCGTTTCGCGCGCGTGAGGTGTGTGCGGATAGCCCATCAGGAATGCTGGCTGAGGATCTGTGGCACCGTGTCCGGCGTGACCGACTCGAGGAACTCCTCGTTGATCATCACCGGCGTCGCGAACCCGCAGGCGCCGAGACATTCGACTTCGATCACGGTATAGCGGCCATCCGCCGAGGTGGCGCCCAGCTCGCTGCACCCGGTGCGCTCGAGGAAGGCCTGGACGACCTGCTCCGCGCCGCACACGCCGCACGGCGACGTGGTGCAAACCTGGATGAAGTACTTCCCCACCGGATGCTGGTGGTACATGGTGTAGAACGTCACCACGCCCTTCACGTACGCCGGCGTGAGCGCGAGCTGCTCGGCCACTTCCGTCATGGCCGACTCGCTCACCCAGCCCCGCTCGCGCTGCACGATCCAGAGTGCGGGCAGCAGCGCACCCGCTTTGGACGGATAGCGCACGAGCAGGTCGTCCAGCTCCTGCTTCACCGCCCCGGTGAAGATGGGTTCGTACGGGGTGTCGTGGCGACCCGTCCCGTCAGTCTGGAGCGCCGTGGCGCCGTCGCCGGATGTGTCCTGACCTTTCACCGGTCGATTTCCCCCATGACAATGTCGATACTGGCGTTGATGGCGATCACGTCCGAGAGCAAATGCCCCTCGACCATCTTCGGTATCGCGGACAGGTTCACGAACGACGGCGGGCGGATGCGCCAGCGCACCGGTTTGGCCGAGCCGTCCGACACCATGTAGTAGCCCTTTTCGCCCTTGGGGCTCTCCACCGCGACATAGCATTCCCCGATCGGCGGTCGCGGTCCCTCCATCACCTGCTTGAAGTGATGGATCATGGACTCCATGTCACTCATCGCCTTCGATTTCCGCGGGAGCACCACGCGGTGGTCCGCGCTGTCCACCGGACCCTCCGGGAGTCGCTTCGCGGCCTGTTCGAGAATGCGCACCGACTGCCGCATTTCCTCCATGCGCACCAGGAAGCGGTCATAGACGTCGCCGTGTTCACCCACCGGCACATCGAAGTCGTACGTCTCGTAGTCGAGATACGGGAAGTCCTTGCGAACGTCGTACGCCACGCCGGATGCGCGCAGCAGCGGCCCGGACAACCCGTAGTTCACGGCATCCCCGGCGGACATTGCGCCGAGCCCCACGGTGCGTCCCACCCAGATCGCGTTGCGCGTGAGGATGCGATCCACTTCGTCGAGCGTCCGCGGCAGATGGCGAATGAACTTTCCCAGCTCATCCATCCAGCCGTCGGGGACGTCCGCGGCCATGCCGCCGACGCGGGCCGCCGTGGTCGTGAGCCGCGCGCCGACCCAGCTCTCGAGCAGATTGTACACGGCTTCGCGTTCCTGGAACGCCCAGAGGAAGGGCGTGAACGCGCCAATGTCAATGCAGAACGTGCCGAGCCACACGAGATGCGAGATGATGCGCGAGAGCTCCATGGCAATCACGCGGAGCACCGTGCAGCGCGGCGTGATGCTCAATCCAAAGAGCCGCTCGGCGCCAAGGACGAACGCGACGTTGTTCCCGATGGAGTTGAGATAATCCTCGCGATCGGTCCACGGTACGATCTGGTTGTACGTGCGGTACTCGCCGATCTTCTCGAAGCCGCAGTGCAGATAGCCGATGTGCGGAATGCAGCGCACCACCGTCTCGCCATCCAGCTCGAGCACCAGCCGCAGCACGCCATGGGTGGCGGGATGCTGCGGGCCGATGTTGATGAGCATGTGCTCGGTGGCCAGCTCAGGCTCGAGGGGAGCCGGCGGCTCCAGTGTCGTGACCGTGCCCTGTTCGGTGATGGTGAGCGGTGCGCGACGCGGCCGGCCCTGCTCGTCCAGCCCCGACGTGCCCAGCGCGACATCCACCGTGCGTGTCGTGGTAGCCATGCTACTCCCCCGTCCGTTCGCCGCCGGTGATCCGGCGAACCATTTCATCGGGGAGATCCTCGAACGCGTCGGCGATCGAGAGCTCTTCCATGGAGTAGCGCGCTTCCGGGTTGGCGGCGAGCGCCTGGCGCAGTTGTTCCGACCGGCTGAAGCGGCCACGCAGCGGAAAGTCCTTCCGCAGCGGATACCCCTCGTGATACTGCTCCCACATCAGGATGCGACGCAGGTCGGGATGCCCGGTGAAGCGAATGCCGAACATGTCGTAGCACTCGCGCTCCAGCCAGTCGGCGCTCTTGTAGACGGGCCACACACTGTCCACCTCGAGCGGGCCGTCCTTGGGGAGCTGCGCCTTGATGCGGAGGAACCGCCGGTACGGGAGCGAGCGC
>DASUKE010000019.1:0-81744 GCA_036278895.1 Gemmatimonadaceae bacterium
GCAATCGGGAATGGGGAATCGATCAGGCAATCCGCCCCCTCCCGCCGCCCCCCTAGTTCATCAACACCCGGGAATCGGCCTCCCCATTCCCCATTCCCCATTCCCACGATTCCCCATTCCCGATTGCCGATTCCCAGGGGCGGGGTGGCGTGGGGCGGTCGATTCCCCATTCCCGATTGCCGATTCCCAAGGGCGGGGCAGGGCGGAGCGGCAGTGGCTCGCTCAGTACCTCGGTACCTCCGGATCTACGTCATCACTCCACCGGCCAATGCCGCCGGCGAGATTCCACACGCGCGTGAAACCGGCATCCTGTAGCTGCCGCACTGCGCGGGCGCTGCGCGATCCGCCCTTGCAGTGCACCACCATCTCGCGTGCCGGATCGAGCGTCGGGATCGCGTCACCGAGTGTCGCGAGCGGAATCAGCCGCGCGCCCGGAATGTGCGCGATCTCCCACTCGTGCGGCTCGCGCACGTCAATGAGCACCAGGTCGTCGCCGTGCGCCCGCCGATCGGCGAACTCGCGCGGTGTGATCTCGGGCACGCCGGTGGCGGCTACCTGGCGCAGCCCGCAGAAATCCTCGTAGTCGATGAGCTCCTGCAGTTCGTGCGTGCCGCATGCCGGGCACTCGGGATCTCTGCGCAGCGCCAGCGTGCGGAACTGCATCCGCAGCGCATCCACGAGCAGCAGGCGTCCAATCAGTGGCGTGCCGACGCCAAGCAGCAGCTTGAGCACTTCCGTCGCCTGGATGGTGCCTACGAGGCCCGGGAGCACACCGAGTACACCACCCTCCGCGCAACTCGGCACCATCCCCGGAGGCGGTGGCTCGCGAAAGAGGCAGCGATAGCACGGCCCGTTCGCGGTGGCGAACACGCTGGCCTGTCCCTCGAAGCGGAAGATGCTGCCGTACACGTTGGGCTTGCCCGTGAGCACGCACGCGTCGTTCACGAGGTAGCGGGTGGGAAAGTTGTCCGTCCCATCCACCACGGCGTCGTAGTCGCGAACGATCTCGAGCGCGTTGGCCGAGGTGAGCGCGGTCGCATAGGTCTCCACCTGCACGTGCGGATTCACGTCGCCAACGCGATCGCGCGCGGAGTCGAGTTTGGGGCGACCGATGTCCTTCGTGCCGTGCAGCACCTGGCGCTGCAGATTGGTGACATCCACGTTGTCGAAATCCACGATGCCGAGATGCCCGACACCGGCGGCGGCAAGATACAGTGCGAGCGGCGATCCCAGGCCGCCCGCCCCGACGATGAGCACGCGACTGTTCTTCAGCTTCTGTTGTCCCGCGAGTCCGACCTCGGGGAGCAGCAGGTGCCGGCTGTACCGCTCGAGCTCCTCGCGCGACAGGCTCGCGCTGTCGTGCGGCGCGTTCTCGGCGGGCCGCCGCGGCGATGCGTCGATGGCAGTCATGATGTCACCCTCCCGCGACGGTTGGCACGACGATGACTTCATCACCATCGCGCACCGGCGCCTGGAAGCCGCCGCGAAGTCGGATGTCCTCATCATTCAGATAGAAGGACACGAAAGGATAGGGCTCGCCGGCCTCATCGCGCAGGCGTGGTCCGAGCGCGGGAAAGCGCGCAATGACGTCGGTCACGGCATCGCCGACGGTGGCGCCGCGCGCCTCGAGTTCGCCCTGGTCCGACGCCAGGCGCGCCAGCATGCTGGGCAGCACGATAGTTACGCTCATCAGTACCTCTCCTCTGGTGAAGACTGCATCGTGTGTTCGAGTTCCATGGCGAAGGGATCGCCGCCGGGGAGCGTCGTGACGTCACAGCGATACCCGCTGCGACTGGGAATGCAGGTGAATGTCGTGGCGTGCACGCCGAGCGCGTGCCAGCTCTGCGCCATGCCGTCGGCGACGGCGCGCGTGAACTGATCCGTGGCTACGGCGACCACGCCGGAGCCGGATCCGCTGAGCGTGGCTCCGGCGGCGCCGGCCTGGCGCGCCGCTGCGACGACCGCGTCGTATCCCCGCACGAACGGTTTGCGATAGGGAACATGAAGGCGACCCTCGAGGCCGGCAGCCAGCAGCGTCGCATCGGCGCGCGCCAGTCCGGCGACGAGCGCGGCGCTCGCGGCTGCCGCCTGACGCGCGTCGTCGTGCGACACCTGGTCCGGCAGCGCGGCGCGCGCGTCGTCGGTGCCCACCGGAAAATCCGGCACCGCGAACACGAAGCGCAACGCGGGGTGCACGGTGAGCGGCGCAACGTGCCAGCCGCCGTGCACGGTGCGGAAGGCGAGTGTCGCGCCGCCGTACAATGCCGGCGCGACGTTATCCGGATGTCCTTCGAGGCCGGTCGCAATGCCCAGCAGCGCGAGGTCGTCGAGCGGCAGTTCGAGCAGCGCGCGCGCGACGAGTGCGCCCGCCACGATGGCGGCGGCCGAAGAACCCAGACCGCGCGCGATCGGAATGTCCGACGTCGCCTGCATGACGAGTCCGCGCGGCACCGAGGCGTGCGCGTACTCGCACGCCGCCGCAAAGCCGCGCACGATGAGATCATCGCCGGCGCTCACGCCGAGCGCCGCGAGTGTTCCGAGTCGCTCGATGACCGGCGTGGTCCCGGTCGCGGGACCCACCCGCGCCAGCACGCGCAGTCGCCGTTCCACGGCCACGCCAATGCAGTCGAAGCCCGCGCCGAGGTTGGATGTGCTCGCGCAGACCCGTACGCTCACCGTCATGCGCCGCGACCCTCCGCGACCAGCGCGCTCACCTCGCGCAGCCTGGGTGCGATGAGCGGCGCATCCGGCAGGACGCCGCTCACGGCTTCGACGGTCTTGAGCCCGTTGCCCGTGATGCACAGCACGACCTCATCGTCGGCGTGCAGACGGCCAGCTCGTGCGAGGGCCAACGCCGCCGCCACGGTCACACCGCCGGCGGTTTCGGTGAAGATGCCGGCATCCTCCGCCAGCGCACGAATGCCGCTCACGAGCGCTTCGTCGCTCACGTGCTCCGCCCAGCCGCCGGAATCGAGAATGGCGCGCGCCGCATAGCGGCCATCGGCGGGATTGCCGATCGCGATGGAGCGCGCGATGGTGTGCGGCACCTCGGGCACGATGTGGGTCCCGCCGCTCTGCACGAGTCGCGCAATTGGCGCGCACCCGGACGCCTGCGCGCCGAAGAGCCGCGGCGCGTCTCCCTCCACGAGTCCCGCGTCGAGGAACTCGCCGAATCCCTTGCGCAGCTTGCTCACGAGCGAGCCCCCGGCCATGGGCGCCACCACGGCCGTGGGAAGCCGCCACCCGAGCTGCTCGGCGATCTCGAAGGCGATCGTCTTGGAGCCCTCTCCGTAGTAGCTGCGCAGGTTGACGTTCACGATGCCCCAGCCGAAGCGATCCGCAATCTGCGCGCACAGCCGGTTCACGTCATCGTACGTCCCGCGCACGCGGACGAGATGCGGCGCGTAAATGCTCGCGCCGATGACCTTGCCCACCTCGAGATCGTGCGGGATGAAGACCCACGCGTCGAAACCGGCGCGCGTGGCCTGCGCGGCGACGGCGTTCGCGAGATTTCCAGTGGAGGCGCACCCGACGGTCGTGAGCTGAAACGACGCGGCCGCATTGATGGCCACCGCGACTACCCGGTCCTTGAACGACAGCGACGGATGCGAGACGGCGTCATTCTTTACCCAGGCGCGCGCCACGCCCAGTCGGCGCGCAAGCCGCGGCGCGTCGACGAGCGGCGTACATCCGGTATCGAGGGAGAGCGCGGGCTCGCCCGTAAAGGGCAGCCATTCGCGGTAGCGCCAGAGCGAAGGCGGCCGCGCGGCAATCGCGGCGCGATCGGGAAGCGCACGGTGCGGCTCGTACACCGGATCGAACGGCCCCAGGCAGTCGTCGCAGATGGCGGACGGCGCCGCGGCGCGTTCCACCCCGCAATTGCGACAGCGCAATGGCAGCGCGCGCAGGGCGCCCTGTGACGTATCGGTATCGACGGCAATGGTCATGAAACACAAGCCTCAGGCAACGAGCGGAGACGATGCGCCGGGGGCGCCGGCGCGCGCGTGACGGATCTCGGCCTCGTGCTCCGGTGCAATGCTGTAGCAGTGTTCGGGACCGGGGAATCGCAGTGCGCGAACGTCTGCCGCGTACTCGCCAATGGCCCGCTCGATGTCGCTGCCGACCTCTGCATACCGCTTCACGAAGCGCGGGGAGATCTTCCCTACGAAGTTACCCAGAATGTCGTGCGAGATGACGAGCTGGCCGTCCACGTGCGGCCCCGCGCCAATGCCGTACACCGGCAGGCGCACGCGTTCGCTGACCAGCGCCGCGGTTTCCGCGGGCATGGCCTCGAGCAGAATCGCGAACGCACCCGCCTCCTCGAGGGCGAGCGCATCGTCCACCAGTCGCTGGGCCGCGCTCAGCGTCTTTCCCTGCACGCGATAGCCGCCCAGTTGCGCCAGGCTCTGCGGCGTGAGGCCGAGGTGTCCCATCACGGCGATCCCCGCATCCGTCATGGCGCGCACGCGCCGGGCAACGCGCTCACCCCCCTCGCACTTCACGGCATCACACCCCGCGGACCCCACGAAGGAACCGGCGCTGCGTACGGCACATTCGTCGCTCGGCTGGTACGACAGGAACGGCATGTCTCCGATCACGAACGCGCGCTGCGCCGCGCGACTCACGGCGCGCGCAAACACCAGCATTTCCTCGAGGCCGATTCCCAGCGTGCTCGGCAGCCCCAGCATCGTCATGGCCGCGGAGTCCCCCACGAGCAGCATGTCCACGCCCGCGCGATCCGCGAAGGTGGCGGTGGGATAGTCGTAGGCAGTGATGAATACTGCCTTGCGGCCCTGAGTCTTGAGCGCGTTCAGCGTCGCGATGGTCACTTTGCCGGTGGACATGATGACCTCCTCAGCGGGGTTGGCGGGCGGATGACAGGTCGTACGCGCACGCGGCGAGGCGGTCCAGCGCGGCGGCGAGCAGTTCGGGCGACGTGGCGAACGAAAGTCGCAGATGTCCCTCGCCGCGCGCGCCGAACGACGAGCCGGCGAGCGTCGCGAGCCCGTACACGTCGAGCAGGATCCTCGACAGTGCGGTGGTGGACAGGCCGCCGCGCTCGAGCAGCCTGGATACATCGGGGAACGCGTAGAACGCGGCGGAGGGCAGTGCGCATTGCACGTGCGGAATCGCGTTCAGCCCGCGCACGATGGCGTCGCGGCGCGTGCGCAGGCGCGACACCAGCGCCGTCACGCACTGCTGCGGCCCGGTGAGCGCCGCCAATCCCGCGAGCTGAATGAATGCCGGCACGCACGACGTACTGTTGATCACGAGCGCCGTAACGCGTTCGGCCAGTCGCGCCGGCATCACGCCGTAGCCGAGGCGCCAGCCTGTCATGGCGTACGTCTTGGAAAAGCCATCCACGAGCACGGTGCGCTCCGCGAGCCCCGGACGTGACGCAATGCTCTCGTGCACGCCGGCGAAGTACAATCGCGAATAAATCTCGTCGGAGAGCACCGCCAGGTCGTGACGGACCGCCAGCTCGGCAATGGCATCGAGTGCGGCCGTCGAGGCCGCGGTGCCGGTGGGGTTGCCGGGCAGGTTGAGCACGAGCACTCGCGTGCGCGGGGAAATCGCCGCGGCGATGGCCTCTTCGCGGAGTGCGCCGTCGGTGGGGGACACGGGATACGGTACCGGCACGCCGCCCACCAGTCGCACCGCCGACTCGTAGATGGGGAAGCCGGGGTCGGGAACGAGGACCTCGTCACCCGGACGCACGAGCGCCAGGACCGCGTACAGCAGCATGGGCTTGGCTCCCGAGGTCACGACCACCTGCTCGGCTGTTGCAGCCACGCCGCGTTCGGTCACGTGCGCGGCGACCGCGTCACGCAACGCGGCGACGCCGGCGGGCGGCGCGTAGCGCGTGGCGCCGTCGCGCAGGGCCCGGATGCCCGCTTCCACGATATGCGCGGGCGTCGGAGCATCCGGCTCACCGATTTCCGCATGCACCACACTCCGCCCTTGCGCCTCAAGGCGCCGCGCGGCGGCGGCCACCTCGAACGCGGACTCGATGCCGAGCGTTTCCACTCCCGGAGTGAGTCGCAGGGCGTCGCGCAGGACGGATGTCGATGCGTGAGGCATGGGAATTCACCCTCCAGTACTCGCGACACCCTCGTACAGCGTCGCGTGGTGAAACAAAAACCCCGGCCGCTGGTTGCGCGGCCGGGGAGAGATCACGACAGGTGGTGTCGTCGGTGCTACGTGGCGCGCGCCACTCTCCCCAGCCGCTCCAGGGCGGCGGTGGTCATCAGGTGATGCGTGCACATGAATCGCGTGCGCGCGGCGGCGCGAATCGAGAAGCGCATGCTGCTCCGATGGCATCCCGGCCAGCGCCGGGATGAGAAATGGTCAGTCGAAAAAAAATGCCCGGGATCTGTGCCCGAGCGAAGCTTTTTAGCAAGTTCTTTTACGTGGCTGCAATATGCGGGCAAATCACCACGGGAACACAACGATTGTTCCACAAGGCTATGGCGGAATTGCATCGCTGTCAAGTGGAGCGGCTGGTTCCCCTTGTGTGATTTGCCATGGTGTGGGATAATGCCGGTCGAACGTCTCTCTCTCCTCCTCTCCTGCGTCACCATGTCCTCCTCCAGGAAAACACGGTTCACCCGTCGCGAATTCGTAGCGGACGCGACCAAAGCCGCCGCGGCACTCGCCATCGCACCGACCATCGTTCCCCGTCACGTCCTTGGCCGCGGCTACCTGGCGCCGAGTGACACGTTGAACATCGCCAGTGTGGGAATTGGCGGCATGGGGATGAACAACATGAACACGCTCGCCAAGGGTGGTGAGCGCATCGTGGCCATCTGCGACGTGGACTTTCCGTACGTCGAGCGCTCCATTGCCGGCCGCTTCGAACAGTGGAAGGGGAAGACTGCGGAAGACGACGCCGATGCGACGCGCATCCGCGATGTCTACACGAAGGCCACGAAGTACGCGGATTTCCGCAAGATGCTCGACACGGAAAAGCATCTCGACGCCGTGGTGGTGGCCACGCCCGATCAGATGCACGCCACCATCGCGCACGCCGCCATGCGCGCCGGCAAGCACGTATACGTACAGAAGCCGCTCACCTACACGGTGTACGAGGCGCGCCTGCTGGCCCGCACCGCGAAGGAGATGAAGGTGGTGACCCAGATGGGAAATCAGGGACACTCGTACGACGGGACGCGTCGCATCGTGGAGCTCATCGCATCCGGCGTGATCGGGCCGGTGCACGAAGCGCACGTGTGGACGGACCGGCCCCAGCGCTACTGGGCGCAGGGCATTCCGCGTCCGCGTTCCGGACCGCCACCGGAGCACGCCGCCGCGCCGGTCGCCGCATCGGGCAGCTCGGCTGGCGCGACGCCACCACCGCCGCGCCAGTGGGGCATGCGCACGGTGGACAACGCCATTCTCGCGGCGATGGATCAGGATCCGCACACACCGCCGCCGGGACTCGACTGGCAGCTGTTCCTGGGTGCGTGTCACGAGGATGTGCCCTATCACCCCGTCTATCACCCGTTCAGTTGGCGCGGGTGGACGAACTTCGGCGTGAGCGCCATTGGTGACATGGGCGCGCATCTCATGGACCAGCCCTTCTGGGCGCTGGGGCTCGACTACCCGGAGACGATCGTGTCGTCATCCACGCCATGGGGCGCGCCCAGGGGCGAGGGATCGTATCCGCTGGCGATGACCACGCAGTACGCGTTCGCCGCGCGGGGGAAGCAGCCGGCGGTGAAACTCACCTGGTATGACGGTGGCCTCTCGCCGCTCGTCGCGCCCGGAATTCCGCGCCCGGGTGGTGATGGCGGTGGCGGGATATTCATCGGCGAGAAGGGCTATCTCACGTATGAGACCTACGGAAACAATCCCGTCGTCTATCCGGGAGCGCTGGCGCTCGCTGCGTCGGCCGTTCCGAAGTCGGTCCCGCGCATCGACGTGCCGCACGAGATCAACTGGGCTCAGGCCTGCAAGGGGAAGGGAGAGGCGAGCTCGCCCTTCGAGTATGCCGCCAAGCTTACGGAAACCATGCTGCTCGGCATTGTGGCGCTCAAAGCGGGACAGGGGCGGCAGCTCGAGTATGACGGCCATTCCATGCAGGTCACGAACGTCCCCGAGGCGAATACGTATCTCACGCGCGAATACCGCGCGGGGTGGGAACTGTGACGGCGGTGAGCCGGGCCGCGCACGTGCTCAGGTGCATCGCGGTGGTGTTCGGATTGACCGTGATGGTAGCGTGCGTCATAGTGTCGTCCGCCCTGGCGCAGGCGGTACGCGGCCACCTGCTCATCGTGGGCGGCGGACCGCAGCCCCAGGCGCTCGTGCAGAAGTTCGTGGATCTGGCCGGCGGCGCGGGGCATGCGCGCATCGTCGTCTTTGGCATGGCCAGCGAGGACGGCAAGGCCGGCGCCGCGGAGAAGGCCGACGATTTGCGGAAACTGGGCGCGCACGCGCTGCCTCTCTATATCACGCACGAGGAGGCCGATCAGGATTCCGTGGCGCACCTGCTCGACGATGCCACTGGTGTGTGGTTCATTGGTGGTGATCAGGTGAAGCTCACGCGAGCACTGCTGGGCACCCGCACGGAGCGCGCGATTCACGAGCGCTATCGGGCGGGCGCCGTCATCGGGGGCACATCGGCGGGCGCGGCGGTCATGTCGTCACCAATGATCACGGGCGACGAGCGGCATCCCGGCGGCGCGCGCCCGCCCAGCGATTCGAGCAGTGCCTTCATGACCATCGCGCGCGACAACATTGTCATGACCCAGGGGTTCGGCCTGCTCACGACGGCCATCGTCGATCAGCATTTCCTGCGGCGGCGGCGACACAACCGGCTCATCAGCGTGGTGCTCGAGGATCCACGCCACCTCGGCGTTGGCATTGATGAATCCACCGCGTTGCTCGTGGATCCGGACGGCACGTGGACGGTTCTTGGTGAGAGCGCCGCCGTGGTGTATGACGCGCGCCATGCGACCATCACGCCGCCAGGTGCGCCGGTGCTTGGGGAGACCGGCATGGTCATGCAGGTTCTTCCTGCGGGCAGCACGTACGATCCACGCACGGGACGCGCGACGCTGCCGCGCTGAATTGCTGCTGGCGCGCGCTCCGGACGCGCATCATGTTTCGACGTGTCCGGACGCTGTTGCCCGATCCTTTCGCTCTCGCGCGTTTCGCATGGATACGGCCGAAGCCACCACGCTGCTGGAACACCAGCTGCAACCCTTTCGCGCACAATCGCACGCCGATCTGCAGCGGCTGCTGCTGGCACCGGTGGCCACGGAGGTCGTCGGACCATCGGGGCGGCGCTACCAGGTTTTGATCCAGGCGGCGTGGGTGAAGACCCCGGGCGAAACGCTCCGTGTCGTCGCGGGAATCGATGACAGCGGCTGGCAGCGGTTCCGTCCGATGATGGCAACGTTTGACGTGGCGCGGCGCGACGGCCGGCAGAACGGCACGTGAAATGTCGCTGACACGCGATGCGGTTCGCGATGCGGTGGAGCGCGGTGGCGATGAGCAGATGCAGCTCCTGCGCAAGCATCACGAGGACGCCTATCCCGAGAGCCGGCCGACGCCGGGAGACGTGTGCAAGGGCGAGGCGGAGCGGCTCAACGCGCTCGGGCTGGGCGACGCGCCGGATTTCTCGCTCGCCGAGACGCGCGTGGCGCGAGTGGGGAACGAAGTGCGGCTCACGCACGTGTTCGAGTATGGACCGCAGCGCGCGCGTCTCATCACGGAGCCCTTCACGAATTACGGGTAATGCCCGAGTTCCATCAGGACGGGCCGCGCCTGGGGAACCAGTACCTGGACGACCGGCTGCTGCGCTCCTGGCTGCGTCGCGTGCTGCCTCCGGAGATGCATGCGCGGGTGCACCTCGACTTGCAGCGGTTCGGTGCGCGCGTCGCCACGGACATCCTGGCGCTGGGTGATGCGGCCGAAGCCGCGCCACCGCGGCTCGTGCCGTTCGATCCGTGGGGGCGACGCGTGGATCGCATCGAGACGAGCGAGAGCTGGCGCATGCTCGACCGCATCTCCGCGGAGGAGGGTCTTGTCGCCATCGGCTACGAGCGCGCCAGCGGGCCGCTCTCGCGTGTCGAGCAGTTCGCGCGACTCTATCTCTTCGCTCCGTCGTCGGCAACGTACAGTTGCCCGCTCGCCATGGGCGACGGCGCGGCGCGCTGCCTCGAGCTGTACGGCACGTCGCCACGACTGCGTGACGCGCTGCGCCATCTCACCACGCGAAATCCGGATGAGTTCTGGACGTCGGGACAGTGGATGACCGAGCGGACTGGCGGCTCGGACATCTCCGGGACGTCGACGCTCGCCTCGCGTGACGGCGATGCCTTCCGGCTGCGCGGCACCAAGTGGTTCACATCGGCCACCACCGCACAGATGGCCATGACGCTGGCGCGCATTGACGGCGCTCCGGCGGGCAGCCACGGGCTGAGCCTGTTCCATCTGCAACTGCGCAACGCGGACGGACGCATGAATGACATTCGCGTCCTGCGCCTCAAGGACAAGCTCGGCACCCGCGCGCTGCCCACCGCCGAGCTGACGCTCAATGGAACTCGCGCATGGCTGGTGGGGGAGGAAGGGCAGGGCGTGCGGACGATCGCGTCGCTCTTCACTGTCACGCGCGTCTACAACGCCGTGGCCGCCGTCGCCGGAATGCGCCGCGCACTGGCGCTGGCGCGCGACTACGCCGGGCGGCGCATGGTCTTTGGACGGTTGCTGGCTGCGCAGCCACTGCACGTCGAAACGCTCGCCGACATGGCCGTCGAGGTGGAGGCCGGATTTCACCTGGCCTTTCGCGTGGTGGAACTGCTCGGCGCCACCGAATGCGGGAGCGCGACGGCGCGCGATGCCGCGCTGCTGCGCGTGCTCACGCCGGTGGCGAAGTTGTTCACGGGAAAACAGGCCGTTGCGGTCGCCAGCGAAGCGCTCGAGGCGTTCGGCGGCGCCGGCTACATCGAGGATACCGGACTGCCCCGGCTGCTGCGCGATGCGCAGGTGCTCTCCATCTGGGAAGGAACCACCAACGTGCTCAGCCTGGACGTGCTGCGCGCGCTGGACACCAGCGACGCGCTGCACGCGCTCGTTGCTGATGCTCGCGATCAACTTGCCCGGCTCACGGCGTCCGAGCTTGCGGCATCGGCGGCGCGCGCGGTTCATGCCCTGGAGCAGTTGGAGCACTCGGCGGCGGACGCCGCCCGGGCGGGAAGCGAGTATCGCGAAGCAGCCGCGCGCGCGTTCGCGTTTGCGACGGCCCGTGCGTACGCGGCGGCGCTCATGCTCGCGCACGCCGATTGGAGTCTCGCGCACGAGGGTGACCGGCGTGCGGCCATCGCCGCCGAGCGCTGGTGCGCGCGGCCGTTGGTGAGCACGATGCACGCGGATGACGCGTACCGGGATGCCGCGCGCGCGGTGGCGCTCGACGAGGCGGTGCCGGTTACGGTGCTCCCGATGCGCGCGGGGTGACCCGGGCCGCGCCCGACTCGTCCTGCAGGGTGTCGTCCCGATTCTCTCTCGCCTGAGCCGCCGTCATGCCCAACAGCTCTGCGCGTCGCTCCACGACCACGCCCGGCGCTCGTGCGGCCGGGGATGTCCGCTGGGCGGACTTCGTCGCGGATCTCCCCGCGCTCATTCATCCGGCACCGCCAGACCCGCCGACACGACACGAAGCTCCACTGCCGCATGGCAGCCAGCGCCAGCATATCAGCATCGCGGCGCGACGCGTACACGCATCCGGATCGCATGTGCCGCGCGGGTATCGGATGCGGCGGGGCAAGCCGGGCACGTCCCTCGCCGTGCGCCCTGCGCAACCAGCGGTTCCCACGGAACCCGAACGGCGTGATCCCCCGGTGATTCACGCGACACCCGTAGCGCCCCTCATGATGCCCCGTTTCGGGCATGACGTTCGCATGGCGCTCGCGCCGGCCGACCGCGTGTTCCTGGGTGTGATGTCGCTGATGGGTGGGGCGGTGATGGCCGCGATCGTGGCGGTGCTCGCGCTGCGGGGGCGCGGCGATGGAGGAGCACTGGCGGCGGTTCCCGCGCCATCCAGCGCGCAAGTCGCTGCCGCGATCGTTGCGCCAGTCGTCCACGGCGACTCGGTACGGCATGAGCCCGCCGTGCTGGCCTCCACCGTGACGGCCGACACCGCCGCCCCCAGCACGCAGGAACCGAACGAACACACGCGTGCGGTGCACGACACGCCGCCACGAGAGGCCGCTGCGGCAACGTCCCGGTCCGCTCACGGCAGCACGCGCACCGCGCGTCGCGCGAAAACCGGTGTCGTCACGCAGGGCCGGTCGGAGCGGCCTGTCGCCGTGACGACGAAGGCCGCGCCGCCACCAGCGCGCGCGACTCCCCAGCCGCCGGCGGCGGTTGCCACGCGCTCCGCGGCTGCAGCGAATGCGAGTGCGCCGGTGACCGCCACCGCTTCGCCGACCACCGCGCCCTCGAGTCCGACGCCGGTGTCCGGTACCGCTACGCCCGTGTCCGCGCCCGCGGCTCAGAACGTCAACGTCGCGGAGGAGCTGCGCGCCATCCGCACGGAGATCGAAGCGCGGCGCAAGCACGTGGACTCGCTGGCGCACGCGCTGGATTCGTTGAACAAGGGCGGCCCGTAGACCTCTGGTACGGGCGCCGCCGCGTGCCGCAGGGCGCCGCGCGCGCCGATCGCTCGCGCTCCATGGCGCCCGCGCTTGACCCATCTCCTCTGTTCGGGGTATCAGTACACGTGACAGGCATCGGCCGTCCGGCGTGTCCGGCCGGCCGATGCGCATGCATGCCCATTGCCCTACCAGGAGATCAGGATGACCACCGGTCGTCGGTCGGCCGTGATCGCGGCCTTTTTCGTTGTCATACCAGGCGTTGCCGTGGCGCAGGGGTCCGGCGGCGTTGCCGGTTCCAATACGCACCCGCGAGCGCTGGTTCAGGCGACGCGGGCGCACGCAGCGCCAGACACCAGCGGCAGCCCCGCCGGCGAATTCATGTCCTATGATGTCGCGAGCAAGACGGTAAAGATCTCGCTGACTGCGTCACTCGGCAGCGGGAATGGCGGGATGAACTTCAATGGTGGATTCAAGGGGAATCAGACCATCACGGTACCGGTCGGATGGTCGGTGAAGATGTCATTCGTCAACAAGGATGCGATTCCGCATTCCGCCATTATTCTAGTGGACTCGTTTCCGCTGCCCATGACACCGGAGAATCCTGCGATCGCGCGCGCCTACACCAACGATCTCACGGCCGGGCTGCCGACGGGCGGTACCGACAGCATGGATTTCAAGACGACGAAGGCCGGAAAATATCTGATCGTCTGCGGTGTGCCCGGTCACGGGCCCAGCGGCATGTACATCAAGTTCGACGTGTCCGGGGAGGCCAAGGTACCGTCGTACACCAGGTAGCAGGAGCCGCGGCGGGGTGCGCATGAAACTCGCGCGCAAACTGGAAATCGGATCGGCGTGCGCCGTCATCCCGGTGCTGCTCGAAGTATTGCCGGCGTCTCGGGTGCTACGCTGGATCGCGCGCATTCCGCCGCGCGCGGGCGAGCGCATCGCGCCGGAACGGCTGGCGTTCCACGTGGGACGGCTGCTGCACCGCGCGCCGCTGCTCTGGCACTACAGTTGTCTGCGGCGCGCGGCCGTGCTCGCGGCGCTGCTGCGGCGCGAAGGTGTCGCAGCCGACGTGGCCATCGGCGTGCGGCGCACCGCCGCTGGTGCCGTGGTGGCGCATGCGTGGGTGCGCCGGGAAGACGGCATGCCGTATCTCGAAGGCGAGGGCGTGCAGGATTTCGTGGAGCTGACCGCCCCGGGAGCGCTGCCCCAGGCCGGGAAATAGCGCCGGATTTTCTCGGTGCCGTTCCAAAGGTATGTGCCTGTCCCGCGACTCGCGCCCGCTGCGTCAACCCGAACCGGGCAATACCCGCGTGACGCGACCATCGGTATCCTCATATATCACCCATCCGGAGTCAGCCATGTCCAATCGCCTGCAGCAGCTGCACGAAGCCGGTCAGTCCATCTGGCTCGATTTCATAGATCGCACCATCCTGCGCAATGGCGAACTCGCGCGGCGCATTCAGCAGGACGCGCTCACGGGCATGACCTCCAATCCGACGATCTTCGAGAAGGCACTGGCCGAGGGCGCGGCGTACGACGATCAGCTCGCGGCTGCGCCCGCCTCGCTGACGCCATGGGATCTGTTCGAGCTCGTGGAAACTGACGACGTGCGCAGCGCGAGCGATCTCTTCCGACCGGTATACGATCGCACCGGGCGCGCCGATGGCTACGTCTCCATCGAGGTGTCACCGGGTGCCGCGCATGACGCGCGCAGCACGATCGCCGAAGCGCACCGGCTGTGGGATACCGTTGGCCGGCCGAATGTCATGGTCAAGGTGCCGGGCACGCCTGAGGGCGCGCTCGCCGTGCGGCAGCTCACGGCGGATGGCCTCAACATCAACATCACGCTGCTCTTCTCGCTCGACGCCTACCGCGCCGTCATCGAGGCGTACATGCAGGGTCTCGAGGATCGCGTCGCCGCGGGAAAGGACATCGCGCACATCGCGAGCGTGGCATCGTTCTTCGTGAGCCGCGTGGACACCGAGGTGGACAAGCGGATTGACGCCACGGTGCCGTCCGCCGCGCCCGATGTGGCGGCGCGGCTCACGGCGCTCAAGGGACGTGTGGCGGTGGCCAATGCCAAGCTCGCATACGCGCTCTTTCGTGAGCGCTTCGCGGGCGACCGGTGGAGCGCGCTCGCCGCACGCGGCGCGAAGCTGCAGCGGCCGCTCTGGGCGAGCACGAGCACCAAGAATCCGGCGTACCGCGACGTGATGTACGTCGAGGATCTGATCGGTCCCGATACCGTGAACACGATGCCTCCGGCCACGATCGAAGCCTTCCGGGATCACGGCGAGATACGCGAGACCGTCACCGCGGGACTCGACGCCGAGCGCCGCTGCGTGGCGGAGCTCGAGTCGCTTGGCATCTCCCTGTCCGCGGTGACGGACAAACTGCTCGTCGATGGCCTCGCCAGCTTCGGCAAGTCCTTCGACACGCTGATCGCGCGGCTCGGCGAGAAGAGCAGAGCGCTCACTGCCGCGCGATAGGGTCAGATCCCGTGGCGCAGCGTGATCAGCAGCGTGCGTGGCTGACCGGGACTCACGAAGCCGCTGGCCCGGACCTCGGCGTACTTTCGGTCGAGGATGTTCTGCATGCCGAGCGACACGGACCACGGGCCGCCGATGGACACCGAGCCGCGCACGTTGAGCAGCGTGTACGACGACGTGCGCGCGTCGGCTTCGCCAATGGGTGTGAACGGTCCCGTGTACGCGGCCCAGACGGACCCCAGCACGCCGTGTGATTGCACGTCGAATCCGCTCTCCACCGTGGCGCGCGCGACGCCGAACACCGGCTTGCCGGACAGGTCATCCCCGTCGTCCGTCACGAGGTGCGTGTAGTGCGCATCGTTGATCGTGGCATGCGCGAACAGCGCGACGGCGGGCACGAGACCGAACCGGCCGTCGAGCTCCACGCCGCGACGGCGGCTCTGGCCACCCGTCGTCGATTCCTGCGTCACCTCGTTGAACGTCTGCTCGTTCCGCACGTTCACATTGAAGAGTGCCACTGAGGCTTCGAAGCGATCGCTGTTGGCGCGCAGCCCCACTTCGCTCGCCCATTCATGACTTGGCTCGAGTGACGGATTGGCAATCGAGCCGTCCGCCGCGCGGAACCCGCCGTTGAAGGCCGCATACACGGCGACCGTGGGGGTGAGGCGATACCGCGCGCTCAGCTTGGGTGTCGCAACCAGGTGCGAGTCGTGCTGGCCGATGCTGGCGTCCCATGGCGTCATGGCGTAGCGCATCCAGTCCAGCCGTGCGCCCAGCCCCAGCGCGAACCGCGGCGTGGCGTCCCAGTGCGCCTCCAGCGCCGGCGCCACGGAGAGATAGGTGCCGTCGAGGCGCGCGGGCACGCCATCGAAATCAAAGACGCTGTCACGCGCGCGCAGCGAGGTGAAGTAGCGCTGATACCCCGAGCGCACGAGGCGATAATCGGCGCCGGCCATGAGATGCACGGCGCCCAGTTGATGCTCGAAGCGCGTGGAACCGCCCGCTTCCATGCGGCGGTCGAGCTCCTCGGTTTGCGACGTGGCCCCTTCGCCTATGCCACCCTCAGGAGGGATGTTGAGGAAGATGTGCCACTGGCCCGCGCGGGCATACAACTGCGAGCGCAGCGTGCCGCCGCCCAGCGGGCGCACGATGGACCCGCGCACCAGGCCCGCCGCCGTCCGTCCGCCATCCGTGCGATCCACCGCGAGGTCGAGATCGCTCCGCTGGAACTGATCGAGCGTGAGGAAGCCGGGCGAGTCCCACTGTGCCGCATACCCCGATGCGGCGAACGTGGTGGTGCTGCTCGTATCGTGCTGCCAGGTGCGGCTGAAGAGGAGATGTTCCATGCTCGACTTGCTGTTCGGCCGCCAGCCATCTTCGCGCTGCGCATCGCCGGCGAGCACGAAGCCGCCGTTCTCATTCGCGTTGCCGGTGAGAACGGTCAGCCGGGCATCGCCGTAAGAGCCCGTGCGAAGACTCCAGCGCGTGCCGACCGCCACGGGCACCGTCTGCACTTCCAGCTCGCCGCCCATGCCAAAATTTCCGATCCACGGTGACACCGGTCCCTTGAGGACCTCGATGGACGAGACGGCCTCGGGCATGATTTCGTTCCAGTCGGCATACCCCTCGGCGTGGCCGTTCACGGGCTGGTTCATCGGGACGCCATCGAGCGTGATGGCGACGTCCGAGGAATGATCCGACGTGAATCCGCGGATGACCGCGTCGGACGCGAAGCCGGGGCCCTGGCCCTGCTGGTGCACTTCTACGCCGGCGGTTTGCCGGACGATGTCCCACACGTTGGTGGCCGGCGTCGTGCGAATCGCCTCCGGCTGGATCACGACGGCGCTCGCCGCGTCCGCGCGCGAGCTCTTCGGGGCGACGACGCGCACCGGAGGAAGCGAGTGAATGTGCGTCGTGTCAGTACGGGTCGTGTCGCGCCCGGGCTGCTGGGCGCGCGCGCGCGTGGTACCGGCGAGCAGAAGAAGCGATACGAATGACCCAGTGATCGCGAGTGGGATCGTGGCAGACTGCCGCGATCTGTCCCGCGCTTCTGAACAGGCGCATGACATGATGTCCCCTCCGCAGGGGTCGTGAGGAAACTGCGTGTGTCGTGATGTGGTGCCGATTACGCGACAGACGCGTGCGGAGGGGCGTGAGCGTAGGGAAGGCGATACTGCGGGTCCGACGGGATGCTGCCGACGGTCTGGCCGGGACGCGCGGCGGATGCGAGGCTCGTGGCCTCGTGCAGGGCGATGCGCCCGGCGGCGAGTGGCACAGGCCCGGTGGTGCACGCGGCACCCATGCAGGTGCACTGATGATGCGCGCCGTGTGGGCCCGGCGCGTGCCCCGATGCGGTGTGCGGTGCCATCTGCCCGGCCATCTGCATGGCCATTGCATCGTGCATGGGGCACAGATGCGTCGCCGCGATCTCCTGTGTGGAGGCGACGAACCAGAAGGCCAGAAGCGCCGCGACGAAGCGGCGCGCGAAATGGCGGTTGCGCACAAGGCCTAATATAGCGGACGGCAGCAGAGGAAGTGGGAGTGCGCACGCGATCGCACTCGCCATCCCGCCGTTCACTTCGCTACGTGAATCACATTCACGGCGGTCGCCGCGAAATCGGTCCAGGGCGGAAGCTGTCGCTCGAGCGCAGCGGCGTCGGCCGTCGTGACGGCGCGGCTGGCCTGCAGCTCCATGGGGAGCGGCGTGTCGCCGCGGACCCGAAGCGTGAACTGCCACCCCGTATCGGGTGGCGCGATGTAGGTGACGCCGATGCGCCCCGCGTCACTGCGCGGGAGCGGCGGCAGTGCGGCCGGCACGCTCCAGCCCGCGAGCCGCGCACGAGGCAACAGCAGATGCAGGCGATATGCGCCGGGCGCGGACGCGCGAAACGTGAGCGTGCGGGTTCCCGCCGCGCTGTCCGTTGTGGACGAGAGCAGCTCGAGTGTCGGCGCAGCCAATCCGGTTGGCCCGGCGCGTCGCGCAAACGCAAGCGGGCGCGCGGTCGTGCTGTCCATCGCCGCCATTCCCGGCGCGGCGGCGAGCGCCATCCTGGGCGTGTCATAATCCGCGCCGAACACCCGGAGCTCGCTCGTAGAATCGCTCTGCTGGTGTACGATGCGCAGGCGTTGCGGCCGCAGGTACGTGTACCGCTGGCGCGTGACACTCGCTCCCATGGCACTCAGCGCAAGGAGTGCCATCACCAGCGCGGCGGCGCGCAGCGCGCCCGCGCGGTGCGCGCCGGGGAGTACGGCCAGCGCGATCGCGGCGACCGGAATCGCGACGATGACGGCGAGCACGAGATCCGGCGCGATCGCCATGGGCAGTCGTCCGAACACGGGAACGAACAGCCGTGTCAGGGTCACGAGCAACCCCAGCGTGAGCACCGCCGCCGGCAGCGCGCCCACGAGCACACCAACCCACCAGCGATCATCGCGCAGCACGAGCCCGAGCACGAGCCCCACGGCGCCGCCGCACACCCACCACAGCGGCAGGTACGCCGAACCGAGCCCGAGCCCGGTGCACGCGGCAAGCACGAGCATCCAGATGATGAGCGCGGCACACTGGACCGCCCGTCCGGCGATGGCCGGAATGAGTCCCCGGCGACGCATCCAGAACACGAGCGGCACCTGGCCGGCCAGCGCACCCGCGAGCGCGACCAAGGCAAAAGCCAGGATGCCCGGCAGCGGGTGGGCGAACCACGACATCGGCCGGCGCAGCACGTACGCCATGACGACGGCCATGAGTAGAGCCGCAATGATGGCCGCCGCGATGGACACCACGACGCACCCCAATGCGGCGGCGATTTCGCGCGCGCGCACCCGGCCGCGTACCACGCAGATGAGGAGCACGACGAACGCCAACAGCAGCGCCGCCGCCGCCAGCCAGGTCGCGGCGTCCGCGCTGTAGCTCAGCATGAAGGCGCCCATGGCGTCGTAATACACGGCACGCTCGCTGGAGACATTGCCCGGCAACTCGCCGGAGGCGAGGGCACGCGTGAGCGCCAGCGCATCCGCTCCCATGTGCTGCAGCGTGCCGGGTGTCACGTTCCATGTTCGATCGCGTTGGGTGTGGTAGGCCCAGCCGCCCTGATAGAGCGCGATGTCCAGCCCGCGCCACAGTCCGACGTCGCGATAGACGCGAAAGTCCGTGTCCGACGGAATGACCCCCGACTGAAAGATGTCCTGCGCCACGACGGTGCCGTACGGATACGGCACGGCGGCCGCGTAGGCGCGGGTGAGCCACTCGTTGCCGGGGCCGGCCTGAAAGAGAATCGCCTTCCCATGCGGCCCGGCGCTCTCGAGGTTTACAAAGGCGCGCACATCATGTGCCCACGGATGCCGGGTGAAGGCATGTGACCCGACCAGCCCCTGTTCCTCGCCATCATTGATGTTGATGATCACCGAGTGGGTGAGGGGCGGGCCGGCGGCAAGGGCTCGCGCGATCTCCACAAGCGCGGCCACGGCCACGCCGTCGTCGGCCGCGCCCGTGCTGCCGACCGGCGTGTCATAGTGCGCGGACAGCAGCAGCGCGGCAGAATCGCGGCCTGGAATGCGCACGAGCACGTTGCGCACGGTATACGCGAGCACGCCGGGGCTGCGCGGATATCGCCACGCGCCGCTCGCGTCCTGCACCGTCACATCCAGGCCGCGCATGCCGCGGAGCGTGCGCACGAGGTATGCGACCGCGCTGTCCGCGCCGGGCGTCCCCGCCACGCGATAGCCGATGGTATCCGCGAGGTGCGCGAGAACAGGCCACGCACGCATTGCGGAGAATTCCGTGATTGATGCGGTGGCCGGCGCCGGACGCGGCGGTCGCTCGCGCCAGATCACCAGCACCATGAGCCAGATCACGATCGCCGCGACCGCGCTCCAGTAAAGCAACGGGGCAACCCACGCGGGGCGAGCGGCAGCAGTACGGGCTGCGGGAGTGGGAGATAAAGTCATGGCGAGGGCGGCAATGTGCCGCCCTCGCCATGACACCGTCAAGCCGTTCATCACCTCGCCAGGCCGTCAGTGGCAGTTGGTCACCGCATGCGTTTCGAGATCGAGGTCGCAGGTGAGTTCGCCGATCTCGAGCGTGACGTTGGGCGTGCCGTTGAAGATGACTTCAGCGCGCCGGGTCACCGTCCGGCTGAACGACCGGGTGTCGGACTGCACGGTGACCAGTGCGGTGACGTTATGCACCACGGAGCCGCTCTGCGGCCAGACGTACTGCGATCGCGGCATGTCGAACGTGACGGCGGTGGCCGTGTCATACGCGGTGTAATGAAAGACCCGCGTGCGGTTGGTGCGCACGTACATCGTGCTGTCGTGGCGCTCGCCGGTCCCGTCCCAGCCATGCTGCACCGGCGTCACGCCGCGGTCCACGTGCATCGTGGCGGTATCCGCGCGATTCGCCCAGATCGTTCGGCTGGCGTTCCAGGCTGGCGTGAAGGAGCCGGTGAGCGTCCGCCGGTGATTCACCGAGTCGGTGCTCGCGGTGAAGCCCAGCCCGTACGAGGCACCTTCCCAGAAACGCTTCTGCCGCACGAGATCCAGCCCGCGCCACGTGGTCTTCTCGCAGGTGAACCAGCCATCGTTGTCGGGTCCGCTGCACTGTACGGTCACGTCACCCGCGAAGTCCGCGTTCGCGCCGGGGGCCGTGATGCGCGAGGTGCTCGCGTAACTGTCCTCATCCGCCGACATGAGATCCACGGATGTCGCCATTGCATCGCCCACGTCGCTGGCCATGGACTGATTGACTTCGGAGTCGGGCAGCGTGAGATCGGGATTCACGACGCCGTCGCTGCTGCAGGCCGCCAGGCCGATCGCCAGCAGTGCCACGCCGGCGGTGTATGACAGAATGTTCCGGTGCATGGATGTCCTCGTTCCGCGAATGGTGATGACCGGCGCGTTGCCGTTCGGGTGATGAGACGACGCCATGGCATCACGCGTTAAGGGGGACTAGCTTGCCTCACACCTCATTTCCATTTGCAATTCGTGTCCAGCGCTTCACTTCCCAGAACGAAGATCGTCTGTACGATCGGACCAACGTGTGCCGCCGCTGATGTCCTCGGCACCTTGATGGATGCCGGGCTGAACGTCGCCCGGATCAACTTTTCCCACGGCACCCACGAGCAGCACGCCGCCGTGATTGCGACGCTCCGGCGCCTCGCCGCCGAGAAGTCGCGCCCGGTTGCCATCATGGGCGACCTGCAGGGGCCGCGCATCCGCGTGGGCCATCTCGACACGGCGCTCACGCTCACCGAAGGCGCCGATGTCGTGCTGGCGCCCGAGGAGCAGGCGGATGGTGCCGAGATTCCGGTCACCTATGCCGCGCTCGCGGATGACGTCACGGTTGGTGATCGCGTGCTGATGGACGACGGGCTCATCGATCTCGTCGTGCTCGACGTGCCGCGGCCGCGCGTGGTCGCGCGCGTGATGCATGGTGGACCGCTCGGCAGCCACAAGGGGATCAACCTGCCCGGCGTGCGCGTGTCGGCGCCGTCCATTACCGACAAGGATCGCGCGGACGTCGCCTTCGCGGTGGCCCAGGGTCTCGACTATCTCGCGCTGAGCTTCGTGCGCCGCGCCGAGGATATTGCGCTGCTGCGCGCAATGATCCCGCGCACGATGCTGATCGTCGCGAAGATCGAGAAGGACACCGCGCTCGCCAACATTGACGAGATCGTCGGTGCGTCCGATGCGGTCATGGTGGCGCGCGGCGATCTGGGCGTCGAACTGCCCTTCGAGGAAGTGCCGATCGCGCAGAAGCGGATCATCGCCGTCGCGAACCGGCACGAGCGCCCCGTGATCACCGCCACGCAGATGCTCGAATCCATGGTCACGCATCCGCGCCCCACGCGCGCCGAAGCAAGCGATGTCGCCAACGCGATTCTCGATGGCACGGATGCGGTCATGCTCTCCGCGGAGACGGCCATGGGCGCGTATCCACAGCTCGCGGTGCGCGCGATGGCGCGCATCATCGCGGAGATCGAGCGGCACCCGCCACAACGCACGCCGCGCTCGATTGGCCGGCGGCGGCAGGACGAGCCGGTCGCCACGGAGGACGCCATTGCCGCGGCCACGGCCGCCGCGGCGGAATCCCTGGCGGCGCCCGTGGTGCTCGTATTCACGAAGAGCGGCTTCACCGCGCGCATCGTCGCGGCGCACCGGCCGGCTGTCCCCATCCTGGCGCTCACGGACATCGAGCAGACGTACCGGCAACTCGCGCTCGTGTGGGGGGTGCAGCCCGCGCTCGTGCCGCACACCGCGACGTATGACGAGATGCTCGTGCACGGCAAGGCCGTGGTGCAGGCGCGCGGCCTGGCCAAGCCGGGTGATCGCGTGCCCGTCACGGCGGGCGTACCATTCGATGTGGCGGGCAGCACGAACCTGCTGCGCGTGGAAGTCGTGTGAAGCTCACGATCCTGGGCACCGGCACCAGTTTCGGCGTTCCCCAGATCGGGTGCCGGTGCGAGGTGTGCCGGTCCAGCGACCCGCGCGATAAACGCACACGCTGCGCCGCGGTGGTGGAAAGCAGTGGCGGCACGCGACTGCTCATTGACACGCCGCCGGAACTGCGGCTGCAGCTCATCGCCGCGGGGGTGGACCGCGTGGATGCGGTGCTCTTCACGCATGCGCACGCCGATCACACGCACGGCATTGATGACCTCCGGGCGATCACCAGTCGCCGCGGTGCGGCGCTGCCCATGTATGGGCCGGCCGAGACGCTGGACCAACTGGCCACTCGCTTTCCGTACATCTTCGACGTGCGGATGCGGCCGCTGCCGGGCACATCCAAACCGGAAGGCGAGGCACGGCCGGTGCAGGAAGGAGAGGTCGTGCGCATTGGCGACATGGACGTGCTGCCTATTGCCGTGCCCCACGGGCCCGCGACGGTGTTCGCGTATCGCATGGGGCCGCTGGCGTACGTCACGGACGCCAAACGGGTGCCGCCGAAGGCGCTCGAGCAGTTGCGTGGAGTCCGGGTCCTGATCCTGAACGCGCTGTTCCGCACGGAGCATCCCACGCACTTGAGCATTCCCGAGGCAGTGGAGGCAGCGGCCGCCATCGGGGCGGAACGCACCTACCTCACGCACCTGACGCACGACAATCTGCATGCCGATCTGGAGGCGGAGCTTCCACCCGGCGTGACGCCCGCATTCGATGGGCTCACCATTCGCATTGACTGACATGGCCATCCATCTCGACTACAGCAACATGTTCGCGTCCAACGTGGCGGGTGCCGTGGATGACGCCATGTGGAGTGCCGCCGCTGCCTCATTCGCGGCGGCGCAGCGCACGTTCGATCAACGCCGCGCCGCGGGGGAACTCGGCTTCATTGATCTCGCCACGGGCGCCGACAGTCTGCAGGCGCTGCACGACTTTGCCGACGGCGTGGGGCAGAGCTTTACCGACATCGTGGTGCTCGGGATCGGTGGATCCGCACTGGGCACGATCGCGCTGCGGACGGCGCTCCGCTCGCGCGACTGGAATGAGCTGGAGGATGATGGCCGCGATTTCTTTCCCCGCCTCCACGTGCTGGACAACGTGGATCCCGCGACGATCGGCGCGCTGCTCGATCGGCTGAACCTGGGTGGCACGCTGTTCATCGTCATTTCCAAGTCGGGCTCCACCGCGGAAACGATGTCGCAGTACCTCATCGTGCGTGAGCGTCTCCAGGCGGACCTGGACGAGGCGTTCGCGCGCCATCTGGTCTTCATCACCGATCCGGAGAAGGGTGCGCTGCGCGCGATCGCGCGCAGCGAGCGCATCGTGTCGCTGGACGTCCCGCCGAACGTCGGCGGACGATTCAGCGTGCTCTCGCCCGTGGGACTGCTTCCGGCGGCGCTCGTGGGGATCAACGTGGGCGAGCTGCTGCGCGGGGCCAGGGAGATGTTCGAACGGTGCGGCGCCGCTCCGCTCGAGCAGAATCCCGCGGCGATGTACTCGCTGCTCCAGTGGCTGGGTGATGCGAAACTGGGGTTGCACACGCAGGTGTTCATGCCCTACAGCGATGCGCTGCGCGACGCGGGCGACTGGTTCGTGCAGCTCTGGGCGGAGAGCCTCGGCAAGCTGAACGACGCGGGGCAGTCCGTGGGGCCCACGCCGCTCGGCGCGCTCGGCGTGACGGATCAGCACAGCAAAGTGCAGCTCTTCATGCAGGGGCCACGCGACAAGACGTTCACCTTTGTGACCGTAAAGAATGTGGCGCACGACCTGACCATCCCGAAACTGCACGGCGACATTCCCGAGCTCGCGTATCTGGGCGGGCACAAGCTTGGCGAGCTGCTCGACGTGGAGTGTCGCGCCACGGCCGGCGCGCTCGCGAGCAAGGGCCGGCCCAGCATGACGATTGCGCTGGACCAGGTGGACGCCTGGCACGTTGGCGGTCTCATGATGCTGCTGGAAATCGCGGTGATCTATTCGGGCGCGTTGTACGGGATCGATCCGCTGAATCAGCCCGGCGTGGAGCTCGGCAAGCAGTTCACGTACGCCATGCTGGGGCGGGCCGATGCGACGGCGGCGCGCACGCAGTGGGAAGCGCTGCCCAAGCCCGATCCGCGCCGGATCATCTGAGCACGGGCCAACCCTTGCGGCTCACGCGGAGCGGGCACAGGTTGTCGAAAGGAGCATGGGCGAGCCACGGATGGTCCGTCCGGCGTGATCAGTGATCAGGGAGGGTTGATGCAGGAACAGGCTTCGTCCGTGCTGGAGTCCGCCGGTGATGTGGGAGTGGAGCATGGGCTCGTGACCGTGAGAAACGAGGCGGCACTCGGTTCGGCGAAGATGGATGCGCTGGTCCGCGAAGCGGTGTTCGGACAGGGGCAGTCCAGGGATCACGCGCGGTGGCTCATCTGGCAGATCGGCCAGACTCTCGGCGTCCGTCCGGCGTCGATCCACGAGCTGTACATGGCGCGCGGACGCGGCGAGGTCCACGGCTTCACGGTGCCCGCCATCAACGTGCGCGGCATGGCGTATGACACCGCGCGCGCGGTCTTCCGCACGGCGATTCGCATGAAGGCCGGCGCCTTCATTCTGGAAATCGCGCGCTCGGAGATCGCGTACACCGACCAGCGTCCGGGCGAATACGTCGCGGTGATGATGGCGGCGGCGTTGCGCGAAGGGTTTCGCGGGCCGCTGTTCATTCAGGGCGATCACTTCCAGGTGAACGCCAGGAAGTTCGCGAGCGACGCCACCGGCGAAGTCGCCGCGGTGAAGCAGCTCGCGCGCGAAGCGGTGACATCCGGCTTCTACAACATCGACGTCGACACCTCGACGCTCGTGGATCTCAAGCGCGCCACGCTGGACGAACAACAGCAGACCAACTACCGCACGGCCGTGGACATCGCGCGATACATTCGCGAGATCGAACCGGACGGCGTGGTGATCTCCATTGGCGGCGAGATTGGCGAAGTGGGTGCCAGCAACAGCACGGTGCCCGAGCTGCGCACGTACATGGATGGGTTCAATCGCGTGCTGGCCGAGCAGGCCGGCGCGAACACGCACGGGTTGTCCAAGATCAGCGTGCAGACGGGCACGTCGCACGGCGGTGTCGTGCTGCCCGACGGCTCCATTGCCGCGGTGAAACTGGATCTCGACACGCTGCAGAAACTGTCGGTGATCGCGCGCGAGGAGTACGGGATGTCCGGCGCGGTGCAGCACGGTGCCTCCACACTGCCCGACAGCGCGTTCGACAACTTCCCGCGAATCGAGACGGCGGAGATCCACCTCGCGACAAACTTCCAGAATCTGCTCTTCGACAACATTCCGGCGGCCCTTCGAGAGCGGATCTATCGCTGGCTGGACGAGAACACGAAGGACGAACGCAAGCCAACCGACTCGGACGAGCAGTTCTATTACAAGACGCGGAAGAAGGCGCTGGGCCCGTTCAAGCGCGACTTCTGGGATCTGGACGCGGACATCAAGGCGACGCTCGCCGGCGTGTACGATCGCACGTTCGGGTTCCTGTTCGAGCAACTGAAGGTGGGGAATACCGCGGACATCGTCGCCCGCCACGTGCAGGCGCCCGCGCAGCACCGGTCGCTCGAGGCGACCGCGGGAGTGGCCGCGGCCCCCGACGACGTGGAGGCCGGCGAATAGACGCGGACGCGGAGCGGCTGTGGCGCGAGGCCCTGGGGCGACTGGCCGGCCGCGCCGCGCACGAAATCCGGAATCCGCTCAATGGCCTCACCGTGAGCGTGGAGGTGCTGCGCAGCCGGCTCACCCGAAGAGGTGTCGCGCCCCAGTCATTGCAGCCGTTCGCCGAGAGCGCGGCAGAGGAGCTGCAGCGGGTGACGCCGCTCCTCGAGGCGCTGCTGTCATTGGCGCGGCAGCCACGCACTCCAGTAGATTTGTGGACGGCGGTGGGGCCTGTGCTCCAGCTTCAGGCCGCGGTTGCCGCCGCGCACGGCGGCACCGTTCTCGCCGCTGCTCCGGCCGAAGCGTTGCCGGCGGTTTCGGGCGATGCACTGCTCGCGCGGCTGGCCTGCGCGTGTGTGTTGGAAGCGTTCACCGAACCCGGCACACGCCTGAGCTGTACGGCCCGACACGATGCGTCGGGGGTCACACTGGATTTTTCGGGAAGCGCGCTGCCTGCACCTCCTGATGCGACGATCACGGCCGTTCTTGCCCGCGCCGGTATCCGGGTGATGGGCGCGGCCCAAACCATTTCAGTGTGTTTCCCCGCGACGGGGTCGCACACGGATCGGGCGACCTGAAGCATGCCGACTACGAAAGTACTGATAGCGGACGATGAAGTGTCCATCACGCGAGGCTTGAGTGCAATTCTCGCGGATGAAGGATACGAAGTGGATGTCGTGGCAGACGGGCAGAAAGCGCTCAATCGCCTCAGCGCCGGCACGTACGGCGTGGTGCTCGCCGATCTGCGCATGCCGAAACTTGGCGGACTGGCCCTGCTGCGCGAGCTGCAGGAGAAGGAGATCACCACGGAGTGCATCATCATCACCGGGCAGGCCACGGTGGATTCCGCCGTCGAGGCGATGCGGCAGGGGGCCTATGACTACATCGAGAAGCCGCTGTCGCAGGAGAAGCTCGATCGCCTGAAGGCCCTCATCCCCAAGGCGCTCGACAAGTTCAACGTGCGGCAGGCCAACCGGGCGCTGAAGTCGGAGCTGGCGGCCCTCACGCATTTCGGCGATCTCACCGGCCAGTCCGAAGCCATGCGTGGCGTGTACCGCGTGATCGATGCGGTAGCCCCATCCACGGCGAGCGTGCTCATCCTCGGCGAGTCCGGGACGGGCAAGGAGCTGGTGGCGCGCGCGCTGCACCAGAAGAGCGAGCGCGCGGCGGGTCCCTTTCACGCCCTCAACTGCGCGGCGCTGCCCAAGGACATTCTCGAGAATGAGCTCTTCGGCCACGAGAAGGGCGCCTTCACCGGGTCGGTGAACGAGAAACCCGGGGCGTTCGAGATGGCCGATGGCGGCACGATCTTCCTCGACGAAGTCGCCGAGATGTCTCCCGACATCCAGGTGAAGTTGCTCCGCGCGCTGGAATCGCGCAGCGTGCGCCGCCTGGGCGGCCGCAAGGAGATCGCGGTGGACATTCGCGTGGTTGCGGCCACGAACCGGGACCTGCAGCAGGCGCTGGCCGAAGGAGACTTGCGGGAGGATCTCTATTACCGGCTGGCCGTCGTGGAAATCGTGCTGCCGCCGTTGCGGGAGCGCATGAGCGACATCGAGCTGCTCGCCAAGGAGTTCCTGGCCTCCTTCTCGGTGCGCAATGGCAAGCGGCTCACGGAGTTCGACGCGGCCGCCATGGACTGGATCAAGTCGTACAACTGGCCGGGGAACGTGCGCGAACTGAAGAACGCCGTCGAGCGCGCGGTGATCATGTCGCAAGGTCCGACGATCACCATCGATGACATCATGCCGCGCCATCTGCGGGCGTCAGGCGAAACGCCGTCTGTCGTCACCCTGCAGGTCGGCTCGACGCTCGCGGAAGCACGGCGCCAGCTCGTGCTCCGTACTCTGTCGATGACCGGCGGGGATACGGAACGTACGGCGAAAATGCTCGGGATGAGTGCCGGCGAGGTCCGCGCGGAACTGGCGGCACTCGTGGGCCAGAACGGCGAGACCGAAGGCAACGGCTCAGCGGTGGCGCGAAACGTGAAGGCGAGAGTTCATGGAGCAGACAAGGCCGCCGTGCGAGCGAAAGGGCGGCACTGAGCGAACCCCAAGGAGAACTGTCATGCGGCGGCGAGACGAGGAAATGAGCGATGAACCCTACGTGGTCATCGAGAAGCGGGATGCCGGCATCGGCTCCTTCCTGATCGGAATGGCGCTCGGTGCGGGCGTGGCGCTGCTGTTCGCGCCCCGTACCGGCGAGGAAACCCGGCGCGACCTCAAGCAGCGCGCGCGGCGCGTGTCCGAAGTGGCGCGTGATGCCGCCGGTGATCTGTCGGACTCGGTCGTGGACCAGTACGACCAGGCGAGGCGTGTCGTGGAGGACCGGCTGGATGCGGCGCGGCAGTCCATCCACGTACGCCGCCATCAGGCGCGTGAGGCGTTCCGCGCGGGACGTGATGCGGCGCAGCAGGCACGACAGGATCTGGAGGATCGGATCGCCGAGTCCAAGTCGTCGCCGCGTACCGCCGATGGCGCCCGCCCGGGCCGGAAGGCCGCGGAGTCGGACGTTGCACCGTTGCCACTGCAGGACGAGGGCGACACGGAATAGCCGACTGTCCCATAGCGCGCCACCATGCCAGCCCTCTCGCTCCGCCGCCGTGCGTGGTGGACGACTCAGGACTATCTCAAGCGCCTCTGGGACAATTCGGGCGACGACGAACTTTTTTTCATGGCGGGGGCGATCGCGTTCAATTTCCTGCTCGCGGCCGTCCCCTTCGTCCTGCTGCTGCTTTCCGGGCTGGGCTACCTGCTCAATCAGACGGCGTCCCAGTCCTCCGCCAACATCTGGCTCTTCATCGACCAACTGCTCCCGCCGCACTCCGAGACGCCGGATGCGCCGGTGCACAAGCTGATCAATGACGTGATCAGCACGCGCGGCTCGGTGGGACTCGTCGGCCTCATTGGCTTCATCTGGTTTTCGACGCGCCTCTTCGGCACCCTGCGGACCGTGCTCGGCGAAGTGTTCGACATCGAACAGGGCATGAGCATCATCAAGGGGAAGCTGTTCGACATCCAGATCACCGTCGTGGGCACCGTGCTGTTCGTGATCTACTCGGTGTTGAACGCCTATCTCAAACTGGCGACGACGCACGGCCGGACGTTTCTGGAGCGCTACGGGCTGGCGCCGACCGTGATGAGCCAGCTCGAGTACGTCCTTGGGACGGCGGTGGCGCTGGCGACGATCCTGGTCATGTTCTTCGCGCTGTACAAGTTTCTTCCCAACCGCCGCATCCGCTGGCAGTCGGCGCTGGTCGCATCCGCGGTGACCAGCGTACTGTTCGAGCTCGCAAAAATCCTGTTCACCTCCTATGTGGGGCGCTTCAATCCGGGCAGCCTGTACACGGGAACGTTGTACGGACTGGTGATCATCGTGTCCTGGGTATACTACGCGGCAGTCATCTTCATTCTGGGCGGCGAAGTCGGCCAGATCTACGAGCTGCGTCGCGTTCGCCAGCGTCAGCGTGAAACCCTGGAGGAATAGGGCAGCCCCTGGGCAGCCCTTGGGGCTGCCCCATGGGCTGCCCCCTGCCTCCTCTAATCTCTCAATTCCCGATTCATATGACTTCGATCGATCTGCGATCCGATACCGTCACGCGACCCACGGCGGCCATGCGTCGCGCCATGGCGGAGGCCGAAGTGGGAGACGACGTCCTTGACGGCGATCCAACCGTGCGGCGCCTCGAGGCACGCGTCGCCGAACTGCTCGGCAAGGAAGCGGCGCTCTACTTTCCGAGCGGCACCATGGCCAATCAGACGGCGGTGTGGTTGCTGACGCGTCCTGGCACGGAGATCCTGCTCGATGCGGGATCGCACGTCGTGAATTACGAGGGCGCCGGTGCAGCGGCGTTGAGCGGCGTACAGGTGCGTCCGGTGCAGGGCAGTGGGCCCGTAATGGATGCCGCGGCGCTCAAGGCGGCCATGCGACCCAGCTCCCCCCACGTGCTTCAGGCCAGCGCCATCGCCGTTGAGAACACACATAATGGCGCAGGTGGCAAAGTACTGCCACTAAGAGAATTACAGGCGATACACGATGTTGCACGTGAAGCGGGGCTCCGCATCCACATGGACGGCGCCCGGCTCTGGAATGCGTCCGCGGCGAGCGGCACGGCGCTACGCGAGTTTGCCGCCTGTGCGGACACCGTGATGGTCTCGTTCTCGAAAGGGCTGGGCGCGCCCGTGGGTGCCGCGCTCGCCGGCACGCGGACACTTATGGACGAGGGCTGGCTGGTGCGCAAACGATTCGGCGGCGGCATGCGCCAATCGGGAATTCTGGCGGCGGCCGCGCTGCATGCGCTCGACAACCATCTTGCGCGACTGCCCGAGGATCACGCGAACGCGCGTGCCTTCGCCGCGGTAGTCGACGGGGCGGGCGGCGCGACGGTGGTTCCGCCAGATACCAACATCGTGATGATCGATCTGCCGGCCGGCCTCGAGGCTTCGGCACTCGTCGCGGCGGTGGGGGACGCCGGTGTGCTGATTGCGCCCTGGTCGCGCACGCGAGTCCGTGCCGTCTTCCACCTGGATGCCACGGCCGACATGGCGCAGCGCGCCGGCGCGGTACTGCGCGGGGCACTCATGGAGGCCTGAACTTGAGCGGCCTCGCCATTCCTCTCGCCCTTGGGAATCGGCAACCGGGAATGGGGAATCGATAAGGCAATCCGCCCCCTCCCACCGCCCCCCTTTTTCATCAACAGCAGGGAATCGGCCTCCCCATTCCCCATTCCCACGATTCCCCATTCCCGATTGCCGATTCCCAAGGGTGGAACGGGGAATGGGGAGGCAGATTGCCGATTCCCAAGGGCGGGGCGGGGTGGTGAGGCCTGCCCCCTCGCGGCTATATTTCCCTCGTCCCAGGTCCCGAAGAATGTCCGCCCGCTAACTCCGTCAGGACCGAAAGGTAGCAGCGGCATGTGGTGTCGAACATTGCTTCGCCAGGCCTGGGATATCGCGCGGGCGCCGAGCGCCGCACGGCGCGGCGGCCTCGCGCGACAACGGCAATCCGGGAATCGCACGAGAGCCTGACGGGTGCATCCGCCCTCAGGCTCTCGGCTCTTGAGGGGAATCATGTACCTCGCGCTCGCCAGGAAGTACCGTCCCAGAACCTTCGCGGAAGTCGCCGTCCAATCGCACGTCTCGAACACGCTGCGAGGCGCCATCGCGCACGGCCGCGTGGCGCACGGGTATCTGCTCTGCGGGCCGCGCGGCGTCGGCAAGACGACGCTCGCCCGCGTGCTCGCCATGGCGCTCAACTGCGAGCACCGCGGCGACGACGGCGAACCGTGTGGTTCGTGCACCTCCTGCACACGTATCTGGAGCGGCGGCGCGAGCCTCGACGTCGTGGAAATCGACGCAGCCTCGAATCGCGGTGTGGACGATGCGCGGGACCTGCGCGAGCGCGCCATGTACGCCCCCACCAGCGACTCGCGCTACAAGGTCTACATCGTGGACGAAGCGCACATGCTCACGCGTGAAGCGTGGAATGCGCTCCTCAAGATTCTCGAGGAGCCGCCACCGCGCGTCGTATTCGTCTTTGCCACGACCGAGCCGGAAAAAATCGCCCAGACGGCGGCGCCTGTGCTGAGCCGGCTGCAGCGCTTCGATTTCAAGCGCATTGGCGCCGCCGATATCCGCGCACGGCTCGCCACGGTCCTCGCTCAGGAGCAGATCACCGCGGAAGCCGATGCGCTCGCGATGCTCGCGCGTGCCGCCGACGGCTCCATGCGCGACGCGCTCAGTCTCACCGATCAGGCGCTCTCGCTCGGCGATGGCACGCTCAGCGCGCAGCGCGTTCGCGAAGCACTGGGCCTGGTGGCCGAAGACGAATATCTGGCGCTCGTGGATGTGCTGGCTGAGCGGCGCGCCGCCGAGGTCTTCACGGCGCTCGACCGACTCGTGGACGCCGGCGTCGATCTGGGCGGCTTCCTCGTGGGACTCACCGCGATGCTGCGCGCGGAGCTGGCGCTCGCGCTCGGCGGATCGGCACCTGATCTGTCGGACACGGCACGACAGGCGCTCGCAGCACGCGTGGGACGATTTTCGCCCGGCGATCTGCTGCGCATGTTGACGCTGATCACCGAACTCGAGCCGCGCTTTCGCAAGAGTGGACAGCAGCAGTTGCTGCTCGAATCCCTGCTCGTGCGCTTCGCGCTCATGGACCGGACGGTGGAACTGGAGGCCGTGCTGCGCGAGATGGGCGCCGCCGCGAACGCGGCCCCGAGGCAATCCGCGTCACCCGCGCGAGCGCCCGGCGCGCCACCCGCTCCACCAGCGTCACCCGCGCGAGCGCCCATCGCGCCACCCGCTCCACCGGCGCCACCCGCGCCAGACGCTCCCGGTACCCTCTCCGTCAACGTGCTCGCGGAGCGCTGGGGAGAAGTCGTGTCGCGCGTGCGCGCCGAGGGGCGCGCCGTACTGGCGGCCGCGCTGCACCGGGCGATCCCGATCGCCGTTTCCGGGCGCGGCGAAATCACCGTGGAGCTGGAGGCCGCCGACGCAGCGTACGAACAGCCCATCGCCACCGGTGCGGCCGATGCACTCGCTGCGGTGAATGCGCTCTTCACGGGAGCCACGCGACTGCAGGTTCGCGTGGCGCCGTCTCCCGCTGCCGATCAGGCGCCGCGCCGCGTCACGGAGGAGAGCGTGCGCAGCGAGCGCCTGGCGATGCTGCGCAAGCGCGACCCGTCGCTCGACATCGCGGTGGATGCGCTGGACCTGGAATTGCTCGACTGAATCATGTGCTTGCGGTCGGACTGCGCAGCCCGATAGCTTGCACGTTCATTGCCCACCTGAACGCCGAAACGCCGCGATGGCCGATTTCATGAAGATGCTGCAGCAGGCCCAGCAGATGCAGGGCAAGCTCCAGCAAATGCAGCAGGAGCTCGAGGCTCGCACCGTGACGGCCACGAGCGGCGGAGGAATGGTGACGGTGACCGCCGATGGAAAGGGGCAGGTGCGCACGGTGAAGATCGATCCTACGGTGGTGAATCCAACGGACGTGGAAATGCTGGAGGACCTGGTGCTCGTGGCGGTGGGTGAGGCGCAGAAGAAGGCAGCCGAGCTGGCGCAGGAGGAAATGCAGAAGCTCACCGGCGGACTCTCGCTTCCCTTCAAGCTTCCTTTCTGAGACGGCCGTGTCCGCGATCGACGACCTCGCCGCGGAGCTGGCCAGGCTTCCGGGGATTGGCCGGAAAACCGCGACACGGCTCACCTTCCATCTGCTCAAGCAGTCACCGGATCAGAGCCGGCGGCTGGCGGCGGCGCTCGAAGGCCTGGTCACACGCGTGCGACGCTGTTCGGTGTGCGGCAATCTCACAGAGGAGGACCCCTGCGTGTTCTGTCGCGATCCGCGCCGTGACCGGTCGGTGCTCTGTGTCGTGGAGGAAGCGTCGGACATCGGTGCGGTCGAACGCGCCGGCGAGTTCCACGGTCTGTATCACGTCCTCGGCGGCCGGCTTTCGCCGCTGGACGGCGTCGGGCCCGATGATCTCGCGATCGAGCCGCTCATGGAGCGGGTGGCGGGCGGGGAGGTTCGCGAGGTGATCCTGGCGACGAATCCCAGCCTCGAGGGAGAAGCGACCGCGCTGTACGTACAGCGGCAACTGGCCGGGCAGGGTCCGCGCGTGACACGCATCGCGCGCGGGCTTCCCGTGGGTGGCGACCTGGAGTACGCGGATGGGGTCACGATCGCCCAGGCGATCAGTGCGCGGAGGGAGATGTAATGCCGCGATCGAGGCATGTGGCGGCGCTGACTGCCGGGCTGGCTGGTGGCTTTGCGCTGGGGTTGATCGTCTGGACTCAGCAGACACAGCGCTCCCGGCGCGACCTGTTCAGCGATCGTCCGTGGCGGCGGATGGCGGCCCTGGGGTATCTGCGTAGCCAGGACAGCGTTCGAAACGTCCGCCTGCTTCGCGACTACGTTGCATGGGAGCGCCATCCCGGGCTCCGTCGGCGCGGCAAGGCCGTATTGCGCCGCATGGAGCAATCCCTCGAATAGACACGCACATGCCCGTTGGCGCCGCGAGTTGGTCGTTCACGCAGGATGATTACGGAGCAATCGTCCAGTCGCTTCAGCAGTTTCTGTTCGAGTCGCACGCGCGCTCGGCGTTGCTCGTGGATCGGTCGGGGCAGCTCGTGGCCACGCTCGGCGAGCAGCCGCATTTCGACCCGGTGGCGTTCGCGACGCTCACCGCCGCCGACTTCAGCGCCAACGACCAACTGGCGCGACTCATCGGTGAAACGGAGTTCAGCTCGCTCTTCCATCAGGGCGAACAGGAATCGATGTATCTGGCCGATGTGGCGCGCCGCATCATCCTCGTCGTACTGTTCGACACGCGCACCACGCTGGGACTGGTGCGCCTCAAGGTGAAACCGACTGTGGAGGAGCTCAACCGATTGTTCACCGGCATGTTTCAGCGCGAGCGCGAGCCGTCAGCCGCGCCCGGCGTTCTGGCCGGCGCCGAGGATGAGATTGACCAGTTGTTCCAGTAAGCGAGCGAGTCGTTCATGTCGATGATCAACTACGCGTCGCGCGAGATCAACTGCAAGATCGTGTACTACGGCCCCGGGCTGGGCGGTAAGACGACGAATCTCGAGCACGTCTATGGACGCGTACAGCCGAACACCCGCGGCAAGCTCATCTCCCTCGCCACCGAGACCGAGCGCACGCTGTTCTTTGATTTCCTGCCGGTGGACCTCGGGACCATCCGCGGCTTCAAGACGCGTTTCCATCTGTACACCGTGCCCGGACAGGTGTATTACAACGCCAGTCGCAAGCTCATCCTCAAGAACGTGGACGGCGTGGTGTTCGTGGCCGACTCGCAAATGGATCGCATGGAAGCCAATCAGGAAGCGATGCAGAATCTGTATGACAACATGCAGGAGTACGGGTACGACGTGACCGCGATCCCGTTCGTGATGCAGTACAACAAGCGCGATCTGCCCAACGCTGCTCCGGTGAGCGAGCTGCAGGCGTTGCTCAATCCCGGCTGGGAAGTGCGCGACACCACGAAGCACCGGGTTGCGCCGGACCCGTATCATGCGGGGGAGAATCTCGTCTCGCGGATTCCCACGGGCGAGTGGGTGGAGCGCGCGCCCTGGTTCGAGGCGGTGGCGGTGACGGGAGACGGCGTGTTCGATACGCTCAAGGCCGTGAGCAAGCTCGTGCTGCGAACACTGGCATAGGATCCGGAGGGCGCGGTGAACCTCCCCAACGCCCTTTCGCTCGGGCGGATCGTGGCGGCGCCTTTCATCGCGCTGCTCCCCTTTGCGCCGACCTGGCAGCTCAAGCTGGCCGGCTTCGTGCTGTTCATTGCCGCCGCCATCACGGATTACTACGACGGCGTGCTGGCGCGCAATCGCAACCTCGTGACCGACCTGGGCAAACTGCTCGATCCGCTCGCGGACAAGCTCCTGCTCGTGGCGACGCTCGTCCCGATCTACCTGCTGCAGGCCGGACACGGCACGCCGATCTCGATGCAGTTCGACACGCCCTTCGGGATGATGGGCCTGCCGCTCTGGGTGCTGATCGTGGTTCTCGGGCGTGAGCTGTTCATGACGATCTTCCGTCAGGTCGCCGCCGCGCGCGGCACCATCATCGCGGCCATCGGGCCGGCCAAGTGGAAACTGGGGTTCCAGTCCACCTGGGTTGGCGCCGCGTACTTCTGGTTCGCGGCAAAGGAGGCGGCGTTCTTTCACGCATGGGGCGGCTCGTGGTGGCAGGGCTTCGCCTGGTTCAACGGACTGGTCGGCGTGATCACGATGTACGTGGCAGTGCTGCTCACGCTCTACTCGTTCTGGCTCTACCTCAGGCGCTATCATGGCGCGCTGGTCACGTCCTGACGCGGCTCACACCCTGATGCGGCTCACATCCTGATGCAGCTCGAGCTCATTACGGTTGGCGACGAGTTGCTGCTGGGATATACGGTGGATACGAACGCCGCGTTCATTGCGCGCACGCTCGCGGAAATCGGCGTGGACGTGGTGCGCCGCAGCACGGTGGGTGATGCGGCACCGGCCATTGCGGATGCGGTGCGTGACGCTCTCGAGCGGACAGGCGCCGTGCTCACCACGGGCGGCCTCGGGCCGACGGCGGACGACCGGACGCGGCCGGCGATTGGCGCGCTGTTCGGCCGGGCGCTGCAGCGCGACGACGCCGTGCTTGCGGCTATCGAGGCACGCTTTCGCGCATTCGGCATTCAGCGCCCGATGCCGGCAAGCAACGTCGTGCAGGCCATGGTTCCCGAGGGCGCGCGCGTGCTCGTGAATCACCACGGCACGGCGCCGGGACTCTGGCTGGAAGACGAGCGTGGCCGATGGGTCGCGATGCTGCCCGGCGTGCCCTCGGAAATGCGCGCCATGATCCGCGAAACGATCCTTCCCATGCTCGTCGAGCGCGCCGGCCGGGCACGGACGGTCGTCCGATCGCGCACGATCCGCACCACGGGCATCGGCGAATCGGCGCTCGCCGAACATCTGGGCGATCTGGGCGGCGCCACGGTGAATGGCCTGCCGCTGGCATATCTGCCCGGGTGGGAAGGGGTGGATCTGCGACTCACGGCGCGAGATTGCTCACCCGAGGATGCCGAGCGCGCGCTCGAGACGGCGACCGCGGCGGTCTGTGCGCGAGCGTCGCGCTACGTGTACGGTCAGGACGGCGCCGACCTGGCCGCTGTGGTGCTCGCGCGGTGCCGGGCCCGGTCGCTCCGCATCGGCACGGCCGAGAGTTGCACGGGCGGGCTGCTGGGCGCACGACTCACTGCGGTTCCAGGCGCCAGTGATGTCTTCGTGGGCGGCGTGGTGGCCTATGACAACTCGGTGAAGACCGGGCTGCTGGGTGTTCCCGGCGCCGTGATTCACGCCTGGGGCGCGGTGAGCGAGCCCGTGGCGACGCTCATGGCGCGCGGTGCGTGCGAGGCTGTGGGTGCCGATGTCGGCATCGCCATTACCGGCATTGCGGGTCCGGACGGCGGCACGCCGGAGAAACCGGTGGGAACCGTCTGGATTGCCGTCGTGGTGAAAGGGATCACGCACGTATGGGGACGCACGTATCTGGGGGACCGGACGGAGATCAGGCAGCGCGCGGCGCAGGCGGCGCTGGATCTCGTGCGGCGGGCCGCAGGATAGGCGTCCGGAACTGCCGCTTCGGCAGCGTACAGGGGCACGCCGGTTGCACGTGCCTCACCGGGTACTGAGATTACATCACGGGACCATCACGGGCGTGCGCCGGCACATTCGTCGGCGCACGCTCTTCAACCAGAACAGGGAAGCCCATTGTGCCACAGGACTCTCGCGGACGTCACGGCGACGATCTGCCGGTTCCCGCCGGCGACGTGACGGACAACGACGTGGCTCAAGCCGCGCAGTCGGAGCTGGAGCAGCAGCGCGCGGCGGACGCCGCGGGCGATGCGCAGCGCCAGATTGACGAACAGAAGGATCGCTATCTGCGGCTCGCCGCGGAATTCGACAACTATCGCAAGCGCACGATGCGCGAGCGGCACGAAGCCGGCGCTCGCGCGCAGGCCGATCTGCTCAGGAAACTGCTCGACCCGCTGGACGATCTCGGTCGCGTCACCGCCGGACAGGGTCCGGTGCCGGACGCGTACGCCGTGGTGACCGGCGTGGAGGCGATCAGAAAAAAGCTGATGGACGTTCTCGGCGCGATCGGACTCGAGGTGATCTCGCCGGTGGACGAGCCGTTCGATCCCGAGCTGCAGGAGGCAGTGGCAACCGAACCGGCGCTCTCGCCCGAAGATGACCATGTCGTGTCGCAGGTCTATCAGCCCGGCTACCGCTTTCAGGGACAACTGCTGCGCCCCGCCCGTGTCGTCGTCAAGCAATGGACCGACTGAGGAGCGCGTAACGACCTATGGCGCAGAACAAGGATTTCTACGCCGTGCTCGGAGTGTCGGCGTCTGCGAGTCCGGACGAGATCAAGAAGCAATACCGAAAACTGGCCAAGCGATATCATCCCGACGCGAATCAGGGAGACGCAAAGGCGTCCGAACGCTTCAAGGAAATTTCCGAAGCGTACACGGTGCTTGGTGACGCGGACAAACGGAAGCAGTACGACGAAATGCGGCGGCTGGGCGCGTTCGAGGGTTTCGGCGGGTTCGGCGGCGCGCGTTCGGGCGGCGCGCGTCCCGGTGCCGGGAGCCGCGCCGGAAGTGCCGCCGGTGGTCCGAATGTCCGATTCGAGGACTTCGACATTGGGGGCTTGGGGGGGCTCGGCGACCTCTTCTCGTCCATGTTCGGTGGCGGGCGCCAGGGTGGCGCGCGTTCACATGGCCCCGAACGCGGCCAGGCGGTGGAGTCCACGCTCGCCATTCCTTTTCGGGTGGCCGTGCTCGGCGGGAAAATCCCCATTGAACTCGAGGTCAATGAGGAATGCCCCACCTGCAAGGGAACCGGTGCGGCGCCGGGCGCGAAGTTTTCGACGTGCACCGAATGCGGCGGACGCGGCATGATCTCCTTCGGGCAGGGTGGATTCGCCGTGAACCGCCCGTGTCCCGTGTGTCTTGGGCGTGGGCAGGTGCCCAGCGAACGCTGTCCGACGTGTCAGGGGAGTGGGGAGACGCGCGTGCATCGGACGGTGAACATTACCGTGGCGCCGGGAACCGATACCGGCACGCGCGTGCGCCTGTCAGGTCAGGGGGGCAAGGGCGCGAACGGCGGACCACCCGGCGATCTGATCATCACCTTTCAGGTGCAGCCCGATCGCTTCTTCTCGCGCGAGGGCAACGACCTGGTGGCGCACGTTCCGCTCAACATCGCGCAGGCCACGCTCGGTTCCCGCGTGAGCGTGCGCTCGATCAACGGCAGGAAGATCGCCATCCGGATCCCAGCGGGTACGCCGTCCGGCAAGCGCTTCCGTGTGCGCGGTCAGGGCGTGGCGACTGGCAATGAAACCGGCGATCTCATTGTCGAGGTGAGCATCACAGTGCCCGAGTCGCTGACGCCGGAGCAGGAAGAAATGATGCGCAACTTTGCCGCGGCGGGCGGCATCAAGTATTGATGCGGGTCGGGGCGCGCGTGTTTTGCCGGGGAGGCGCACCGCGATGAGCGAGCAGCCGACGCTCGAGACGGAGCGGTTGCGGCTCCGAGCGTTCGCGGCGACTGATGCTCCGGCCGTTCAGCATCTCGCGGGCGACCGGGCCATTGCCGAGATGACGTTGCACGTACCCCACCCGTACACGCTGGACATGGCTGAAGGGTGGATCGGCACGCACGCCGAGCAGTTCGACAACGGTGCCGCCGCGGTGTTCGCCATTGTGCGTCGTGACGACGACACCGTCATTGGCGCGATGGGACTGAAGATCGAGTGTGACGACTCGCGCGCGGAGCTGGGCTACTGGATCGGATTACCCTTCTGGGGACGCGGCTACTGCACGGAAGCGGCGCGTGCGGTGCTGGGCTATGGCTTCCGCGACCGCGGACTGCGGCGGGTCCACGCGACGCACTTTTGCAGGAATCCGGCAAGCGGTCGCGTGATGGAGAAGATCGGCATGTCGCATGAGGGCACACTGCGGCAGCACGTCTGCAAGTGGGGCGAATTCGAGGATGTGAAGGTGTACGGCATCCTGCGCGAGGAGTTCGAGAACGCTCAGGGCAACAGCCGTTTGGGTTCGCGTTCAGCCTGAGGCTCAGTGTCGCGCTGAGCCTGACCCACCGGCGGCGCAGCCGCGTCGCGACGCGGTTCGACAACGGGGGCAGGCGGGATCTCCTCGCGTACTGAAGTGCCGAGGTCCGAGACGCTGCGCTTGAATTCCCGAACGCCCTTGCCGAGCGAGTGTCCGATCTCCGGCAGCCGCTTCGCGCCGAACAGCAGCAGGACCACCAGCAGCAGAAGCAGAAGTTTTTCCGGCCCAATGTCGCCCATGTGACCTCTCTGTCGCGGAGTTGCTATGCCGCGAGAACCGGCAGTGCGGTTCGCGCTGCCTGTGACGCATCAATCAGGGCACCACCCAGCACCCGATCGCCGTCGTAGAGCACGAGCGACTGCCCCGGCGTGATGGCGCTCACCGGCTGATCGAGTGCAAGCTCGATGCGGTCGTCGTCGAGGCGGACAACCTCCGCGGGCGCCGGGCTGGCGCGATGCCGCACCTGCACCTGCACGTGCGTACCCACCGTGGGTGGTACGTCCACCAGCCAGTTCACCTCGCGCGCCATTACGCCGCGGCCGAGCAGCTCCTCGCGCGGCCCAATGACCACCTCGCGCGCATCCGGTCGAATGGCGATGACGTACATGGGATGCGCGTACCCGCCCGGCAGTCCGCGGCGCTGGCCGATCGTGAATCGCGCGTAGCCGTTGTGCATGCCCGCCACGCGCCCGCTCGAATCCACGAATGCGCCCCGCGCGAGCGCCGGCGCGTCCGCGCCGAGATGCCTGGCGATCACCTTCGCATGGTCGCCGTCAGGCACGAAGCAAATGTCCTGGCTTTCGACCTTCTCGGCAACCACATCGAGACCGAGCTCGTGTGCGACGTGCCGCGTCTCGGCCTTGGTGTGCTCGCCAACAGGGAGCAACATCTGTCGCACGACCGAGCGGTCAATGCCCCAGAGGAAGTAACTCTGGTCCTTGTTGTGATCGTGTCCCCGATAGAGCTCGCCGTTGATCACCCGGGCATAGTGCCCCGTGGCGATCCAGCGGGCGTCGAGCGCGTGTGCCCGGTGCAGCAGGTCACGGAACTTCGTGAACGTGTTGCAGCGCACGCAGGGAATCGGCGTGCGGCCCGCGGCATACTCGTTCACGAAGTTCTGCACGACGTCGCGGCCGAAGGCGCTTTCCAGGTTGAGCACGTAGTGCGGCACACCGAGCGATTCGCACACGCGACGCGCATCGTTGATGGAGTCGAGCGAGCAGCAGGGGCGGTCGGGCACGTCGGTGCCATAGCAGAACAGCTTCATCGTGACGCCAATGACGTCATAGCCCTGCCGCACAAGCATGGCCGCGGCGACCGAGGAATCCACGCCGCCGGACATGGCGACCACCACGCGCTCCCGCATGGCGCTCACGTGAGCGCGCCGGCGAGCCGGCGCGACTTGGCGACGAGAGCGGGGAAGACCTGTGCCACGCGTTCCACTCCCTCCGGCGTGGTGAGCGCGCCGAGGCTCATGCGCACGGCGGCGATGGCCAGCTCGCGCGGCACGCCGATGGCTGCCAGCACGTGCGATGGATCCACGCTTCCACTCTGACAGGCCGAGCCCGAGGAACAGGCAATACCGGCGAGATCGAGCGCCATGAGCATGGACTCGCTGTCCGTGCCCGGCACGGAGATGTTGAGCACGTGCGGTGCACGCGGTGCGCCGGCTCCATGCACCATGGCATCGGGGATGCGTGCGAGAAGCTCTGCCTGGAGCCGGTCGCGCAACTCGCCCAGCCGGCGCATTTCCTCATCCCGCTCTGCCACGGCGAGCTCCGCGGCGCACGCCAGACCCACGGCCGCTGCCACGTTCTCGGTGCCGGGGCGCACGCCGAAGTTCTGCGAGCCGCCGTGCAGCAGGGGCTCGTATGGCGTGCCGCGCCGGATGAAGATCGCGCCGATGCCCTTGGGGGCGCCGATCTTATGCCCGGACATCGTGAGCATGTCGAACGGCTGGTGCTGTGCGTCGATGGCGATCTTGCCGAAGGCCTGGACCGCATCCGTGTGAAAGAGCACGCCGCGCGCCTTTGCTTCCGTTGCCAGCTCGGGGATCGCCTGCACGACCCCGATTTCATTATTGACCCACATGATCGAGCACACGGCGACATCGCTCTGAACGACCGTGTCGAAGGACGGCCGCTCGACGACGCCATCATGCGTGACGGCCAGCAGTCGCTCCGTGGCGCCCTCGTGCGCGGCGTAGTGCGCGGCCGCCAGTATGGCCTTGTGCTCGATGGGTGTAGTCACTATCGCCGTGCGTCCGCTGGCGCGCAGGGCGTGATACGCGCCGAGGATGGCGAGGTTGTCGCCCTCCGTCCCGCCCGACGTGAAGAAGACTTCGCCCGGCGTTGCCCCAAGGCAGCGCGCCAGCCGCTCGCGCGCCTCGTCCAGTGCGGCGCGGGCGTCCCGCCCCCAGCGATGGGTGCTCGACGGATTGCCGAATCGCGGGCCGTAGAAGGGTTCCATGGCGGCATGGACTTCGCTGCGCACCGGCGTGGTCGCGGCGTGGTCCATGTAAATGGGCTGGGGCATGGATGCAAGTTAACGAATGCGCGGTGCGGCAAACCAGTACGGCGGCGCGTCGGGGAGGCGACTCACGCGGCGGAACCGGCGGCCGTTCCGGCGAGCGGTACGGCATCGCCGGGGCGCCAGAGCAGGACGGGAAGCGCCGTGAGCCGCATCACGCGCTCCGCGACGCTGCCAAGCAGGATACGCGACAGGCCGCCACGCCCATGCGTGGACATCGCGATCAGTTCCATGTTGTTCAAGTAGGCGTAGAGCACGATGCCACCAGCGGCGTGCTCGTCGTGCGCTACGTGCGTGTGCACACGTGCTCCGCGACCGCGCAGCTCGTCGGCCACCCGCGCCAGATAGGGCTCGTCGCCGTCCTGCCCGAGTGGCGCGACCGCGAGCAGGGTAATCTCGAGATCGGCCGGCTGATCCAGTCTCAGCGCATGGGGAATCACCGATTCCGCGAGCGACGAGCCGTCCAGCGTGACGACCACCCGGCGAAAGACCGGATGCGGCAGCTCGCGCCATGGGCGACCGGGACCGGGAATGAACAGCACGGGGACGGGCGCAGCCCCGATCACGGCCTGCATGCGGCTCGAGAGCGGGCCTTGTCGGGCGCTGGCCTCACGAGCGGAGATGACCACCAGATCGATTCCGTGCGATCGGATGAGGTGCTCGAGCGCGGGAGCGTAGGGAGGATCCGGAAAGGCGACAGCGACCGGAAATGGCGTGTCCGCGGTGGCATCGTGCGCGACCTGCGCGACGGGGCCGCGCGTGTGCCTGCCGAGGCCGACCAGCTCGATCGTCGCCCTGGACTGCCTCGCGAGCCCAAGTGCTGTCTGTACGGCGGGCTGCGCATGGCGCGGATTGGAGATGGACACGAGAATGTGCTCGTACATGGCTGGCCGGCGTGTGGGACAGTGGCGTAGTCCGGTTCAGGCAGCGTCGGCAGGGGCTGCCCCATGGGCTGCCCCTGCCGCGCGCAGCAGGGCGCGGACGGGCGCTGCATCGAGACCGGTGAGTTTGAGCGGGAGGGCGGTGAGCTCGTACGTCCCATCCGCCACCGCGCGAAGGTCGAGATTCTCCAGATTCCATGCGCCGCCGGCAAAGAGCGCGCGGTGCGTGTCCAGCGTCCGGCTGTCGCGCAGGTCAATGGACGGCGCATCGACGCCAAGGAGCCGCAGACCGCGGGCGATCAGCTCACGGACCGTGTCTGGCGAGAGCGCGGGCCAGGCATTGGGAAACGCCCCGCCCGCAATGCTCTGTCCGGTGCGCAGGAGCAGGCGCGTCACGCCGCCGGCCGGCACGGCCGACAGGTCGCGCAGCGTGAGCAGTCGCGGCGTGGCGGCCACGGTGCACACCAAGGTCGATCCCATGAACGCGTCGAGCGGCAGGCGGTCGGACGCGGGCCACTCGTCGTCCACGTGCAGCGGTGCGTCGGCGTGCGTCCCGACGTGCGGGCTCATCGTGATGGTCGACACGTTGACACTGTCGCCCCGCGCAAGCTGCCAGGTCCATCCGCACGTGTACGGCGTGTCGCCGGGCCATTCCGGCGTGCCGGGCCGGACCGCCACGCTGATATCGTGCAGCATCACGGTCACGTTCCGTCCGTCGCACTGCTGCCGCCGAAGAATTTCGATCGCACGCTCCAGAGCTCCGGGAAGAAGCGCTGTGACACGGTGCGCGCGAGGTAGCGCGATCCGAGCGTGCCTCCCGTACCCTGCGTGGCCGGCCCGATGATCCGCTCCACGAGCTGCACGTGCAGGAAGCGCCAGCGTGCAAATCCCTGTTCGTACTCGAGCAGCTCTTCGGCGAGCATCAACAGGGGCGATGGCGTGGGCGACGAATAAATCGCCTCGAGTGTCGTCTGATTCGCCTGCAGCAGCCGGGTGAGCTGCGCCTGCAGCGTGGGACGCTCGAGCCAGCGCGTGACGATTGCGGGTGGCGCCCCATGTTCGTTGAGGACCGCCATGAAGTGCGCTTCGCGCAGCCCCGACGCTGCTTCGATGGCTCGAAACTGCGCGCTCTGTGAGCCGCTGGACGTGCCGAGATATCCGCGAAACTCCGCGAAGCGCTGCGGTGGCAGTGTGTCGAGCGCGGAGAGCTGGTCGGTCACGATGCGCACCAGGGCGTTCAGCCGCTTCACTTCGAAGACGGCGCCAATGACGTCGTTCGCCTCCATGGCGCGCACGAGCGACTCGAGCTCATGGAGGATCACCTTGAACCAGAGCTCACTGGCCTGGTGCACGACGATGAACAGCAGTTCGTCCGGATGCTCCGGGCGTGAAACCGGATGTTGCAGCGCGAGCAGCGCGTCCAGCGCCAGATAGCCCGGGTAGCTGATGCCACTCCGGTCGTGCGCGCGCGTGGTGTCGTCGGTCAAAATGTGGAGACCTCGAGCGCGGCCACGTCATCGACGCGCATCGTTTCGGTGGTGAAGAATGGCTCGCCGTAGCGCACGCGCACGAGCGACCCGCAGTGCGCCGCGTGGTGACGCACCATGTCGAGCAGCGGATCGCCATTGGGATACACCTCGCCCGCCTGCGTTACACCCTCGAATTGCGAGGCGTACGCGCGCACCGCGTCGAGCTTCTGCTCGAACACCGTTGAAATGTCCACGACGAACGTCGGCTTGATGTAGTCTTCCCGGAAGGACAGACAGTGAATGACCTTGTGGGGGCGGTGTTTCGGGACGGAGGGTTCGATCTTGCCGAGTCCGGCCACGAAGCATGCGTCCCGCACCAGTTGCGCCGTGACGCGGTGATCGGGGTGTCGGCCGTGCTGCGCGGGCGCAATCACGACGCGCGGCGCGAAGCGCCGAATGGCCTTGGCGAGCTCGGCGCGCGTGGCCGGCGTGTTCACCACGCCCGCGTCGGGGAAGCCCATGTTGATACGCGCACTCACGCCGAGGATCTCGGCGGCGCGGCTGGCTTCGGCGGCGCGCAATGCCGCGGAGCCGCGCGTTCCGGTCTCCCCTTCGGTGAGATCAATGATCGCGGTCTCGCGTCCGAGCGCGGCGGCGCGCAGCAGTGTGCCTCCGCAGGTGAGCTCTACATCGTCGCGATGCGCCGCAATGGCGAGAACGTCAATGGAGGACATGGGCAGGAATATATGGGAAGCGGACGGTCGTGGCGCCGGACGCCGGAGGGATGTCAGCGGCTGACCCGCGGCCGCCATCCGCCTCACTCGTAGCGGAGCGCCTCCACCGGGTCCATCCTCGCCGCGCGGTTCGCAGGAAGCAGGCCGAACACGAGCCCGATGCTCACGGACACCGCCACCGCGATGAACGTATACAGGATGGGCGTCGTCGCCTCGATCTTCATCACCATCGTGGCGAGCCGTCCCATGCCGAGTCCGAGAATGATCCCGATCGCACCGCCAATTCCGGTGAGCGTCGCGGCCTCGGTGAGAAACTGGAGCATGATGTCGCGGTGCGTGGCGCCCAGCGCCTTGCGGACGCCGATTTCGCGTGTGCGATCCGTCACGGAGACCATCATGATGGCCATGACCCCGATGCCGCCCACCATGAGCGCGACCCCGGACAGGACGATCATGACGAGAAAGAACACGCCCGTGATCTTGTTGAAGGTGTCGAGGATCTGATCCTGCGTCATGAGATCGAAGCTGTTCGGCTGTGACGGACGCAGATGTCGCATGCGCCGCAACACGGTGAGCACGTCCTCCTGTGCCTGGTCGACCGTCACGCCCGGACGCGGCTTGACGACGATCCAGAGCGCGTTGGTGCGATCGAACCGGAAGTCATGGTCGAGCATGACGTACGGGAGAATCGCGCCGGTCGCCTGTCCCGGTGGACTGAAGATGTTCGCGGGCTGTTCGTACACGCCGATCACGCGTGCGGGCCAGCCACCCACGCGCACGATCCGGTCGAGCGGATCCTCGCGCCCGAAGAGATGCTGCGCGACATCCTGATCGAGCACCGCCACTGCGGCGCCGCCCGCCAGCTCCGCGCGGGTGAACCAGCGTCCTGACACCAGGTCGCCGCCCTGGACCTCAGGAAACCCGTTGTCCGCGCCGAACACGGCCACCTGCTGCGTGCGGATGCCGCGATATTCCACGCGCCCCATGGTCTGGCCCCAGATGGCCGCGTACTGCATGCGCGGCAACGACGCGATGGCGCTGGCCTCGCGTGGTGCGACGTCGGGACGATCGCGAATCCCGGGCGGGAGCTGATTCGGATTCGTCGGCGTGGAGGTCTTGACGACATAAAACGTCGTGGGACCCGCGATTTCCAGTGTGTGCAGAATCTGGTCGCGTACCCCCTGGACGATGGCCGCCATGGCCATCACGGTGGCGACACCGATCACCACGCCGAGAATGGTGAGCGCCGATCGCATCTTGCTCGTGCGCATGGTGTCGAGCGCGATGCGAATGTTCTCGCCGAGATGTTCGCCGAGTCTCATTCTGCCCGGAGCGCAGTGATGGGATCGAGGCGCGACGCACGCGAGGCGGGATAGACGCCAAAGAGCACGCCGACGCCCGCGCCGAGCGCGAGTGCCACGCCAATGGACCACGCGGTGACACGCGCCGGCAGCGGCGACGCGGCTGCGACGGCCAGCGCGAGTCCCCAGCCGGTCGCCACGCCGAGTGCCCCGCCCAGCGTGGCCAGCATGACCGCTTCCGTGAGAAACTGCCGCCGAATGTCGCGCTGCGTGGCGCCAACCGACTTGCGAATGCCGATCTCGTGGGTGCGCTCCGTGACTGCCATGAGCATGATGTTCATGATCACGATGCCGCCCACCAGCACACCAATCGCGACCACGGCCGGGATGACCTGGAAGAGCACTCTGGTGAGATTGCGCCAGAAGTCCACGAGCGCCGCGGCCGTCTCCACGGTGAAGTCGTCCGCCTGCGCGGGGCGCAGCCGGTGCGCGATTCGCATGGCCTCCTCCGCCGTGGCCATGGCGCCGGGAATGGAGGCGGCATCCGGCATCTTCACCGAAATGGTGGAGCTGCCGCGCCGCCCGTACACCGTCTCGAAGCTCGTAATCGGCATGAGGACGAACGTGTCGAACGACTGCCCGAGCACGCGTCCCTTGGCCGCAATCACCCCCGCCACGGTGAAGCGCTCACCCATGATGCGCAGATGCTTCCCGATGGGATCCTCGCCGCTGAACAACTTGTCGGCGACGTCCGCGCCGATGGCGACGACGGGCCGCCGCTCGCGCGCGTCGGTATCCGTGAGCGGGCGGCCGCTCGTGAAGTGGTAGTCCTGCACGACCTGGTAGGGCGCCGTGGCGCCCACCACCGACACGTTGTCCAGCGTGCGGTCACGCCACGTGAGCTCGGCCAGCGGGGTGGGGAAGCCGGACTGCACGCTCACCGCGACCGCCGTGGGAAGCGCCGCGATGACCGCGGCGGCGTCGTCCCGGGTGAGCCTGGGTCGCTTCTGCAGGTCGCGCCATTCCTCGTCGTCGAACAGACCGATCCTGATGGGAATGCGCCGTACCTGAAAGGTGTTCACGCCGACGACCGCGTCGGCGATGTTCTCTTTCACGTAGGCGTTCATGCCCTGGATGATCGCGACGACGGCCACCAGGAAGGTCACCGCGACAATGATCCCGAGGAGCGTGAAGAAGGAGCGGAGCTTGTTCGCGCGGATCTGCCCCAGCGCGAGCACGAGCACGTCGGTGGGGGACAATGGGGCGGTTGCTGGTTGTTGGTGGTTGGTTGCTGGTTTAAAGACGGTTGCTGGTTGCTGGTTGCTGGTTGCTGGGGAAAGATCTCCCGCGTCGACTCAACTTATCAGCTATCAGCGACCAGCAACCAGCAACCAGCAACCAGCTACCAGCTACCAGCTACTGTCCTTAAACCAGCAACCAGCTACCAACTACCAGCTACCGCTACTCATACCTCAACGCCTCCACCGGATCCATCTTCGCGGCGCGCACGGCGGGGAGCAGGCCGAATACGACGCCCGTGAATGCGCTGGCGGCGAGCGCCGCGACGATCGCGAGTGACGGGATGGACGCATCAATGGAGGAAATGCGCCGAATGCCGTACGTGATCAGCCCACCCACGATGAGCCCGATGACGGCGCCGATGAGCGTGAGCGTGGCGGCCTCCACGAGAAACTGCCAGAGGATCGTCCCGCGGGTGGCGCCCAGCGCCTTGCGCACGCCGATTTCGCGTGTACGCTCCGTCACGCTGATCATCATGATGGCGATCACGCCTACGCCGCCAACCAGCAAGCCGATGGACGAGAGGCCAAGCATGACCGCGAAGAACATGCCGACGATCTTGTTGTAGAGCTCCATCACCTTCTCCTGCGTGCTCACGAAGAAGGTGTTGTCCTGCGAGGGCTTGAGCAGGCGGCGGCTGCGCAGCGTGGCGATGGCGTCATCAATGGCGACGTCCTGCGCGACGCCGTCACGCGGTTTCACGGTAATGTCCATCCACCGTACGCCCATGTTCAGCTTGCGCCGCGCGGTTTCGAACGGAAAGATGGCCCCAGGCTTGTTGGCGCCGCTGAAGATGTTCGCCAGCGGGTGATACACGGCAATGACGCGGAAGGGAATGCCGTTCACCTGGATCGACTTGCCCAGTGCGCTGCCCTGCGGGAAAAACTTCTCCTGCATGGCCTGGTTGATGATCACGACCTGCGCCGCGTCCGTGTTCTCGGCGTCGGTGAAGCTGCGCCCCGGGTCTATCGTACCACCGTCCACGTTCGTCCAGCCCGGAGAGTAGGCGTCGTAACTGGCGCCCGGCAGCTCCTGATCCTTGTACTTGAATGCCGCCGAGCCGCCGGCATGCGCGATGACGCCCTCCACCGAGGGCTGTCGCGCGATGCGCTGTGCGTCCTCCACCGTGAGTGGTGCGTTGTGCCGCCACGGACAACTGTCGTCGGACCCGTTGCAGCTATTGATGGCGATGGGCCACTTCGTGATGAAGAACGTCGTCGGCCCCGCCGCGGCCAGACTCTTCTCCACGCCGGAGTTGATGCCGTGCACCGCGGCGGACATGGCCGTGACGACGAACACGCCGACGGCAACGCCCAGGATGGTGAGCGCCGCGCGCACCTTGTTGGAGCGGATCGCGTCGAAGGCGATGAAGACGCCTTCGCTCATGATGCGCAGCCGGTCGCCGACGGTCATGCTATTCGGCTCTCAGCGCGGCGATGGGATCGAGGCGCGACGCGCGGCTCGCGGGGTACAGTCCGGCCGCGATGCCCACTCCGGCGCCGAGCACCACGGACACGATCACCGACCAGAGCGCCACACTGGTGGGCAGTGGGGACAGTGCCGCAATGGCCCGCGACAGGCCGAAGCCCAGGCCAATGCCGAGAGCGGCGCCGGCGGTGCTGAGCGTGGCGGCCTCCACGAGAAACTGCGAGAGAATGTCGCGACGCCGCGCGCCCAGCGACTTCCGAATGCCGATCTCGCGCGTCCGCTCCGCCACGGCCACCAGCATGATGTTCATGATCACGATGGCGCCCACGACGAGGCCGATGGCGGGCAGCACGACGCCCGCTTTCACCAGGATCCCCTTGATGACCTCCCACTGGGTGAGCGCGCTCGCCGAGCTCTCGAGCACGAAATCATTCGGCTGCTCGGGACGCAGCTTGTGCCGGCGCCGCATCAATTCGCTCACCGTCCCCTGCAGATCGGTCATCGCCGCCGGATTCTGTGCCTTCACCATCACCCCGTACACGCGATCGTGATGGCCGATGAAGCGGCTCATGGGTGAGTGGAACGGCGCGATCATCTGCCGGTCGAGCGACAACCCGAACGCGCTGCCCTGCTTTTCGAGGAGGCCAATGACCCGGAAGGGCAGGCCCTCGATGCGGAGCTCCTTGCCGATCGGGTCGAGATTGGGGAAGTAGTGGTCAGCCACGTCGGTACCGATCACGACCACGGGCGACCCCAACTGGTCCTCCAGTTCGGTGAACGCGCGTCCCTCGGTGACGGTGAGGTTCTTGATGGCGAAGAACGACGGGGACGCAGCCTCGGTCAGCACCTGCGGCCCGCCATTCACGTAGCGGGACTGCGGGGTGGTCCAGTCCATGTCCAGCAGCGACCACTGCGTGCTGTCCGGGATCACGGCGCGAATGGCGTCGCCGTCGGCGACCGTGATGTAGGGACGGCGCTGCCACGAGCGCCATTCCGCCTCCGTCACGTCGCCCATGTTGAAGTCCGGAAAGCGTCGCACGGTGAACGTATTGACGCCGAGGAACTTTCCGGCGAACGCGTCCTCCATGTAGTTGCCCATTCCCTGCACGATGGACACCACCGCGATGAGGAACATCACCCCCAGGGTGACGCCCAGCAGCGTGAAGAAGCTCTTGAGCTTCTGCGCGCGGATCTGCGCGATGGCGAGGCGAATGGACTCGAAGAGGGACACGGGGTGGTGGCTGGTGGCTGGTCGCTGGTGGCTGGTCGCTGGTGGCTGGTTGCGGAGGGCTAGATGGCCCCGGCGCCGACCTTCTCGACGAACGCATCGCGCCGCTCATCGGACGCAATGCGGCCGTCGCGCAGCACCACCACGCGGCGCGCGTGCGCGGCGATGTCGGACTCGTGCGTCACCATGATCACCGTCTGGCCGGTGTTGGCCAGCTCCTCGAACACCCGCATGATCTCTTCGGACGTCTGCGAGTCGAGATTGCCCGTGGGTTCGTCCGCGAGCAGAATGGCGGGGCGATTCACCAGCGCGCGCGCGATGGCCACGCGCTGGCGCTGACCGCCCGAGAGCTCGTTGGGGCGGTGATCCATGCGATCCGCCAGTTGCACGCGCTCCAGCGCGTCGATCGCGCGCTGGCGGCGCTCCGCCGAGCTGACGCCAGCGTAGACCAGCGGCAGTTCGACATTGTGCAGTGCCGTGGCGCGCGGCAGCAGGTTGAACGTCTGGAAGACGAATCCGATTTCGCGATTGCGCACGCGCGCGAGCTCATCGTCCTTCTTCGTGGAAACCAGCTCGCCGTTCAGCCAGTACTCACCCGCATTGGGGGTATCCAGACAGCCAATCACGTTCATGAGCGTGGACTTGCCGGAGCCGGACGGCCCCATGATCGCCACGTATTCGTTGCGGCGCACAGCGAGGTCCACGCCCCGCAGCGCGTGAACGACTTCACCGCCCATGTCGTAGTCGCGCTTGATGCCACGCGTCACGATCACCCAATCCTCGCCAGGCGCGATCCCGGCCCGCCCGGTAACGGCCTGGCGTTCCGCCGTAGTGCTCAACCCGACTTCAGGTATGTTCGTGCTCACGTCTTGCTCCCCGCCTTGGTTTTGTCGTCCACTTTCATTTCGCGCACCAACGTGCTGTCCTTGAGATCGTGAATCGCCTGGTAACTCCCCGAGACGATGTTTTCTCCCGGCTCGAGCCCGCTGAGCACCTCGAAGTATTCCTCGCCCGCGATGCCGATCTTCACCGGCCGGAACGTGACGCGGTTGTCCTTCCCGACGATGAACACGCCTTCCGTCTCCCGCTGTCCGACCTGCTTCTGCGGCTGCTTCCCGAGCGCAAGCTGTGCGGAATCGGTGTTGGGCGTGGTCTGATGCTCACGCACCGTCAGCGCAATGATCGGAATGGCCAGCACGTTCCTGCGCGTGTCCGTGACGATCTTGGCCGTCGCCGAGAAGTCCGGCCGTGTATCCGGTGGTGGATTGATCAACTGGACCTTTACAAAATAGTCTACGGCCTGGTCCGTCGAGTTGCTGCTTCCCGTCGTGGAGAGCGGGTTCTGCAGCGAGCTGTTCGCGATCTCCACGACGCGACCCACGAAGGTCGTATCCGGGAACGCATCGATGTCTACCGCGGCGGAGTCGCCCACCGAGATGCGCGCCACATCCGTCTCGTCCACCTTGATCTTGGTTTCCAGCACGCTCATGTCGCTCACCGTGAGCAGCACGGCCGCGTCCTTGTTGAACGTGCCCGGAACCGCCGTTTCGCCCTGTTCGACGTTGAGCCGGGTCACCTGACCGCTCATGGGCGCCAGAATCGTGGTCTTGGCCAGATTGGACCGCGCGGTCTCCAGTCCCGCCTGCGCCTGGTCCACGTTGTGCTTCGCGGCGTTCGCCAGCGCCTGATTCACGTCCACCGTGGTGCGCAACTGCTCCATCTGCTCATCCGAAATGAGCGTGGCGTTGGTCTTCCGGATCTCCTCGGAACGGTGCAGCGCGCTCTGCGACTGCTGCAGGTTGGCGTTGGCGCGCGCCAGGTCGGCGCGCGAGCTGGCGACGAGCGCTTCCTGCTGCTGCACCGCAGCCTTGTACGTGGCCGGATCGATCTCGAGCAGGAACTGTCCCTTCTTGACCATGTCGCCTTCCTGCACCGCGAGCTTGATGATGCGCCCGCTGATGTCCGAGGCGACGTCCACCTTGGTTCGTGGCTCCACCGAGCCGCTGGCGGTGACGGACGCGACCAGATCGCGCCGCTGCACCTTCTCCTCGCGCACGTCCACCGCCTTGTTCCCGCGCTTCGCGGCACCCAGCACGAGCACCGTGATCACGAGCGCCGCCAGCACCGCGGCGACGCTCCACTTCGTCCGTTGACTCATTGTTTTCCCCGGTTAGCGCAGTGGACGTCCGACCGCGCTCTCGAGCGCGGCGAAGGCCTTGTGAAAAGCGTAGACGGCATTGATGCGGTCGTTTTCCGCGGTCTGGAACGTAGCCTGGGCATCGCTCAGATCCAGGAACGTGGCGGCCCCCACGCGATACTTCTCCTGCGCCAGCGCGAGCTCCTGCCGCGCCTGCGTGGCATTCTGCTCCTGCAGGGTGACCGTGCGCGCCGCCGTCGTGAGATTCAGATAGGCGCCGGTGACGTCGGCGGTGAGCTGCAACTGCTGCGCCTTCACCTTGTATCGGGCATCGTTGCGCGTGGCTTCCGCCTGCTCAATGCGCTGCTCGCGCTGAAATCCGTCAAAGAGGGGCAGCGACAGCGACGCGTTGATCTGCAGCGGCTGCCGCGTGAAGTTAAACGGGAACTGGTTGTTCTGTGCGCGAATCTGATTGGCGATCGTGTTGTTGAACTGATAGTTCGACGTACAGGACGTGCCGAGTAGCGGCATGCCGACGCGCAGGCGGACCGAATCCGTCGTGGCACACTGTGCGAGTCCGGCCTGGGCCTGGAACTGCGCGCCCTGGACGAGCACGTTCGCATTCGAATACTCGTATGTGTAGCCGCCCAGTCCGGTGGAGAGCTGCAAGGTCGGCAAATACGAGCTGCGCGCCTGGCTCACGCCGAGCGAGGCGACCTTGTCCCGCGACTCCAGTGCCCGCAGAGCCGGGTTGTCGTCCCGCGCGATCGCCAGCACCGAGTCCACCGTGAACGTGGGCGCCTTCACCTCGAACGTGGACGTGAGGTCCACATTGGCCGGCTCCGGCACGCCCATTTCCTGAAAGAGCTTGAGCTTGTCGATTTCGACCTGGTTTTTGGCCTGCAGCAGCGCGACCTTGGCCTGTCCCAGGTTCACCTGGGCCTTGGTGACGTCGAGCTGCGTGCCGGAGCCCACGGCAAGCTTGGCCTGGGCAAGCTGGAGTTGAATATCCGCCTGGGACACGAGCGTGTCCTGCAGCACCGCCTTCGCCCGGTCCTGGAGCACCGTGAGATAGTCCTGCGCCACCAGCGAGCGCACCGTCTCGGCGGACCCGGCGATGTCCGCATCGGCCGCCCGTACATTCGCGGACTGCATGCGCGGATTGATGAAGGTCGCCGCGTTGAGCGTGTACGTGAGGCCCAGCCAGTACGACGACTGATAGATGTCCGAGCCGACGTTGAACAGATTGCCGCTCAGCGGAATGTTACCGGACTGCTGATAGGACGTGCCGAAGCTGGCGTTCGCTGTCGGCAGGAAGGCGCCCCACGCGGTGCGTTTGGCCGCCGTTGCGTTGCGCCGGGCGTCCACCACCGACAGGTGGCCCGGGTTGTTCTGAATTGCCAGGCGAATGGCCTCATCCATGGTCAGGGCGGGCCCGCTCGTCGTATCACCAGTCTGGGCACGGACGGCGCTCCAGGGAAGCGCCAGCAAGGGCGCACACAGCATGGTGGCGACGAACATCGTGGGTCGCATCGTGAAGAATCCTCTCGTGGTGTCTGGCTGCCCTACGGGCCGGGGCGGGTGCCGGTTTCAGCACCCGCGCAAACGCGGACGACCCCGCGCAGCGGGGCGTATGACGGATGGAGCGACGGCTACGAACGTCAGCGGACGCCAGCGGACGTCAGCTCGGCGGCTCGTCCCGAACGGCGACGATTCCCTGCGCGTCAAGCGAGACCTTGAGTATCCGGCCGGCGGAGTCTACCCAGACATGCCGCGTGGCACCACTCGGCTCGGTGAGCACATACTGGCGCGCATCCGTCGCCGTGCCGCCAATGGTCACCTTCTCGGAGCCTGCCGGCTTGACGCGCATGATCATCTGCATGTTGCGCCGCGGAATCACGACGGGAATCGTGCCACCAGCGGCGCCCATCTGCGCGGCGCGCTGGGCGACGAAGTAGTACTGGTGAAAGACATCATCGTCGAGAATGAGCGCGCCGTCGGAGACGATGTATTCCTTGGTGGATTCGCCCTTGGGCGTGCGCATCTGCGCGCTGAAGCGGCCGCGGCCCACGAGTCCCTTGAGCCGCTCCTGCACCGTGCCGCCGGAGCGCACCTCGAGCTGATACGCCAGTGGAGAGAAGGAATTGTCCGCGCGCAGCGCGGGGGAAAGCCGCTGGGCGTCGAAGTCCACGGTGGCGTTGGCCACGTACACGTCGCCGCCGGGTCCGGGTGAGCGCCGGATCGTGAACGATTCACGACCGATCCGGGAGCCGCCGCGGGAAATCGAGAAGGTGCCTTCGTCAACCACGACCGCCTGCGCGAGCGCTGGTAGTGGCGCCGCGAGGAGTGTGGCGGAGAACAGCGTCAGATAGCGCATGGATGAGCGTGATACCCCCCGGCGGTGAGAAGGTTCAGACATCGGGTGCCGGAACCAGGAAGATGCGTTCGCCGACGCGCTGGCGCACGCGCTCATAGATCGCGCGTCCCTTTTCCGCGCTGGCCAGCGTAGGCCGTCCGATCGAACCGGCGCTCGTCGCCGGCACCTTGAGATTGCCGCGCCGGTAGCGGCGCAGCTTTCGGCGCGCGATCATGTAGTCCTGCGCCCGGTCCATGTGCACGAGCTCCGGCGCCAGGTACAGCATGAGCGAGGTGTCCACCTCGCCGCCGTGCATGTGCTCCGGCTGTCCCTCCAGCAAGTCATGGATGTTCACGGCATGAATATCTACCACCCGCACGCGGGCGACTTTTGTGATCACGGTCTCCATCGCTTCCTGATGTGGGTCATGATCGTGCGCCGAAATGAGGATAAATTCCCGGAAGCCGGATTCTTCCCAGGATGCGAGCAGGTCGTTGAGCATTCGGTGCAGCGTCTTCTTGCGCATGGACGCGTTGCCGGCGAAGTCGCGTTCGGCGGCGAAGTTCACGCCGTATTCAACGCTCGGTGCGCAGATCACGCCGGTGGTCGCCGAGAGGTCGTAGGCCAGCCGTTCGGCGATGATGGTGGCGCAGCCCATGGGCAGGTGCGGCCCGTGTTGTTCGCAGGTGCCCACGGGGATGATCAGTCGGGGGTCGGCGGCAATGACGGTGGCCACCTGGGCCGGATTCATCTCCTTGAGGCACCGCGGCGCCGCATCATCCGGACGGGGAGGAAAGGTCATTTCGCATTACGATGAAAAGGCGCCGACCGCGCGTCCGGTGAGCGCGCTCCTGACGCGGAGTCACCTCTGGACGCTGATGGCGGCTGTCGCGCTGATCGCGGGCTCCGGCTGGCTCCGGACGCCGAGCGTACGCTACCTCGTCGTCGCCCTGGCCGCCACCGCGCTCGCCGCGATTGTGGCGGTGTTGGGGTCCGCGCGTGCGCGCCGCTGGGCGCTTGCCGCGGTCGCGGGGCTGCTGCTGTTCTGCATGGTTGGCTTCATGGCACGCGGGCGGCTCGATCGCATCGATCTGCACTGGCCCGAGTATCGTGCCGCGCTGATGACGCGCGGCGCGACGCAATTCCAGACCGAACTGGCGGCGACCACCATTGCCCTGCGCAGCGCGGCCACGGCGGCGCTCGACGTCCCCGCCGGCGGCGCGCCGGGCTTTCGCGCCCTTGCGCGAATCAGGGGCGAACACCCCGAGCGCGGGGTCGTTCTCTTCCAGCGCGGACAGCCGGCGATCTGGAGCGGTCGCATCGTGACAATGCCCGATACCTTCGTGGCGCCGATCGGCGCCCATTTCGGCCCGTTCTACGTCACCCTCTACGCGGCGGCGGTGCGTGGCGAGAGCCGGGCCGTCGCGACGGCGGTGCTGAACGCGCTGCCGCCGGGCGACGGTCTCACTACATCCATCGGAACGCGCATCGCCACGCACGTCGGGTTGGATGGTTTCGAGCTGTATCCGCGCGGTGCCGCACCCCGCGACGCCGCGGTCTTCGCCTACGCGCCCGGCACGGACACCGTCCTGCTGGCGCGCGCCGTCGCACCGGGACAGGACGAAGCGCGGCTGCTCGTGCTCGAGGACATTCGCAACGATGGCGCGGTGATTCTCGGCGTTACCCTGCTCCTCTTTCTCATTGCCGCCTGGCGGCAGGAGGAGACGCTGGTGTGGCGCCTCGCGCCACTCGGTGTCGCGCTGGCGGCGGTCGCCCTGATGCCGCTGACGACCTTCTCGAGCGCCTCCGCGTTCTTTGATCCCACGGTGTACTACGCCACGATTGGCGGGCCGCTCACGGCCAACGCGGCGGCGCTCATCATCGCGGCGGCGCTCGTGCTCCTGGGACTCATGCTCACGGTGCGGTCCCGTGCACGCATTCCGTCGCGGCGCCTGGCACTCGTGCTCGTCGTGGTGATCCTGGGAGCTGGCCTGCTGCTGCTGCGCGAACTCGCGCGAGGTGTGGCTCCTCCGCCAGGCGGCGTGTCCACTCCGCTCTGGCTGGCGTGGGAGCTCGCACTCTTCCTGGTGGCAGCCGCGTTGCTCATTGGCGCGGTGGCCGCCGGAGGCGCGCTGCCTGGACGCGGGCGCGGGTTCCCTCCCTGGATGGCGCCGTTGCTGGCGGCTCTGCTCGCGGTGCTCGGGCCCATCGTGCTCATCGCGCCCGGGGAATGGCCGCACTGGTACGCGTTGCTCTGGATCGCGGCGGTGTGTGCGCTCGCTCTGTCGCGACCCAATCGGTGGCGCATGCTGTGCGCCGCCATGGTCGCCGCGCTCGGTGCCGCCACACTCACATGGAACGCGGGCATCCGCGGGCGCGCTGCACTCGCCAACCGCGATGTGTCCGGGCTGGGGGTAGTGGAACCCGAAGTGAACGCCGTGCTCAACCGCCTGGCCGATGCCGTGCCCGAAGATCATCCGCCGGTGAGCACGTCGGATCTCGTGCGACTGTACATGCAGTCGGATCTCGTGGGCACCGGATACCCGGTCCAGTTGCGCACCTGGCCACACGACTCCACGACCGGCGCACGCGTGGCCCTGGATCCCATCACGCTGCCACTCGACCAGATGGAGCAGATCGTGGCGCTGGCGCGCCGCACGTGCGACCGCGTCATCCAGACGGTGCTCGGGGAACCCGGCGTGTTCGTCGTGCTCGCGATCCCCAGTTTGCAGGGCGACGTGACGACGGTCATCGTGGCGCCGCGCACCCGACTCATTCCGGACAACCCCTATAACGCGCTGCTGGGCATCGAGCCACGGGAGAGTGGTCCGCCGCCCTATCTGCTGTCGCTCGCGGACGTGGATCCCGCGACACCGATCAGCGCCGATCGCACACGCTGGTATCGGAACGCGGGCGAACTGCATGGCGACCGTCTCGTGCACACCGCGCGCGGGGCCACGCGCGTGCACATCGACATCACGCTGGGCGCGCCGGCCACGCTGGTGCAGCGCGGTACACTGGTCGTGCTGCTCGACCTGCTGGTGATCGCGATGCTCTGGGCGCTCAGCGCCTTCCCGGCAGGTGTGTTCCTGCGCTGGACGCGGACCCGAACGCGCCGCTGGTCGCGCAGCTTCCGCGGGCGACTCACCCTCGTGCTCTTCGGCTTCTTCGTGCTGCCGGCGATGGCGTTCGCGCTCTGGAGCTACCAGCGACTCCAGTCGGAGGACGCGCAGTCGCGCGCGCTGCTGGTGCGCGAGGCGCTGCGATCGTACGTGACGGGCGACACGCTGGAGCCGCTCACGGTCGCGGCGAGCGAACTCGGGATGCCGCTGCTCGTGTTTCGCAGCGGCGAGCTGCGCGAAGCGAGCGACCCGCTGTTCAAGGCGCTGGCACCGATTGGACGGTTCATGAGTCCCACCGTGTTCCAGACGCTGGGGAGCGGCCGCGAGGTCTCCACCAGTCGAATGCAGCACATTGGCGGGGCGTCCGTGTTGTTCGGATATCTCGCGGCCATGTCGCCGCCCGGCCAGGAGGTGGTGTACGCCGCCGCCGCGCACGGCGCTGGTGACGCGCTCGATCAGCGTCGTCGCGATCTCGGCATTCTCGTGCTGTTCGTCACGGTGCTGGGCGCCATGGGCGCCCTCTGGTTGAGCCAGGTGGCGTCGAGCACCCTCGCGGAGCCGATTGCCAGTCTCCGCACCGCGGCGCTCAAGATCGCGGCCGGGGAGCGTGAGCCGCCGCTCGCGGGGCGTCCGCCCATTGAGTTCGCGCCGGTGTTCTCGGCGTTCCGCCGCATGGCGGCGGATCTGGGCGCGAGTCGCACGGCGCTCGAATCGGCACAGCGCCGCACGGCGGATGTGCTGCGAAATGTCGCGAGCGGCGTGGTGGCGCTCTCCGCCGACGGCAGAGTCGTCCTCGCCAATCCGCAGGCCGAAACCCTGCTCGGCCGCCCGCTCCCGGCGGGATCGGACATCGTCACGGCGAGCGATGCCATTGCGCAGCGGGCGCGCGACTTTCTGGCGCGCGCCGAGAGCGATGAGGCGTTCGAACTCACCGTCAACGAGCGCCAGGTGCAGGCGCGCTTCACGCACCTCAGCGGGTCAGGCGCGGCCGTCGTGCTCACGCTGGACGACGTCACCGACCTGGCGCGCGCGCAACGCGTGCTGGCATGGGGCGAGATGGCGCGGCAGGTGGCGCACGAGATCAAAAACCCTCTCACACCGATTCGCCTAGGCGTGCAGCATCTCAAGCGCGCGTATGGAGATGCACGTCTGGACTTCGAGTTAATTCTCGATCGGAACGTGACGCGAATCCTCGCGGAAATCGACCGCCTCGATGAGATCGCACGGGGCTTCAGTCGCTACGGTACGGCGCCCGCGGAGCGCGCGGCCGCAGAGCCGGTGGACGTGATGGCCATTGCCCGCGATGTGATGGAGCTTGAGCGGTTGGGCCGCGACGATGTGGAGTGGATTCTGACGGGGTGTGCGGAGCCGGTCCGCGCACTGGCCAGTAGTGAGGAGTTGCGGGAAGTGTTGCTCAATGTGATGGAAAACGCGCGTCTGGCCAGGGCCACGCGCGTCGAGCTGCGCTGTACGCGGGGAGACGGGCGCGTGATCGTGGAGGTCGCGGACAATGGGCACGGCATTGCGCGCGATGTGCTGCCGCGCATCTTCGAGCCGCATTTCTCGACCCGCACTTCCGGGAGCGGGCTTGGCCTGGCGATCAGCCGCCAGCTCGTGGATGGTTGGGGTGGTGCCATGGCCATTGCGAGTACCGACGGCGAGGGAACCGTGGTGCGTATCGAGCTCAAGGAGGTCGGCTGATCGAGCTGACCGGTTGCTCCGGCACCGGGCGCGTCACAGGAACTTCGTATGCCATGAGCGGATTCGCTTCCCTCGGGACCTCGCCTTGCTGCACTTGCCTGTCCCGCTCGCCAATCTCCGCTTTCCATTGAGGATCACGTCATGTCGCCTGCGCGACTGTGTGCCGTTCTGCTGCCCGGCCTGCTCGGTTCGCTCACGCTTGCAACCGGCGCGATCGCGCAGGTCTGCCATCCGCCAACGAACAGCAACGAGGCACGGCTGCTGGCGTTCTACGAAGCGCCCATTGCATTCTCACCGGCTGCCGCGCCCGCGCCGGCATTACCGTGGAGTGTACGCGTGGATGCCGAGGTAGTGCCGATACCCGAGCCGGGCGCGGACATCTCCCACACCAGTCTCTGCTACCTGAGCAAGCAGGAAAACACCAGACTTGCGCCGCTGCTCGCTCGCCCCCGCGTCACCGTGGGCCTGCCGGCGGGATTCGCCGTCGAGGCCAGCTACGTGCCGCCGATCAAGGTGTGGGATGCGGACCCGAATCTCGCGAGCTTCGCGATCTCCAACGTCCAGCGTCTTCCCTTTGGCTCATCACTCGGCGCGTTCAGCCTGATGCTGCGCGCGCATGGCACGATTGGACGGGTGAAAGGTCCGATCACCTGCCCGACGAAATCGTTGACGACGGATCCGGACCAGCCCTGTTACGGCACGACGCCGTCCAACGACACCTTTCATCCGTACATGGTGGGCGGCGAGGGCGCTCTGGCGCTGGCATCGCACGGCGGGCACTGGTCGTTCTACGCCGGTGGCGGCATCACGCGGCTCACGCCGCGATTCCAGGTGCACTATACCGACGGGTTTGGCGGCCTCGATACCACGAAGGTGGAGGTGAACCTCACGCGCGGCGCGGCGTTCGGTGGCGTCACCGCGCACGTGACGCGTGCCGTCGATCTCTCCGTCCAGATCTATTCGGTGCCTGCCGACGTGACTACCTTCCGCTTTGGCGCAGGGTACAAGCTGCGCTGACAGGGAAGGGCAGTCCCGCGACTGAACCTCGCCACTGGCGGTCCATCCGCGAGTGCCGGCCGGTAACACGGGACCGGACGCTGCGCTTCCAGCTCATTCTCCGTCCGCTGGATGAACACGACCGTCACGCTCATGCCGCTCGCGCGTCCGGACGACGCCGAGCGGCAGCTCAAACTCGATCGGATGAAGCGCCGGGCCACCGGTTTGCTCGTGGTGGCGACCGTGATCTTTGTCGTCGCGCGAATCTTCGAGCACAGCTATCCGTGGGTAGCCTACATCCGCGCGACGGCGGAAGCAGCGATGGTGGGCGGATTGGCCGACTGGTTCGCGGTCACCGCGCTGTTCAAGCATCCGCTGGGGCTGCCCATTCCGCATACCGCCATCGTCGCCAGTCGCAAGGATCGGATCGGGCGCACGCTGGGGAACTTCGTGCAGAACAATTTTCTCTCGCGCGAAGTCGTGTCGCGCAAGCTTGCCGACATGCGTGTGGCGGAACGCGGTGCGCGCTGGCTGGCCAGCCGGGAGAACGCGCACAAGATCGCGCGGCAGGTCGCCACGGGGCTCGCGCGCACCGCCGAGGCCGTGCCCGATGACGCCGCCGCACGGCTGATCGGCGAGAGTCTCACCACGCGGCTGCGCGCCACGCGCGTGGCGCCCATCCTTGGCAACGTGCTGTCGCTGATGACGGCGGACAGCCGTCACCAGGATCTGCTGGACGATGCCTTGCGGCTCATCGAGCAGGCCGTGGACGACAATCGCGAGCTCATTCGTACGAAAGTGTCGGAGGAGAGTCCCTGGTGGGTGCCTGGCGTGCTGGACGATCGCATCTACCACAAGATCATCGCCGCGATCGAGAATCTGCTGCATGAGGTGCACGCCGATCCGCATCATCAACTGCGGTCGAGATTCGATGACGCGCTCGTCCGATTCATCGACCGGCTGCAGCACTCGCCCGAAATGATCGCCAAGGCGGAATCGCTCAAGGACGAATTGCTCGATGCACCGCTGATGGAAGAGCTCTCCACGTCAATCTGGCGCGGCGCCCGCACGGGTCTGGTGAAGTATGCCGCCACCGAGGAAGCCGGGGCGCCGGGCGCGCTGGAGCGCGGGCTGGTCTCGTTTGCCGATGCGCTGCTCGGCAATCCGGCGTTGATGGCCGAGGTGAACGAGTTCATCACGAATGCCGTCACGGGGGTGATCGAGCAGCACCGGCACGAGATGGGCGAACTGATCGCCAACACGGTGAGCGCGTGGGACGCCGAGATCACCTCGCGCCGCATCGAGCTGGCCGTTGGGCGCGACCTGCAGTTCATCCGGATCAACGGGACGCTCGTGGGCGGCCTGGCGGGACTGCTGATCTACATCCTGGCGAAGTTCCTGTAGGGACGTTCGCGGAACAGCGTGACGACCGTCCTCGCGTCCGGTGGGAGACAGGATTTACGGGATTCACAGGATGAACAGAATTGTGGGGAGCAAAATCCCCAGGTTGTAATCCGTTCGCTGAATCACCGCAACTGCTTTGAGAACGGCACCCTGAAAATCCTGTGAATGCTGTAAATCCTGTCCAGTCTTTAGCACGCGGGTACCACGGTTTTGGCGGCCGTTCTCTCTTCGGTTGGCCCTCGATTGCTCTCACACCATTGCCGCTACGTATCACGGATCGGCCACCGGCGCCTCGTCACAGTCTTGGCCGGGGCGTTTCGGGGTGCGGGCGTATACCTCGGCGCCCGCCTCGCCAAAGTCCACGAAGACCGTAATACCCGGCCGCGTACGCAGCCGGACCATCCGAATCATCGTAGCTGGTACGTACGTGCCTCGCTCGTCCCAAAGCTCGAACGTGAGCGCAGCGGCGCGCTGCACTTCGGCTAATTCGGGAAACGGCGTGGAACCATCCGACGGCATCACCAGCAACGCACTGCGGGCGACACGACCGAGTCGAGCCGCGGCGCCCAGTGTCGGCGCGACTGCCTGGTATCCCGGTAGCGTATCGAGCGTGCCGACTCCCTGGTGCGTACCGATCGCGAGATCAACCGTACCGACTGGCACACCCTGATGGGTGACGGTATATCGCTCGGACATCCGCGTGCTCCGATGCGGGTGACGTGGTTCATGGGGCGAGATATCGTAAGTTTAAATATGCGTCAGCGAAGCGCGACGGAGCCCCATGTCCTCGCGCCGGCTGACCCTTTTCCCGATTCGTCGTCGTTACCTTACAGGTCCCATGATATCCGCTGCCGTTCCCACAGAAATCACCGATCCGGTCAACGCCCGTGTTCTCGCCGTCTCGGAGGACCGCATTGCCGGATTTCACGCCGACCCCTTCGCCGAAATCGCCCGGCGCAGCGGCGTGCCGCTCGGCACCGTGCTCGAACGCATTCGGGCCATGCTCGCAGCCGGCACGATTCGGCGCGTGCGCCAGACGCTGCTCGCCACGAACCTGGCACCCGGCGCGCTCATCGCGTGGAGCGTTCCACCGGAGCGCCTGGACGCGGCGTTCGACTATCTGAGCAAGGACGACCCCTTTTCCGGGCACGTGGTCATTCGCTCGACCGACGCCGAAATCAGCGGGTCGCGGTACAAGCTCTGGACCACCCTCAAGGTTCCGCGCGGATTCTCCATGCAGCGCCATTGCGAATATCTCGCGGCGCGCATCGGCGCCACGGCGTTCCGCGTGATGCCGGCCAATGCGCTCTTTACGCTTGGCGTTGGCCACGTGCGACGTCGCGGCTTGGAGCCGGGAAGTCGCGCCGAGGCTCCGGGACGCGTGCTCGACACGCACATCGTTGAACTCTCGAGCGATGAGTGGTGCGTACTCGAACCGCTCAAGCGCGAGTTCACCCCAGCCGAAATTCGCGAGCTGCCCTGGCGTTCGCGCGCGGATGAAGCAGGCGTGTCGCACGATGAGTTTCTCTCCACCGCGCGCTCGCTTGAAGCGCGCGGCGTGATCGGCCGCTTCTCCACGTTTCTCGAACACGTGAAGCCCTCCGCCGCCGGTACGCACGTCACACGTTACAATGCGCTCTTTCACTGGCAGGTGCCGCCGGGGCGCGAGCTGGAGGCCGGCAGGGAAATCGGCCGGCACGACATCCTCACGCATGCCTACTGGCGCGAAGGCGGACCCGAATTCGCGAATGTGAATCTCATGGCCGTGGCGCACGGCACCGACAAGCAGGTCGTGCTTGCCCACAAGGCGGCGATCGACCGCCACCTCGAGGAGGCCGGCATTCCCGTGGGCTATACCAACGTGTTCTGGGGCGGCCGCAGCGAGATCAAGCCGTCGGAAATCTCGCCGATTGCCTACGCCGCGTGGTGCCGCGCGGTCGGGCTGGACGCCAGCGCGATGCGCGACGCGTGATGCCGACAGCGACCAGGGCGCGCGCCACGCTTGCGCGGCTCGCGCCAATGGCACTGGCGGTTGCAGCCCTGCTGGCGTGCGGTGAGTCCCGCGCCGCCGGTGATCCGCCTCCGTCGCATCGGGCGACGCATGATACCGTCGTGGACTCGGCGCTCATGGCCGCGCACGCGGCCACGGAGCGCCTCCAGGCGGAGTGCCAGTCCGACTCCGCGCTCGCGCGGGTCGTGCGAACCGCCGCTGTGGCGGATAGCGCGCGGCTCGTGGCCGCGCGCGACTCCGCCGTGCGCGACTCCGTGCGCCGCGATTCGCTGGCGCACGATACCACGCTTCATCTCTCAGCGGCGCGGCGCGCCAAACTCGCGAGCGCGCCCCGACCGGTGCCGCACGCGGATACGTCCACCTGGGTCCACATCGTCGCCCGCCGGGCGCTCGCGCAGACGCCGCTACCCGGGTCGCTCTTTCCCGGATGCCTCGTCGTGTCCTACTACGGGAACCCGCTCTCGAAGCGCATGGGCATTCTGGGCGAGGTGAATCCGGACAGCATGCTGGCGCGACTCAAGCGTCAGGCGGCGGCCTACCAGCGTGCCGACTCGACCGTGCACGTGCTGCCGGCGCTGGAGCTCATCGCCACCGTCGCGCAGGGAAGCCCCGGGCGCGATGGCAAGTATCGCCTGCGCATGCCCGATGCCCTCGTCGCCAAGGTGGCCGGCTGGGCAGAGCGCGAGGGCTATCTCCTGATTCTCGACATCCAGGTGGGGCACAGCGACGTGACGTCCGAGCTCAAGCCGCTGATTCCATGGCTCCGACTGCCGAACGTGCACCTGGCGCTCGACCCGGAGTTCGCCATGAAGAATGGCAAGAAACCGGGTACGGTGATCGGCACACTGGACGCGGCGCAGGTGAATGTGGCCGTGGACGCACTCGCACGACTCGTCACCGAGTATCAGCTCCCGCCCAAGATGCTCATCGTGCACCGCTTCACGCGCCCCATGCTCACCAACCGCGCGCAGATCACGCTGGATCCGCGCGTGCAACTGGTGATCGACATGGACGGCTTCGGCGCTCCGCACCTCAAGCGGAGCTCGTACCAGCGCTATGTGGAAGACGAAGCGGTGCAGTTCACCGGTTTCAAGCTGTTCTACAAGAATGACAAGCCCATCCTGACGCCGGAGCAGGTACTGGGCCTCACGCCACGTCCCGTGTTCATCATGTATCAGTAGCGAGCGGATCGCGGCGCTCCGCCCTCTTGCGGAAACGCACAGCGGGCGCAACTGTACGGCCTGCCTTTTTTCTGGTCGTGCGCGATGAGCGACATGAGACGTGTCCTGCTGCCGCTGGCCGCAGTGGTCTGTCTGGCATCCGCAAGCGCCGCTCCCCTTCGGGAACATCCCGTTCGCGAGCGTGCCTCGCGTCCCCATGCCGCACTCGCGCAGCCGCCAGTGCTCGCGAACCTGTCCGGGCTGCCCCATACCGTCGAAGTATCGATCACCGCGGCGCCGGCGCGTCTCTCGCTCGTTCCGGGTACCACGAGCGACGTGTTTGCGTACAACGGTCGCGTGCCGGGGCCGACGCTGGATGTGCACGAGGGCGACCATGTCATCGTCCACTTCCGGAATGCGCTGACCGAACCGACCACCGTGCACTGGCATGGGCTGCACATTCCCGCAGGCGCTGATGGCAGTCCGCTGGATCCGGTGATGCCCGGGCAACGGCATGACTACGTCTTCGACGTCGCGCCGGGAACCGCGGGCACGTACTGGTATCACCCGCACCCAGACCGCCGCGCGGGCTACCAGGTGGCGATGGGGCTCTTTGGCGCGATCATCGTCCGATCGCGGGATGACCCCTTGCCGGCGTCGATTGCCGAAAAGTTGCTCGTTCTCTCGGACAATCGCTTTCGCGCCGATGGCTCCATCGACTTTCCCGACGCGGAGTCCGTGCAGGCACAAGTGGACGCCGAGAATGGGCGCGAGGGGAACGTGCTCTTCGTCAACGGACAACTCGCGCCCACCGTGGACATCCAGGCCGGCGAGATGCAACGCTGGCGCATCATCAACGCCTCGGCCGCCAGGATTTATCGCCTCGCCATTCCTGGGCAGCAGTTGCTGGAGCTGGGCCACGGTGCCGGACTCCTAGGGAAGCCCATGCGAACGCAGGAGATCCTGCTGGCCAATTCGCAGCGCGTGGAACTGCTGGTGCGCGGCGCGGGCGCACCGGGCAGCGCCGTGGCGCTGCAGACCCTGCCCTATGACCGGTACGATCCGCACACCCGGCCGACTGACTGGAATGAAACGCACGACCTGCTCTCGCTGCGCGTCACCGGCGTCGCACGCGATTCCTCAATGCGCGTTCCCGAATCGCTGCGTCCCGTTCCCGCGATCGATACGACGCACGTGGCCGAGCATCGCGTGCTGGTGCTCACACAGGGAATGATCAATGGGAAGATGATGGATCTCACGCGGGTGGATTTCACGGGTCGGCTTCACACGACGGAAATCTGGGAGATCGAGAATCTGGTGGGGATGGATCACCCGTTCCATCTGCACGGCTTCCGGTTCCAGGTACTCGACCGCAACGGCGTTCCCGAGCCGTTCCCCTACTGGCTGGATACGGTGAACGTGCCGCCGCATTCCTCGGTGCGCATCGTCGTGCGCTTCGAGGATTTCGCGGGCAAGTGGATGTACCACTGTCACATCCTGGATCACGAGGACATGGGGATGATGGGCATACTTCAACTCCACTGAGCGGGGGAGATCATGAGACAGACAGTCGCCGGTCGCTGGTCGCTGGTCCTGATGACGGTGGTACTCCTCGTGGCCTTCGTGATGCCCCGTGTCATGGCCGCACCCCGCGCCACATCAGCCGCGACGCCTCGCGTATGGTCAGCCGATGATCAGGTGGCGCGCGGCCGGGCCATCGTCATCACGCACGCGTGCGGAGACTGTCACGGTGGTGGCGCCAATCCCGCATCACCTGACTGGCTGCAGGGAATGAAGACGCCTTTGACGGAATTCAAGATCGGTCCCTGCGCCATCAAGCCCGACGCGATGCCGTGCTTCCACACCCGGCCGCGCAATCTGACGCCCGACAACCTGACGGGACTGGGGCGCTTCAGCGAGCGGCAGATCTTCAACGCACTTCGCTACGGGCTGCGTCCCGAGGACACGCCGGATGTCGAGATCGCGTCGACCACGCCCGGTGTCGGCAACTACCCGGCGCACCCGCACTACCTGGCGCCTCCCATGCCGTGGGCCACCTGGCGCCACATGCCGGACCAGGATCTCTGGGCCATCGCGGCCTATCTCAAGCACGGGCTCAAGCCGGTGAGACACAAGGTTCCGGACAGCGAGGGACCGCTCGACTTCTGGGCTAGCGAGTACACGGTGGAAAAGATCGGTCCGTATCCCGCTCCGGCGTTCCCGACGGCGAACGAGCAGGCACCCGCAGCGCAAGCCGGACCCGGGCGGAAGTAGACTCGCAGACTCGCAGACCTGAGAGATGCGGGATCAACCCCGCGAGGATAGAGAGTCAGACCCTCAGACATAGAGGGTCTGACTCTCTACTGCTCTTCATGGAATTCGGACGACGCCGGCTTTCGGAGAAGGACAGGATTTACACGATGGTCAGGACGAACAGGATTGTTGGGAGGCGAGTCCCCAAGGTTCAGTCCGTTCGCTGAGTGACCGCAAGACCTTTGGGAACGGCTCCGTGAGAATCCTGCTGATCCTGTACCGGGGCCAGGCGGACTACGCGGGGCATCGGCCAGCCGCACGCGTCGTCTGTTTCTGTCAGGTTATTGCGATGCGCGTGCATGCAGCGCGGATACGCGTCGCTGGATGGCGAGGAGGCGCGGACGGAACTGCGGGTCGGCATGACGCCACGCCGCCAGTACGTAGCGGTAGTGCACGATCGCGCTGTCCGGCGCTCCCGCGCGCTCGAATGCATTGCCGAGCATGACGTGGAGCTCGGTCAGCGTGTTGTAATACGATTCCGACTCGATCGGTCCGGCGAGTGGCGCGCGCAGCAGCGGGATTGCGTCACGCTCCTGGTTTCGCGCGAGCAGAATTTTTGCCAGCTCCAGATTCACGCGGCTGTATCCATTCACTGGATCAACGAGCGCACGACGGAACTCGGTGGCGGCATCGTCCGACTCTCCGCGCGCGGAAAGCAGGAGTCCGCGCGCGTAGTGATCCAGCACGTGGTCTCGCGAAAAACCGCTCCGCGCTTTCCAGGCAGTGAGCGAGTCGATGATACGCGGAAGCTGCGCCGTGTCACCGGCCGCCGCGAGCGCGGTCGCCACGTGCGTCAGCATCCAGATGCGGTGGCGCGCGACCAGTCCGGGCGCCTCGATGGGGAAGTCCGGTGAGTCACGCCACACATAGTGGCCAATCGAGTCGAACAGCGCCGCGGACTCGTGATACTGACCCATCTCGAACAGGACCTGCGCCACCGATACCGCATCCAGCGATCGGGGCGTCGTGAACCCCGGCTGCGCGGTCGCGTCGAGCTGCACCAGCTCTCGCGCGTCAGCGAGGGCATCGCGCAAGCGGCCCTGATTGCGCAGGCTGATCACCAGCCACCAGAGCGCCTCGCTGCGCCGCTCCTGATTGCCGGTCCGCGCCTGTTCGGACAGCAAGTGATCCGCCATGTCGAACCGCCCCGACCTGAGCGCAATGTGCACGCGGGGCATGATGTCGCTGGATGCCGTTGGCGCGAGCCGCTCGACGGTCTGTTCCACGGCGAGCGCGCTGTCGGCGCGCCCAACCCGGTCCAACACTTCCACCAGCGCCCACCAGGCTCGGTGCGATTGTGGCTGGAGCCGCGTCCACTCGTGCGCGATACGCTCCGCGGCCGCCAGCGAATCCGCGCTGACGTACGTCCCCCAGAGAAGCTGGTACGCGTCGCATGCCTGGCAGCGCGGGCTCCGGCCGGTGAGACTCAACGAGTCGAGGTGGATGGCGCGCTTCAGGTGGGGAACTGCCGCGAGATAGTGCCCGTCCCACGCGAGCGCCTTGCCGAGCGCCAGCTCGGCACCGGGTTCATCCGGGTAGCGTGCGGCGAGCAATTCGGCACTGGCGAGCTCTGTGGGATCGTTGGTCGCATCAGCCCACGCTTCACGAATCATCAGCCGCTCGCGATCCGATGCGTGGTCGGCCAGGCGCAGCGCGAGGGCCAGGTCGCGGCGCGACGCCAGTCCGTCGATTCCTTCCTCGCCCAGTCCGGCATAGTAGGCCGCCATGGCGAAGGTCGGATCCTCGTCCAATGCGGCGTGAAATAACCGAACGGCCGCGACGATGTCGGTTTGATAGTAGGTGCGCAGGCCCTCCTCATACAGCCGCTCCGCGGTGCGTGACGTCGTGGTGACGGCGGTGAGAGGCTGCAGGGGCGCGCGCAGCCCGACCTGCGCCGCCGTTTGCGCCGTCGCACGATCCGCCAGCTCGAACACCGTGGCTCCGGTGAATGACTGCACATCGTGCACATCGCCGGACACGAGATCCACGCGACGCAGGTCGAGATGCAATGCGCGGTCCGGCGCGTGCGACAGCACGGCTTCGAGCAACTCGGTGGCTCCGGCCCGCCTGGCCGCATCTGAAATCGCGGACGGCGTGGCATCATGCGTGCTGAGCTGGCCGAGCATGTCGTAGAGCCGCGCGTGACTCACGACGCGAAGCCCGGGAATGCGCCCGAGATCCGTCGCGAGCAACTCGGCGAGCGTACGCACACTCGAGCCGGTATCGGCGCCGCTCGGATCCTGGATCCAGCCCACCGCGATGACGGGCACCGTCGGCGCCACGCGATGGGCGTGTCCCGGTCGTACCACGAGGGCGACGGCAGTAATGGCCGTCGCCGCAACCATGGCCGTGCCCAGCACGACGCGACGCGCTGGCCAGGGCAGGGCGCGCGCGCGCCCGCCGACAGCGTGCGACTGGTTCGGCTGCGAATCCGGCAATGCCACGGCGTCCGCCGGCGCGCGCTCCGCGTTTGCCGGCGTGCGCTCCGCATTCACTGGCGCGTGCCCCGCGCTTACCGGCGCGCGCGTGGGAAGGGAAGGGGTTGACCGAGACGGCGAACGGAAGGGATCCGGCGGGGAATTGGCTTCCGTCAGGCGGTCGGCGCGGAGCTGCAGCCCCCGCATGATGGCCCGCGTCTCCGCCGACGGTTCCACGTCGAACTCCGTCTTCAGCCGGTCGGCGAATTCGGCGTACGCGCGCGCCGCCCCGGCGCGATCGCCCGTGCGATCGAGCAGCGTGAGCAGCCGGCGCAGCGCCCGTTCATCGTCCGGCGCCAGCCGCACGGCGAACCGCGCCCAGTGGGCTGATTCCGTCACGCGGTGCTCACGCTCGTGCGCCTCGGCCAGCTTCCACGCGGCAGCGACAGCCTGCTCCCGGATCTGTCCCCGGGTACTCTCGAGCCATTCGTCGAACGCAGGCGACGCATCCGCGATGTACACCCCAGCCAGGAGATCGCCGCGATAGAGTGCCAGCGCGTCCGCGAGTTGGCCGTCGTGCAACAGAGCGGCGAAGTTGCGCGTGTCGCAGAAGAACGCATCCGCCGCGATGCCGATTTCCTCCGCGCCGCGGTTGACGAGAACGTTCGCTCCGAGGGACCGGCGCAGAAAGTAGAGCGACTGGCGCAGCGCCTGTCGTGCCTGTGACTGATCGAGCTCGGGCCAGAAGAGGGCAAACAGCCGGTCGCGTCGCTGAAAACCACGCGCCGACTCCACGGCGAGGTAGGCGAGCAACGCCAGCCGTTTCGGCTGCGCCAGTACCGTACGCAGCTCGTGTCCATCCGCGCCACGCAGTGAGAGCGCGCCCAGCATGTCGAGGCGAATCATGACCGGTCCCGTGTGGGGACAAACTATGCGACGGCGGCCGTCACCAGGCAAGTGACGGCCGCCGTGACGCTCCAGTTACTTCGCCTCGTACCCTACGCCAATTGTTCACGTTGCGCACCGACCTCGCATTCCACGCCGGCGGTCCGCCAGTGGCATTCCGACAGGAGGAAGCCGTGTCTATCAGTTTACAGCCCGTGCATGTCCTGGTCTGCTCCATGCTTGCCATCGGACCTCTGATGGCGCGATCAGTCCGCGCGCAGGAGTTTTCCGCCGACATGATTCGCTCTGCTCGCCAGTCCAAGTCGGACTCGAGTCGCGTCTATGTGAAGGGCGGGAAGTTGCGGATGGAGTTGGCCAATGGAGAAGCCCAGCCGTACAGCGCGATCCTCGACAATGAGCAGCAGAGCCTGACGATGATCAACCGGGCGACGCACCAGTACATGGTCATGCCGTTTCTGTACCCGACAGGCTCGTACAAGCTGTCGCCGATACAGGCGATGTTCCATCCCACGAGCAGCGGCAATCCATGCGACTACTGGAACGGTGTGCTGCAGGCCATTTCCTCAACGGCGGATTCCTCCGGACCGCCGAAGCTCACCTGCTCGAACTCCAGTGCGGAACAACTGAACGGTCGTGCGGCACAGAAGTGGGCGGTCACCAGCAGCCGCGATCCGGGGACGACGTACGTCTGGATCGATCAGAGCCTCGGTGTGGTCACGAGGACGCAGGACGAGAGCGGCGCCATGGAATTCCGGAACATCGCGGAAGGATCGCAACCGGATTCCCTGTTTCAGGTCCCGAGCGGATACGCCAAGATGGATATGGCTACGCTGCTGGCACCCAACCAGAGTAGCGGCGGGACGGTCAACTCGACATCCAATGGCAACTCGACATCCAATGGTACGATTCAGGGCGCCGGCAAGACATTGGGCAAGGATGCCGCAAAGATCGCGGCCGATGCCGCCAGGCAAAAGGCAGACTCCTCAATGGCGAAGAAGGCGAGACACATTTTTCATATTCCGTAGCTGACCAGAGAGCTGTTCAACGGAAGGAACGAGGGGAATGGGCTCGCATCCATTCCCCTCGGTGCGTTTCCATGGCCGACAGTTTCACGCGCAACGCGTGGAGATCTGCTCACAGAGTGTCACGCGCACGCCTGGATGGTCGTCTGTAGCCGGATGCCAGAGTGACTGCGGCAAATCGCGCCGCCGTCTCTCGGGCCGAACTCGCCACTCGCGGGGACGCCGCATGACGACCGAGCACTCGCTTCGATCAGCCACCTTTCTGTTCACCGCACTGCTCGCTGCCTGCGGTCAGCGCGGCAGCGCCGTCTCGCGCGGAGGTGCCGTGGGCGGAACGGTCGTCATCTCCGTCGCGGCCGACGCCGACGAGTTCCTCCCGCCACTCACCGTGAACGTCACCAGCGTTCAGGTGGACGGACAGATCTTCGAACATCTGGCCCAGCCCAATGGGGCACTGAACACGATTGGTGACGCTGGCTGGACTGGCGAGCTGGCGCAGCACTGGAGCTGGGCGCGCGATTCCCTCTCCATCGCCTTTCACCTGGACCCGCGCGCGCACTGGCATGATGGCCAGCCGGTGCGCGCCCGTGACGTGCGCTTCACCTATCAGCTCTATGCCGATCCGCGCACCGGATCGGCGGCCGGACCGCTCATTGCCCTCATCGACTCCGTGAGTACGCCGGATTCCCTCACGGCGGTCTTCTGGTTCCGGCACCGCTCGCCCGAGGAATTCTACGACGCGGCGTATCAGCTCTCGGTGTTGCCCGAGCATCTGCTGGCGTCGGTTGCGCCGGCTGATCTGGCGACGAGCGCCTTCGCGCGGCATCCCATTGGCAGCGGCCCGTTCCGCTTCGTACGCTGGACGCCGCGTCAGGCCGTGGAGCTCGCGGCGGACACGACGTACCATCTGGGCCGGCCGCGCCTCGATCGTCTCATTTGGAGCATTGCGCCCGACCCGAACGCCACCGTGATGCGCGTGCTCGCGGGTGAAGCCGACGTCGTGGAATTCCTGCGCGCGCCTGACCTCGCGCAGGTCGCCGCCCATGCCGATCTCCGAGCTGTGCGCTATCCGTCACTCGGGAGCTACTTCCTGCTCTTCAACGAGCGCGATCCGAATGACCGCGCCCGCCAGCATCCCATCCTGAGTGATCGCTCGGTGCGCCGTGCGCTCGCCATGGCGGTGGACCGTCGCAAGCTCGTCCGGAGTGTGTTCGACACACTGGCCAGCGTCTCGCTCGGGCCGGTCACGCGCGCCATGTCCACGTGGGACTCCACGCTGGCGCAGTTGCCATTCAGCCTGGACAGCGCCCGCATGTTGCTCGATGCCGCCGGCTGGCGCGCCGCGAGTCCGGGCGCCATACGCAGCAGGAATGGCGTGCCGCTTCGCTTCACGATCATCGTGCCGAGCTCCAGCACTCCGCGCATGCGCATGGCGGTGCTGCTCCAGTCCATGATGCGGGATGCGGGGGCCGAGGTGACGCTGGAGCCGCTGGATTTCCCGACATGGGTTCAGCGCATGACCACGCGCCACTTCGACGCCTCCATGGCCGGCATGCAGCTCGACCCGTCGCCGAGCGGCATCACCCAGAACTGGAGTTCCGCGGCGGCGCACGTGAAGGATGGCAACAACTTCGGTTCGTACAGCAATGCGGCGTTCGACGCCCTGCTGGACAGCGCCGCTTCGCGCACCGACACGGCCAGCGCCAACCGGTTCTACCGCGAGGCGTACGCGATGCTCATTGGTGATGCGCCGGCGGTCTGGTTGTACGAACCGGTGAACTTCGCCGCGGTGCAGCGCCGCATCCATCCGGTTGGCCTGCGCGCCGACGCGTGGTGGGCGAATCTGGATCGCTGGTACATTCCGCGCGCCGAGCGCATTGCGCGGGACCGGATCGGTCCCGGGGCGTCCCCGTCGGTGGTCGCGGCGCGGCCGTAGCGTTCAGCTCGCGGCGCGCTGCGGCTCCTGCGCCTCGGGAGCCGGCCAGAGGGGGCCGCCCCGGTCGCAGCGAATCCCCAGTCGCTCGAACCGCGCGAAGAGCTCGGGGTCGAGCGTGTTGCCGACTTCCTCGCGCAGAATCTCCATGGCGCGCTCGTGCGGGTGCGCGCTGCGATAGCTCCGCGCCGATGTGAGGGCGTCGTAGATGTCGGCCACCGTGAGAATGCGCGCCGCCAGGGGAATCGCTTCCCCGGCAAGACCGTCCGGGTATCCGCCACCACCAAAGCGCTCGTGGTGATGCCGCACCATGGGCCGAATGTTCCAGGGGAATTCGATGCCGGCCAGCATGGACTCACCGGTCGCCGGATGCCGCTCGATGATCCTGCGTTCCTCGTCGGTGAGCCGCCCGGGTTTGTTCAGGATCTCGTCGGGAACCTCGATCTTGCCGACGTCGTGCAACAGCGCACCCATACGGAACCAGAACAGCGTGTGTTCGTCGAGGCCCACATCCGCGGCGAGTGCGCAGGCGTAGTCCGCCACGCGGCGGCAGTGGCCCTGGGTGTAGTGGTCTTTCGTTTCAATGGACTCACCCCAGCGCCGCACGATAGCGAGAAACGTGTCCTCGAGGCGCGACATGCGCCGGGCGACGTCGGCCAGTTCGAGTGAGGCGCGCAGTCTGGTGAAGATGGCGTGCGCCTCGTTCAGCGCCTGCAGCGTCTCGCGATGCCGCTCCTGACGCCAGTACAGGTCCGCGAGCTCGCGCGCCACTTCGGCGGCGAGCAGCGGATCCTGCCTTTCGGCCGCGATGCGCGCGGCGCCCGTCAGTCGCGACTCAGCCAGTGAAAAATCGCCCGTCTCCCGCGCGATCACGCCATAATGCTTCTCGATCTCGCCGAGCGCATGATGGCCGCGCAGGCGAACGGCGAGCGCACGCGCCGCATCGCATGCTACGCGCGCACGGTCGAACTGTCGTCGCGCTATCCAGAGCTCCACGCGATTCACCTGCACCATGATCTGGGCCTGGCGGTCATCGCTGGCGACACAATGCTCCAGCGCATCCACAAAGGCACGCTCCGCCTGCGCCCAGCGCCGCAGATCGGTGTAGACCATGCCCAGATTGTTGAGCAGCGGACCGACGTACTGGGTGAGTCCCAGCGACTGATAGCGCTTGAGACTGGCGCGATACCGGCGCAGCGCCGCGTGCAGGTCGCCGCGGATGTTCGCGATGGTGCCGCGGTTCTGCTCGATCATGGCGGCGAGCTGCCCCTCGCCAGCGGCGCGCGCGCCGGCCAGTGCCCGCGCGTAGAGCAACTCGGCTTCCTCGAGCTCCCCGCGCCGCTGCCGTGTGATGGCCGTCAGATTGAGCGCGTGCGCGCAGGCCGCGGCATCATCGTGTGCGTCCCCCACGGCATGGGCGGCGACGAGACAGTCGAGCGCGGCATCCAGATTTCCTTCGCCCAGGTGCGTCCGGCCGATCCAGCGCAGCAGCGACGAGGCGGACGCGCCCTCTCCGGAGCGATCAGGCAGGCGCAGCGCTCGCTCGTACTCCTCGCGCGCACGGGGCAGCTCGCCACGACGCTCCGCGGACTCTGCCGCGCGCACCAGCGTCGCGCGCGTGCGCCCGCGTGGGTGAGCACGGGCGGCGGCGCCCGATGCCGCAGTCGTCATGCGGCGTCCGACGCGACCCGTGAAGGGATGCCCGCGTCGCGGAGAATGCGGTTCAGTGTCGGACGGGAAATGCCGAGCATGCGGGCCGCGGCCGTGCGGTTGCCGCCCGTGATGCGCAACGTGAGGCGAGCGGCCTCCCGTTCGATTTCCTCGAGCCGCTTGCCAATCGTCGGGATGCGGATCTCGCCCGCGCTGGCGAGCACCCCATCACCGGACGCCGGCAGCCGCGTGCGTCGCTGCAGCAACAGGTGCTCGGGCCGGATGACGTTGCCCTCGGCCAGAATGGCTGCGTGTTCAATGACGTTCTTGAGCTCACGCACGTTGCCGGGCCAGCGATGCGACCGGAGCGCCGCTTCCGCCTCTGCGGACAGCGATGTCGCGGAGTCCTCGCGCCCGCGGGCGATCGCATCCAGCAGGTGCCGCGCAATCGGGATGACGTCGTCCAGCCGGTCGCGCAGGGGAGGAATGGTCAGGCGGACCGTCGTGAGCCGGTAGTACAGATCGGCGCGAAACTCGTTGCGCGCGATGGCCTCGTCGAGATCGCGGTTGGTGGCGGCAATGACCCGGCACTGGACTCTGATTTCCTCCAGACCGCCGACGCGCCGGATGGAGCGCTCCTCGAGCGCGCGGAGCAGCTTGGGCTGAAGCTGGATCGGGAGCTCGCCGAGCTCGTCAAGGAAGAGGGTGCCGCGCCCGGCAATCTCCATGAGTCCGCGTTTCTGCGTTCTGGCGTCGGTGAAGGCGCCGCGCTCGTGACCGAACAGTTCGGATTCCAGCAGCGTCTCGGGAATCGCCGCACAATTGATCGCCACGAAGGGTTCGCCCCCCATGGCGCTGGCGTTGTGCATGGCACGTGCAAAGAGTTCCTTCCCCGTGCCGGTCTCACCGATGATCACGGCAGATGCCACCTGGCTTGCCGCGACCTTGGCGGCAATCCGGATGGTCTCCTGCAGTCCGTCGCTGTTGCCGATAATCGTCTCGAACGCTTGATGCACGCGGCGATCTCCCCGGGGCGCGACTCACGGGCACGCTGCGCCCTCGCCCCCTGGCGCGCAGCCCTCTACGCAGAGGGACGCGGAGAGGAGTGTGGGCGCAACAGATGGCGGGCGGACGCACGACAATCGGGGCCAGACACCAGTGGCATCTGACCCCGACCGTCCCGTGTTCCCGTCTCCCAACGTCCAGCGGTGCTGCTACTGCGCGGTGTGCCCGGATGCGAGGAGGTATCCCGAAAAGTGCGGCACCGTGAACACCGCCGTCGTGCCGAGCCGCACCTGTACAGCGAGAAGATCCTGCACGGTCTCGAGACCGGTTTGCTGCGCGCCCGACAGGTCGTCGGTGAAGTAACCGGCCTGGAGAATCGACAGGAGGGTTGAATTGCCATAGGCGGTGGTGTTGCGCAGGTCCACCGTCGCGATCGCCGGCACGAGAAATTTCAGTCCGTGTGGCGCGAACGTATAGGCCACGAGTTTGCCCGCGGGTGCCGTCACGGTGATCTTCGTGTTTCTCAGCACGGCGCCCGGTGGCACGACGAACGACAGTCCCGCCGACGGGAGCGCGATGACTCCACCCAGCAGGCCGATGGTGCGCGATGCCGTGACGTCATTGCTGAGTGCCACGGTGCGCTGGAGGACGACGACCTGTGTGCCGGTCGTCGTCGAGGGCGAGCCTATGACGATAGGCCCGAGTTGCAGCGGTGATGCCTGCACCGCTGTGTCGGAGCTCGTTGCCACCTGACTTGGTGCCACACTGTCGGGACCGACGGGGTTCGGTCCGTCGCCGCAACCGGTGGCGAATCCCACCAGACCGATCGCCAGTGTCGCGAGTTTGAGAGCACGCTGATGCATGGACGTTCTCCAGAGGAAGTGCGGGACGGTGGTGCTTGCGGCGCACTGAAAAGCAACCGTCGTGCCGCTGGCACATCTCGCGCGAAGACAAGCAGTTGAGCGAATTGTGAGGGTGCCGTGCGAGGCGCAGCGACGACAGGATTCTTTACGTTCGTCAAGGATTTTTACGCGGGAACCGGCAACGCAATGCCGCCAGTTTCAACCGGGTTCACCGAGTGAGAATCGGCGTGCGATGGCGACGTTACACGAACAACGAATCACGTGCGGCGCCCGCTCGCCCGCGCACGTGATCCTGGAGGCGACTCAGCGCGAAGGGACACGCTGCGGAGACTGTCACGAGCACAGGTGGGATGCATGCGTCCGCTTGATTCATTGGCCATTTGCATTGGGGCATGTGCGCTGTTCGCCGGCTGCATGATCGTGGGCTTTCAGGCGGCGCCGCATCTGAGCGCGCGAGTGATTGCGCTGCCGCGCCCCCTGAATGCCGGCGCTGGCGACCGCGGAGCGCCCGCGCCAGTATTGAGGAGCTGCGCTGGCATCGCGGCTCCCTCGCGTGCCGGAGCGCGGGACTCGAGCGCCGGCGTGCCCGGAGCGCCCCTCAACGCGACCTTGCCCCTGTGCCGACCCCACGGTTCCACTACGTTCTCGCGCTTCTCTTCACCCCCGACCGGCGGCAAGTAGTCCTCATGCGAAAGTCCCGCCCTGCATGGCAGGCGGGAAAGACCAATGCGCTGGGTGGGAAGATGCAGCCGGACGAAGCCCCGTCGGAGGCTGCACGGCGCGAGGTTCGCGAAGAGGCCGGCGTGGACGTCGCGCCATGGGAGGAGTTCCTGGTCTGGGACGATCCGGTCTACCGCATGCATGCGCTCCGCGCATTTCATGATGCGGCCCGGCGCGCGCACACCGCGGAGGATCAGGAGGTGTTCCTCGCGGACGCGCGCGTGCTGCCGCCCAACGTGATTGAGAATCTGCGGTGGTTGGTGCCGCTCGCGCTCGACACGGACGTCGCGATGCCGGTTCTCGTTCGCAGCGTGGCGGCCGGGGGATCAGGTCTGACGGAGCCGCCGGATGATGCGCCCGACCGTCACGAATAGCCCGGTGCGCACAGCGCGATCCACGCCGGAATTCTCCGCGCGGAACCGTTCACGCATGCTGTTAATGTGGATTCGGAGGTGCGCCGTAACTGATTGCTGACAATGGTAGTTATGCAGCGCGCCGAAAGTAATGCACAAAGTTTCCCACAGCGTTTTCTCGCTGGGTTGCACGCGGGGCGAGCGCCTCCAGTCAGTGCTCCTGCGACAGCCGCGTCATGCGCGTGCGGACGTCTCTCACGATGGGCTGGAGCTCGGGATCGGCGGTCTTCCAGAGGTCCACGAAGCGGGCGTAATAGTCGAGCGCCTTCGCGCGATCGCCGCGCGCCTCGTACAGCTCGCCGAGTCGCTGGTACATCGCGGCGAGATCGAACGCATCGCCATAGACCCGGTTCCAGGCCTTCGCGTTGATCGCCCGCTCGTAGTACACCATGGCCGAGTCGGGCTGATTGGCCTTCTGGAACGCCTGGCCCATGTCGAAGTAGCCACACCACACACAGCCGCTTTCGTCGTGCCAGCTCCGGAAGCTGGCTATGGCGTCCTGCGTGCGCCCTTCCGCCAGCGCGATGGCTCCATCAGCGCCGAAGCGATCGAAATCGGCCTTGCGCCGCCCGGCGGGAACAACCCGGTCGTTTTCCGACAGCAGGCGGCGTGCCTCCTCCGGTTTCCCGGCTTCCGCATAGAGCATGGCCAGTTGCGAATACGGCCGGTCCAGGGGATCCACAGACGCGAGTGGGAAACGGTTCAACGCGGTGGTGATGCGTGCGAGAGCGGCGGCGGGTTGATTCCGATAGCGCAGATCGATCCTGGCCAGTTGGCTCGAGAAGAAGAGGTAGTCGCCCGGCTGCTGCCGCTCCACCGCTGCGCTGAGCGCGACCGCTGAATAGGTGAATGCCGCGGCGAGCCTGCCCTGCGCGAGGCTTGCTGCCGCGAGAGCCCCGTTCAGCTGCTCGCGCAGGCCCGGCTTCGTTGCCGCAACATCCTTCAACGAGTTCCAGCTTTGTTCGGCGGCGGGATAGTCCTTTCGCGCGGCGCTGAGGAATCCCGAGTATATCTGAACCCCGGGGTCGCCGCGGGACACACGCTCGTACCGCTGCAGCGTGGATTCCGCCGCGGCCATGCGCCCCTGGTAGATCTGACTTTGAATGAGATTCATGAAAACGGTACCGCCCTGTCCGAGCGAGACCGCATGCGTCAGGAGGCTGTCGGCCGCCGCGTACTGACCCTGGCCCTGGTAGATGCTGGACAGATTGTTCAGTGCGATCTCCGAGCCTGGATCCAGCTCGAGGGCCGCGCGATTCGCCGCGATGGCGCGCGCCGGGTCGAAGTCGGCGGTTACGTAGTAATACGCATCGGTCAGATTTCGCTCGAGCTCGGGGAGGCGGCTGCGATTGGCGAAGGCGTGCGTGGCGGAGGCGACAATCTGAGACGTATTGACGCCCATGTTGTTTTCGACGGCCGCGCGCTTGCGCCAGGCCATCGCGAAACCGGTGTCGGTGGCGGTTGCGGCCTTGAGCAACTGCTCGGCGGCGTCGAAGTTGCCCGCGTCAGCCAGGCGCATGGCCTGCGTATACTGGCGCAGCGCTTCGAGCGAGCCAGTGGTGACCTTCTCCAGCGGGTCGTTCGCGCGAATGGTGATGAGCGACTCGCCGATTCGCTCGCGCAACGCCCCCGACAGGCGGTCGAGCGCGGGGATGAGTTCCGCTTCGTTCGCGGCGGTTTCGCGGACCGCGGCGAGCGTCGCGCCGTCGGCAACGGACACGACCCTGGCGGAGAGCAGGTAGCTTTTCCCCACCGGATCGATCTGGCCATCCACGACCGCCTTGACGCCGTCGCGTTGTGCGACCTCGCGCGCCAGTTCCGGCGTGAGTGGCGCGGGTGCCGCATGCTGCATGCGGCGCAGCGCAGCTTCAATCGCCTGGCTGGTCACGAGTTGAACCGTGGGCGACTGCGAGAGGTCCACCCGGAACGCTTCCGTGAGGGTCACGCCGAGCGTGGAGTCCGCCGTGCGATTATCGAAGTCAGCCAGAATGATCGGTTGACGTTCCTTGAGTACGCCGGACGCCACCAGGGTACCGACCGGTCCGATGCCGAGCAGCCGCATGGCGGTGTACGCGATGGCCACGATCGCGAGCGCGGCGAAGGCGGCGCCGCCGCCGCCGAGCGCCCGGCGCCAGGTGAAGAGACGCGCCATGCCGCGCGGCGGCGACAGCGATGTTCCCGTGGCGTGCGCCCGCGCCCGTTCCCGCTCCTTGATGCCCGTGAGCGTGATGATCGGCAGTCCGATCACGCACAGCGCCAAGGCCGCTGCGAACACCCACGTCGGCAGTCCCAGCTTGATCATGAGCAGATACACGAGTGCCAGCAGCACGAGCGAAGCCGCCGTGAACAGCGCCAGCACGCGAACCGGGTGCGTGCGGCGCAGCGCCGTCTCCGTGCCCGACGAGATCGCGGAAACGGTTCCACTGGGCGCCATGCCGCCACTCGGCGTCGTCATGGCATCGAGCTGTGTGAGCAGCTCGTCCGCGGTCTGCACGCGGTCCGCGGGCTTCTTCTCCAGGCAGCGCATGACCAGCGCGTTGAGCGCCAGCGACACGGCGGAGCGGTGCGCGGTGACCGGATCCGGCGTCTGCATGACGTGCGCGGCGAGCACCTGCTGCGGAGCCATGCCCGTGAATGGCGGACGGCCGCAGAGCATTTCATACGCGAGAACGCCCACAGAGTAGATGTCGGCACGCTGGTCCACGTGCGGATCGGCCACGGCCTGCTCCGGCGCCATGTACGCAGGTGTGCCGAGTGCCACGCCCAGCGACGTGAGCGATGACGCGCCGCCGCTGGCCGCGCTCACGGCCTTGGCCACGCCGAAGTCGGTGACCACGGCATGGTGGCCCGAGATCAGAATGTTGTCGGGCTTGATGTCACGATGCACCACGC
>DASUKE010000020.1:0-44310 GCA_036278895.1 Gemmatimonadaceae bacterium
TTCCCCGCACTGCCGGTGTCGGGGCATCTTACACCATGCCTCCCTTCCGCTCCGTCATCTTCGATTGCGACTCCACCCTCACCCGCATCGAAGGCATTGATGTCCTCGCCGGCCCGCTCCGCGAGGAGAGCGCACGACTCACCGAGCAGGCCATGCGTGGGACGCTGCGCCTCGAGGAGATCTACGGTCGCCGGCTCGCGCTCATTGGGCCCACGCGCGATCAGGTGAACGCCGTCGGCGAGCGCTACGTCGCCGAGATGGTGCCCGACGCGGCTGGCGTCGTGGCCGCGCTGCAGGGCGAGGGCATCGACGTCCGCATCCTGTCCGGTGGGCTGCTCCCCGCGGTGCTCACGCTCGCGCGCGCGCTGGGCGTGCCGGAGTGGCTCGTGGGTGCCGTGAACATCTTCTTCAATGACGACGGGAGCTACGCCGGGTTCGACACCGCATCGCCGATGGCACGCTCGGGAGGCAAACTCGAGATGGTGACGCGCTGGGGGCCGTCGCTGCGGCGCCCGGTGATGATGGTGGGTGATGGGGCCACCGATCTCGAAACGCGCCCCGGGGTGGACCTCATGGTCGCGTTTGCCGGCGTGGTCGCGCGGCCGGCAGTGGTGGCGGGAGCGGATGTTGTGATAACATCCACGTCGCTCGCTCCGATTCTTCCGCTCGCGCTCGACCATGAAGTTCCACGCGCCAGCGCCGCGCGCGCGCTGTACGAGCAGGGCGCCGCGCGGCTCGCCGCCCAGTCAACGGAACGTCCATCATGACCACGCCTGCCATGCTCGACGATCAGGAAACCCTGGTCCTGAAGCGGCCCCGCTTCGGGCGCTTCTTTCTCCCCGGGCCCACCGAGGTGCGACACGAGGTGCTGGCCGCCCAGTTGCAGCCCATGATCGGGCACCGCGGCAAGCCCATGGAGGAGCTCATCGCGGCACTCCAACCCGGACTGCGCGACATCTTCCGGACGACGCGCCCGGTGTACATCTCGTCGTCCAGCGCGACCGGCCTCATGGAGGCGGCGGTGCGGAACGGGGTGAAACGGCGTGTGCTCGCGCTGGTGAACGGTGCATTCAGCGAGCGATTCTTTCGCATTGTGGCGGCGTGCGGCTACGAGGCGGATGCACTGCGGGTTCCACTGGGTCAGGCGCATGCGCCTGATGCAGTGGCCGACGCCCTGCGCGCGCACGACTACGATGCCGTCACGGTCGTGCACTCGGAGACATCCACGGGCGTGCTGAATCCCATCGCCGACATCGCGCGCGTGGTCCATGCGGCTGGCGACGTGGTGCTGCTGGTGGACAGTGTCACGGGCATCGCGGGCACCCCGGTCGAGACCGATGGCTGGGAACTGGACTTCGTGCTCACCGGGTCGCAGAAGGCGCTCGCGCTGCCACCCGGCCTCGCGCTGGGCGTCGCCAATGAGCGCATGCTGGCGCGGGCCGCGAAGGCGCCGGCGCGCGGCGTCTACTTCGACCTCGTGGAGTTCGACAAGTATCTGGCGAAGAACCAGACGCCGAACACGCCGGCGCTCTCGCTCTTCAACGCACTCGCCGTGCAGCTCGATTACATCCGAAGCGAAACGATCGAAGCACGATGGGCGCGACACGATGCCATGGCGCGCCGCTGCTGGCAGTGGGTGGACGAGATGGCGGCCCGCGGCGTGGCGGTGGGCATGCTGGCGCCGGATGGGTTCCGCTCACCAACCGTCAGCTGCATCACGATGCCCGACGGCAAACCGGGATCCGCGGTGACGAAGGCGCTGGCGGCACGGGGCTACACGATCGCCTCCGGCTACGGAGAACTGAAGGATGCGACGATTCGCATCGGGCACATGGGCGACCACACGGTCGCCGAACTCGACGCCCTGCTCGCCGAGCTCGCAACGGTGCTCGCATGAGCGCCCACTATCAGGTCCTCATTGCCGACGCCATCGAGCGGGGCGCGCTCACGGCGCTCAGCGAGGATTCGCGCTTCGAGCTCGTGAACCGGCCGGGACTCTCGGGCGATGATCTGGCGCGGGCCATCGCTGAAGCCGACGCCGTGCTCGTGCGCAGTGCCACGCGCATCACGCGCGAGTCGCTGGCGCGTTCGGAACGGCTCACGGTGATCGGCCGCGCCGGCGTTGGCGTGGACACGATCGATGTGGACGCCGCCACCGAGCGCGGCATCGCGGTGCTCACGGCACCCTCCGGCAATACCATTTCCGCGGCCGAGCTGACCTTCGCGCTGCTGCTCGCGCTCGTGCGCCGCGTTGGGGCCGCGAATCGTTCCATGAAAGCAGGCGAATGGGATCGCAAGAGTTTCACCGGCACGGAGCTCTATGGCAAGACGCTCGGACTCGTTGGTGCGGGTCGCATCGGGACCGAGGTCGCCCGGCGGGCGCAGGCGTTCGGCATGAAAGTCGTGGCGTACGATCCGTACCTCTCGGTGGAGCGCGCGCGCGAGCTGGCGATCGAGCTGGCGCCCTTGCACGAAGTGGTGTCCGGCGGCGACGTGATCACGGTGCACGTGCCGCTGAGCGACGCCACGCGCGGGCTCATTGGCGCGGCACAACTGGCGCGGGTGAAGCCGGACGCCGTCCTGGTGAACTGTGCGCGTGGCGGGATCGTGGACGAGCAGGCGCTGATCGCGGCGCTCACGGAGAAGCGACTCGCGGGCGCCGCGCTGGACGTCTACGAGCAGGAACCGCTCCCCGCCGACCATCCGCTGCGCCTGCTCGACAACGTGGTGCTCACGCCGCACCTGGGCGCGTCCACCCGCGAGGCACAACGGAACGTGGCCGTGGAGATCGCGGAAGCGGTTCGTGCCGCCCTGCTGGATGGCGACCTGTCGCGCGCCGTCAATGCACCGGCGGTGGGCGGCGAGGAGATGCGGCGCATGCGCCCGCTCCTGTCGCTCGGCGAGCGGGTGGGCATGCTCGCCGCGAGCCTCGTCGATGGGCCGGTGAGTGCCGTCGAGGTCCGTTATGCGGGAGGAGCATCCCAGACGCTGCGCCCGCTCGCGGCGAGTGTCGTGATGGGTGTGCTCGCGACGAATCTGGGCCGCACGCGGGTCAACGTGGTCAACGCCCTGCATCTGGCCGCGGCCCGTGGCATTCAGGTGAGCCAGACGCAGTCAGGCCCACATGCGGATTACGCCGAGTACCTCGAAGTCCGCGTCATGTCGGGCCAGCATGTTACCGTGGTCGCCGGCGCACTGCTGGCGCAGGGACACCCGCGCATCGTGCGCATCGGCGAGTTTTTCATCGATGTGCTGCCGCGGGGTACGCTCGTACTGCTGCGGAACCACGACGTACCAGGTGTGATTGGTCGGGTAGGCACCATCGTGGGTGGTGCGGGAATCAACATTGGCGAGTTTCACCAGGCCCGCCTCGCGGCGGGCGGCGAAGCGCTGGCCGTGCTCAATCTGGATGGCGAGCTGCCGGCGTCCGTGATGAGCGAACTGCGCGCCCTTCCCGCGGTGATCGATTTGTGGCAGGTTCAGCTGAACGATGGTGCGGAACGGGTCGTGCGGTGAGACGATTCCCACGCCAGATGCTGCGTACCCTCCATGCATTGTTTTCGTGTGCTCGCCGTGTTCGTCCTCGCCGCAGCATCGGCGCCATGCGCCGCGCTGTGCGCGCAGAGCCCGCACGGTAACACCGAGCATGCGGCGCGCGGCGCCCAACGACATTTCGAGGACTTCCGCCGTGAGCGGCTGCCACGCATGCTCACCACCGGCAGCGGCATGGATGTCACGGTCGGCCGCTTCCGGACCACCAACGACATCAGCGATACGCCGCCGCGCGACGAATCGGATTCCATTAGCGGCGCGCGCCAGCGGCTGCGCGACTCGCTCGCAGTGCTGGGCGCCGAAGCGCCAACCAGTGATTTCATCGTGGGACAGCAGGTCCGCTACGCGCTCGAAGCACAGGACTACGCGGGCGCCGCGGCGCTGCTCGTTCACTGTGAAGCGTCGGCATGGTGGTGCGATGCGCTGAGCGGTCTGGTGTATCACAGCGCGCGCGACGAGGAGCACAGCAACCTGATGTTCAGCGTCGCCCTCACGCTGATGCCGGACACGCTGCGCTGCCAGTGGCTGGACGTGCATACGTGGCTCCCCTACGGGATGGGCGTGCCATCCGGCGACCCGCCCTGCACGGAGCGTGCAGCGTTGGCGCGCCGCGTGCTCTGGCTGAGCGCCCCGCTGCTCACGTGGCATCCGCACGCCGCACGTGATGAGTTCCTCGCACGCCGCACGATGGAGCGTATCGTCGCCGGCACCGCCATTCCGCGTGCCGTGGAATGGGGTTCCGACATCGCGGAGATCTGGCTGCGCTACGGGTGGCCCGTGCGCTACTCGCGGGAACCGCGCGATGGCGACATTGCGAATCCGGCGCTCTCCCCGGTGGTGGAGCACCTGCCGGCGCCGGGGTTCAGTCTGGCGCCGCACCGGCACGCCGTCGAGGCGCCGCTCGATGCGCAGCCCGACGACTGGGATCTCTCGAGTGCGCTCGCCGCGCCCATGATGTATGCACCGGGCTGGATTCACTCAATTGGCGCGCTGCCGGTCCAGCTCGCGCGATTCCGCCACGGGGACAGCATGGTCGTAGCGGTGGCGTACGATGCGCGCACGACGCTCGGCGACGCGCCGGGTCAGGTCGAGGTTGGCGCGCTGCTCGCCTCCGCGCCGGACACCACGCTCGCCACCACGCATCGCGTTTCGCCTCGTCCACTCGGCACGCTCATCGTGCGCGCACCCGCGGAGCGATCGCTGGTCGCCGTGGAAGTGGTGGACACCGTGCACGCGCTGGCCATGCGGTGGCGCAGCGGACTGGAGCCACTGGATCACGCGGCGCTGATCTCCGATCTGCTGGTGGGTGTGGCGGACAGCGCATCCATTCCACACTCGCTCGCCGCCATGGCGCCTCATGCCATCGCCGAGCTGCGGGTGCAGCCCGGCACGACGCTCGCGCTTTTCTGGGAGATGTACGCGCATGCGTCGCTGGGCGCGCCCGTGCGGGTGTCGCTGCAGCTCATCCCGTTGTCGGGAGGCTTTCTGGGCAAGCTCGGGCATCTGTTCGGCGTCACTCATCCGGCGCCGGCCATGTCGCTCGCGTGGAATGATCCCGGTAGCGCGCAGGGCGCGCCCGGCCGCGCGGTTCGCCTCGCGATCCCCGATCTGCCGCCAGGCCGCTACCGGCTGGAGCTCGAGGTCGCCAACGATGCCACCCATGGACGCGCCACGCGCGACATTGAAGTCATCCGGATGCACTAGCGCGGTTGCGCTGGCGTTGACGACACTGCTGCTGTCATGGGTGCCACCAGCCGCGCTGCGTGCCGCGGCACAGCGCCCGCGCACGCCCGCGGAGCATCGCGCGCGCGATTCGCAGCGGGATTTTGAATCGCTGCGCCGGTTTCATCTTCCCGTCGTGCGGCCGCGCCATGGCTGCGATGTTTCCATCGGACGGCTGTGCTACTGGGACGACAACGAGGATCCCGCGCTCCCGCCGGAAGCCGCCCGCGTGTCCGCGGCCCGCGAGGCGTTTCGGCACATGCTCGATTCGCTCGCCGAGCTGGATTCCACCAGCGACTTCATCATGGGGCAGCGGGTGCGCTACGCGCTCGAGGCTCCGACGGACTCGGATGCGACCGCGATCCTGGCGCACTGCAGCGCGACGCCCTGGTGGTGCGATGCGCTGCGGGGGCTGGTCTGGCACCACGCGGGCCAGGAGGCGTTGAGTGCCACCGCGTATGACAGCGCGCTCGCCGCCATGCCCGACACGCTGCGTTGCCAGTGGCTGGATGTCGACCCCTGGCTGCCGCAGGGCGTGGACGACCCGCGCGCGGATGGACCCGCGTGCATGGCACGCGCGCGGGCGAGCATGGATCTGTTCTGGCTGGCGGCTCCGTTGCTCACCTGGCGGCCACGGGCGGCGCGTGATGAATTTCTGGCGCGCCGCACCATTGCCGCGGTCGAAGCGGGCACCGCCATTCCCGAGGGATTGTCGTGGGGCTCCGACGTCGAGGAAGTCGCGCTGCGATACGGGTGGCCCACACGCTGGGCGCGCGAGCAGGATCCGCTCGAGGTAACCACGGACCCGGAGGTCCGCGTGGTCGGTCATGAACCGCGCCCCAGTTTCAGTCTGGTGCCGAACCGCCACGCCGTTGAGCATGCGCTCCAGGCGGCGCCCTCGGACTGGCAGCTCGAGGACACGCGCAGACCGCCCATGCGCTACGCACCCGGTTGGCTGCTGCGCATTGACGCACTGCCCGTGCAGGTCGCCCGGTTTCGCCGCGCCGGCGGCGACAGCATGGTGGTCGTGGCGGCGTTCGACGCACGCGCGACGCGCGTGGATTCCGTTCTGCCCGCCATGGCGGGCGCCATGCTCGCGGTCGCTCCCGACAGCGTGCTCGTGGTACGGCGCGACAGATCACACACTGGTGCCGGGTCGTTCACGCTGCGGGCGCCAGCGCGTGACGCGCTCCTGGCGGTGGAATTCCTCGACTCGACAAATGCCGTCGCCGCACGGTGGCGCGCTGGCGTGACGCCGCTGCCGCATGACGCGCTGCTGTCGGATCTGCTCATCGGCCTCGCCGATTCCACGGTACAGCTTCCATCCCTGACGAATGCCGCATCCGGCGCCATCGCCAGTCTCAGCGTCGCGGCCGGTGACACGGTCGCGCTCTACTGGGAGTCCTACGCACAGGCCAGCGCGGAGCATCCGGCGCGCGTTGCCCTGCGGCTCACGCCGCTCGACCATGGGCTGCTCAAGGGGATTGCGCAGTCTCTGGGACTGGCGCGGGCGGACCATCCGGTGTCGCTGGAGTGGAACGATCCAGGGCGCCCGGACAGCGCGAGCGGACGCGCACTTCGCGTGGCGATTCCCGACATCCCCCCGGGCCATTATCGCATCGAGCTCGCCATCCAGTCCGGCGGCGCGCGGAGCAGCGCGATGCGCGACATCACCGTCACGGCGTCGCCGGGCCCAGCCCCATCGCGCGCAGATCATCGACCGGTTCGGTGAAGGAGCAGGATCCGATGCTGAGCAGCGCAGCAGTGCGTGCCGCGTCGATGGCGGCCGTGGACACACGCACGCGCTCGCGCCAGGACATTTCGACATCGTCGAACCGGAACGACTCGGCCGAGGATTCCTCGAGGACCTCACCAAGTTCGCCGGGGGCGATGGCGCCGGCGCGCAACGCTGTCGCGGCAAAGAATACGTTCAGGAAGCCGAACAGCTCCGCGCGGGCAGCATGTACATCGTACGTGAGCGGATAGCACCCGCGCATCGCGTGGTGCAGTCCGGCCGTCGCCTTGAACGGCAGACCGAGCGCTAGGCAGGAGGCGATGAAGCGCGCGACATTCGCCGTCGAGGGGATGTAGTCCGGCGTCGTCCCGCCACAGCGCATCTTGGCGTGCGTGCCGCCGGCCGCGAGCTGCTCGAGCAGCGGTCGTGGATCATGCGTGATGGGAATCTCCACGAACAGCGTCAGGCCGCGCGGCACCCATTGGAGCACGCGCGCGATCTCCGCTGTCGTGCCGGCCCGCGTCTCCAGCACCTGCACGACGGCACCGCGGCCGTGCGCGACGGCATCCATCCACCTGGAATTGAAGCGTGCGACGCGCGTGATATCCGCCTCCGGGTTGACCTCGGCGCCAATGAGCGCACTCACGGCAATCGGCTCGCTGGGATGGTCAGTCAACGCGCGAATCGCCTGTTCGAAGTCGTCGAGCCGCGATGCCGACACCACGAAGCGCCCGAGCAGCCATCGCTCGGCGCCGGCCAGATAGGCGGCGTAGCGTCGCACTGAGCCATACATGTCCAGCGACGCCGGCGGAAAGAGGCCGGCGTAGTCAACGGCCCCGCGCAGCAGGGCGCGCAGCGAGAGCGGCAGGTCGGCCGCAGTCACTGGCGCAGCTCCGGCAGGTCGCGAAAGGACTCCAGCGCTTCGGGATTGGCGAGCGCATCGACATTGGTGGGATTGCGCCCATGAATGACGTCGCGGACGGCGATCTCACTGATTTTTCCGCTGATGGTGCGCGGAATGTCGGGCACCTGCACGATCACGCTGGGCACGTGGTGCGGGCTGGCATGTTCGCGCACGCGCTGCCTGATCCGCTGCCTCAGCGCATCGGTCAACAGCAGCGGCTCGCGGAGCCGCACGAAGAGCACGATGCGCACGTCGCCCGGCCCTTCGCCCGTCTCCTGCGCCACGGCGATGCTCTCGACGACCTCATCGAGCTGCTCCACCTGCCGGTAGATCTCCGCGGTGCCAATGCGAATGCCGCCGGGATTCAGCGTCGCATCGCTGCGGCCCAGGATGATCCAGCCGTCGTGTACCGTGTGCTCGATCCAGTCGCCATGCCGCCACACGCCAGGGAATCGCTCGAAGTACGCGGCGCGGTAGAGCGCGCTCCCCGGGTCGTTCCAGAAACGCGTCGGCATGCTCGGAAACGGGCGCGAGCAGACCAGTTCGCCGGGGCCGGTCATCAGCTCCGCCCCGGAACCGTCGCGGATCTCCAGCGCCATGCCCAATCCTGCTGCCTGCATCTCGCCGCGCCACACGGGCGCCGCGGGATTGCCAAGGACAAAGCAGGAGATGATGTCCGTTCCACCGCTGATGCTCGCCAGATGCACATCGGCCTTGATGTGATCATGGACGTAGTCGAAACTGTGTGCCGCGAGGGGACTGCCGGTGGAGAGAATCATGCGCAGGGCGGACAGATCGCGCGTCGCCGCCGGTGCGACCGCGCCCTTCTCCGCGAGCGCGAGATACTTGGCGCTGGTGCCGAACACCGTGATGCGCTCGTGCTCGGCGAACTGCCACAGCATGTCCGGGGCCGGCGACAGGGGCGATCCGTCGTACAGCGCGATCGTCGCTCCCACGGCCAGCGCGGACACCAGCCAGTTCCACATCATCCATCCGCAGGTGGTGAAGTAGAAAAGACGATCGTCGCGCCGCAAGTCCGTGTGGAGCAGGTGCTCCTTCTGATGCTGCAGCAGCGTACCGCCGGCGCCGTGCACCATGCACTTGGGCAGCCCCGTGGTGCCCGAGGAATACATGATGTACAGGGGATGGTCGAAGGGCAGGCGGACGAAGTCAGTCCCTGCGAGCGGGCCCAGGAAGTCATCCCAGCGCACGCCGCGCGGCAGCGCAGCTGCCGATACCGCTGCGTCGTCCGCCGCCACGCGCGAGCGGTGCGGCACCACGACGACGCGCTCGATTCCCGGAATGCGCTCCACGATGTCGCGCGCTCTCGCCATGCAGTCGTGAACGGTGCCGCGATTGAGATATCCGTCCGCGACGAACAGCACGCGCGGCGCGATCTGCCCGAAGCGGTCCTCCACGGCGCTCACGCCGAAATCGGGGGAGCACGACGACCAGATCGCCCCAAGGGATGTCGTCCCGAGCATGGCGATGACCGTCTCGGGAATGTTGGGCAGCCAGCCGGCCACGCGATCGCCCGCGGTCACGCCCTGCGCATGGAGTGCGGCGGCAACACGCGCGACCTCGCGGCCGAGCTCCGCATAGGTGAGCGAGCAAAGCGGCCCGCGCTCCGTCCAGCTGACCAGTGCTGGATACGCATCGCTGAATCGCAGCAGATTCTCCGCGAAGTTGAGTCGCGTGCGCGGGAACCAGCGCGGGCCGCGCTCCGCGTCGGGCGGCGCCATTCGATCGAGCCCGAAGCCGGCGTCGCGCGGATACGCGTCATCCGCTCCGAGATCCGCGATCACGCCGCTGTATCGCCACACCGCCTGCCAGAAGCGATCGCGATGCGCCACGGACCAGGCATGGAGCGCGGCGTAGTCGAGCGTGCCATCACCACGCAGAGTCTGTGGTGCACCGAACGCACGAGCGGATTGCGCGAATTCCACCATCCGGCTCGCGGCGCGGCGCGCCGGGGAGGGCGCCCAGAACGGCGTGTCGCCCGATCCTGGCCCGGAAGGCCGCCGCGCCGCGCGACGTCGTCCGGTCATGACGGTGCGCTCAGCGCGGCGCCGGCGCCGTCATTCGGGCCAGCACTTCACCCGCACGACGCGCCGCCTCACGCAGCCGCTCGGGCGTGACGGTGAGCGACACGCGGAAGAATCCATCGCCGCCCGCACCGAAGCTGGAGCCGGGAATGACGATCACGCCTTCCTGCAGCAGCGTCTCGACGAACACGGCGCCGTCAACGTCCCTGGGCAGCTCGAGCCAGAGGTACATCGTGGCGCGCGGCGTCGCGCCGGTGAATCCCGCCGCGCGCCACGCCGCGAGCCCTGCATCGCGCCGCTCCCTGAACGTCGCGACGTTTTTGGGCACGAAGTCACTCCAGCTCTCGAGCGCGGCCACGCCTGCGGCCTGCACCGCCATGAACTGCCCCGTATCCAGAAACGATTTCACCTTGGCCAGCGCCGCCACGAACTCCGGCCGGCCCACCGCCCAGCCGCAGCGCCACCCGGTCATGTTATACGTCTTGGAGAGCGAGTGGAATTCGAGCGCTACATCACGCGCGCCGTCGATCTCGAAAATGCTCGGCGGGCGATAGCCATCGAATGCCAGCTCCGAGTACGCATTGTCGTACACGAGCAGGAGATTCAGCTCGCGACAGCGCCGCACGATGCGTTCGAGATACTCGAGCGGCGCGATGGCGGCGGTGGGATTGTTCGGATAGTTGAGATACAGCATCTTCGCACGCCGCAGCACGTCGTCCGGCACGTCGTCCAGCTCCACGAGAAAGTTCGTGCGCGGACGGAGGGGGTAGTTGTACGGCGTGGCCTCGCTGAGCAGCGCACCACCCAGATACGACAGGTAGCCGGGTTCGGGAATGATGGCCACGTCGCCGCGATCGAGGTACGCGAAGGCCAGATGGCCAATGCCCTCCTTGCTGCCGATGAGCGGAATGACCTCGCGCAAGGCGTCGAACCGGACGCCGAAGCGCTTCTCCATCCAGCTCACGATCGCTTCGCGCCAGGGCATGAAGCCCAGTCCGAAGCCGTAGCGCCCCAGTGCCGGCCTGGCCACGGCTTCCTGCATGGCACGAACGACCGCGGCGGGCGGCGCGAGATCGGCATCGCCGGCGCCCAGGTCGATCACGTCTACGCCTCGCGCGATCAGTTCACGCTTCCGCGCGGGGATGCCGGCGAGCATGTACACGGGCAGCGATCGGAAACGGTCGGTAAGCTCAGGCACGGGACCAGGAAAAAGTAGGAGACAGTACAGCGAGCAGTCGGATCACTGAGAATAAAGATATCAGTGCGGTACGTACCGCCATGACACGAACGGCCTCAGGCGCCGTCTGCCTCCGCGGGCGCGCCACCTGGTCCGCGCACGCGTCGAATGATGAGAAAGAGCGGCCACGTGAGCCCCAGGATGATGATGGATCGCACACTGTTCGCGCGATCGCCGATCACGGCGCTCACCAGGAAGGCGGCCGACCCCACGAGCGCCACCCCCGTGGTCCAGGGATACCCCCACGCCCGGTACGGGCGCGGCACGTCGGGCTCGCGCCGGCGCAGCACGAACACCGACGTGAATGAGAGCAGGTAGTTCAGCACGAAGAAGAACGCGAGCAGCGCGAGCACCTGATCGAAGGTGCCCGTGACGATGAAGATGAGCGAGATGGCCAACCCGGCGACCAGCGCCGGCGTCGGCGTGCCGCCGTGATTGACGGCGGTCAGGCGCGCCGGCAGCAGCCGATCCCGCGCCAGCGCGTACGGCACGCGCGACGCCATGAGCACGAGCGCGTTCACGCTGCTCAGCAGCGACAGCACCATGATGATGTGGATGATGGTGTCGCCACGCGGACCGAAGAGCGCGCCCGCCGCGGTGCCGGCCACGAGCGTTTGTCCCGCCATGCCGCCAATCGGAACCACGTGCAGGAATGCCACGTTGAGCGCCAGATAGATCACGATGACCGCGACCACACCCAGCATCATGGCCCGCGGAATGTCACGGCCGGGATTGCGCACTTCCTCGCTGAAGTAAATGACGCCATTCCACCCGTCGTAGGTGTAGATCACGCCCTGCAGCGCAATGGTGATCGCCGCGAACAGGGCAACGCCGTGGGGAATGGCCGCAGCCGCGGGCGCCGGGGCCGCACTCTGCACCGGCAGGAGAAAGCACGCCGCCACCAGCGCCACCAGCACGAGCGTCTTGATCAGGCTGGTCAGCTGCTGCGCACCGTCACCCCATTTCACACCGCGCCACTGGAGCACCGCGAACGCAATCACCGCTGCCGCGGCAATCACCGTGACGCGTCCCGCAAGCGGTAAGACCAGCTCCGTGATGTACTCGGCCATCACCATCGCCACGGCGGCCGCGCTCCCGCACGTCGAGATCCAGTCGCTCCATCCCACGAGAAACCCGGCGTATTCACCCAGCGCATGGCGCACGAAGACGTACTGCCCGCCTGATCGAGGAATCATCGCGCCCAGCTCCGACAGCGAGATGGCGCCGAGCAGCGCGTAGCACCCCCCGACAACCCACACCAGGAGAAAGAGCGACGGACTCGGCAAGCGCGCCGCGATCTCGCCCGGCGTCCGCAGGATCCCCATGCCGATGGTATTGCCAATGATCACGGCCAGCCCGAACGCCACGCCAAGCACGTTCAGCAGGCGCCCTCTGTGCGCGGGCGCGACCGCGCTGGCTGGCGTTTCCACGGTGGATGTCATTGGCCGGTGGGACTACGCATGAGGCTGGCCTCAGGAGGTGATGCGGGAAGGTGCCGATATTGCATGTTGGGACAGCCGGATGTAAGTATTGGCGACGACAGTTCTGCTCGTCCTCCGCCCGACCCGCTCCCCAGTTGCCGCACGCCGCGCCATTCGTCACCGAAGGAGACGACGGCGCTCCGCGAGGCACGCCGCCTCGCCCCTTCGCGGTACGCGTCTCACGCACCGCGTTTCCCACTTCACTTCGAGTCACCGCGGTTTCCCGATGTCACCACGCACTCCCCCTCCCTGCACGCACCTGCGCGGCCCGGGCACCACCGTCTGTCTGCACTGCCGGCGCGACGCACGCCGCGCCGCACAGGCACGTACAGCGCAGGTGGCGCTGCGCATCGGCGCCGGCGTGGTTGGTGTCGCCGTGATCGCCGTCCTCATTCGTGCCACGCTGCATGCCTTTCCCGGCGACGCGCACGGTACGACTTCGCTCGTGGCCAACGGCGAGGCGTTCGACAGTTCCGCTGCCGCCCCGATCGCACCGGTGGCCGAGATCGCGAACCCGCGTCCGCATGACGGCTCGCCGCGTGAGCCGCACGCATCACGCGGCAGTGTGATGCCGGCCAGCGCCACGGCCGGCATCCCGGCCGGATCCGCCTCGGCAAACCTGGTCTCGACCGCTGTGGATCCATCCGCGCCCGCCACGCGCGGAGCCGCCGCGCTGCCGCTGCCGGCGCTCGCCGAAGGACGCACGAACCTCGGCAACGGCATGTTCGCCATGCGTGAGGGGCGTGTGGTGACGGTGCACTTCGACACTCCACTTGGCCGGACGCGCAAGCCCGACAAGTTCGAGGCAACAATACGCTCGACGCTGCCCAGGGTGTATGGGGCCGTTGCCGATTCCGCGCTCGCGCGAGTGCCGCGCGGCGACATCGCCAGCCTTGGGAATCCCGCCACCGATCTTGCCGCGACCGGAATCCGGCTCCCCGCCGGGAACGGCGTGACGCTCGCCCTCTGGCCCGAGACGCGTCCCGGGCAGGACGGTCCGCTCGCGGTGGGGTATAGAGCGGTAGCTGGTAGCTGGTAGCTGGTTGCTGGTTTAACAGCAGTAGCTGGTGGCTGGTTTAGCGGCGGTGGCTGGTGGCTGGTAGCTGGATTCCCCACGCACTTCCAGCTACCAGCTACCAGCTACCAGCTACCGCGGTTAAACCAACCACCAGCGACTGCTTTTCGCTCTCCCCCCGCCAGCTGCCGTTCCAACTCCGCGAGGCGCTCCACGGCGTCATGGCCGATGCGCTGGTCCGCATTCATGGTCATCCCATACAAATACGTGAGCTGGTCCAGCAGTTTGGGCTCCGAGTAGCGAATCGGCGCCGTCACGAGCTCGTCGTGCAGCGCGGTGAGCATGCGGAGCGTATCCGCGGCGGCACCCGTGGCATCGGCCAGACGCTTGCGCGCCGCATCGATGTGGGCACTGAGCTGGTTGGCCCGACTCAATGCATCGCGGACGCGCAGGTTGTGCTCGAGCTGGTGCTCGAGGTCCGCCTGCGTCACACCATCCGCCGTCACGCGTGGATCGGCGCGCAGCACCAGCGATGCACGTTCGGTGGCGCCATCTACAGTGAGTCGCACCGTGTATGTACCGGGCACGGCCAGCGGACCAAGCGCGCCGCGGCCGGCGCGGCGCGTTCCCTTCTCCCACGGACCGGGATAGCGCAGATCCCAGATGAAGCGATGCATGCCCGCTCCCGTCTCGACGCGCGGCGTGCGGGGCGCACGCCGGAACCCGCCCTCATCATCCCCGGCGCCGCCCGCTCCGCCATCGCGCGCGCGCGCCACGGTCGCCGTGCTGTCCGCGGTGCAACTCCGCACGAGCTTTCCGCGGGCATCGAGAATGTCCAGCCGCACTGAGTGCGCGGCACCCTGCGCCAGGTAATAGTCGATCATGGCGCCCGGCGGCGGATACTCCGGAGCGGCTGGCCCGCCGCGCCCGCCAAAGTAGCGCAGCCGATACGCCAAACGAGGGGTGAAGAGATGATGGGCCGCGGACGCCACCCGTGCGTCGAGCTGCTCGAGCGGCGTGAGATCATCCAGAATCCAGAACGAGCGCCCCTGGGTCGAGACCACGAGATCGCCGCGGTGCACCTGCAGATCCGTCACCGGGGTGACTGGAAGATTGAGCTGCAGCGACTGCCAGTGTCCACCGTTGTCGAACGAGACGAACATGCCGAACTCGGTACCCGCGTACAGCAGACCCGCGCGCACCGGGTCCTCGCGGACGACACGCGTCGGACAGTCGGCGGGAATGCCGTTGCGGCCATCGGTCAGCAGTGTCCAGCTCCGGCCGTAGTTCTCCGTGCGATAGATGTACGGATGAAAATCGCCGAGCAGGTAGCGATAGACCGCGATATAGGCGGAGCCCGCGCGGTGCGGTGAGGGTTCGATGTTCTGGACGCGCCCGCCAGGCGGCAGATCGTGCGGCGTCACGTCCTGCCAGGTCTTGCCGTTGTCGCGCGTGACGTGAACGGGCCCGTCGTTCGCACCGGTCCAGATGACGCCCTTCGCCAACGGCGATTCACGAATCGCGTAGAGGGTGCTGTAATACTCCTCGCCCGTGGCATCGCGGGTGATCGGCGTGCCTGACGCGACCTGTTTCGCCGGATCGTTGGCCGTGAGATCGGGGCTGATTCGCGTCCACGTGACGCCTTCGTCCGTGGTACGGTGCACGTACTGCGAGCCGAAGTAGATCACGCGCGGATCGTGCGGCGACACCTCCATGGGTGAGACGCGCTGGAAGCGGTAATTCATGTCCTTCGGGTTGTAGCCGTACAGATACTGCGCGCCCACCCAGTAGTTCTTCTCCTGTCCGGTGCGCAGGTCCAGGCGGCTGAACTGGCCCTTGCAGGCGCCATACACCGTGTCCGGGCGAATGGGGTTCGGCATGATCGGGCCGGTCTCGCATCCGGGGCCAGGCTGCCACTCGGCCTGATCGGCAATGTCGGGCAGACTGGGCACGATCACGGTGGACGCATCCTGCTGCGCGCCGTACACGCGGTAGGGATACTGATTGTCGGTCGCCACCTGGTAGATCTCAGCGGTGGGCTGGTTGTCCTGCGTGGACCACGTACGGCCGCCGTCGTACGAAACGTTGGCGCCACCGTCGTTCGACTGGATCATCGTGTTCCCGTCCTTCGGGCTGATCCACATGTCGTGGTTGTCGCCGTGCGGCGTGGGCATGCGGTGGAACGTCTTGCCAGCGTCGCTGGACTTGAAAAAGCTCTCCGCGCCGCCGTACACGACATCGGCGTTGGTGGGATCCGCCGCGAGTGTCGTGTAGTAGAACGGCCGCGTGATGAGCGTGGGCTGCGTGTTGATGAGCGCCCAGTGCTCGCCCGCATCATCCGAGCGATAGAGTCCGCTCCCCGGTTTGGCTTCAATGAGGGCATACACGCGGTCTGGATTCGCCGCGGTCACGGCGATGTTGCTCTTGCCGAACAGACCCGTGGGCAGGCCGCCGCCCAGTTTCGTCCAGTGGTCGCCGCCATCCACGCTCTTGTAGAGGCCGCCCTCGTGGGCGCCGCTGACGATGGTCCACGGCGTGCGCTGGCCGCGCCACATGGACGCATAGATCACGTTGGGATGACCGGGCTGCAGCTCGAGGTCCACCGCGCCGGTACTGTCGGAAATGAAGAGCACCTTCTCCCAGGTGGCCCCGCCATCCTTCGTGCGATAGACGCCGCGCTCGGGATTCGAGGTGAACGCGTTGCCCACCGCGGCCACGTACACGATGTCAGGATTCGTCGGGTCGATGCGCACGGCGCCGATCTGTCCTGTTTCGCGCAGGCCCACGAACGACCACGACCTCCCCGCGTCCGTGGACTTGTACACGCCTCGTCCCGTGGAGACGTTGCTCCGGATGTCATCGGAGCCGGTGCCGACGTACACGATGTCGGGATTCGAGAGCGCCACATCGATCGACCCGGTGGACGCGGCGGCAAAGTAGCCGTCGGAGATGGGGCGCCAGCTCGCGCCACCATCGGTGGTCTTCCACACGCCGCCGCTGGCAACGCCCATGTAGAAGGTTCGCGGCTCGGATGGGACTCCAGTGACGGTGGTGACGCGGCCGCCGCGATTGGGACCGATCATGCGATAGTGGAGACCGGCGAAGAGCGTGGAGTCGTAGCCGGTGGGCGCGGCGGTGCTCTGGGCGCGGAGGCCGGATGTGAGGAGAAATAGCAGAGGAAGGCAGCGGATCATGGCGTGGGAGTGTACTGGAGTGAAGGAAGAGCGGAGACGGCGATAATGGCGGCTCATTTAGCGCCATCATATACCTGTGCTCCCCTCTATATGCGCGAGATCAAGCGCACAGATGGTGCTACGGTGCACTGCAACTGTCACTTCGCTTCCGCATCGATTGCGCTTCGTCCGGACATGGATGCGGCGCCGCTTCAGCGGCTATTTCAGCCACGGCGCGCATTCCATATGATGACTTGTGCGAACTGCTCCTAGGTCGCAGCACGTTGAAGTACGACAGCAGGGTCGACGTGGGCAATTCGCCAGACAGGCACGATGGCGGCTGCTAGTACAAGCCCGATCATCAGGATGCCGGTCATCCCAAAAACCAGAAGTTCCGAGTGGCCCGTTTCAATGAGGAGCCTGCCCAGCGAATGGGTTAAAATCAGAGCCAATATGCATCCTCCTGCCGTTCCCACTACGCCAACAACCAAAGAGCGAAACAGTGCGAGCCAGACTAGATCGCGGGAAGTTGCGCCAACCGCCATGCGAATGGCAAACTCAAATTCGCGTCGAGTGGCACTATGAAACGCAAGAGCCAAAGAGCCAACTGCGCCGATGATAAGCGCAAGCAGCGCAATCACACCAAACAGGACAGAGCCCACATGCCATGGGTACATTTGTGGTGCGATACGGCCATCAAGCGAGTGCGCCCATAAGAGTTTATCAGATCCCAAAACCGTGCCAAGCTGCTGTTCCAGCCCGCTTCGCACAGCCGCGAGTCCAGCGGGGGCACGAGCGAATAGCATGAGCTGATTAACAGGCAAGAGTGACGCCTCACTCCGCGGAACGTAAAGTTGGGGGATCGGATGCTCCCACATGGAGATGAGCTTAGTATCGCCGACCACACCGATCACTCGAGTGCATTCGCTGCCCGCCGCTAATAACAGGCACTTTCCGATCGCGGTGCTACCTGGCCAAAACGTCTGCGCGAAGCGTTCGTTCACAACCGCAATGGCGGGACTTTGATTTCGGTCGTCTTCAGCAGTGAAAACGCGCCCCCTCAGCACCGGAATGCCAAGCACCGAAAAGTATTCGGACGACACGCTATTTATGTACGATCCCGCATCGCCCGCGAGGTCGACGTTACCCGGGAGAGAGACTTGAGCGAACATCGCTCCTGCGAACGGTCCGCCGAATGATGTGCTGGCTGCAGTAATTCCTTGTACGTTCCCCACTCGCGCGAGTATCAGCTGGCTGAAGGCGTTAAGGTCGTGCGGGGAAATCGTATCATTTGGCGCAACAAGAGGCAGGACGAACACTCCGCTCGACCTGAAACCGAGTGAAACATGGTTTAACTGCCAAAAGCTTTGTGCAAGGAGAATCGCAGCGACAACAAGGGGCGCAGAAAGCATAAGCTGTAGCGCAACCAAAACTTCCTGTCGCATCGCCACACCGTGTAGCCTTGCCGGTGTATGTCGCAGTAGCATAGCGATGTCAGATCGCCACGCCTGGATGCTGGGCGCAATTGCAGTCGCGAGGCCGGACAAACAAAGCAAGACCGCTGCGACAGCGGCGCTGCGAAGCCAATTGGTTGGCGTGGCCAACTCGGTCGGAAACAGAAGCCTGAGAAGGACACCTCCAAGAATATAGCTCAGCAAAACGGCCACGAATGACGCGGCAGTGGCGAGCATCAATCCTTCTAAAAGGAAGGTGGCCATCAATCGATGCGGAGTACTCCCTAAGGCGAGGCGAATTGCCATTAGACGCCGAAGCTTGACATTGCGCGCAGCAGATAACTCACCGATCGTGGCACAAACAAGCAACAGGACGATCAGCGAGGCTGCCGCAAGCCAGATCGCGATCCTGGCTTGGTCCATCGGCGCGGCGCCCCGCGCGCGCAGCAGCGGACCGACACTGACTCTCACGCTGGACGCCGCCGCCGCGTTCGCCCCTTGCCGTTCAATATCAGCCCGATGATAGATCGTACTGACCTCGCCACTTACCTTCGCTCGTGTCGCACCCTCTCTTATTCGAACGATTACATCGAGCCACCGAGGTTCGCGCTCCGACGCCCAGGTTCCCCTGTACAATACTGGAACCATGCTGATGGGAACCCACAAATCCGTCGGGCTCAATTCCAGGCCGGTGAACTGCGGGCGCGTGACGCCGATAACGGTTAGCTGCTGCCCCTGCACCCGGATGGTCCTTCCAAGAACTTCGCTGTCTGCTGCAAAGGCACGCTGCCAGAACGCATAGCTCACTACAACACCGTCACTAAATCTGGCCGCGCCGAATTGCCCTGGAACAAATAGGCGTCCCGTAACTGGCTTGACTCCAAGAACCGTGAAATAGTTGTCTGTGACGGCCGCGACGTGAGCAAGGCTCGGTGCAACCCCGACCTCCACGGCGAGATCGCCACGGAAGTATCCAGCTACGTCACCGTCGACCAGTTGTTGCTTCAAATCGACAAAGTCCGGATAAGACAACACGGTAGTGAACGAGGTGTGCCCCAACGGCTCCAACGCATTCACATCGATGCGCGCAAGTCTTTCCGGAGCAACGACTCCATTTGGCTGTTCGAGAAACAAGGCGTCAACCAATTTGAATACTACGAGATTTGCCCCAATGCCTATTGCCAGGCAAACGACTCCGACGGCGAAGAGTCCCCTGCTTCGTCTGATGCTCCTGGTCGCGTCGCGGAAGGTGTGTGCAACCACAGACATATTTTTCAATTGAACAGGCGACCCGTGATGTTAAGAAGCAAGCGGAAGCCGCCGGGCTCTAGCCGTCATGTTGAATCCATCCAACTGCACTAGCGTCCTGAGAGTTGCATCCTAGGTACCGCCAATCTGCGTGCGGGAGTTTCGTCGCCGGACCGGCGCTTGATGCTCCTCGAGCGTGCGACTAACAAGTGCAGGCGCGCGAGTCGGACTGACCGCCCGACTCGCGCGCTCAAAGTTCCAGCTGGCCTTGATTTGTTATAATTGCAGCGAGCGCGTCAGGGTCTCGAAACGCTGCAGTTGCGCGACTGAATAGGTCCGGCGCGTGACTATCCCAGCGCAATTCACCTCAAATGTGCGATTGTCGATCAACATGCTCTGAACAGCCTGCCTGCTCGCCAATCGGGCAATCGAGGCTAGCGGAGGAGCATCAACGATCATGGTTATCGGACGATCAGATGCGACTGTGAATGATCCGTCCGCTCCGACAACATTGGCTCGCAGAATATCCGGCTGTGAGTTGCATTTTGATCCTGCAATTTCACAACTATTATTACCATCAATCCAGCAAATCGTATGGCCCTCCGTCGTGCCAGTTACAGGTTGACATACCTCATACGGATACGTTCCCGCGCACTCCGAACAATGTCCGGTGGAATTACTGATGGCCTGGCCTTGCGCGGCCGAGCTGACGACGCAGAAAGCCAAAGCCAGACTGATAACTGCCAGAGCTGATCTCATAATTCTCCTCCGTCGAAGGTGAATTTACGGTCTCCACTCCCACCGATACTCTACGAGATCCATGGTTCGAGAATGTCGAGCAGCTATCAGTAGCTGTCGTGCAGGCAAGCTGCAGTAGAATGCCAATGGCACGTCAAGCTCTGAACGCCGTATAAAATTTCCGTACTGATCATACAAGATGAAGATGCGTCGATCACTTCGAAGATCTGCGAGTGACTGAATAAACCCCTTGTCCAGTGGCACAATTGGGAGGGAAATCCATGCGCTCGTAGGGAGTAATACATCGCGCGGAACGCGTGCCAATGCTGAAAGTGGCGAAAACGTGGTAACGTGTCGTGCAGGCGATGCAATCCGAAATGTACGAAAGGGAGGATGAAGGGATGTGACGAGGACGGATTTTCCGTACGCTGACAGCACTACGCTCGCTGAACGTACCGCCGAGCCCGATACAGGTAGCACCACGTGTCTCGAATTCTGCGAGGTCTCCAAGTACACCCGGAATGCGCTGTCATGGTCGAATCCTCCGACGTACCAGCCCTGAGCGCTGCGAGCTGCAACCTCAATGGCATTTGGCGCGGAAATTCTTCGCCGACCAAGCACACGCCCGGAGACTGAAATGCGGATGATCTCCGATCGGCCAGCATCTACGACTTCCACTGTGGAGTCAGTGTCAAACGCTGCCGCCACCGGTCGTAGCAAGACTGTCTGCCCGAGTTTGGCTGGGGCCTGAGTACCCGTCCCCTTTGTCCATAGCAGGAGATAATCAGTGTTCCTGGACCAAGCTACAAGGCTGCCAGAGGTGGAGACATTCATGCCCTGAACTGAAAGCGCATCAGACTCGTCGATTACTCTGGTTTCCGTAAGAAACAGATGCGAGGTTTGCGACGAGGCTTGAGCCCGCAGGGCTGGCGGAGTCAGGTACGCACCTGTGACCAACATCGTGAGCCATGCCTTCACGAGAGTCCCAGGCCGGCGCCAGCGCGGGGAGGGCATTCTTACCTGAGCCAGAGTCTCAATGCCTGGCATACTGACGCAGCTAATTGAAGATGGTTGCGTACAATCCCGGCGCGACAGCGTACTTCTCTCGTTTGACAGAGTGCGTGGCCCAATTTGCCCCCCCCCCCCGGGAAGCCTGTCAAGCCCGGATTGCGTCTGGGTGGAATTAGCCCGTGACTGCCATTCTTCGGCGAGCCACAACGAACCAACGGTGGCAAGAGGTCCCGACGCTCAACGCGTCGTGCGATTAGGATCGCCCCAACAAGCCTCGGCTGAGTCTGCGCGCGGCCGACAGGCCAATGGGTGTTTTGCCCGTGCCTTGGAACAACATTGTCAGGATGTGATCGGGTGGCTTTCCGTTCAACACGTCGCGAATTCTGCGCGTTCACGCGGCTGGACCGTTGGCATGTGAGTATTGGCTTGCCAGGCAATCAGTCGGAGTCCTAATGTGGCGGGCGAGTGGAAGAATCGCCCGTCATCCGCTTCGGCCGCACCCGGACGTAGACGGACACACCGGCCGGCGTGCGGGTTCCGTACACGCGCGCGACGGTCGAGGGCACGAAGTTGACCGAACCGCGCCCGCCCACCCCGATCGTGCCCCCTGGAATCGAGGCCACCTCGCGGATGTATCCGAGCACGAGCGCGCCGATGTCGAATGCCCGCGCGGGATCCACGCCAGGCAGCACCAGGTCCTCCGCGCGCTTGCGCACGTACTCCACGCGGCCGAACACCGAATGCCTGGCGCCGATCTCGAGATTGCTCTCGGCCAGCACGCTGTTCTCGACACGACCGCCATGGTCGTTCGCGCCCCAGATGAGAGAGCTCTCCCACGCGCCGCCGCGCACGCCAGCGCCACCGTACATGAGCGACGCACCATAGCGATGCACCGACTCGCCCGGATGCAGTTGCTCCGGATCGGGTAGATACCCATACCAGCCCGCCACGCTCACGCGGCCCGATGGATTCACCGTGAGTCGCCCCGAAAAGGCGTCGAGCGGGCCGACGTCGATGTTCCAGCGGTTCTCGTCCGGTTCGCGGCCGTTGAACACGGACCCCTCGAGCTTCACCGCGCGCGAGTAAATCCCCGCCGTCACGACACCGAATGAAATGTGCGTCGCATCCTGCCAGTGATGGCCGAGCGGCGCGAGCGGATCACTCTGCGCGGACGGCCGGTGCATGAACGCCACCGGCCCGAGCGCCGGTTCGCCGGCCACACCGCCATAGAGTTCGAATGCCACACCGTGACCCACCGGCTGCTGAAACATCGCCGCCAGTTCCATGATCGCGTCGTGCGGATGCTGGCGGTCGTGCAGTGGCTGCCCGCGGTAGGACTCCCCCGTCTGGAGCAGCAACGGATACCCCTTGGCGCCCAGGGTAAGCGGCTCGAGGCTCACCATGGCGTGCAGATGGAGCTGACCGGTCCGGATCCGGCGCATGGCCATCAGCATCTCCCAATCCACGACGCCGAGCTGATGCTCGCCCCGCGCGGACCCCTGGTCATCGTATTGTCCGAACGCCACGCCGTGGAGCATGACGGCCCAGTCGCCCCACGTTCGATGCGTGGCGTGCATGGGGGACGAGTCGGGCATCCACGAGGTGCCGGACCCCATGCGGACATGGGAGATGCCGAGCGGACCGTTCATCATGGCGCGCATGTCGTGGCCACGGGCCATCCCCGGCATGGTCTTCGTCGTGTCACCCGGCATCGGCATGTGCATGGCCGGCATGGCCGACGAATCGCTGCGCGTGGTGTCGGGCCGCGCCGGGGAGGGACGCGGCTGCTGTGCGGGAGTCGAGCCTGGCATGACGGCAGCCATGACGCCCGCGACAAGCGCGAACGTACACAGCCGACGAGTCACGCCGTGCGCGAGTCGTCGGGACGCGCCTTCCGCAGGGATGCCAGCGCCGCTTCGCCGTCCACCTGATACCCTTCCTGCTGAATGGCGCGGACAGCCGCAGCGTGCACGGCGCGGGGATCCGCGTCCGGCGCAACCGAAAAGCGGGCGGATCCGATGGCCACGGTGGGATCCACGAGGCCGGTCACGTCGCTCAGCGCCCGGGTGACCGCGGCAACGCAGTGGCCGCACGACATGCCGGCAATGGAGAGCGAGACGGTGGGCGAGGTCGCCATGGAACGCATCCGGGAAAGGAGAAGTGGCGCGCAGGTGATGCGCGCTTCTGGAAGATAGCGGCGCGGCGGGCGGCACGCGGCCACCGGCCGGCCACGTGACCAGGTGACCGACCAGCCGGCCGCGGACTCTTGCCCGGGCCGAACGTATACTGCATCATACTCGCAATCTGTATACAATTGCGCGCTGCCCTGCGCCGCGCCGACTCGCCGCCGCCGGAGCCCACATGTCCCGCCCCGCCCTCCTCCTCGCTACCCTCGTCGCCCTCGCCCTCCCCGCCGCACCGCTCACCGCGCAACGGGCCACGCAACGCTCCGCGCAACGCTCCGCCCCCACGGCCGGCCTCGATCAGTACATCGAGCACGCCATGCACGACTGGCACGTGCCCGGCCTCGCCATCGCCATCGTCCACAATGACTCGGTGGTCTTCGCCAGAGGCTACGGCGTCCGCGACGTCGCCAAGCCCGACCGCGTGGACCCCCACACCATCTTCGCCATCGGCTCCAATTCCAAGGCCTTCACCTCCACCGCCATTGCGATGATGGTCGACTCGGGCCGCATGCACTGGGACGATCACGCCACGAAGTACCTGCCCGGCTTCCAGCTCTACGACCCCTACGTCACCCGCGAGATCACCGTCCGTGACCTCCTCTCCCATCGCAGCGGCCTGGGCCGCCGCGGCGACCTGCTCTGGTATGGATCGCCCTACAGCCGCGCCGAAATCCTGCGCCGCATTCGCTACCTGCCACCCAATTCGAGCTTCCGCAGCCAGTTCGGCTACTCGAACATCATGGTGCTCGCCGCCGGCCAGGCGCTTGCCGCCGCCGCGGACACCACCTGGGATGCCGTCGTCGCGCAGCGCATCTTCACGCCACTCGGCATGACATCCAGCAGCACCAGCATCTCGGCGCTCGCACACCAGAACGACGTGGCCACACCGCACCTCATCGACAAGGATACCGCGCGCGCGATCCCCTGGCGCAACGTGGACAACATCGGGCCCGCGGGCTCCATCAATTCCAACGTCCTCGACATGGCGCAGTGGATTCGCCTGCAGCTCGGCAATGGCACGTACGCCGGCCGGCAGCTCGTTTCGGAGAAGTCGCTCCGCGAGACGCACTCCCCGCAGACGATCATCGCGTCCCCGCACGACTCGCTCGCCCCGTCTACCCACTTCGAACTCTACGGCATGGGGTGGGTGCTCGAGGATTATCGCGGGCACGAAATCGTCTGGCACAACGGCGGCATTGACGGCATGCTCTCGGAAGTCCGCCTCGTCCCCGAGGCGCACCTGGGCATTGTCATTCTCTCCAACGCCGAAGGACACAACCTGAATCCCGCGCTCATGTACCGCATCATCGACGCCTACCTGGGCGCACCCGCGCGTGACTGGAGCGCGCTGTATCTGGCCCGCTTCAAGCGGGCGGAAGCCGCGCAGCAGGCTGCCGAGCAGAAAATGCTCGCGGCGCGCGTCACCGGAACGAAGCCGTCGCTCCCGCTCGACGGCTATGTGGGAACCTACGCCGACACCATGTACGGCAAGGCGACCGTCGCGCTCGAGCAGAACAAGCTGATCCTGCGCTACGGCCCCGCCTTCACCGGCGACCTGGAACACTGGAATTTCGATACGTTTCGCGTCACCTGGCGCGACGCGCGGCTCGGCGCCGGATTCGTCACGTTCGGACTCAACGCCATGGGCAAGGTGGACCACATGAACGTCGAGGGCATCACGGACTTCCACTTCCTGCCGGACACCACATCGCGCACCACTGCGCTTCACTCCTCTTCGAGATAGCACCCCGATGCGCCTCCTCGCCGCGCTCGTACTCTGCGTGGGACTCACGCAGCCCCTCCCCACGGTTGTCCAGCGTGCGCCCCATGCTGTTCCCCGGCGGGCCACGGTGCGGCTGCCGGCACGTCCAGCCTACGACGCGCTCGAGCAGTTCATCGCGCACGAACAGCGCGACAAGCACCTCCCGGCAGTCTCCATCGCCCTTGTCGACGATCAGCGTATCGTGTGGTCGAAGGGCTTCGGCTACGCGAATCTCTCCGACAGCACGCCGGCCACCGCGAATACCATCTATCGCGTGGGCAGCGTGTCGAAGCTCTTCACCGACGTCGCCGTAATGCAGCTCGTCGAGAAGGGCGTGCTCAGCCTGGATGCGCCGCTCTCCAGGTATCTGCCGGACTTCGCGCCCCACAATCCGTTTGGCACGCCGATCACGCTGCGCGAGCTGATGTCGCACCGCGCCGGCCTCGTACGCGAGCCGCCGGTGGGCCATTACTTCGATGCGTCGTCGCCATCACTCGCCGCCACGGTGCGGAGTCTCGACAGCACCACGCTCGTGTACGAACCGCACACGCACACCAAGTACTCCAACGCCGGCGTCGCCGTCGTCGGCCGCGTGCTGGAAGTCACGCAGCACACACCCTTCGCGCCGTACCTGTCGCGCGCCCTGCTCCGCCCCATGGGACTCACCCACAGCGCTTTCGCGCGGGAGAGCAGCTTCACGAAAGACGTCGCCACCGGATACATGTGGACGTACGACGGTCGCACCTTCCCCGCTCCTACCTTCGACCTGGGGATGGCGCCCGCCGGCAGCATGTACACGTCCGTCACGGACCTCGCGCACTTCCTGAGCGTGCTCTTTGCCGGTGGACGCGGCCCGCACGGCCGGGTGCTCAAGCAGAAGACACTCGATGCCATGTGGACGCCGCAATTCGCGCAACCCGGTGACAGCACGGGCTACGGGCTGGGATTCGCGCTGTCGCGACTGGATGGGCACCGGGTGATCGGGCACGGCGGCGCGATCTACGGATTCGCCACGCAGCTCGCCGCGCTGCCGGACGACAAGCTCGGCGTCGTGGTGGTCACGACGGAAGATGGCGCGAACGCGGTCACCAGCCGCATCGCCGACGCCGCGCTGCGCGTCATGCTCGCGGCACGGGACCATCACGCGCCGCCCGCGCTGGACACCACGACGGCCATGCCGCCCGCGCTCGCGCGCCAACTGGCCGGTCGCTACGGCGTGGGCGATCACGCCGTGGACCTCGCGGAACGCAATGGCGCGCTCGTTCTGGAGCCCGCGCGCGGCGGATTCCACGCCGCGCTCCGCATGCTGCGCGACACGCTCATCGTGGACGGCCGGCTCGCGTACGGCACCCGCGTGCTGCGCGCGGGCGACGCGATCGTGATCAACGGCGACACGCTGCGTCCTGTCACGCAGCCCATGCCGCAGCCCGCGCCCGCCCGGTGGCACGGCCTCATCGGTGAGTACGGCTGGGATTACAACACGCTCTACGTGCTGGAAAAGGACGGCCGGCTGCAGGCGCTCATCGAATGGTTCTTCGAGTATCCGCTCGACGAGCTGTCACAGGATCAGTTTCGCTTTCCCCGGTGGGGCCTGTACGACAACGAGCCCGTGACGTTCACGCGTGATGCGAACGGGCGCGCGACCGCGGTGCGCGTGGGCGGCGTGACCTTCCCCAGGCGCGCCACGGGTCCCGAGGATGGATCGCAGTTCCGCATCACGCCCGTGCGTCCCGTGGCCCAGCTGCGCGCCGCGGCACTGGCCGCGACGCCGCCGCATGAGAGCGGCGACTTCCGTCCCAGCGATCTCGTTGAACTCGTGACGCTCGACAGCTCGATCCATCTGGACATCCGCTACGCGAGCGCGAACAACTTCATGGGCACCCCCATGTATCAGGAAGCGCGTGCCTTCATGCAGCGGCCCGCCGCCGAAGCGGTCGTACGCGCCAGCCAGTGGCTGCACCAGCGCGGCTACGGGCTCCTGATCCACGATGCCTACCGGCCATGGTTCGTGACGAAGATGTTCTGGGACGCGACGCCGGTCGACAAGCACGTATTCGTGGCCGACCCGTCCGAGGGGTCGCGGCACAATCGCGGCTGCGCGGTGGACCTGACGCTCTATGACCTGGCCACCGGCGCGCCCATCGTGATGACCGGCGGATACGACGAGATGACGGACCGGAGCTACCCCGACTATCCCGGCGGCACGTCGCTGCAGCGCTGGCACCGTGCCCTGCTCCGGCACGCCATGGAGCTCCAGGGCTTCACGGTCTACGACGCCGAGTGGTGGCACTTCGACTATGTGGACTGGCGGCACTACGCGATCGGGAACGTGGCGTTTGAGAAGATTGGTAACTAGTTACTGGTTGCTGGTTGCTGGTTGCTGGTTGCTGGTCGCTCCACGCACTTCCAGCTGCGAGCGACCAGCAACCAGCTACCGCAGTTAAGCCAGCTACCAACTACCACGCTCCCCCAAACTCACGATGACCCGGGTGAGTCGCGCCGCGGCGTTGCGCCAGTTGCGCTCGACGGCCTTCTGCGCGCCCTCGGCGCTGCCGGCGGCAATGCGGTCGATGATCGCCGCATGTTCCACGACGGATTGTCCGATCTCATCCACCAGTGCGCTGGTGTAGAGCCGCACGTAGCGTTCCGCCTGCGGCTTCACGGCATCGTGCAGGGCGAGCAGGCGCGGCCCGGCTCCTGCTTCCACGTAGCGCCGGTGAAAGCCGGTGTCGAGATCGAAGATGCGAACGGGGTCCGGCCGCGGTCCCTTGCCGGACGGTGCGAGCTGGGCGTTCCTCGAGCGCAGGTCCTCCGCCAGCGCCTTGCGCGCCGCGGGCGGCAGCGCGGCGGCGCCGCGGGCGGCGAGCCCCTCCACGGCTCCCACGACGTCGAACAACTCGCGCGCATCCTCGCGGGTGAGGGGCGCGATGACGAGGCGGTGCTCCTTGCGGCGCCCGACGCCGGTGATCCAGCCTTCCTGCTGCAGCCGGTGGAGGGCGCTGCGCACCGGCGTGCGGCTCACGCCGAGGCGCTCGGCGATGTCACTCTCGATGATGCGGGACCCGGGGGCCAGTCGTCCCCAGATGATGAGCTCGCGGAGCTGGTCGTAGGCGCGCGCGATGCGGTCGCCGCGCGTGGTGCGCGGGGTGCTCGCGGTGACGGTGGCGCGCTTGGTTCGCATCGCCTGGGGCATGGTCGTCCGGTCAGAGGGTGAGGGCGTGAGACACCCGGGGGCGAGGCGACCCGTGTCCGGGGTGGCGGTATCGGCTCCCACATATGAATACCGCCGGGTATACTGATCCGTCAGGGCCGGGGGCAGTTCCAGGGGGAGGCGGACCGGGAGTGCCGGAACCGGAAAATCCGATGTTGTATACCTTGCAGTATACTAGTTCGCATCGCATTATGTTCACAATATCGCCGCCCCGGGGCGGCCTTCGGTTCCCGACGTCCGACCCGACCCATCCGACCATCCCCATGCCTCCCTCGCATCCCGAGTCCGCGCCCGCTACTGCCGATCCCCAGGCCCGTGCCGCCGCGCGCCCGGCACCCCGGGACTCGGACCTCCCGGGATTACAGGTCCGGCACCTCCATACCGCGGACGAATTCAACGCCTGCGTCACGCTCCAGGAGGAAACCTGGGGCGCGCAGTTCAACGAACGCGTCCCCGCCGCCATCCTCAAGGTGTCCCAGCGCGTCGGCGGCGTCACCGCCGGCGCCTTCGACCGCGATGACCGCCTGATCGGCTTCGTCTTCGGCCTCACCGGCGTCGAACGGGGCGACCTGGTCCACTGGTCCGACATGCTCGCCGTCCGACCCGAGTTCCGCGATCACGGCATCGGCCGCCACCTCAAGGAATTTCAGCGCGACGCCGTCAGCCGCCTCGGCGTCGTCCGCATGTACTGGACCTTCGACCCGCTCGTGGCCCGCAATGCCCACCTCAATCTCAACCGGCTGGGCGTCCGCATCGCCGAATACATCCCCGACATGTACGGCCGCGAGACCAGCAGCACGCTGCACCGCGGCATCGGCAGCGACCGCTTTGTCGCCAACTGGGCCATCAGGGAAGGCGGGCCCGCGCGCGCTCCCGGTCTCATGGCGGGACTAGCGGGCATTCGCGATGTGCCGGTGCTGAACAGTCCGGACCACGCGGGCATTCCCACGACTCCCGACGCCGCCATCGCGCACGTGAACGGGCTCTGCCGCGTAGCCATTCCGCTCGACATTGAAGCCGTGCAGCAGTCCGCGCTCTCCGCGGCTGCGCAATGGCGCGCCACCACGCGCCAGGCGCTGCAATGGGGGTTGCAACACTCCTATGCGGTACGCGGCTTCTATCGCGATGATGCCGCCGGCTACGGATATTACGTTCTGTCCACGACACCGCTTCCCGAAGGAGAACCCTGATGCACCACCGCGCGTCGTCACACGCACGACGAATCCGCCTGTCCACCGGAGCCGAGTGATGCTCCGCCTCGACCGCATCACCTTGCGCGAGATCCGGCTGCCGCTCAAGGAGCCCTTCCGCATTTCCTCCGGCGTCGTGTCGGAACGGCGCATCTGCCTCCTCGAGCTGCGCGACACCGATGGCCGCTCCGCGTGGAGCGAGTGCGTCGCGGGCGAGAAGCCCAACTACACCGCCGAAACCATTGACACCGCGTGGTTCGCCATGCGCGAGTGGGTCGCGCCGCGCGTCGTGGGCCGCGATCTCTCCGGCCCGCAGGTGGTGCACGAGCTGCTCGACCACGATTTCCGTGGCCATCGCATGGCCAAGGCCGCCGTCGAAATGGGGTGCTGGGCGCTGACGTCCATCATTCTTGGCGTGCCGCTCTCCAAGCTGCTTGGCGGCACGCGCACGCGCGTGGCGACGGGCATCTCGCTCGGCATCCAGTCGAGTCCGGACGCACTCGTGCAGCGCGCCGCCGCGGCTCGCAAGCAGGGGTATCGTAAGATCAAGATGAAGATCGCGCCGGGATCGGACGTGGCGTTCGTCCGGGCCGTTCGCGAAGCGCTCGGTGGCGATGTCGAACTCATGGCCGATGCCAATTCCGCGTACTCGCTCGCCGACACGGCCACGTTGCAGCAGCTCGACGCGTTCGAGCTTCTGATGATCGAGCAGCCGCTGGATCGCGAGGACCTCGTGCGCCACGCCACGCTGCAGAAGACGCTGCGCACGCCCATCTGCCTGGACGAATCCATTACCGATCTGGATCGCGCGGACGACATGATCACGCTCGGCAGCGGGAAGATCATCAACATCAAGCCGGGCCGCGTGGGCGGATTCTCCTCGTCACTCGCGATTCACGGGCTGTGCCAGCGGCACCGCATTCCCGTCTGGTGCGGCGGGATGCTCGAAAGCGGGATCGGACGCGCGCACAACGTGGCGCTTGCGTCGCTTCCCAATTTCACGCTGCCCGGCGACGTGTCTCCCAGCGCTCGATACTGGGAGCAGGATATCGTCACACCGGAATGGACCATGGACGCGGAGGGCATGGTGTGCGTGCCGCTCGACAAGCCCGGTCTGGGCGTGACTGTGAATCTCGATCGCGTGGATGATCTGACGGTCCGCTCGGAAGTCCTCGCCTAGCGCGCTCGCGGAGGGAGGCCTCCATGCCCGATCGTACCGGCGGCGCGCGGCTTCCCGCGGCCATCGAACAGCAGTTTCCGGATCCGTTGCGCCACGCCCTCGTGGCGCTTCGGCGCGACCTGCACGAGCATCCGGAGCTTTCCTTTCAGGAACATCGCACGGCGGACCGCCTGCACGCGGCGCTCGACGCGCTGCATCCAGTGCAGCTCGACCGCGTGGCCGGCACCGGTATCGTCGCGCGATTCCGCGGTCGCGACACCGGCATCCCGACTGTCGCCATTCGCGGTGACATCGACGCGCTCCCCATCCAGGAAGCCACGGCGCTGGCCTTCGCGTCGCGAACCACCGGCGTGATGCACGCCTGTGGCCACGACGTGCATGCCACGTGGACCGTCGCCGCCGCGCACCTGCTCACCATGCAGCCGGCCGCTGGCGATGTACTCGTCGTGCTGCAGCCGGCCGAGGAAGTGGGCACGGGTGCAATGGCCATGCTGGCATCGGGCGCGCTGGACGGTGTGGCCGCGATCTTTGGCGGGCATGTGGACCGTCGCTTCGCGGTGGGCGAGGTCGTGGCGGAGGCGGGGCCGCTGGCTGCATCGGCGGATGAGTTCGAGATCACGCTCACGGGGAGCGGCGCGCACGGAGCACGACCGCATGAAGCCGCAGACCCGATCGTTGGCGCCGGGGCGCTCATCGGCGCGCTCCAGACCATCGTGTCGCGCCGGCTGAATCCCGCGCATGCGGCGGTGGTGACCGTGGGCACCGTGCACGCCGGCTCGGCGCCGAACATCATCCCCGACCGCGCGACGCTGTCCGGAACGCTGCGAGCAACGGAACCGGCGGTGCGCCAGCGTCTCCATGATGAGGTGCGGCGCATCGCCGCGTCCGTCGCCGACACGTATCGCCTGACGGCGGATGTCGTGGTGCGCTCCGGCCCGCCACCCATCGTCAATCCGGCCGAGCCGGCATCCTGGGCGCGACAGGCGGCAACGTCGCTGCTGGGTGCCGATGGCGTCGTGCCGCTCGGCTTTCTCAACATGGGTGGCGAGGACTTCGCCTGCTACATGGAGCGCATGCCGGGGTGCTTCCTGCGCATTGGCGCGCGCGAGCCCGGTGGCGAGCCCATTCCCGCACATTCACCGCGCTTCTACGCCGCCGAGGAGAGCATCTTCGTGGGCGCCGCGGTCCTGGCGCACACCGCGCGCATCGCGTCGGAGCACGTCGCTGCGTCCCACTCTTCCCGCCCGGACGGCCCATGACACAGTCCGATCACACACTGCAACGAATGCTGGGACTGAGGGACCTGGTGCTCATCGTCATCGGGTCCGTCATCGGGTCGGGCATCTTCATTGTCCCGGCGACGGTGCTCCGGCAGACGCACGGCCACGTGGGCATCGCGCTGCTGGTGTGGTTCGTGGCCGGCGTGCTCTCGCTCCTCGGCGCCCTGACGTACGGCGAAATGGGCGCGGCGAATCCGGAGGCCGGCGGTCTCTACGTGTACATCCGCGATGCGTTCGGCGCACTGCCGGCATTTCTGTATGGCTGGACGGCGTTCTTCGTCATCAGCAGCGGCGCCGTGGCAACGCTGGCCGTGGCGTTCACGGGCTACCTGGGCCAGATCGTTCCCGTATCGCCGCTGGCGGGCAAGGCGGTGTCCGTGCTCATGATCGCGGTCGTGATGGCGGTCAACATTCGCGGCACGCGGCAGGGCGCGGATGTGCAGAACGTGACGACGGGCATCAAGCTCGTGGCGCTGGTCCTGATCAGCATCGTGCTGCTCGCGGTGGGACACCGGTTCACCATTGCGGCGCCGGCAGGTGCCGCCGCGGTATCCGGCATGTCGCTCGTGTCCGCCTTCGGCCTGGCGATGATCGGCGTGCTCTGGTCGTACGAAGGATGGCAGTACGTCACCTTTTCCGCGGGCGAGACGCGCGATCCGCAGCGCACATTTCCGCGCGGCATCATCATCGGCACCGGCGTGATGATCGTCGTGTATCTGCTGGCCAACGTCGGCTACATCGCGGCACTGGGGCCGGCGCGCGCGGCGCAGTCCGACCGCATCGCGGCCGATGCCGTCGCCTCGCTGCTCGGCCCGCTCGCGGGCAAGCTGATCGCGGCAGTGATTCTGGTGTCCATGTTCAGCGCCGCGAACGGCATCACCATCACGACGCCCCGAGTGTATTTCGCCATGGCGCGTGATCGCGTGTTCTTCCGCAAGATGGCGGAGGTGCACCCGCGCTTCGGCACGCCGGCGGTCGCGATCTTCTGGAGCTCGCTCTGGGCAATGTGTCTGGCCGTGACGGGCACGTTCGAGCAACTGCTCACGTACGTGGTGTTCGTCGGCTGGATCTTCTACGGGCTGGGCGCCGTCAGCATCTTCGTCTATCGCCGGCGCGAGCCCAACATGGTGCGGCCCTTTCGCGTGCCTGGGTATCCGGTGACGCCATTGCTGTTCGTTGCCTCAGCTGCCGCGATCGTGGTGAACACCATGGTGACCCAACCCGGCCGGGCCTTTCTGGGTCTGGGCATCGTCCTGCTCGGGGCGCCGGTCTTCTTCATCTGGCGGTTCAGGAGCCGGAGAGAAGCAGGAGAGGCACTGGAGAGCAGTTGAGCGCCTGCCGCGACCGCATACGGGTGCCAGCGCGCCCTGCGCCCCCACCGCCGCATTCACTGCTCCTCTGTGCGCGGCCCTGTTGAAGACCCACGGCGTTACAGCGTCGACAGTAGTTACTGCTTTGACAGGATTATCAGGATTTACAGGATTCACACGGTGCCGTTCGGAAGCGTTTGCGGTCATTCAGCAAACTGACCTGCTCCCTGGGAACTCGGCTCCCGACAATCCTGTGAAATCCCAAAAAATCCTGTAAATCCTGTCAAAGTGGTTCCGCTATTCCCGGTATCCCGGGCCGCGCACGACCATCCCGGGCTTCGCCCCCGTTGCCTTGCCGTCCAGCACGACCTCCACGCCGTTCACGAAGACGTGCTTCATTCCCACCGACAGTTGGTGCGGCTGCTCGTAGGTAGCGCGATCAATGATCGTCGCGGGGTCGAATACGACGACGTCCGCGTACATGCCCTCGTGCAGCAGCCCGCGATCACGGATGGACAGTCGCTGCGCCACGGCCCACGTCATCTTCCGGATCGCATCCTCGAGCGTGAGCACGTGCTGCTCGCGCACGAAGCGCCCCAGAATGCGCGGATAGTTGCCGTACGCACGGGGGTGCGTCATGCCCTTCGCACTGTCCGGATCCATGCCATCCGCATCCGTGCCGAACTTCATCCAGGGCTGGCGGATCTGCATCGCGACGTTCGAGTCCGATGCGATGAAGAGGATCTGTCCCAGCGTGTTGTGCTCCGCCACCGTGAGATCCATGAGCGCCACCGGCCAGCTCCGGTTCATGGCCTTCGCAATGTCCGCCAGCCGCTTCCCTTCGTACTGCTTCAGCGAGTCCACGCGAAAGCCCACGACCTCCACGCCGGCCGGCGTCGCGCTCAGGCAGAGATTCTCCCAACTGGTGTCGGGGCGCATCATGTCCGCGCTGATCCTGGCGCGCTGCGCCGGATCGGCCAGTCGCTGGAGCAGTTTCCCATCCGCGTGCGCCCAGGGTGGAATGCACGACGAGAGGCCGTTGGCGCCGGCGGTGTACGCATACTGGTCCGCGCCCACATCCTGGCCGGCCGCGCGAGCGGAATCGATTTTCGCGATGACCTTCACGGCTTTGGGCCAGTTCTGCACACCGGCGGCCTTCAGGTGGTAAATCTCCACCGGTACACCGCCTTCCCGCCCGATCGTGAAGGCTTCGTCCACTGCCTCCAGCAACCGGTCGCCCTCCGAGCGCATGTGCGTGATGTAAATCCCGCCGTACGGCGCCGACGCTTTCGCCTCCTCCACGAGCTCCGATGTGGACGCATAGCTTCCGGGCGGATAGATGAGCGCGCTCGCCACCCCAAAGGCGCCGTCCACCATCGCGTGCCGCACCACCGCACGCATGGTGTCCAGCTCCGCCGGTGACGCCGCCCCCTCGGCCATCCCCTTCGCATACGCACGCACCGTGGCGGCACCCAGGAATGAGCCGAAGTTGGTGGACGCCTTGCGCTGCTGCATCTCCGTGAGCCAGTTGCCAAAGCCGTGCTCGCCCTTGAAGCCCTGAAGAATCCGCAGTGTGGCCGTGTCGCCGCCTTCCTCCTTGTAGAGCGCGAGAATTCCGTCATTGACGGGCGCCGGTGTTTCACCCTCGCCAAAGATCATGGTGGTGACACCCTGCGTGATCATGCTCACCACGCGGCTGTCCCCGTTCATGAGCTGCTGAACGGACTGCGCCTGGATGTCAATGAAGCCAGGTGCTACCACCAGGCCGGTGGCGTCGATCCGCCGCGTGGCCTTCGCATCCTTGAGCATGCCAGCGGGCGCGATGCGCGCGATCCGGTCTCCCTTGATGGCCACGTCTCCCCGGAACCAGGGATTCCCGCTTCCGTCCACCACCATGCCGTGTTCGATCACCACATCGTACGGCCCCGATTCGGACCCCACGGGCAACGCACCACTGCCGTGTGCGCACGCGATCATCGCAAATGCCGGCAGCACCAGGGACCATTTCATGGGGCAGTATCTCCGTGAGAGAGCTTCGGGAAGTCGCCAACGTCCTGCAGGTGAAGCGATGCCACCTCACCCTTGGCGTCGAGCGTGAACGTGATCCAGGTATCGCCCAGCGCCGGATCGCGCCAGGTGACCTTGAAGGTGTCGAAGTGCCAGTGCTCGGCGTCGCCCGTGAAGGATGGGCCGAACGACACCACCAGCCGTCCGGCGCTGTCGCTCACGACAATGGAACCGTACAGACTGTCCTGATACGTCGCCGCGTACTTGTCCAGGGGAAGCGAGGGGTGGGTGTTCGGCACGCGCGCAGCCTCGAACGCCCGGCGCGTGCTGTCATCCCTGGCCTGCGCCTTCTTCGCCGCCGCGAGCATGAGCGTGCTCCAGTCGCGCGGCGGCGCGCCCATGTACGCATCGAGCACGCGATACAGCATGGCCGTGGGAAAGTCGGTTTCATCCAGATTGGCCAGCACCACCACGCCGAGATGCAGCTCCGGAATCAGCCCGATCTCCGTGCGCATGCCGTCAATCACTCCACCATGGCCATCCATCTTGCGGCCATGGTAGTCGCGCAGCGACCACGCCAGCCCGTACGCCATGAAGTGCGTGTCCGGAAACATCGCGTGGGCATCCTTGCTCATCCGGATCACCATCTGCGGCGTGTGCATCTCGTCCATCACGGAGTCGCTGAGCAGGCGCTTGCCGTTGTACACGCCGTGACCCAACTGCAGGCGCAGCCATTGCGCCAGATCCCAGGCGCTGGAATTGATCGCGCCGGCGCCGCCGAGGTTGTCCATGTTGCGCCACCGGATCACCCGTACGGTGTCGTGAATGATCTGGTGCGGCATGGCCACGTCCGCCTGGCCGGCGAGCGCGCTGATGCTGGTGCTGCTGTTCGTCATGCCGAGCGGCGTGAAGATGCGCGAGCGCACGAAGTCGTCCCACGTGGAGCCGCTCGCCGCACCCACCACCTGACCCGCAGTGATGAACATGATGTTCTGATAACTGTACCGCGCGCGAAAGCTCCACCGGGGCTCGAGGAATCGCACGCGGTGCAGCACTTCCGTACGGTCGAAGCCCGACGCGTACCACAGGCGGTCGCCGCGCGGCAGTCCGGTGCGATGCGTGAGGAGATCCCGCACGGTCACTTCGCGTGTGACGTAGGGTCCGGCAATCTGGAACCAGGGGAGGAACTTCGTGACCTTGTCGTCCCACGAGAGCTTGGCGGAGTCCACGAGCATGGCCAGGGCGGCCGCGGTGAACGCCTTGGACGTCGAGGCAATGCCGAACACGGTATGTGCGTCAACCGGAGCCGGCTTGCCCAGCTCACGAACGCCATAGCCCTTGATGAACACGACGGAATCGTTGCGGACCACGGCGATCGCGGCGCCCGGGACACGCCAGTCGCGCAGCGCGTGCTCCACATAGGCGTCGAGCCCGCGCGGCGGCGGGCTCTGGCCGGACGCCGCGCCGGGAATCGCGAAGGCGATCCCCAGCACGGCCCCGGTGAAGAACTGCGAGCAGTTACGCCCCACGAGATCTCCTCAATGCACGTTCGGGTTGTTGAACCGTTCCACGTCGGGAAGTGCCAGGCAGGTGGTGTTGCCGTAGAAGCCGCCGTTACGGAAGGCGGTGCCCGGCGCGGGAATGAGCGGCAGGTTGAAGCGTTGAATGTCGTAGTTCCGGAACCCTTCCGCAAAGAGGGCGCGGCGGCGTTCGTCGGCCACGAGCGCGGTGATGGACGCCGCGTCGGTTGCGCCGGTATAGTGCGGTACCCCTGCCGCGTCCCGGAGCGCGTTGATGATCGTGACGGCGCCCGCCCCGCCTGTGGCTTCGGCGAGAATGAGCTGCGCTTCCGTATAGGTGGCGATGGGAAGCGGGCTGTCGTCGGCGGAATACTTCGTGGGATAGAAGATCGTCTGCGTCGGATCTGCCGCACGCGTCGTGGCCTGCGCGACGTCGGCGCGGGGGTCGGAGACGAATCCCGCGGTGCTGCCCCCCGCATACACCGTCGGCCCCACCAGCAGATCGCGTGACTGCGGGTCCACCGTATAGAGGCCGAATTGCGCCGTGACGGCGTACACGCGGTTGTAGCGCCGGTTGTCGTCCGAGCCGGTGCTCGCATCGAGCTCGAATCCGGCCGGCACCAGCTGTGCATCGGAGGCCGCACCCTGGGTATTGCCCTGATAGAGCCGCACGCGGGCGCGCCCGACGTACGCGGCGTTCACGACGTCCTGATCGCCCGCGGTTCCGCCATCGGCGATCGCCGTACCGAAGCGATCTTCCGCGAGCGCGAACATGGCCATCTGATCCACCGGCGCACCCAGGTCGAACGCCGCCTCGCACATGGACATCCCCATCAGGGTGTAGCTGAAGCCGGCGTACAGTGCAGCCTGCGCCATGAGGTCCGTGCGCGAGGAACCGACGTCTTCATCGGTCCACCCTTGCAGCTTGGTGAGCGCATTGTCCGACGACCAGCGCGCCGTGGACAACGGCGTGTAGACGCCGGGATTCTGGTTATTGGTGCACGGATTGGTGCCGTAGATCCCGCCGGTCTGTGTACCGGCATCCCGGCGATCATATGGCCAGCCCGCCGCGCCAAGTTGCGCGTCAGAAAATTCATCCGAAATGATCGCCTCCACGACCGTGTACGAGCCGATCGCGCAATCAAAGTCTCCCACGGCGCTGTTCACCATCAGCGCAGCCTGCTTGGGATCATCGATCGTCGAGGCCGGGACGCGGTCCGGGGCGTTGGCGTTGAGCAATTGATCAGTGTTGCACGCGGCGAGCACCGCGAATGCGGCGGCCACGACGAACCAGCGGCTCCGCAGAGATCGGGCGCGGCGCACGCCGCGGCCACGCATGGCAATCCGGGTCATTGGATCGTTCCTCAGAAGCTCAGGTGTGCAGTCAGGACATACGAGGTGAGCTGCGGCAGCATGGACTGGTCGATGAACGTCGAGCCATTCCCCGACCCACCGGATACGAAGAAGTCCTCCGGGTCCGGACCGGTGTAGTCGGTCCAGGTATGCAGATTCCGCATGGCGAGGCTCAGCGTCAGCGCCTTCGCGCCGAAGCGGCCGACGTACTGCGACGGTGCATCCCAGCTCAGCGTGACCTCGCGCAGCTTGGCGTACTTTGCATCATCCACCACGAAGTCCACGAGCGTCCCGCTGCTCTGCATCTGCGCGATGACCCGCGGATCGTACTTCTCCGGCTCCATGTTCTCCATGCAGGTGCGAAAGACCTGGCAGCGCACGCGCTCGTCGTTGTTGTACTTCTTGTAGTGCGCCTTGAAGTCCACCATGGTGGTGAGGCGGAAGCGCTTGAAGAAGCGCACGTTCGACGACAGCGAGCCTTCAAGGGCGGGTACGGCGCGCCCCAGGAACACGCGCGGCGCGATGACCTTGCCGCTGGCGTCATAGCAGGGGGTGGAGCCGCCATTCCCATCGTCGCACATGACGTCCACGGCCTGTCCCGTGTTGGGATCGAAGCGGGCGCTCACCACCTTTTCGCGGAACCAGGAGTCGGGTGCATAGCCCACCCGCTGCTGAATGCTGCCGTTCACGATGGTCGTGTCGGAGCCGGACAGCTTGATCACCCGTCCCTGATTGGCCGAGAAGTTCAGGCCAAGGTCCCAGCCGTAGTCCTTGCCGTTGAAGATCTGCCCCTTGAGCAGCGCCTCAATGCCGCGATTCATGATCTCACCGGCATTCACATACTGGCTCTGCGCGCCAAATCCCGACGACGGCGCCACACCGCGGAGCAGGATGGCGTTGTGCGTATGCGTGTCGTACAGCGTGAACTCGAGTCCCGCGCGATCGTTGAACAGACCCGCGTCGAATCCCAGCTCGATCTCCTTGCCGCGCTCGGGACCCAGGGCGGGATTCCCGATGGATGCCGGCGTGAGCGCCGGGGTGCCGCCGGGGCCTGGCACCGGCGAAAACGTGCGCAGCGCGGTGAACGTGCTGGGCTGCTGGCCGGATTCACCATAGGCGGCGCGCAGCTTGAACGTGTTCACGAAGGCCGGCACGTGTTCGCGGAACATCGGCTCCTCGTTCAGCACCCACGACAGGCTCGCCTTCGGATACGTCACCCACTTCACATCCTTGCCGAACGCGCTGTTGTTGTCCACACGCAGCGCGGCCGTGAGGAAGAGCCGGTTCTGCCAGCCGAACTGCTCCTGCGCGTAGAAGCCCAGCGTGTTGTTGTTGGAGTAGTCGTCCAGCGTGGTCGGCTTCGTAGCCGCCGACGAAATGGTCTCGAGACCGGGCGCGGGGAAGAAATCCCCTTCGCCGGTAATGTTGGAGAAATACTTCGTGTAGTACTGGACGCCGAAGCTGGTGGAGGAATTCACCTTCGGCGTGACGTCGAACTGCACCGTGCCGTTGTAGTCGTACGTGTTGAACACCGCCTCGTCCCGGTCCTGATACTTCCAGCCATCCGCATACGACCCCCAGAAATAGCGCAGGGTGTCGTTGGTGAGATACGGCAGCAGTTCCTCGTTCTTGGTCTGTGTGAAGTCCGTCCCCACGGACAGGCGATGTGTCATCCACTTGAACGGCTTGAAGCGCATGGTGAAGCTGCCGGTGAAGCGGTTGATGTCCTGCCAGTCCTGCATCGCGCGGTCCGACTCGGGCGGCGAGCTCTGGAAGCCGCGCACCCACGAGCACTGCGGAGGCGCGTCGGGCGCGCAGTTCTGCGGCAGATTGGCGGGAGTGGAGAACCAGGCGCCCCACGTCGCGCCACCGCAGCCGCCCTCGCAGCTCAGCGTCGTGTGGCTCTGCACGTAGCCCAGGCTCGTTTGCAGATCGATTTTCTCGTTGGGCGTGATCTGCAGATTGGTGCGTGCGTTGAACTGATCACGGCCGTTGTTGGGCTCGGCCCCGTCATTCGTACCCTTGCCGGCCGACACGAAATACCGCAGCGTCCCGGCGCCGCCGCTCACGTTGGCGGCCCAGTCCTGCATCTGCCCGGTGCGGAAGATCGGCGTGCCCCGCGCATCCTCGGTCTGCACGACGTTCACGGACTGGATGTTTCCGCTGGGATCGCGCCAGTAGTTGGTGGGCACGCGGCCTTCGGGATTCATGAACCAGTTGGCGCCCTGGCGGATCGTGAAGCTGTACTGCGTCCCCTCCGCCGCGCCCTTCTTGGTGATGATGTTGATGACGCCGCGAGCCGCCTCGGTGCCGTACAGCGTGGCCGCCGCGGGTCCCTTGAGAATTTCGATGCTCTCAATGTCGTTCGGGTCGAAATCGTTGAGCCGCGACACGACGCCGGATCCGAACGCCTGAACGGCCATGCCGGTGCCGGTCTGGTTGTCCACGCGCACACCGTCCACGTAGATGAGCGGATCGCCCGAGAGCGAGAAGGTGGACACGCCGCGAATGCGAATGTTGGCGCCGGCGCCGATCATGCCCGTACCCGGCATCACCGTCACGCCCGGAGCTCGGCCATTGATGAGGCTTTCCACGCTGGGAATCGGTGCGTTGGCCACCACTTCCGCGGCGTTGACCTTGGCGACGGAGTTGCCGAGCGCACGTTGCTGCTGGCCGCCCGCGGTGCCGGTCACCACCACCTGATTGAGCTCGATCGGACGGTCCGCCAGCGCGAAGCGGATATCGGTCGCGCCCACGCGCACCGTCTGCGATGCCGGCCGGAAGCCGAGCATTCGGGCGTTGAGGGTCACCTGTGCGCCGGTGACGCCGGAGAGGTGAAAGTGGCCCGATGCATCAGTCACGGTCCCCGTGCCGGTCTGTCCCTCCACGACGACCTGCGCGCCAGCGATGGGGCGCTGTGAGCTTTCACTGACGATGGTGCCGCTGATCTCGCCGGACTGCGCCAGCGCCGAGTGCACGGGAACGACGAGCAGCGTGATCAGCGCGACGAGCGCCGCGACGCTGTGCATCGCGGCCTGCCCATGGCGCTGTGGCCCTGTGCCAAGACTGGGCCGTGCAAACCAGGACGTTCGATGTTGCATGGGGTACCTGCCTCCGCGGGCGCGGTGAGTTGAACGTGAAGGGAAACAGCGGAATGGACTGCGGATTGACGCTCCGGCGCCGGACGTGGCGCAGTACTGGGTAACCGGGCGAGCGGCGTCAGGGCTGAGCGTCGTAGGCCGCGGCCGCGATCTCTCCCAGGGCCTGTCCCACGACCGCGGTGATCGCGTCAGGCGCGAGTGATACCGGCACGTTGTTGGCGTAGATAGCGAACGCGAGCTTGCGGCCATCGACCGTGGTCAGGTAGCCGGCCAGCCCCTTGCCATCGACCATCATGCTCCGATTGAGCAGGTCGTCCCGCCCGTACGTCCCGGTCTTGGCGTGGACCTGCCCTGCTGCCGGCGAGGTGACATCGATGTTCCAGAGCGTGCCGTCCCGTCCCAGGATCGGCAGCGACGCCAGGTACTTCGGGAAATCGGGGCGCGCGGCCATGTAGGCGAGAAAGTGCACCATGAAATCCGGCGTGAAGTGCGCGGAGCCGCCGGCACCATCCCCCTGGGATGCACCGGAGAGATCGAGTCCGGCCTTCTGGAGAAAGCCACGCTCCTGATCGAAGCCGGCCTGCGCGGTGCCCTTGTGCCCGAGGATCGCGCCGAGCACGTAGGGCATCATGCTGGCGTGCAGGTTCTGGCTCACCTTGAGCGTGACCTTGACGTCCTCGCTAAGGGGCGCCGACACGTGGTCGGCCACGGCGTTGGCCGCGGTGTACGAGGCGGCGAGCGCCGTAAAGCCGGCGGTGTCGCCAGGCGGCGGCAGCGTCGCGGTGACGCCGTTGGCGCGCAGGGCTTCCACGAGCGTGACCTGCGCGAAGCGGCTCGGGCTGGGCACGGCATAGCTGTACAGAATGGCCGGCTTCCCCGCCGGCATGTGGCCGGTAACGGTCACGGTGTGTGATCCATCCGGCCCCGTGACGTCGGATGCCCAGCGGATGTGCGGCGTGGAATCCGCGCTCGCCGTTGTGGCGTGATTGATGAAGCGGACGTACGACGTGGCCGGCGAGACGTGCATCGTGACCGAATCCCCCGGCGAGTGACCCGGCGCGATGGTCACGTCCACCAGGTTGTCATTGACGACGATGGGCGAGATGACGACGCCGGTGCCGAGTTCGCGCTCACCCTCGGGGAAGAGGGTGGCATCGACGAGCACGCGGCCCCGGATCTTCGTGATCCCATGCGCACGCACCTGGGCGGCAAGCTCGCGGATGACGAGGAGCGGATCCCCGGGCACCGCGCGCGTGTCCGGACTGCCGTCGTAGGTATGGTCCTCGTTCTCGAAGGCGAGCGTGCCATCGGGCTGGATGCGTCCGGAGAGGTTGGCGTCGCCGCTGGCCACGAGGACGAGGTCGCCGCTGAGCGTGCCAGTGGAGCTGACCGGGCCGGTGCGATAGATCCGGGTGTGAAAGCGGTAGTCGGCGCCGAGCAGCTCGAGGGCGGTGCCCATGGTGAGCAGCTTGGTGGTGGAGCCGGGCACGAAGAAGGTGTCGCCGTTGCGCGAGTAGACCGGCTTTCCGCTGTTCAGATCGTAGAACTCGATACCGAAGATGCTGTGCCGGAATTCGGGTCGGTTGACGATGGCGTCGATGCGCTGGGCGAGGGGCGCGCTGGCCGGCGTGGCGACGGCCGCGCCACCGGGGCGCGACTGGGCGGCGGCGCGGTCCGGCGAGGCGGCGAGGGTCGCGGCGAGGATGAGCGCGACCGCGGCGGCGAGGCGGCGGGACGCGGGGGCAGAGAGGTGGAGGGTCATGGGCGGAGCGGAGGCGAGGCGGCGGAGCGCACGCGGCGGCGTTGCAGTGTACGACCGTGTGTGCGCGCGAAGGTGTCAACTCTGTATACTAAGCGTCGCCAGTATACGGGCCCCCGATGGAGCGCGCAAGACCCGCCCTCAACCCGGACGCCGCTGCCCGGAGCCGAACAGCAGGTGCCGCGTGAAGCTCAGGTGCCGGTATCCCCGCGGCGCGCGCAACGTCCGCAGATGAAAATGCCAGGCCCGGTCCCGCCGCTGCCGCGCCCGGTAATGCTCCGCCAGCTCGTGATACGCCGACGCCCGGTTCGACCGCACGTACTCGATCACGCGCCGGTCGTAGCGGCCCAGGGGAAGCAGTTTCTCCAGCAGCTCCAGACGGGCGTGGAGAAACCTCGAGGACTTCGACATCGACTCCGGCGTGTCGTGCACCACGAACGTATCCTCGGGCAGGAAGGCCGGCGTCCTGAACAGCGCGACCCGGAACGCCCAGTACGTCCACTCGTACGCGGTGGTATCGGCGAAGAAGGACGGGGCGAAGGACGCACGGCGGAAGAGCCCGCTGCATGATCCCATCCAGTTCGCCGTAAGCAGGCCACCAAGTGGATCCGCTTCGAGCTCGGCTGCCCGCGCGGGAGTGGGCGTCCAGCGGCGCACGTCACCCATCCGGCCGCGTCGCACGCCGTTCCCCAGGACGATATCCACCGCCGGCTGCTCGAGCAGCCGCCGCAATCGGCTCGCCACGGAATGGGGCAGCAGCTCGTCGTCGTCGTCCAGAAAGCAGAACGCGTCTTCCTCAACCTGCTCGACACCGACGACTCGCGCGCTGGCGAGATCGCCGTGCGACAGCTGCACGACCGTGACGCCGGGACGTGCGGCAAGCCGCCCCAGCACCGCCGCATCGCTCCGCCCGCCGTTCACCACCACGATCGCGCGGCACTCCACCCCGCGCTGTTCAAGCACACTCGTCACGGCGCGGTCGAGATCGTTGCGTCTCGCCGCATCCGCGCGGGTGGCGATCGTCACCGCTACGCGCTGCCGCCCACTCTTGCCCATGGCTCCGCCCCGGAAGGTCCGAACCCGCCTCAACATCGAAGCGCTCCGAAAATTCCGGGCCACGGGGGGCGACAGGGGCA
>DASUKE010000021.1:0-129790 GCA_036278895.1 Gemmatimonadaceae bacterium
GCGCGTGCCACTGCACCTTGCGCGCACGCAGCAATCACCGGCCGGAATCGTCAACCTGCAATATGATGTTCTACACGCGGCTGGCTAACGAACGCTGCAACTGACAGCCGATCGAAGGAGTTGCGCGGTCTTCGCCCGCGCTCCTATTTGGCTCGCCCGCAGCTGAGCTGGGGCGTCAGACCGACAAAGGAAGCGCCACGTGCTGCGTAACGTGATGGAGGATGACCTCCGAACCTTCTTCGAACATCAGCGGGACTCGGCGGCGACCTCGATGGCGGTTTTCAAATCCCGGAAGTGGGATGATTTCATAGCACATTGGCGGCACACGGTCCTTGCGAACCCGGCCAATGAAACGCGAACCATCCTCGTCGGTGATCAAGTTGCCGGCTACGTCGCCAGCTGGGAACAAGACGGCAAACGCCTCGTTGCGTACTGGGTAGGCAGAGAGTACTGGGGACGGGGCGTCGCGAGTTCAGCGCTCGGTGAATTCCTGGCAACCCAGGAACACCATCGGCCAATCCATGCGTACGTTGCGCTATCGAATGCGCGCTCCATTCGTGTTCTCGAGAAGTGTGGGTTCCGACGCGTTGGTGAACCTGCGGTATCGCCGGATAAGGAAGCAGAAGTCCTGTTCGTATTCGGCAATGCGGCCTGACACACGCTCAAGCTGACGAGCGATTGAATGAAGCTCGCTTCGCTCGCGTTTCATCTTGTTCACTTGCAGCCTGCCTACGGCGTTGCGTGGTAAAGCGGTGAGTCTCCGGGTGCGAATAACCGGCGCCAGTTGCCAGTCATCGTAAACGCTCTCCGTGGCGGCGGCATCCAACCTTCTGAAAGGCAGCGGCTTCGATCCGTCGCACACAGGAGGTAGGGTATGTTCTCCATTCCGATCATGAGGCTCGCCAGCCTGGCATGCGTAGCGCTGCTCGTCGGGTCTGCGTCCGGCTCGATCAATTCGGCGCAGTCTATTCAGCGAGTAGCAACGCTCCGAACGGCCCGCGCGGCGCACACCGCGACGGTCCTTCCATCAGGGCAGGTGCTGGTGGCTGGAGGAATGGCAGACGGCGGCGGTAGTCTCTCCAGCGCCGAGCTCTACGACCCGCTCCGCAACACCATTCAACCACTGCCCGCTATGGCCGAGCGCCGAATCGACCACACGGCGACGTTGCTCCGCGACGGTCGCGTGCTCGTTGCCGGCGGGTACAACGGAGAGTACCTGGCCTCCCTCGAGATCTTCGACCCGGCGACGCGACGCTTTCAGCCGGCGGGTTCGCTCGCGGAAGGGAGAAGCGGACACACCGCGACACTCCTGACCGATGGCCGTGTGCTGTTCGTCGGAGGCGTGGGTCGGGGTTGGACGTTCCTCGCCAGTGCGGAAGTCTACGACCCTGCGACAGGCCGTTCGGAACCAGTCGGCTCGCTCAGCGTTCCACGCGAGAGCCACACCGCAACGTTGCTCGCCGACGGCCGCGTACTGATCGTAGGCGGTCACGCCGGACGACGCCAGAATATGGAGGTATATGCGAGCGCGGAGGTTTTCTCCCCCAGCTCCCGTCGATTCGCGTCTGCGGGCACGCTCGTGACCCCCCGCCACAAGCATGATGCCATCAGGCTCGCCGACGGCCGCGTGCTGGTCATCGGCGGCGCGGACCGCACCGACCGCAACTATTACGCGACAACCGAGATCTACGACCCTCGAACCGCGACCTTTGACCGCGGGCCTTCAATGGCGAACCGGCGGTACAAGATCGCTGGCACATCGGTTCTGCTTCCGGATGGCAACATCCTGGTCACCTCCGGAGCCAGAGCGGCGGAGCTTCTCGATATCACAAGCTGGACATTCCGCGAGGTTCCCGGCCGGCTGCCTGACGCGTATCGCTTTGCCGCCGCAGCTCCTCTGCGCGGCGGTGAGGTATTGATCACCGGTGGCTATTCGGACGCCAACCAGAATACAGCTGGCGTGTGGCGATTTCGGCAACAGTGACGTGCCGCCTAACCAGCCGACGAAGCTGACGGTCGCCTTCGGCGCCCGCAGCTTATCGGCGACGCGTTAGAACTTATATAGGAGCTGGCGGACCACGCAGACGGGCCGCCACTGTACCGGCTTCTTCTATCCTCTCACAGAAGGAGAAGCCTATGTCACCAGCAGCGACCCGTCCACATGCGGCATCCAGCTCGGCGTCCGCTGGCAGCGTGAATTTCTCGCACCGCATCGTAGCGAGCCTCACGCGCCCGTTGCCTCTGGCACGTCCGAACTTTCAGCAACGGAACCGCGCAGTTGATCCCCGGAAGTAGTTGGCTGACTGACGGTGTCGCGCGGGCTTGCTCTCAGGCTTTGGCGCGCGCACAATAGGTTGGCAGCGCGCGAGAGCTGCGGGGTCAGCTACGCAGATACATCCGCTACTACAACCGGGTGCACATGCACTCGGCGTTGGAGTATTGCTCGCCTATTGCCTTCGAAGCACGTGCAGCGTAACTCAGCACCTGTCTACCAAACTGAAGCTCAGACTGCGACGTCAGGTGCCAATGACCATTCGCTTCTTCTGGACTCTCACTCGGTAGCGCTTCCTCTTCCGCGTCGCTGAAGGGCATCCATGCTCGGCTTCGCCAGGACACTGAAATACGCGTACCGCTCCGTGAGCAGGAGCAAATCCACCAGCGTGGCGGTGATATTGACGCTGGCGCTCGGCATCGGCGTCACGACCGCTGTCTTCAGTATCGTGTACGGCGTCCTGCTGCGGCCGCTGCCCTACCCGGAGTCTGATCGGCTGGTGCGTATCTGGCTCAGCAATCCGCGGCAAGGCATCGACAAGGACATCACGTCCTATCCGAACTTCGTGGACTGGCGCGCCCAGAGCCGCAGCATGCAGGGGATGGCTGCTGTCGTCTCCGCCGCGCGGAACCTGACCGGGGTGGGCGAGCCGCGCGAGCTGTCTGGGGCGGCGGTGAGCGAGGGCTACTTCGGCATCCTGCGGGTCGCTCCCGTCCTGGGACGCGTGTTCACACGTGAGGAGGAGAGCCTCGGCGGACCGAACGTCGTGATTCTCAGCCACGAACTGTGGGCCACGCAGTTCGGTTCGGATCCCGCGGTCGTGGGTCGAGCGCTGAGTCTGAGCGGGGCGCCGTACGAGGTCGTGGGTGTGATGCCGCCCGGCCTGGGCGTGCAGGACTTCTGGATTCCGCTGCGCCCGTCGGCAGATCTGCGCGAGAGCCGCGGCGCGCTATGGCTGCCGGTAATCGGAAGGCTGGCGCCGGGCGTCACGCTCGAGCAGGCGCAAGCCGAGATGAGCGCGATCGCGCGGCGGCTGGAGCAGTCGTACCCGGAGGCAAACGACGGCATGGGCGTGCTGCTCGAGCCGTTGCGCGCGAGCATCGTCGGCGACGTTCGCCAGCCGCTGCTCGTGCTACTGGGCGCCGTCGCGCTCGTGCTCCTCATCGCGTGCGCGAACATCGCGAACGTGCTGCTCGTCCGCGGCACGGCGCGCCGCACCGAGATGGCGGTGCGTGCAGCGCTGGGCGCCAGCCGCCGCCAGCTCGCCATGCAGGTGGGAGTCGAGAGCCTGCTGCTCGCGCTGGCGGGCGCCACGCTGGGGGTGCTCGCGGCGTACGTCGGCTTGCAAAGGCTCGTGGGACTGGCGCCGCCCTCGCTGCCGCGGCTGGACGCCATCCGACTCGACGGTTCGGTGCTGGGCGTCACCGCCGCCGTGACCGTGCTATGCGGCTTGCTGTTCGGTCTCGTACCCGCGCTGGATGCGGGCGGCCGCGGGCCGGCGGAGGCGATGAAGCAAGGCGGCCGCGGCACGGTCGGCGGCTCTGCGATCGAGCGGCTGCGGCCCGTGCTGGTCGTTTCGCAGTTCGCGTTCGCGGTGATGCTGCTCGCCGGCGCAGGACTGATGCTGCGCAGCTTCGCGAAGATGCAGGACGTCGATCCCGGCTTCGACGCGGCACGCGTCGCCCTGGTTGAGCTGAACGTTCCCGCGAGCCGGTACGAGACGCCGGAGCAGATCAGTGCGTTCTACGAGGAGCTGCTGACCTCGCTGCGTACGACGCCCGGAGTGGAATCCGCCGACGCCATCTCCAGCTTCGTGCTGGGCCGGCTCGCCAGCAGCGCCTCGATCGTTATCGAAGGCGCCAAGCTGCCGCCGGCGCTCGAGAGGCTGCCGGTCGCATACGATGCGGTGACGCCTGGCCTCGTGCGTACGTCGCGCATGCGCCTGTTGCGCGGGCGCGGGCTGCTGCCGACCGACCGGCAGGGTTCGCCGCGGGTCGCGCTGGTCAGCGAGACGATGGTGCGCACCTTCTTCCGAGGCGCGGATCCCATCGGCGCGCGCTTCGCCTTCGGCGTGCCGGATAGTGAGGAGGGCTGGATCACGATCGTCGGCGTCGTGGCCGACGCGCGTCGCTCGGGTCCCGTCGAGCCGGTACGGCCGTATGTGCTGCTGCCGCACGCGCAGTACACCACGCGCCGACTCGACATCGTCATCCGCGCGACTGGCGAGCCACTCGCGCTGCTGCCGCAGGTGCGCGCCGCGGTGCACGCGATCGATGCGACGCAGCCGATCACCAGGGTGCGCACGCTCGAGCAGGCCTTCGGCGAGACGGTTGCGCCGCGCCGCTTCCTGATGGTGCTGCTGTCGATCTTCGGCGGCGCGGCCTGCGCGCTCGCCGCGATCGGCATCTATGGCGTCATGGCGTACGTCGTGGTGCGGCGCACGCGTGAGATCGGCGTGCGCATCGCGCTCGGGGCGCCGCCGGGGCGCGTCCAGCGGCTGGTCATCGCGCAGGCCATGGCGCAGGCAGGCATTGGCCTCGTGCTCGGCGTGGCCGGCGCGCTGTTGCTCGGCGGCCAGATCCGCGCGCAGCTCTTCGGTGTTGCGCCGGGCGATCCCACGACGCTCATTGCGACGGTCGGATTGCTCGCGCTGGTCGCACTGTTCGCGAGCTGGCTCCCGGCGCGGCGGGCGGCGGCGGTGGATCCGATCACGGCAATGCGCGTCGAGTAACTCTGCGTGACAGGCGACAGACGTGTTATTCGCCCGCCCGTGCATGCGGCAGACTGGGCATGCGCGCGAAGGGCGTCTTACGAGGGCGTGAAGCTGACGATCGCCTGCGGCGCTCGCAGCTTAGAGTGCGTTGCAAGACCGGTCAGAGGAAGTGCAGTTAGGATGAGCGATGTGGCGAGCGAGATGAATGCGGTGTGAATGTCCGCGCGCCGTTCATCGCGGACGCGGAGTCGCCGAAAGCGATTGAACCACGCCCCGGTGCGCTCCACCACCTAGCGGTAGCGCCCGAGGCGCGTCGTCGACTCGATGCCAATGCGGGCGATGCGACACGCCATGCCATGCGCGTGCAGGAAGCGCCGACCATGTGGTTTGTCGTAGCCTTTGTCCGCGTGCACCTTCCGTGGCTGGGAGCGCGGGTGGCCACGATCACCGAAGGGCCGGTGGAGCGCGGGAATCGCATTCAGCACGGCCTCGAACACGACTGAGGCGTTCACATTGGCCGTCGGTCAGGAGCGTGGCGAGCGGCACGCCGTGGGCATCGACCACCACATGGCGCTTCGAGCCCGATTTCGCGCGATTCGTTGGATTTGGCCCGGTCGCTTGGCCCCCCTTGTTGCCGGGATGCTCAGGGAATCCACCGCCGCTCGGCTCCAATCAAACGCATCCGCGTCGCTCAGACGCTGCAACAGCTCGCGCTCGAGCCGCGCCCACACGCCGGCCGCTTGCCAGTCGCGCAACCGCAGCAGCAGGTACTGCCACACCCGCAGCCCATCTCCTGTAGCACGTAGGACCACGGACATCCCGTGCGCAAGACGAAGAGAATGCCGGCCAGTGCCGCCCGATCGGGCACACGCGGGCGACCGCCCTTCGGTTTCGACGGGTCCGCAGGGAGTAGTGGCTCCAGGATCTTCCAGAGCCGGTCCGGCACCACCTGCATCACACTACCGCTCCACCTGCACCTCAGTGGAACCTATAACTCAACGGTCTTGCAATGCGCTCTAACGCACGGTGTCTTCCACCCAGACGACATCGAGCTGGCGCCCCAATCACAATCGCTTCAACTTCTCTCAATCGCTAGATACGAGGCGGACTCGGCGCTCTCACACGGACTGGGACCACCCCACTACGGAAGCTCTGCAACATTGCCTCTTGCTGTGTGGGATGAAAAGTGCGGTATTGCGGGCCCGAGCGATGGGTCCTCTTCACTCGGGAGCACGGGAGGTGACGTGTCTCTCGTGACCGCAACGGCGCCGGAAACCACCCCGACAACCACGATGACGGCGGGAGCCTGGCGGGGAACGGGCGCTGCACACCAGGCCGACCGCGCGGCGGCCGCCGCCGCGCGAGCCATCGTCGATTCTTCAGGGCTTCCCTGGAACGGAGGCAAGGATGCGACTCAAGTCAGGCCAGGCAGCGATCTCGTTCACCGCACGGACCGCAGATGGAGAGACAGTCTCGCTCGCGCAGTTTGCCGGCAAGCCGCTGTTACTGATGTTCCTTCGCTATGCGTCCTGCCCCATGTGCAACCTGCGGCTCCATGACTTTGCCCGTGCGTATCCGCGCTTGCAGGAGCGCGGGCTGAAGGCAGTGGCACTCTTTCACTCCTCGGCGCCAAGCATTCGCGCGCATGCGAGAGGGCGCCGCTATGCGTTTTCGCTGGTAGCAGACCCCGAGTTCCGCGTGTACGGCTCCTACGGCGTGGAGACATCTTGGCCGCGCCTCCTGCTTTCGATGGCGAAGCCGAGCTTCTACGTGGACTGGGCTCGCTCACTGCGCCATCGCTTTTGGGGAGGAATCGCGTGGCAGATGGCGAAGATGCCGGCGGACTTCCTCATTGGGCCGGACGGCCGGATCGTGATGGCGCACTACGGTCGGGATATCGGCGATCACCTTCCAGTATCTCGGATCGAGGCCTATCTCGACGAGCTTGAGCGACATGGCGTCGCCGAAAGTCCCGGGCCAATCAGTGCTTCCCTGTCCGTCACCTCGGAGGTTCCGATGCGATCCTTGTCCACCGTCGTTGCGTTGTCGCTGCTCTGGGCACTCGCTCTGGTCGGCTCGTCCTTCTTCCTCAAAGGCTTCGCGATCGGGGAGTGGGTAGACGCGCTCCTCTATCTCAGCGCCGGAGTCTGGGTCACCTCTTTCTGGCTGCGCCGTCCCGTCTCGCGGTGTGCCTGACACCGGCTGAAAGCACGCGGGCCCAGCGCACGACGAGCGGATGCCCATGGCCGTGAATGTGAGCCGCCTGACAGGCCGATGAAGCTGACGGTCGCCTTCGGCGCCCGCAGCTTATCGGCAAGGCGTCAGGCCGCACACACTTCACGACTGTCATCAAGCCTAAAAGACAGAGCACTATGGCCAAGTACCTGATCTCCTTTCCCAGCGCGGCGATGGTCGTGTGCGATGACGAGTGGGAGGCAGTAGGCCGCGACGCGCACGCCGTGATCGACGAGGCGAAGGCTGCTGGCGTCTACGTCTTCGGTGGTGGTATCGACGAAGACGTGCCGCCCGTGCTCGTCTCAGCTGACGGCACGGTCGCCGAAGGCGGCTACCCGTGGGCGCCCACGCTCGATGGCGGCTTCACGGTGCTCGAACTGCCCTCGCGCGAGGAGGCTGTCGCGTGGGCCGCACGCGTTGCGAAGGCCTGCCGCTGCAACCAGGAACTGCGCGTCTTTGGGTTCGACCCGCAGTCTTGAGGGGGCAAGAAAATGGGGCAGAAAGCGCGGCCCAACAATTCATGCAAGCGGACGCCGCTTCGCGGCGCGGCTTGATTCAGGTGTCAGGCAGCGACATCCCTCGTACCTGGCACCGACCTCTCTACTGACCGAACATGGCTCCGGCGGCCGATTACCCGATCGTTCTCTTCGCTGACCGCACCGCCTTCCGAGCGTGGCTCAGCGCTCACCATGCGTCGCAGGCCGGTCTCTGGCTCCGGATCGCCAAGGCCGCCTCGCGGCTCCAGTCCGTGACCTACGCCGAAGCGCTGGATCTCGCGCTCTGTTTCGGCTGGATCGACGGGCAGAAGCGGCGCCATGACGCGGAGTCCTTCCTGCAGAAGTTCCTTCCGCGGCAGAAGCGGAGTCCCTGGTCGAAGCGGAACTGCGAGCACGTGGAGCGACTGATTGCCGCGGGCGAGATGCACCCCGCGGGCCTGGCCGCCGTTGCGGCGGCCAAGGCGGACGGCCGGTGGGAGCGCGCCTACGATTCCCAGGGCACGGCGACCGTGCCGGACGACCTCCAGGCGGCGCTCGACGAGCATCCGGAGGCGCGCGCGTTCTTCGAGACGCTGACGGGCGCGAACCGATACGCGATCCTCTACCGTATTCAGACGGCGGTCAAGCCTGAGACGCGAGCGCGCCGGATCGCCGAGTTCATCGCGATGCTTGAGCGAAAGGAGAAGCTGCATCCGTAGACGGCCCTCGCGTGATCGCCACCGTCCGTGTCCGCACAACTGAGCCGTCGCGAGCGAGATGAGGGGATGTCGCGCGAGGTTAGCAACGAGAAGCATGCGAAGCGGCAGAGAAAGTAGACATCTCGTGGCCGCCGCGTAGCGAACGCTGAAGCTGACAAGGGATCCATTGAATTGTTTGCGGCTTCGCCGCAAACTCTTTCCGGATTCCTTTACAGCTTAGCTCCAGCGTTATGCCGTCTTCGCTTTTGCTTCGCACCCGGAACTTTCATTCACCGGCACCTATGTTTCAGCGAATTGACATGACAGCAGCACGGGCAACTACCATCCCAAGCAGACATGGCGTGTCTGAGACGATCGATCGGCTCCAATCGCTTGCAACTGCGAAGGGCCTGCTGATCTTTTCGCGAATTGATCACGCACACAATGCACGTGAAGTCGGGTTGACTCTTCGCCCGACGGAGCTGCTGCTCTTTGGTAATCCGCGGGGAGGCACCCCCTTGATGCAAGATCAGCAAATCGCTGGTTTGGATCTTCCTGTGCGCGCACTAGCCTGGGAGGACGAGCGGGGCCAGACGTGGCTTAGCTACTACTCAGGCTCTGCGATTGCTGCACGTCACGGACTGAACGCAACCTCGCGCTTGGCAGTCGAAGCGATAGACAAAGGGATGGAGATGCTCTGCCATCTGGCCGCCACACAAGACGTCGCGCAGGACGTTGACGCTAAGTGAAGAGAGGAAGGGCTCGAAAGTCGAGCCGACGGCATAACGAGCAATTGCTGCTGACGATGCCTCGGTCGGAAGCGGCTGGCTCGCTGCGCTGCCCGGCCGCATCGTTCATGATCGCGCCGCAGCAGAATTGCGGGCGTTACGCAGCAGAGGAACCGTGAACGTCCGAGCAGGAGCGGAGCGATACATGAACGTGCACACGCAGATCAGCGACTACCTGGCCGCTCAGCCGGAGCGCAAGCGCGGTGACATGCAGACGTTGCACGGCATGATGTTGAAGCTGATGCCCGACTGCCGGCTGTGGTTCCTGGATGGCAAGGACGAGCGCGGTCGAACCGTCTCCAACCCGAACATTGGATATGGAGTCCGTACCATAGCCTACGCCGATGGGCGAATCCGGGAGTTCTATCAGATAGGTCTGAGCGCCAACACGACCGGCATCTCCGTGTACATCATGGGGCTCGAGGACAGGACCTACCTGGCTGAGACCTACGGTGGTGAACTCGGCAAGGCGAGTGTGACGGGGTACTGCATCAAGTTCAGCACACTTCGCAACATCAACCTCGCCGTGCTCGAAGCGGCGGTCCGAGACGGAATTGCGCAAACCAGCGCGTGACGACGCGCGTCGTGTTCGTTCACCTGCGTGCGAGTTCGTAGTACCGTAAGAGACCTTCTCGGACATCCAGGCGGAGGTGTGAAGGCATGAGCAAGCTCGTCTTCGGCATGATGCAGTCTCTCGACGGCTACGTCGATGGCGTCGCGGGCAAGCTGGAAATACCTCCGCCCGGCCCTGCACTTGGCCGTCATTTCACGGATCACGTCCGCGGCCTGGCCGGCTGCCTGTTTGGTCGACGGATCTACGAGATCATGCGCTACTGGGACGAGGATCGACCGGAGTGGGATGCCGACGACCACGACTTCGCGGCGGCATGGCGGGCGCTGCCGAAATGGGTCGTCTCGCGTACGCAGCCATCGGTCGGCGCAAATGCCACGCTCGTCGCGGAGAGCCTCGACGCCTTTGTGCGCAGACTGAGGAAGGACGTCGCGGGTGAGATCGACGTCGCCGGGCCCACCCTGGCAGCGAGCCTCACCGACCTCGGCCTGATCGACGAGTATCGTCTCTACTTCCGCCCGTTCGTACTCGGCGGCGGCAAGCCGTACTTTGCCGGCGCCCGGCCCCCACTCCGCATTGTCGCCAGCGATCGCATCGGCGAGGACGCGGTTCGGCTGACATGTGTCCCGGCCTGAGCATGTTATGCCGTCCGAACCGCTCGCGCGTTCCAAAGTGCCCGCGCCGAGAGGATGATGCCAAACGTGCCCGTCACGCCAAGGGCGTAGAGCGTCCAGACGAAAAAGAAAGCTCCGGCCGACCGTTTGACGCCAACGCCGGCTCCCGTCATATGCATGACCGGCATCGCGGCAGCCAGGAGCGATCCGAGAAGGAGAATGACCAGGCCCAATCGGCGATCGCTCCACAGCAGCGTGCCGCACAAATAGACGACGAGGACGGCAATACCGATAAGATTCACGAACCCTCCCCCCGCGAATCCCAGCACGACGTCCTCCGCAATGTGGAGCGACAACAAAACGATCGAGAGCAGCGACGTCACGACGAGCAGGACGTTCGGTTTCATCGCGCACGCTCCGGACAAGCGGTTCGGGCCAATTCCGCCGTCCGTACGAGTAGACGGTGTCCCGGTTTCAACGTCAATGCCCGCAGTTTTCAGATTGAGCAGGGAGGCGCCATCGTATCGCCTGTGCATCGCCGGTACCTCAGCGGGCTGGCGAGTAGTTCGGTTCGATTCCTCTCGCCCGCCAGCTGACGAACGTTGAAGCCGACAAGGAGTCTTCGGACTGGCGCGGGCTGCGCCCGTGCCTCTTATCAGGCTGCCTTGCGGCTCAGCTCTGGCGTTACGCGACTAGCAGGCATCGCATGAAGGACGGCTTGTGAGCGAGGGTGAGGCAATCCTCTGGCGTCGTCTCGATTTGCCCGGGCACGACGCGGCCACGATCAAACCGATTGCCCATGGGTGGCGCGTCAGTGGCGTAGCCATCCTCGTGGACTCCGCGCGTCCCTGCCGCGTGGAATACGACGTCGACTGCGATACGAGTTGGCTTACGCGCCGCTGCTCGCTTCGCGGGCACGTTGGCGCCATGCCGGTCGCGCTGGATGTCCGCCGAGGTGTGAGCGGTACCTGGACGGTGGATGGGGCGGATGCGCCAGGCCTTCGGGGATGCATGGACATCGATCTCGGTTTTACTCCCGCGACGAATCTGCTACCGATCCGCCGGCTCAAGCTCGACATCGGGCAGCCGGCGGTCGTTCGTGCTGCGTGGATCCGGTTTCCCGAATTCACGGCCGAGGTGCTGGATCAGGTCTATACGCGACAGGCTGAATATCGATATCTCTATGAGAGTGGTGGTGGCGTCTTTCGGTGCGAGCTCCAGGTCGATCCATTCGGATGTGTCGTGGACTACCCCGGGCTCTGGCGCGCCGAGGCGACGCTTTCGCTCTCGTCGCCGCTACCTCTCTCGTAGGCTCCGATACCTGATGAATACATCGATGCCAGGCACGTTGCGGATGGGTAGCGCAGCGCGTGAGGCCCTCGCCAAAGTATTGGTGATATCTGCCGCCTGCTGCGCATTTCTCGCACCGGGAGCAGTTGGCCAAACCTTACCTGCGCGCGCGGTCAGCGGTATCGAGGCAGCGGACTCGCTCGTGTCCGCGGAATTCGCCAAAGACAGCATCGGCAGTATCACCGTCGGGGTCATCGCGGACTCTCAGCTGGTCTGGACGCGCAGCGTTGGTTTCGCGGACATGAAGACCGGCCGTCTGGCGAATCGCCATACTGTCTATCGAATCGGCTCGATCACGAAGCCATTCACCGCCGTCATGTTGATGCACCTGGTCGCCGCCGGACGGCTTCAGTTGTCCGATCCGGTCGAGCACTATCTTCCGGAGGTCAAGCAGATTGCCGCTCGGCCGCCAGGTGCACCGCCATTCACATTTCTGCAATTGGCGACGATGACTGCCGGGCTGGCGAGAGAGCCTGACGAGGCTGGGCCATTCTGGACAGGTCCGGTATCAGCGTGGGAAAAGACGTTGTTGGCCGCACTGCCTCACACGCGGTACATATCATTCCCCGGCACCGAGTATTCGTACTCGAACATCGGCTACGCGATCCTCGGCGCCGCTCTCGGGCGCGTGGCCGGCCAACCGTACGTCGAGTGGGAACGGTCGCACGTGTTCAAGCTGCTCGGGATGGACCACACGCGATTCGAAATCGATCCGGCGATCGCATCCGATGTGGCGGTGGGATATGAGGTCAGGGGCGACGGAACGCTCGACGACTCTACCGCGACACAAGAGGCTCGAGACGGGCGTGGCTACAAGGTGCCCAACGGAGCGATCTTCACGACCGTCGACGACCTCGCTCGCTTCGTGGCGTTCGAGCTGGATCGGGGCCCGGACAGCGTCGTCCCCAAGGCGATGCTCGATGAAGCGTTCGGCGGCCTCGTGGCGACCGACCACTTTCTGCAGACTGGGTACGGATTGGGCTTTATGGCGATGAGTCGCGACGGCTATTCCTACCTTGGACACGGCGGCAGCGTCGCGGGATATCGTGCCGCCATGTACTACGACCGCGGAATGAAACTTGGCGTGGTCGTCTTTCGGAACGTCGTCGGCGGCAAGCAGAATCCCGACCGGCTCGCCGTGGACATCCTCGCCTTGCTTGCCGCGAAGAAGGGCGCCGAGATCCAGGCGGACATCGACAAGCGATTCAAGGCGCAGGTGGCATCGCCAGGAAGCGCAGCCGCCGTTCGTAGACTCATTGAAGAATTGCGAATCGGGAAGCCCGACTACGAGCTCATGAGTTCAGCGGAGGCCAGAGAGACGCGGCGGCAGCTCACGCAACACGAGGCCGTGATTGCGAAGCTCGGTGCACTCCAGTCACTGACCTTCAAAGGTGTCGGCCCGGCCGGTCCAAATATTTATCTGGCGACGTTCGAGAAAGGTTCGTTGGAATGGCGGGTTTGGATGAACCTGGAGGGCAGCGTCGACATTTTTCGATACCGGGATGTTTCGCCGCCGAAGTAACGGCTCGCGGTTCAGGTGTCGGGCTTCGGCTGCGTAGGAGGACCATTGCTCGCGAGAGCAGCGGTTGGAGCTCATCGAACTGAGGCGGACGCAGGACGTTGTGTTCACTGATTCTGGAGGCTCGCGCTTGCATGAAAATGGCGTATCGAGAGCGGTGGAAGGCTGAGATCGCGGCGATGCGGCGCGTGCTTGCCGGCCTGGCGATGACGGAGGAGTGTAAGTGGGGTAAGCCCACCTACACCGTGGATGAAAAGAACATCGTCATCATGCAGGGCTTCAAGGAGTACTTCGCGCTGGGCTTCTTCAAGGGCGCCCTGCTGAAGGATCCCAGGAAGGCGCTGGTGCAGCTGGGCCAGGTACACGCCGGGCGCGTGATGAAGTTCACCAGCGCGAAGGACATCACGGCGAAGGCGGCGACCATCAAGGCCTACGTGCGCGAGGCCATCGCAGTCGAGCAGGCGGGGCTGCGGATGACGCCGAAGCGGACCTCGGATTTTCCGGTTCCGGAGGAGTTGAGCGAGCGGTTCCGAAGGGACCCGCGTTTCAAGCGCGCCTTCGATGCGCTGACACCGGGACGGCAGAGGAGCTACCTGTACCACTTTGCGGCGGCCAAGCAGTCGGCGACGCGGACGGCGCGAATCGACAAAGCGATGCCAGCGATCTTCGAGGGCCGAGGGTTCCTGGAGAGACGTTAAGCAGAGCGGACGTCAATCGCGAGCATCAGAGCGAAGTGCTCGCTGTGCTCGCACTTTATACGATTCGGCCGCTACTTACCTTCGAGCATCCTCGACGAGGTGGCACATGCGCAAGGTCCTGATGCTCGCTCTCGCACTGGGCTGCGCCCCGGCAGCGCTGTTCGGCCAGGGACTGCATCCTGACTCGCTCTTCTCTCGCCTTATCGGGCATTGGGTGCTGCGCGGTACCATTGCCCATCAGCATACCGTGCACGATGTGAGCTTCCAGTGGCTGCTTGGCCGCGAGTACGTGCAGATGCACGAGGTCTCTCGCGAGCGAGCGCCGAATGGCACTCCTGCCTACGAAGCGGTGGTGCTCTTTGGTCGCGATCCCGCGAGTGGCGCGTACGCGTGCATGTGGATGGATAACACCGCCGCGGCGGCCTTCCCGCCCGAGGGCACCGGCCGCGGTTCGGTCGCCGGCGACTCCATCCCCTTCCTCTTCAACTACACCGCGACCACGAGCTTTCACACGACGTTCGTCTATGATCGTGCGAAGGATTCCTGGCAGTGGCACATGGACAACGACAGTTCCGGAGTGCGCACACCGTTTGCGCGGGTCACCCTGACGCGGCGATAGCAGTACCTCCCGAATGGAGCGATGCATGCTGAGGCTCGCTGCCAGACTATCGGCTCTCGTATTGAGTGCCCTCGCGAGCGGCGCGGCGACGACCCGTGCTCCGGCGCAGCAGGGCGCACGCTTCCGATGCAGCGCCCCGCAGACGCATTGCCGGGCCATGCGAGTGGCGTGGACCTTCCTCAGGCCGGACAACACGGAAGTGGCGCACGAGATGGACTTCCACGAGCTTGCCCCGGACGGCCGTATCCGCCGGGTCACGGTTTTCTTTGGTGCGCCGCCGGTGGTCACGCCGTAGGCAAAGTTGCATGCGGCATTGCCGCATTCCAGCGCGTTGCCATGCGCGGACAAGGCAAAACTGCACGGTCGAGCCCGAGGTGACGGCTGAGTAACGTCTGACAAAGCGCCCACGTAACGCGTGTCTGCGAGTATGGGCTTCGTGCGACGGGACCACTGCCACCAGGAGGACTACATGTCGCGCTGGACAGCACGATTGGCCGCTCTCGCATGTGCCTTGTGCGCAACGAGCGCTTGCTCGAAGGGCGGCATTCATACTGCGTCTGCAGCAACCGCACACCCAGCCGGCTCATCGGCATCCGTGCGCGCGAATACCGACACCGCCGGGCTCGACTGCCGCAAGGTGCTCTCGCCTGACGACGTGGCGGGACTCATGAAGCCGCCGGTGACGGTGAGCCCGTTTCCCGGCGGCGTCGCCTGGTGCCACTTCACCAACGACCTCTCGGGCGACATTACCATGATGGTCGGCAGTGGCAGGAACATGGAGTATTTCTGGAACGATGCGAACGTGCCGTCCGATAGCCACAAGTCCGTGCCGTTACCGGGTGTGGGCGACAAGGCGGTGTTCGAGGTGGACACTCACGCCGGAATCCCCGAGATCGCGAGCAGGAAGGGCCGCGTATACTGCATCGTCACGTACAATGGTGGCACTGTCGACCAATTCAAGGCGTTCAAAAGTGTCGGGGGAGAGAAGCTTGCGAAGAGGTTGGGCGCGCTGTGCAACAAGTCGTTCGTCGCGTTCCGAGCATAGCAGTCGCGGGCAGACGGTCAGAACAGGCGCTGCACCATATCCCAGTCGTCCATGCTATCAAACGCGTTTTCATTGTGACGAGCATCGCCGACGCACGCGCCGCCGCCAACGCCGGCGACCTCATTCACGCCGCTCGCCACGAACGGCGGTATCGCCTGCTGACACGGCACAGCCGCTGTGTCGCGCTCCTGCTTCCCTTGAGCCTGTTCGCGCTGAGCGGCTGCACACGCTCGCATCAGCAAAGTGGGGGCGACGCAGACACGGCTTTCGCTGCCACACAGGCGCGTGGCCAGGCGGTGATGGGCGTGGACCAGTACACGTCGGCGCATGTCTTCGAGGACCTCCCGGATGGGGGCCGCATCGTGCTGGATCGCGCTGACCCGCGAGACTCTGCCGGAATTGCGACGATTCGGCGGCACATGCGGAGCATCTCCGCGGCGTTTCAGGCCGGAGACTTCAGCAAGCCGTTCCAGGTGCACGCGCAGGTCGTCCCTGGGACCGCAGTCATGGCCGCGCGGCGCGACGTGATTCAGTATGAAGCGGTCGACCGCCCGCGCGGGGCGGAGGTGCGCCTTCACAGTTCGGACGCGGTCGCGATCGCGGCCATCCATGAGTTCCTGGCGTTTCAACGGGGGTCCCATCACGCGGCCGGCCACGAGGGTATGCCGGTCGGTTCACACTGAGTGAACAGCCGGGATGATGGGTAACACGACGTCCGGCTGGATGGGTATCACTTTTTCCGCAGCCTGTGTGCCGCCTTGACGGCCGCCGGCAGGACCGCGAACGTGATCGGATCCCGCCGCGCCGCTTCACTCCTCGCGCCGACGCCGAGTTCCCTGAACCCGACAGCTGACGGCGTTATACCGACATCGGCACTTCGATACGCAGGAGAAGACAATCGTGAAAGCCGCCGTCCTGCATACGCGTGGCGAACCGCCCCGGTTCGAGGACTTTCCTGACCCGCGACCCGACCGCGACGAAGTGCATGTTTGTGTCAGAGCCGCGTCGCTGAAGAACAGCGACAAGGCGATGGCGAGCGGCGAACACTATGACAGTCATCGCGAATTGCCGATGGTCTGTGGTATCGATGGTGTCGGCGTCATTGATGATGCGACACGGGTCTTTTGTGGTGGGGCGCGGCCACCTTATGGGATGATGGCCGAGCATACCGTCGTGCCCAGGGCGTGGTGTCTGCCCATTCCTGAAAATGTTGACGACATCAGTGCTGCGGCCTTGCCGAATCCGGCGCTGTCGTCCTGGCTTCCGCTCGTCTGGAGCGCACGACTCGAGCCAGGGCAAACCGTCCTGATTCTCGGTGCGACGGGAGTGGCTGGCAAACTCGCAATCCAGATCGCAAAGCATCTGGGTGCCGGCCGGGTCGTTGCCGCGGGGCGCAATGAGCAGGTCCTGGAGACACTGCCCGGTCTTGGTGCGGATGCGATCATTGCCCTCGACCAACCGGATCAGAAGCTGGCCGCGGCCTTCGCCCGGGAATCCGGTCATAAACGATTCGATATTGTTCTTGACTATGTGTGGGGTCACCCGACGGAAGTTCTCCTTGATGCCCTGACCGGTCATGATGTGAAGGCAGAGTCCTCCAGGATCCGCCTGTTCGAGATCGGCGACATGGCTGGCCCTCGCGTCTCCGTTTCCGCCGCGGCACTCCGCAGCTCCGGAATCGAGATTTACGGGAGCGGCGGTGGCGGCATTCCACACACCGCGATCCTCGACGCCTTCCCGCAGCTTTGGGCCCTGGCAGCCAGCGGGAAACTCACCATCGATACCGAACCTGTCCCGCTTGCCGCCATCGAGAGCGCCTGGCGACGACATGACCTGTCGGGTCGCAGACTTGTCATCATTCCGTAGCCGATAGAGTGCCTGGGCATTACGGAGCGTCCAGCACTTGCGCATCAAGCCGTGCAGCATCAACCTACGCCAAAGCGAGGCTGCTCGCGGAATTATCCGCGATAGATGTCGAATGCGGACGCGCATCCCGGTGCGCACCCTGATCGGGGTGCCTGCCAAACGGCTTCACAGCTACCTGCGATAGCTCGATGCCTTCACGGACAATCCCCACGGGCGCGGACGTTACACGCGACGTCTTCAGCGTCTATACGGTGTGCGCCACGATCTGGCTCGTATTCGCGACCCTCATCGGCGTCCTGCTGAGCCTCAAGTTCGCGTATCCGGATTTCGCATCGCACACGTCATGGCTGACGTTCGGACGTCTGCGTCCGATCCACACCAATGACACGTTCTACGGCTGGGCGAGCATTGGCCTCGTGGGTCTCGCCTACTACATCGCAGCCCGCAGTTCGCGCACTGAACTGTACAGTGGCCCCCTCGCCTGGCTGGGGCTCGCGCTGTTCAACGTGGCGGCGATCGCGGGCACGATCACACTCGGCATGGGCATCAACGACGGGACGCTCGAATACCGTGAATGGTGGTGGCCGATCCGGCTGGTGTTCCTCGCGGCCCTCATCGTCAGCGCGTGGAACCTGCTCGCGACCGTCGCCCGACGGGACACGGAGGACATCTACCTCTCGAACTGGTATACCATAGGCGGCGTGCTCTGGACCTGCATCATCGCCATCGTCGCCATCCTCCCCTGGTATCAGCATGGGCTCGGCCAGGTCGCGGTCTCCGGCTACTACATGCACAACGCCGTCGGCCTCTGGTTCACACCGCTGGCGCTCGGCGTCCTCTACTACGCGATCCCCAAGCTGTTCAGCCGGCCCATCTACTCCTACGCGCTCGGCGTGTTCGCGTTCTGGACCAATCTGGTGTTCTATCCGATCATCGGCTCGCATCACTTCCTGTTCAGTCCACTGCCCTGGTGGTTGCAGACCACCGCCATCGTATTCTCCGTCGCGATGCTGGTGCCGGTGTGGGGAGGGAGCGCGAACTTCCTGCTCACCATGCGCGGTCAGCCCGAGCGCCTCAGCCGGTCGCCGGCCATGTTCGTGCTGGTGGGCGTGCTCGGCTATCTGTTCGGCTCCACGCAAGGCACGTTCGAGGCGTTCCGCTCGCTGCAGGAGATCTGGCACCTGACGAACTACACCGTTGGACATTCGCACCTCACGATGTACGGGTTCATCTCGTTCGTGATCTGGGGCGGCGTGTACGGCTTGTTGCCGCGCGCCACCAAGAAGGCTCCCGACAGCCTGCTCATGGGCATTCACTTCTGGATGGCCACGGTGGGCATCGTGATCTACGTCGGGGCGCTGTCGATCGGTGGCACCGTCCAGGGACTCGATTGGATACATGGGTTGCCGTTCATCCAGTCCGTGACGGACATGGCGCCGTTCTGGCTGTGGCGCGCCGTGGGTGGCAGCCTGATGTTCCTGAGCCACCTGGTGTTCGCGTGGAACGTGTGGGACATGACGTACGCACGCGGTCATGTCCACCTCGAGGCGCCGCGGGCGGTGGAGGCGGCATGAGCAAGCTCACTCTCATTGCCGGCGGCTCGACGCTCGTGTATGCGGTCCTCGCGGTGCTGATGGGCGTGCTTCCCGGCATGGTCCTGTCACGCACGAAGCCGGGACCGGGCGTGGTGCCGCTCACGCCGCTCCAGCGCGAGGGGCGTGATGTATTCGTCGCCAACGGTTGCAGTTATTGCCACACGCAGCAGGTGCGGCCGTTGGCGGAAGACGCCGTGTTCGGCCGCCCGTCGTCGGCCGGTGACTACGCCTATGAGACGCCGGAACTGCTCGGGTCGGAGCGCAATGGTCCCGACCTCACCAACATCGGCGTGCGACAGCCAAGCGAGGTGTGGCAGTACATGCACCTCTACAATCCGCGAAGCGTGGTGCCGCAATCGATCATGCCGGACTTCAGCTTTCTCTTCGAGGTGGTGGCGAAAGCCCCGGCTGGCGTGACACCGGTGGCCATCCCGAAGCCCTACGCGCCGGAACACGGTGTGGTCATCCCCACGCGGAAGGCGCAGGCGCTGGTCGCCTACCTGTTGTCGCGCAAGCAGGCGACGATTCCCGGCTACAGCCCGCCCGCAACCGCGCCATCGGGCACGGCGGCCGCCGCGGCCGCGGCGACGTCATCGGCGACGGCGGCGGGAAAGGCGACGTTCGACGCCGCCGCGGGTGCGAGGTTGTTCGCCGCCAATTGCCAGTCGTGCCATCAAGCGAGCGGTGAAGGCATTCCCGGCGTGTTCCCGCCGTTGAAGGGGGATCCGGTGGAAACCGCCGCCGATCCGACCGAGCAGATCTCAATAATTCTGCACGGCCTGGAGGGGAAGACGATCGGCGGCGTTGCCTACCCCGGCCAGATGCCAGCCTTCGCGGCGCAGTTGGGGGATGATGAGATTGCCGACATCATCGCTCACGAGCGCACGTCCTGGGGCAACAAGGCGCCGCTCGCGACAGCGGCGCAGGTTGCCGCCGAGCGCGCCAAGCCGGCGCATTGAGGACAGACTGATGCAGAATTTCTCGGCTCACTGGCTGGGCAACATCATCATCATCGTAGTCGCCGGCGCGATCACCATCGCGTGCTTTGTGGCGGCGACGTGGATGCTGGTTCGTCCCGGCGAACGCGACCGGCGACACCCCAAATACCAGGTGCTCAACGATGACTGACGAAGACGTTCTCGCGGCGGCGAGCGCCCATGTCCAGGTCTTTCTCGACGGGAGCGAAGAGCCGTTCGTCGAGGAGGACCTGCCGACATCGGTCACCCTCGATACGGCCGCCCTGGCCGATGGCCTGCACCGCGTGATCGTAAGGGCGACCGACCGGACCGGCAGGGTCTCGGTGCACGAGGTCCCGTTCAAGGTGCGCAACGGGCCGGGCGTGACGGTGACGGGGCTGGTGCCCAACACGGTGCGCCATGGCGTGATCGAGTTCGGAGTCAATGCGTTCAGCGCGGAAGAGCCGTTCGAACCGCAGCGCGCCGAGACGCACTCCTCGATCCCGGTGTGGGTGTGGGTGATGACGCTCGCGATCGTGGCGTGGGCGGCGTGGTACGGCGCGAGCATGTGGAGCGTTCCCGCCAAGTACGCCACGACTCCGACCTACTCGACGGCTGTGGCGACGGGCGCAGCGGACAGCAGCGCGAAATAGCGGCGGTCGGTCCGGCTCACACCCAGTCAGGTGGGTCATTTCACCGATGCTGGCTCATTTGACCGACATCCCACCCGTTCAGCCGCGCGGCACATCACGCAGCGGGTGGGAATAACACACCACCACAATTGACGTTGTAGCAATGCTCGCGGTCGCCGACCCGGGGGCATGGTCGGTGCATGTAACCGGTGCAAGCGACGTCACCCGGTGGGTGCGCCGTCGGCGCCCTCCTGGAAAGGTTCGGGTCGGCGATTCGTCGCGTGCGCGATGAGCGGGCAGACGACGCGATACATCCGATCCCACTGAGGAAATTGGTGATGAGAACGACCTGGTTGCTGAGCGTGGCTGGCATCGCGCTCGGCTGCACGCATAGTGCGCGTACGGTGCCGGGCGCGGTGGATCCTGTTCCCGTGCTGACCGGTCAGGCCGCATTCGTGACGTCCAGCGGCATCGAGCCTGGCACGTTCCGCCGGCTCACGGTCGCTGACCTGCCGGCGCCCTATACGACACAGTCCGTCTCGACGCGCTCGCGTATCGTTGCCAGGCCGGATGGCGTGCTTCCCAGAGCGCCAACGGGGTTTGCTGTCGGGCTGTACGCGAGTGGGCTGAGCCAGCCGCGCGAGATCAAGGTCGCACCCAACGGCGATGTGTTCGTGATGGAAACTCAGGCTGGCCGAATCCGGGTGTTCCGGGGCATTACGCGGGACGGCACGCCCCGCGAGAGCTCGATCTTCGCCACCGGCTTCAACGAAGCGTATGGCATGTTGTTCTATCCGGCGGGCGGCCAGCCGCACTGGCTCTATGTCGCCAACACGGATGTCATCGTGCGCTTCGCGTACCGGAACGGTGATCTCACCGCAACCGGCGCGCCTGACACGGTGATCGCCTCGCTGCCATCAAGTCGCCGACGTGATGTGGTCGCCTTCAGGCAATACGACCGCGCGGTCAATGCGGGCGCGCTTCCGCCGGACCACGGACACTGGACACGCGATCTTGCGCTGTCGGCCGATGGCAAGCGGTTCTTCGTCGCGGTGGGCTCGGCCTCGAACGACGATGATCCGGCGGATCACCCCACCGAGACACATCGGGCCAACATTCTCGAGTTTACGCCCGAAGGCACTTTCGTCAAAGTCTACGCGTCGGGGATCCGCAATCCTTCCGGCATCGCGGTCAATCCCGTGACGGGACAGCTCTGGTGCTCCGTGAACGAGCGTGACGGGTTGGGAGACAATCTCGTTCCCGACTACATCACGCACGTCCAGGAGGATGGCTACTACGGCTGGCCGCTCTACTACCTCGGCGGCAACCCCGATCCGCGGCATGCCGGCAAGCGGCCGGACCTGCAGGCAACCGTGATCGTTCCTGACGTGCTGCTTCAGCCGCATTCGGCATCGTTGCAGATGACGTTTTACGAGGGGAAGCAATTCCCGGCGGAATATCAGGGCGACATCTTCGCCGCGCAGCACGGATCGTGGAACCGCTCCGTTCGTTCGGGCTACGAGGTGGTACGGGTGCCGCTGAAGAACGGCAAGGCGAGCGGCGTCTATCAGGATTTTCTGACGGGCTTCCTGACTCCCGCAGGCGATGTGTGGGGACGGCCCGTAGGTGTGGCTGTCGCGTCCGACGGCTCGCTGCTGGTGTCGGACGACGGCTCGGGCTCGATATGGCGAGTGGTCTATCACGGCCGCTAGGACTTCCTTTTTCGCGCCGGCGCAACGCGGGCACTTTGCCCATCGTCGCAGGATACCATGTCTCATAGCTTCGTATTCGCATCACTGCTGACGGCCCTGGGCGCTGGCGGTGCTCTCGCGGCCCAGGTGCCAGATACTTCTACCTCGCGGGCCGATACCACCGTGCATGGTGATACCGCCCGCGCTCCCCAGCGACTCCAGCCCGTGCTGGTGGAAGGCACGCGTACCCGCCAGCGTCTCTCGCGCATTCCGCAAGCGGTCAGCGAAATCGGTATCCGCGAGATCCAGCAGGGAAGGCGGGAAGCCGGCCTCGAAGAAGCACTCGAGGGAATTCCCGGTGTAATGGCGGAGAAGGGCGACAACTACGCGCTCTTCAGCGGACTCGATCTGAGCATCCGCGGTGCACTGCCAGGCGTGCAAGTCCTGCAGGACGGCGTGCCGCTTACGATGGCCGACGGCACGACGCAACTGGATAACCTCGACCCCGGTTCCGCGGGAAGCATCGAGGTGATTCGCGGTCCGAGTTCGGTCCTCTACGGCAACTCCGGTGGCGGGGTCGTGAGCGTCACCACGCAGTTTCCGGTGAATGAGCCGGTCGTCGTGCAACCCGCAATCCAGTTCGGCTCCAACGGCTACAACCGGCAGCAACTCAAGTTCGAGGGCTCCACCGGCAGCTTCAACTATCTGGTGAATGCCAATCGCATGCAGACCGACGGCTTTCGCCAGTACGGCAGCGCCGATATCCGGCGGCTGAACGTGGTCACGCGCTCGCAGCTCTCCGATCGCACCACCTTTGGCGTGGTCTTCAATCTGAATGACATGCCCTTCGCCGAGAACCCGAGCACGCTCACGCGCGACCTCGCGCTGAATGATCCTACCAGCGTCAGACAGGCGGCGATCGACCAGGGCTGGGGCAAGACGTCGAGGCAGGGACAGGGTGGCCTTCAACTGGAACACTCATTCGACCCGGGCCGTGTGCTTCGCATCAACGCCTGGGGAGAGTGGCGCAGCAGCTGGAATCCGATCCCGTCCAGGATCATCGACCTGACCAGGCGGGCTGGCGGCGTGCGTTCCGCGTACCAGCACTCCGCGGTCGTGGGCTCGCTTCCGCTGGAGCTCACCGCAGGAGTCGATCTCTCGTATCAACGCGACAACCGGCATGAGTTCGAGAATGACGGAATAGTGTCGCCCGGCGGGCGGGCGCAGGAGGGAGCGCTCCAGATCAGTCAGATCGAGCGGGTGGTCTCGCTCGCTCCCTTCGCGCAGGCTACCATCGATCTCACCCCACAGCTGGCGGCAACCGCGGGTGTGCGCTACGACAGCTATCACTTCAAGGCGACCGATCTGTTCCTCTCCGACGGCGACCAATCCGGCACACGGGATCTCTCGGCGGCGAGTCCCATGGTGGGTCTCAACTACTCGCCGCGACCTGAATTGAACGTCTACGCCAACTACGCGGAGGCGTACCAGACGCCCAGGATGCAGCAGCTCTCCAACCGTCCCGACGGAGGGGGCGGCTTCAATCAGTCGCTGGGCCCCGAGTACCTCCACAGCTACGAGGTGGGCATGCGCGGACTTCTCGCGGGCCCACGGCTGGACTACAGCCTCAGCGTCTACACATCCCGCGTGAAGGATGCACTGGTGCCGCACCAGGGAGTTGGTGAGCAGGTGTTCTACGAGAACGCCGGTGAATCTTCGCGCCGCGGAATCGAGCTGGCGCTCGGCTGGCGTCCCATCCCGCAGCTGAGCACGCGCCTCAGTTACACGTATCAGCACTTCGTGTACGACCACTACGTCAGCGATGGCCAGGACTTCTCCGGCAACCGCGAGCCGGGGATCTCGCCAAACAGCGTGTTCGCGCAGGTGACCCACAGTGCACCATGGGGGCTCACCTCCACGCTCACCGCGCGCTGGGTGGATTCATACCCGGTGGACGATGCGAACACCGAGTCCAACTGGGCTTTCACGGTGGTCGGCGTGCGCTTCTCGCTCGACAGGCAGTTGGGCCGCGTCGCCGCACGTCCATTCGTCGGCATCGACAACCTGTTCGACGAGATCTACAATGCGACGGTGTCGGTGAATGCGGTGGGCAGCAGGTACTACTCGCCTTCCGCGGGGAGGAGCGTCTATGTAGGACTCCAGTTCGGCGCCCCGAGATGACGCGGCCACACCGATAGTGTCAGGCTGTACGGAATTACGTCACAACGCCGGTGGCCGAGGGACGGCAGGACGTCTCTCGGCCGCTCAGACGAGCGCGGATCGGACCGCCGCGACGATGTGACGCGCCGAGAGCCCATAGTGGTCGAGCAGGTCTTTCGGCTTCCCACTATGTGGAATCTCGCGCACGGCCAGCTTGTGTACAACGCAGCGTTCTTCCGCCAGTGCCGCCAGCACCGTGTCGCCGATGCCGCCATGTGCGTAGTGATCTTCCACCGTGATCACCACGCCGCCACATGCGCGCGCCGCCGCGATGAGCGCGTGATGTCGAAGAACAGGACCGCCATGATCTCCGCGGCAGATGCGCAGCTCGTCGGGTGACCGCTCCCGGCGGCGGTGGTTGCCTGCACGGAATCAATTCGAAGCTGCGTGGCGATCTCCTGCAGAGTCGCCACCGAACGCGTCGGCGCAGGTGGAAGGCCGGCGTTATATGCGGTTACGGTGCCCATGAAGAGCCCTGCGGAGAAAAAGACGCTACCCATCACAGATTGTACTTCTTTCAGGCCGCCCACCATGGCACTGCTCGTTCACGGCAGCGGCCGTTCTCTCAGCGGCCGTTCTCAGGCGGGCAAGCGGCCTCTGAGGTCTTCGGATTGAAGTACTTCGCGTGAAGCGATCAATCGGCGAGCGGCATCCACCTGCCCATAGATGTTCCAGAGCAGCGCGCCGCGCACCTGGCTGTCACGCAGGTAGTAAATGACGCCTTCGCGACTCGGTACCACCCAGTCCGCCACCATCTGCAACTGTGAGTTCACCTCGCCGACAGCCTCGTATCCCAACTCGAAAATGTCGGAGTAGAAGAACGGCAGATGGTCGTAAAACACTTTCAGTCCGGCCATGGACACGCCCGCGTGCCCCCCCATCATGTTGGCATTGTCCTCGTGTTCAACGCGGCGCCACTCGTTCAGGGAGGTATGATGAACGCTGGCCACATCGCCGGCGGCATAAATGCTCGGATCGCTGGTGCGCAATCCCGCATCTACGCGAATGCCGTCGTCCACCACGAGGCCCGCTGCCTCCGCCAGTGCGACGTTGGGCCTGGTGCCAATGCCTGCCACCACCCCGTCCACAGCTATCTCCATTTCTCGCCCGCCAGCTGACTGGTCACCGTGAATCTTCAGTACGGTCCTCTCACCGCGCAATTCGCAGGCAGTCACCGTCGAGGCGGCCAGCAGTTCGACGCCTTTCTCCCGATAGTAGTCGTTCAGAAACGTCGCCAGCTCAGGTGGATACAGCCGGCTGCCGATGCCCTGCTCCGGAAAGATCAACACGACCTGCGTTCCCGTGCTCGCGAGGGACGCCGCCAGTTCCGAGCCAATGAACCCGCCACCAATTATGGCGATGCGCTTCGCTTCACCCGTCAGACCGCGCAAACGCTGATAGTCGTCAACGGTGCGGAAGTAGATGATCTGCCCGTCCCCAATGGGCAGCCGGCGTGGTGTACAACCCGTGGCCAGCAGCAGCTTCTGGTACGTGTACAAAGTGCCCTGGTCATCAATGATCTGCCTGGTCCGTGCATCGAGACCTTGCACCGTCCGGCCCATGTGAGCGCTCACCCCCTGGCTGTCTGTGCTCAGCCAGATGCTGTCCAGCGGATCGCCCTTCCAGAGGGCCTTGGAGAGAGGCGGGCGCCGGTAGGGTGGGTGCGATTCAGAACCGATCAGACCAATGCTGCCCTGGCGGTCCACCTCGCGGATACCCGAGATGGCGGCAGCGGCGGTCATCCCGCCACCTACAATGAGATAGGTATAGGCTGGCATCAGGCGTTCAACGCGTTTTCTGCGCCTCCTGGCTGAGCGATGCGCCCGCAGCGGCCGGTGCCGCTTTCATCGCCGCGATGAACCAGAAGTGTTCAGCGGCATCAGCTCTCTTCAGGGCTGAGATACTCAGATGGGTGGGCGGCACAATGCATGCCGCCCTTTTCATCAAACGCAACTGGAGGTCGTGTCATTCCGGATTGCGCGCTCGCGCGCCGAGTCCTGTCGCGGCCACGGGCGTGAAGTGCGTTGTGGTCGTGCCACACCGCGTTCGTCGAGCACTACGGGGAAGACAGGCACGTGATCAAGGCCCTGTCAGGGGCCCCACCCCATGGACTCAACCTGGTCCCAGCGAACAGGACGAATATTCCGCATTGGGTGTCGCGCATTCGGTGCGACTGCGCGAAATTCCCCCTGGGACGGCTCCCTGCCTTGCGCATCATCAGGACGAGGTGTTTTTCGTGTAGGGACGCCGATTGGTGGGCGCAAAGCCGGCCAACTCATCTCGATGGAGCACCAACATGGTCAAGCCAGCGAAGAACACGATTTGCCTTTGGTATAATGGCGGCGCCGAAGACGCGGCGCGGTTTTACGCCCAGACGTTTCCCGATTCGTCCGTCGGCGCCGTCCACCGTGCGCCGGGAGATTTTCCGTCGGGCAAGAAAGGGGACGTGCTGACCGTCGAGTTTACCGTGATGGGCCTTCCATGCCTCGGGCTCAACGGTGGGCCTGCATTCACGCACAACGAAGCATTCTCGTTTCAGGTCGCAACCACCGACCAGGCCGAAACGGACCGCTATTGGAATGCGATCGTCGGCAACGGCGGCCAGGAGAGCGCGTGCGGCTGGTGCAAGGACAAATGGGGATTGTCCTGGCAGATCACGCCAATCGCCCTGACGCAAGCGATCAGCGATCCCGACCCGGCCGCCGCCAAGCGCGCGTTCGATGCGATGATGGAGATGCAGAAGATCGACATCGCTGCAATCGAAGCCGCGCGCCGCGGGTGACGTTGCGTCGAGTGGTGTCGCATGCTTCACCGAGGAGCGAGACAATGGCGAACGCTGACACCCGAGTCACGATTCACATGGCCGCGAGTCTCGACGGCTTCATCGCTCGAAAGGACGGGAGCGTCGACTGGTTGGAGACGACTGACCGCTTCGAAGACGGCAAGGTGATGGCGCCGGAGTTCGTCGCCGGGTTTCTCCGGACGATCGACTGCTACGTTATGGGCTCGCGAACCTATGAGACCGCGTTGGCTTTCGACGCGAAGGGGCTGGGATGGGCCTACGGCGACAAGCCGACCTTCGTGCTCACCCATCGCGAGTTGCGCAGGACCAGAAGCACTGTCGAGTTCTACGCGGGCGATCTTCAGCGCCTCGTGGAGGAGCGGCTGAAGCCCAACTTCCGCAGTATCTGGTTTGTCGGCGGCGGCGCGGTGTCGGGCGAATGCCTGCGCCGCGGGCTGGCCGACGAACTGCGCTACTCCATCGTGCCCGTCGTGATCGGCAACGGCATCGCCTTCTTCGAGGGACTCGACCGGGATGTCACTCTGCATCTGCTCGAGGTGGAGGCGTATCGCAGCGGCATCGTGGCGGTTCGGTATGAAGTAAAGCGGCTAGGTCCTGCGTCGGGATGAGGAGAGTTGCAATCGCGTCCGTCGTGAAGCAGATCCGCGTGCGAGACCGATTCCTGATTGTCGTTGCCCTGCTGTGCAGTGCGAACGCGATAGCGGCGCAGGCTCCGCTCGCCGGCCTGGGCAATCACGGGCAGAACAAGAACCAACCCTACGTCACCGCCGGCGACCGGACATACCTCATCGGCACGCAGGACGGAAACTTTCCTGACCAGGGCGGTCACGTGCCGGGGGAGATGGGCGGGCTCTGGCTGCAACCGATCAAGCTCATCGACGGCTTTTCGGCGATGCTCACGGACGTCGACAGTCGTCGGGATACCGTGCTGGCCGAGAGCACCCGCTTCGTAGCCTTCCCGTACGGCAGTTGGTTCGACTACGGTCCGGTGCTCGACAGTGTGACGGTCGAGCGCTTCGAGTTCAGCCCCGACGGCCAGGACGGACTGGTCGTCCGGTACACCGTGCGCAACGCGACTGTACGCCAGAGGCGGCTGAGCCTCCGGCTTACGGTCAGGACGGATCTGCGCCCGGTCTGGATGTCGGACAGCCTGGGTATCCACGACGCTCGGGACACTGTCGTGTGGCAGCCGACACGGCGTGTGTTCGTCGCGCGCGATACCCGCAACTCCTGGTTTTGCGTCTGGGGTGCAGTCTCGCGGGCAGCGCAGCGCGTGGCCCACCCCGAGCCGCTGCGCACGGCGGGACTCGGCGTCACAGCGGCGTCGCACTACGCGCTCGCGGTCGCTCCGCACGACAGCTCGACGATCACCTTCGTCATCGCGGGATCACCGAACGACGAAGCGGCGGCGCTGCACACGTTCGCGCGGCTGACGAAGACGCATGCGCGTCTGCTCAAGCAGAAGAAGGCCCGCTACGCGGCGCTGCTGTCGCGGGCAAGCATCAGCATTCCCGACCGTCGGCTGCAGCAGGTCTACGATTGGGTGCGCATCAACACGGAGTGGCTCGTGCGCGATGTGCCGGGAATGGGCCGCGGGTTCGGCGGTGGATTCATGGAATACCCGTGGTGGTTCCCCGACATGTACACCATTCAGGCGCTCATGGCATCGGGCGACTTCGATCTCGCCAGGGAGACGCTCCGGCTGCTCTGGCGCCAGTCGATGAAGGCCAACGGCAACGGTCGCATCGTGCACGAGGTGACGACGAACGGCTTCGTGTCCAACCACGGCAACACGCAGGAGACCGCGCAGTACGTGATGGCGGTGGGTCAGCTCATCGCGTGGACGGGCGATGTGGCCTTTGCGCGGGAGATGTATCCGGCGATGCAGCAAGGTCTGCACTGGCTTCTCAGCGACGATGATCGCAATGGCGACCTGTTCCCGGAAGGCTACGGGATCATGGAAGTACTCGGTCTCAACGCCGAGCTGATCGACGCCGCCGTGTACACGCAGCAGGCGCTCGAGCAGACGGGGCGCGTTGCCGCACTGCTCGACGACTCTGTCGCCGCGGCGCGCTACGACTCGCTGGCGTCGCGGCTCAAGGAAAAAATCAACGACCGCTTCTGGCTCGAGGACCGCGTGTCGTACGCGGACTTTTATGGCACGAGGGCGCAGGCGGTGAGCGCGGCGGAAGGTGCGATCAAGCAGATCCGCCTCGGTGCAACTGACACGCTCACTCCGCGCGAGACGCAGCTCATCGCGTACTACGAGCAGCTCGCGCGGCGCTTCGCTGCGATGCCGGACACGAGTCGCGGGTGGATCACGAACGAGAACTGGGTTATCGCGACGCCAACGGAGATGGGGATCGCGCCGCGGGCGCGGGCGATCCGGCTCCTCGACCGAATTCGCAGAGAGAACGTCGGCCCGTACGGGCCCTACCTGTCCGCCGTCGAGCGGCAGGCGATGATGACCATCTCGACCGGCGTGGAGGCAGTCGCCGAGGCGCGCTACGGTAGGGCGGACGATGCGCTGTGGTACATGGACAGGATCGTGCAGACGTTCGGGCTCCGGTCACCGGGCACGATCTCGGAGATGATGCCCGACTACGGCAATTTCGTGATCGCGTGGACCAGTTACGGAATTGTGGTGCCGCTGGTGGAGCACTTCTTCGGCATCCGGCCCGACGCGCCGAAGAAGACTGTGGTCCTCGATCCGCACCCGCCGGCGGACTGGGACCACATGGCGATCCGCAACCTCCCCGTGGGAACGACGTGGATCTCGTTCTCGCGCGAGCGCACAGCCAGAGGCGTAGCGTACGACATCGCGGCGAGAGACGACGGATGGAGGTTCATCCTGAAGGGTGTTGCGGCGCCGGCCGCGAAGTGCTACCTGAACGGCAGGCTCGTGCCGTTCGACTCGTCCGGCATCCGGATGAGCGGCCGCCGGAACCGTGTGCTGGTGGTTCCGTGAGTGGGCTGCGCGTCTATTGGCGGATTCGCTGAATAACCCTCGATAATCAAACCAGGTCCTGTCATGCCAAACTGCCGCAGTCGCTTCGTCGCGATCGCTGCCGCGGTGCTGAGTGCCGCGTTCCCGTGTCCCGCCGTCGCCCAACATGGCCTTCCCGCGACGCCGGCGCACGGTCAACCGCTCCCGGTCTCCGGCCGCTCGATGGTCATCACGCGCTACGGCATCGTGGCGGCGAGCCAGCCGCTCGCGGCGAGCGCTGGCGTACACATGCTGGAAATGGGGGGCAACGCGGTGGATGCCGCCATTGCCGCCAACGCCGCCAACGGACTCATGGAACCGGCGATGAACGGGGTGGGCGGCGATCTGTTCGCCATCGTCTACATCGCGAAAACGGGAAAGATCTACGGACTGAATTCGAGCGGATGGTCGGCAAGCGGGATGACGCCGGAGCTGCTCGCATCCAGGGGTCTCAAGCGCATTCCGATTCGCGGCATCTGGGGTGTGACTGTCCCAGGCGCGGTGGCGGGGTGGCAGGCGCTGCACGACAAGTTCGGCAAGCTGCCACTCTCCACCGTGCTCGCGCCCGCGATCCGCTACGCGAAGGAAGGCTTTCCCGTCACCGAGGTGATCGCCGACACGTGGGCCGACTACCTGAAAGCGCTCAATGCCACGCCCGACGCTGCCAGGACGTATCTCATCGATGGCCACACGCCACGCGAGGGAGAGATCTTCCGCAATCCCGATCTCGCGCGCACGCTCACCCGCATCGCCGAGCATGGACGCGACGGGTTCTACACGGGCGCCACGGCAAATGCCATTCTCGCCACGGAGCACAAGCTGGGCGGCACGATGACCGCCGGCGATCTGGCGACCTTCCGCCCGGAATGGGTGACGCCGCTCCACGTCGACTATCGCGGCTGGACGGTGTACGAATTGCCGCCCAACAGCCAGGGCATCGGCGCGCTGATGATGCTGCAGATCATGTCGCACTATCCGATGGCTGCGTACGGATTTCACGCCACGCAATCGCTGCACGTCACCATGGAGGCCAAGCAGCTTGCCTACGCCGACGTGTTGCGCTACGTGGGTGATCCGCGGCTGGCCCATGTGCCCGTCGCCCAGATGCTCGATTCGGCGCACGCGGCCGCGCGCGCGGGCATGATCGACTCCGCACGGGCCATCTGCACCGAGCCGCCATCCGAGTTCTCGTCGGTCAGCGACAAGAAAGGTGGTGACACGATCTATCTCACCGTCATCGATGCTGACGGCAACATCGTCTCGCTCATCCAGAGCAACTATGAGGAATTCGGTTCGGGACTCGTGCCCACTGGCATGGGGTTCGTGCTGCAGGACCGCGGGGCGCTGTTCACGCTTCAGCCGGGCATGGCCAACACGCTGGCACCGCACAAGCGGCCGCTCCATACGCTCATCCCGGCATTCATGCAGAAGGACAGCGTGCGCATCGGATTCGGCATCATGGGCGGGTGGAACCAGGCGCAGGCACACGCCCAGTTCGTGTCCAACATCGCCGACTACGGCATGACCATCCAGCAGGCGCTCGAGGCGGGGCGGTTCACCAAGCCCGGGTTCTCCGGATGCAATTTCGACATTGAGTCCCGCATTCCCCAGGCGGTGCGCGACTCGCTCTCGGCGATGGGCTACGACCTCACGCTCTATGGCCCGCGCACCGGCCACTTCGGGTGGGGACAGGCGGTGCTGGGGACAGCGGGCGGCATACACTACGGCGCCAGCGATCCGCGGCATGATGGCGCGGCGATTCCGCAGCAGCTGCCGGTGAGGCGGTAAGGAGGTAGGGACGCATTGCGGCGGGACCATATCTGGCGGGCCTGGTGACGGTTGTGCCCTCTATGTTCGTCGCACTCGTGATGGTGCACCTTGGCGAACAGACGCCCTTGCGGTGGCCACCCGAGGGCGCCGATGTATTCACGGTCACGCTGCTCTCGCTCTTGTTCGGCCCGTTCCTGGGCCATCTTATGTTCCGGACGCCGTCCGAGAAGTCATCGGGCACATCGCCGGCGGCCTGACGATTCGTTGCACGTACTCAGTGCTAACGGGCGACATGCCGCACGTATGGCTCGACTACGTGGCGCACTTTGAGCGGCGTTGTGACAAGTGGCGAATCGCGGCAATATCGAGTGTGAAGGCCGCGCGCTAGCGCCGCTACCTGGCACGCCGTTGCAGCAGGCGAACGCATGGGCCGCTGTTGCGCATCGATAATTCTGTCCGGTACCTTGGCAGTTGAATGCCAGGACGTTTGGCGACTTCGAACACCCCATGTTGAAGAAAGCTCTGGAAACCGTCTCCTCGCTGGAGTTCGAAGAGTTCGGCGGATTGCGACTTCTCGAGACCATGTGGCCGGAGCGCGGCTGCCGGGCACATGTGGCCGACCGCCTTCGCGCTGAAGGAGTTGACCGCCGCCCACGAGGCGGCGATCGGCGCGCTCGTGAAAAGAGCAGTGGCCTGAGGATGCACTCGCATCGGCCTCGCGGTTGCGTGGGCCTTTCGCTCGCCGAAACTCCGAGGCTCCCAGCGAGCACCGTCTCGTCATCCACGCCGGAACGGCTACGCTACAGTGCATAGCATCGACGTATTGAGGGAGCGGTGGAGCGAGTTCAGCACGCTGCCGGTCCCCGACAGGCTCCCGGACGACATCGACGCATCGATGGACGTTGAGCTGATCGTGAACACCGCCAGCGACTGCATCGAGTCATATCTCACTCTGGGAATGCTCTCGCCCAGGGAGAACGGCGCGCTGCGCGCCTGTGCCATCGAGCTCGAGAGAATCAGGCCGCGATTGAGTGGAGAGACCGCCGTCTACTTCGAGCGGCTGGCGAATTTCGTTGGGCAGGTGATGGCCCGCCCGAATCTGCCGGGATTCTTCGGGTAGGCGCCAGAGTCGATACATCGGGGGTGCGAAGCGGCCGGGGGTATGAATCGTGCGAGCGCGAAGCGTGTCATTCACCCCTGCTGGGAGCAGCAATATGGCCAAGGACAACGACGACATCATCTCGGTGCTGAATGATCTCATCGAGACATCCGAAGATGGGATCAAGGGATTCCACGAGTGCGCCGACAACGTCAGGAACCCCGAGGCAAAGGCGTTCTTCACCGATCGGGTACGTCTCATCGAACGCGGAAAGGTCGAACTCCAGAACGAGGTGCGCCGGCTGGGTGGAGACCCCGATCATCGCGGCACGGCCGGCGGCGCAATGCACCGCGCCTGGATCAAGGTGAAATCGGCGGTCACCGGAAAGGATGACGACGCGATTCTGGCGGAGGCCGCACGCGGCGAGGACGTGGCAGTGGAGAATTACGAAGACGCGCTCGGCAAGAACCTCCCGCCCGAGGTCAGGACGATTATCGATCGTCAGTACCGCGGCGTGCTGGAGAACCGCGATCGTGTGAAACTGATGAAAGAGGGACGGTCGGCCACGCGGTCGGCCGCGATGCGGGAGCCGGATCGCGAAGCCCCTCCTCCCATGTGATGCGCGGGGCGCTCTCGCCTCACCAGTTGTGCCGGCTCCATGCTGGTTTCCGGCCCCGTGTCGCGATTGCGATGCGGGGCCGCCGGCGCGTCACCGTTTGAAACGACTCGATCGTGGCGGCGCTGCTCACCACATCACCCGGACGAACACATGAAGAAGAGCGCGAATGCCCGCTTCGCCATCAAGAGCTGGGATGAGAAACCGTATGGTGAGAGCGCGGAGCTGCCCCGGCTCACACGAGCGAGCGTCACCAAGGCCTTCAGCGGCGATATCGAGGGGGAAGGGCACGTTGAATACCTGATGATGTACCGCGGCGACGGCTCGGCGACCTTCGTCGGACTCGAGCGCATAGTCGGGCGACTCGATGGCAAGGCGGGCACCTTCGTGCTGCAACGCACGGGAGTATTCGAGGGCGGCGAGGCACGGGAGACCTATTCCGTCATCCCCGGCTCCGGAACCGGCGAGCTGCACGGCCTGCGCGGTGATGGCTCATCGGCGGTTGGTCACGGCAACGAGCATCCGTTCGTGCTCGACTACGAGCTGACGAAAAAGAGCGCCGTCGCCGCGGCTGATCAGCCCTCGTCGGCGGAAGGGCCATAGGTGCCCGGGACCGGAATGTCGAGAAGCCGGTAGTAGACGCCCAGCTGCGCCCGGTGATGGATCAGGTGGTTGAGCATTACGCGCCGCAGCATGAGTCGTTTGGAGCCGCTCGCGAGCACCTGCTGGCCGGCACGCATGGTCCAGGTGCGGTCGAGTTCGGTCTCAGCGCTGGCGGCGACCGCGGCGCGAACCTGTCCGGCGGCTGCATCGAACGCCGCGAGCAATTCCGCGGCGGTGTCCGATGGTGGTTGAGGCGCGCGAGCGGCAAGGTCCACTTCGTTGCTGGTGAGCACGCGAACGCCGTGATTCGGGATCGCGGCCACATGCGACGCCAGTTGCGCGAGCGTCCGCGACTTCGCGTGCGGGCGCCACGCGCCTCGGCCATCGGGATAGCGTTCGAGCATGCGCCGCGTCGCAGCGAGTTCGACTTCGAGGTCGGGAATGTACGACGCAACAGACATGTCAACCTCCGAATGACTGAGTGCCGTCCCGCGGTGCGCCGGGCCGTACAGGAAAGTAACCATCAGTGCGTATTCGAGTCGGTTGGGGCGCATCGTGTGTGTGATGGACTCGATGCGCACGGCAACGTCATTCAGCTGAGCGAACGTGTAGCTGGCAGCAGGCTGCCTGAAGACAGTACACTGTCGAAATCAGGGACTGGCAATGTGATAGACCTGCCGGATGGAGGACCGCAAGCCGTACATGTCCGTCCCAACCGCCATCTGCACAATCGAGTCGCCCGGCTCCGCTGGGACGACAATCGCAAAGGCGATACTTCCATCCGTCGGGAAACTCGACTCGTTCGAGACGTCGTCCCTTATCAGCGCACCTGTCGTGTGTAGTTCGTATCGAGCAAGTCCTGACTTGTCATAGTATGACGCGGCAATGTACACCGTGCGTCCTGACTCCACGGTGTCATCAACGTCAGTCCACCACACCGATGGTGGAGTCGTATCCCCGATGGTCAGCACTCCGGTTGTGCTGTCGCTGGCACCAGAACGGGCCCGAGTACGCGCAGCAAAGCGCAGATCGGCACTCACGGGCGCATTCGGCGCAGTGATGTCGAGGGATGCCTGTTGCGGCGCGTCACCCGAGAACGGGATGGCGACGCTGTCGCGTTCGTCGTCGACCGTGAGCTGCAGCCAGGAGTCGATGATCGCGTCGCCCTTGGTGGGCGTGACGATGACCGAGACCGTAGAAAGTTCACGTGGCCCGATGAAGGAGGGGGAGATGGTCATTTGAAGCTGGGGCGGCGCGGGCCGCGGTGCGGTCGCTCCATCTCCGCCGCAAGAGAGAACGCCCGCAAGCAGGAGCGCGACGAGCAGACGCGGCCAGCCGCTGCGGCGGGGTTTCATCGGCTCCACAGTAGCCTCGGCAAGAAGTATCATGGGTGCGAACACCAGAAATTCTCATCATCTAGAGGGACCGGCAAGTAGGAGGCTGGAACGTGGCGGAAACCGTCGCATCGCTGGTCACCACGTTCATGCACGCGGCGTGCGCGCGTGTGATCTGTGTGAGGCGCTCTATGCGTCGGCCGAGCCCACGGATCGGCCGTACGGGATTCGGCAGTTCGATGTCCATGACCTGAATGGCGTTCAGATCATTTTCGGCCAGGACCTCGAGCGACGACAGCAGCGTTCCAATGACGTCAGTGCCGCGGTGCGGCTCCATGAAGTCATCGCGCATCAGGCCGTGCATGCGGGTCGCGGTCCCGCTCATGGCTTCGAGCCAGGATGGGACGAATCCGAGCAGCGTGGCGCAGAGAGCGCCGATGTCCGCGTCACCTTCTGGCAGAAGGAGGCCGCGTGAGACCTGATTGGTCTCGACGATCTGCTGGAGCAATCGCGCGGTCTCCTCGGGATCCTGACCGGCGGTGTGGTGCAACAGCATGTCGCGCCGGAAATGCGGATAGCCGGCAAGAATCTCATCCGATCCTTCGCCGGTGAGTACCACCTTGTAGCCGCTCTCACGCACCGCGCGGCTCAGCATGTACTTGGCCACGGTGTGCCCGTTGATGAAAGGGATTTCCGACTGGATCACCGCCGCACGGAAGTTGGTCGCGAGATCGGCCTGCTTCATCGCAATCGGCTGGTAGATCGCGCCGGCGTGTGACGCCATCTCCCGCGCGATCGCACTCTCATCGTACTGCCGGCCGTCGAACGTGAGGGTATACGCACGCACCGGACCCTAGTGGTGCAGTGAAGCAAGTCCGAGCACCGCGCATGAGTCGATGCCGCCACTCAGATAGCAGCCTACGGGCACGTCGGCCCGCAGACGCGTCCTGACCGATTCCTCGAGTACAGCGCGGAATCCCGCGATGTACTCGGCGTCGATGCGTGGCGTTGGCGGCGCATCGTCGCGTGGATAATCGACGTCCCAATACTGGTGCAGGCGGTGCCCTTCGCGCGTGGCGCGAAGGAAGTGGCCGGGCGGCACGGGCGCTGACGCCCCCGAAGAGGGTCCGCTCGCCCGGGAGGACGAACCCGCCCGCGTACACCGCCTCGGGACTCCAGCGCGCCGCCATGCCGGCGTGCATCGGCAAGGACGCTGAACCGGTCTGGCGCGCAGGGCCCGCCACATGCGCGGCTGGCGTGAGCGGGTTGCGCGACGTGCAGCTCGCCCGCATGCTCACGGCGGGGCGGTTGGCGGGCGAACGAAGGATTGGCGCATGCTGGGCCCGCGCTGTCGTCTGACTGGCTCGCGACTGACTCCGGGCGCTGGCCAACCCCGGTCTTCCTCACAGGAGATGTCGCACTGAACGCTCCGGCCGATGTGTGGGCGAGTGGAAATGCCTACGAGCCGTACGTGGGACGCTGGAGCCGCGTGGTCGCCCGGGAGTTCGTCGAGTGGCTCGCGCCCGTCTCCGGCGAGCGATGGCTCGACGTGGGTTGCGGCACAGGTGCTCTCACCGAGACGATTCTCGCGGCCGGGTCACCGGCGCATGTGCTCGCGGTCGACGCGTCTGCGTCGTACGTGGCGTTTGCGCGGAATCGCCTGCGCGATCCGCGAGCGACCTTCGATGTCGCCGATGCGCGAGCACTGCCACCGTCGGCTGCGGGTGTCGACCGGGCTGTCTCCGGGCTCATGCTCAATTTCGTCGCCGAGCCCGATGTGGCGGTGGCCGAAATGGCCCGCGTCGTTCGGCCGGGTGGCAGCGTGGCCGCATATGTGTGGGACTACGCGGGCGAGATGCAGCTCATGCGACACTTCTGGGACGCCGCGGTCGAGCTCGATGCGCGGGCGGCGGAGTTCGATGAGGGATGCCGCTTTCCGATTTGCCGGCCGGCTGCGCTCGAAGCGCTCTTTCACGGCGCCGGACTGCAGCAGGTGTCGAGCCGGCGCATTGACGCACCAACGCGATTTCGCGACTTTGACGACTACTGGTCGCCCTTTCTGGGCGGGCAAGGGCCAGCGCCCGCGTACGCGACGGCGCTCAGTGCGGCGCAGCGCGCGGCGCTTCGCGAGAAGATTCGCTCTCGCCTTCCGACGGCGCCGGACGGTGCAATTGCGTTGGTCGCGCGTGCCTGGGCCGTGCGCGGCGTTCGCGCGTGAGCGCCGCGGTGCCTACTCCTTAGCTTGCGGACTCCCCACGGCGGCAGCGGTCTGCTCGGCGGTCGTGCCCGCGGCGCGCTCCCGTTCCACGACCGCAATGTAGACCACCGTGTCCCACGCGTTGCGGATACCCAGGAAGAGGAGCAGCAAGGCCACGGTGCCCACGATGAACAGGGCCGCCGCGGGATGGCCAGGCAGCACACCGGCACCAATGATGAGCGCGATGTACGCCGCCAGCGGCACGACCGCATACCAGATCCAGTCCTCCAGCACCGGCTTGTATGTCCCCTGGCGCTGCGAGCGCCTGACGGCCACGGTCATGTACACCAGGCCGGCCAGGCCGCAGGCGCCAATCGTGAGCGCGGGACCGGTGAGCGTCGCCCACGGCGCCGTGACAATGCCGGCCAGCAGCAGTACAGTGCAGAAATGCAGAATGGTCGGCGTTCCGAAGGCCGACACGCTCAGCGAGCTGCCCATTCCAGCCTCGGCCACCAAGGCGATCACCACGAACTGCAGGCCGGTAAGCGCTGCCGCGGACGGTCCGGTAATGAGATAGAAGTTCTCCCACCCGGAGAGATGGGAGGAGAGTGCTGCGTCCATGAGGATGCTCTATCTTTGTGCGTGATGGTGAAGCCGAAGTTGCGTGAGACGCAACATGCGGCGATCGCCGCGAGGGAGCAAGATCACGATGCACGTGAACGTCACATGACGGATGCGCACAGCCCGGCCGACGAGCCACGCCGCCGTAAGCGCGACACCGCTTCGGCCGGGCGCTAGTCAGTGGACTCTGATGTCATCATCGTTGGCGCGGGCGCAGCAGGTATCGCGGCTGCGAATGTACTGACAGAGGGCGGCGCGGAGTGCCTCGTTCTCGAAGCCCGGGGTCGTAGCGGCGGTCGCATCCACACGGAGTGGGCGCCCGATTGTCCGACGCCCATTGAGCTGGGCGCGGAATTCATCCACGGATCTGCGCTGCCGATCCGGCGCATTGCCGACTGTCACCGATTACGAGCGTTCGACATTGCCGGCGATCGCTTCGAGCATTCCGGCACGCGCCTTACCATGTCTCGCGACAATGGGGTGCGCCTGGGTCGCGTGATGCGCCGCCTGGATCCACATCGCGATCCCGACCGCTCGCTTGCCAATGCCCTGAGCGCCTTGCGCGGCGTGCTGCGCCCGGAGGATCGAGTACGCTTCCGGCAGTTCGTCGAGGGCTTCGATGCTGCTGATCCGAACCTGGTCAGCGAGCGCTGGCTGGCCAACACGCAGCCATCCGTGCGCGATGTGCGCGAATCGCACATTGGGCGATTGGTGGATGGCTACGGCAGTCTGATCGACGCGCTCGCGCGTCCGCTTGGCGAGCGCATCCGCTTGAACAGCGTGGTGTCGGCGGTTCGCTGGCGACGTGGTCGGGTGGAGGTTGAATACCGCAGCGGGCGCCATGCGCGACGCGCCCGGCTCACGGCACGAGCGATCCTCATCACGGTGCCGCTCGGCGTGCTGCAGGCGCCGCGGGCCGCGAGCGGCGCGATAGGCTTCGATCCGGCGGTGCCTCCGCTCGAACGCGCGAGTGCGGCAGGCGTGATGGGACCGGTGGCGAGGGTCGTACTGCGTTTCGCCGAACCGTTCTGGCTCGAGCCGAGCTTCCTCCGGCAGCGTGGTGCTCGCACGCTCGACCGGATGACCTTCATGCAGTCGCGTAGCGCGTTGCCGTTTCGCGTCTGGTGGTCCACCTATCCGGTGCGCGCGCCAGTGCTCGTGGCATGGGCCGGCGGTCCGCGCGCCGCGAAGTTGAGCGCCTTCACCGCTGGCGAACTCGAACAGGCTGCCGTGCAGTCGCTCGCCGGAGTGTTCTTCACCACGCAGGCGCGCATCCGCAAGGCTCTCGTCGCGTCGCACTACCACGACTGGAGCGGTGATCCCTTCTCGCGCGGTGCGTACTCGTACGCGAAGGTGGAGGGCTATCGCATGTCTGGCCTCCTCGCCCGGCCGATTCAGCACACGATCTGGTACGCGGGCGAAGCCGCCGACCAGCCGGCGAGCACGGGCACGGTACACGGTGCGATCGCATCGGGAGAACGTGCCGCGCGCAGCATGCTGCAGGGCTGGTGATGTGCGAGCAATCACGCCGGCGCCCGCGTCCCGCTGGTGAAACCGTTCGCCGGCGGCGCAGCGCGAATTTGCGCAATCGCAGGCTCACAGCTGGAGGTTGCCAATCGTGGAAGTCATCCGGACCGATCGCCTGATCCTGCGCCGGCTCTCTCCAGCGGACGCCGAGTTCATCTTCGAGCTGGTGAACGATCCCGACTGGCTCCGGTACATCGGAGATCGGGGCGTTCGCACGCTCGACGATGCTCGCCGCTACATCCTCCAGGGACCCATGGCCATGTATGACGCGCGCGGCTATGGGCTCTACTGCGTTGTGCTGCGCGAGAGTGGAGTGCCTGTTGGCATCTGCGGTATTCTGAAGCGGGACGCACTGGAGGATGTGGATATCGGCTTTGCGCTTCTTCCGCGCTTTCGGGCCCGAGGGTTTGCGTTTGAGGCCGCAGCCGCAACGCTGGAATACGGCAGCCGAACACTCAAGCTGTCACGCATCGTGGCGATCGTCTCTCCGGAGAATCACGTCTCCAGGCGCCTCCTGGAGAAGCTTGGTTTCAGATGCGAGCGAAGCTTCGAGATCGCACCTGGCGATGAGGTGTGTCTCTATTCCTCTCGCCTTCACCACCTTACTTTTTCTGCTCCCAGTTCCACGGAGGACGACATGGCAGACAACCACGACGTCGACGCATTCGACTCGTTTTGAGCCGATGTCGGGGCGACGCCGGGGTTTCCTGATTGAAACTCGCGTCAGGCGCGGCCAGTGGCCGCGCTTCTTCTTTCACTCCCGTACCCCGTCGCCACGGCGTCGGGCAGACTCCATCTTTATTTCCATGCCGGACGACTCATCCGCCGAACTTCACAATGCGCAGGGGATGCGCGCCCGCGACGACGGTGATATTGCTAGCGCAGAACTCGCGTACCGAAAGGCAATGGCCGAAGCGCCGAGGTGGTCAGCTCCCGTCTACAATCTGGGCCTGCTCTTCAAGTACCAGGGCCGCTGGGCAGAGTCGTTCGAGCTCAACCGGCAGGCGACGGAGCTGGCGCCAGGCGACCAGGCGAGCTGGTGGAACCTGGGCATCGCCGCAACGGCCATTGGGAATTGGAGCGAGGCTCGGCGCGCCTGGTTGGCGTGCGGGATGAATCCGCCGGCCGGCGATGGGCCGCCGGACTTTGGCTGGGGCATGATTCCTGTGAGGCTCGATCCTGCCGCGTCTGGCGAAGTCGTCTGGGCCCGTCGCTTCGATCCCGCGAGGGCGCAGATCCTCAGCGTGCCATTGCCGACGGCCCGATTTCACTGGAAAGATCTCGTTCTCACCGACGGGGCCCAGGAAGGAGAGCGTGTCGTCGGAAAGCGGACGTACCCCGTTTTCAACGTGCTCGACACGCTCGAAGCATCTCATTATCGAACCTTCGTCATCGAACTTGCGAGCGTCACACAGGACGTGGTCGCCGCGCTGGAGAATTGCGCAGCGGAGTGTGGCGGCGCCGCCGAGGATTGGGGGACGACGACACGGATACTCTGTCGGGCGTGTAGCGTCGGCACTGTGCACGAGCATGCGGACGGGGAGCACGCGCCGGCTCATCCGCATTGCGGTCTCGCGGCGCGTGACCGGGATCATGCGGAGGGGATCGTCTCCGCGTGGCTGTCGCAGAATCCGCGCGCCGATCTGATTACGTGGTACGAAGCACCGAGCACCGTGTAGTGATTGGCGTGGATCTCGACGGTCAGATGTGGCAGGGTGAGATGGGATGAAGTCAGCGAACACGATTTTCACGATCGGTCATTCCACGCGCTCCATCGCCGACTTCGTCGCGCTGTTGCGACAGGTCGAGGTCGATCTGCTCGTGGACGTGCGTTCGATCCCGCGCTCCCGGGCAGTGCCGCAGTTCAATATCGACACGCTGCCGGACGTCCTCGCCGCCGAGGGTATCGGCTACCGGCACCTGGCCGACCTCGGCGGCCGGCGCCACCATCCCAAGGGTGCGCCGCCGTCGACGAATACCTTCTGGCGGGAGTTGGCCTTTCGCAACTATGCGGACTACGCCGAGACCGCCGGATTCCGCGCCGGACTCGACGAACTGCTGGCGCTCGCGAGCACGCATCGGTGCGCGATCATGTGCGCCGAGGCGGTGTGGTGGCGCTGTCACCGCCGCATCATTGCCGACTACCTGCTGGCCAGGCGCATTCCGGTGGAGCACATCATGGGGCCCGGCAAGGTGACCCCGGCCACACTCACGCCGGGCGCGCGCGTGCTGGCGGACGGGACACTGCAGTATCGCTCGGCGTAGCGGTGCGATAACGCCTGAGTAACGCCTGTTGCGAACATTGGCGCGCGTACCGGCGGTACAGCGGCACGCCTTGTCAGCCGAATCACTGAGCCATTACCGAAGGTTGTGAGGGGGGTCCTCATGCGCCGCGTCGGCACGTTCGCGATGGCCCTGCTGGGTACCGCACTTCTGGCGTCTGCCGCCTTCGCCCAGGCGGCACCGCCGGTTGCGCCGATCCGTCCGGTGACCGACGACTACTTCGGTACCAAAGTCGTCGACAACTACCGCTATTTTGAGAACCTGAAAGATCCCGAGGTCCAGACGTGGATGAAGGCGCAGGCCGACTACACGCGTCAAACACTCGACGCTTTGCCGGGCTATCCCGCCTTGCTCGCGCGTGTCGCCGCACTGGACGCATCGCAGCCGGCACAGGTCAGCGGCGTACAAATCGTCGCCGGCAAGTACTACACGCTGCGCACGCCCGCCGGTGCGCAGTCCCCAAAGCTGTACGTACGCGACAGCCTCACCGGCGCCGATCGCCTGCTCATCGATCCCGAGCAACTATCTGCAGGCAGCCACACGCACCTCAGCATCCTCGGCTACCGTCCCTCGCCCAGCGGGCACTACATCGCCTACCAGGTCGCGGCCGGCGGCTCCGAGGAGCCCACGCTGCACGTGTACGACGCGCGCGCCGGCAAAGATCTCCCCGAAACCGCCGACCGCACGTACGGCGATCCGGCGAACTGGCGCTCGGACGAGACGTCGTTCTTCTATTTTCGCGGACAGAAGCTCGAGGCTGGTGCGCCGGCGACGGAGAAATATGAAAACGGCCGCGTCTACCTTCATGTGCTCGGGCGCCCGTTCGACGACGATCCGCCGATCCTCGGCGCCGGCATCAGCGATGCCGCGATCGCCCTCACGCCCCGCGAGCATAGCGAGGTCTTCACCGCGGCCGGCTCTCGCTACGCGCTCGCGATCGTCCGCGGGGCCGGGTCGGGCACACGCGTCTACGCCGCGCCGCTCGCGACGGTCCGCGATCGGCGGACCGCGTGGCGACCGATCGCCGCGAGCTACGACGACCAATACGTCGCCAGCGAATCCGAGATCTGGGCGTCCGCCGCGCTGGCAGGCGACACATTGTACTGGCTGTCGGGCAAAGATGCGCCGCGCGGTCGGATCCTACGGCTCGACCTGGCTAGCGCCAACTCCAAGCCGGAAGTCGTCGTGCCCCAGGGCGAGCTTCCGTTCTCCGCCGTGTATGCGGCACGTGACGCGATCTATTGGCGCGTCAGCGACGCCGGCGTCAACAGCGTTCGTCGCCTGCGTGTCGCGCGCGGGGCGCAACCGGAAACCCTGCGCCTTCCCTATGCCGCGAACATCGTCGGCGTTTCCACCGACGCGTCGAGCGATGCCGTGGTGCTTTCGGCGGCGAGCTGGCTGCGTGCGCCGGCGTATCTGAGCGCCGATGCGAGGACTCTCAACACGGCGGTGACCGATCTGCAGCCGGCAGGGCCGTACGATCGTCCCGATGATCTCGAGGCCGAGGAGGTCAGGGTCAAGAGTTGGGATGGAACGCTGGTCCCTCTGTCGATCGTGCATCGCAAGGGACTCGAGCTCGACGGCAACAATCCAGCCACCGTCGTTGGCTACGGAGCGTACGGACTAAGCAGCTCGCCGCATTACGAACCCTGGCGCCGAATTTGGTATGAGCGCGGCGGGCTCCTGGCCACCTGTCACGTGCGCGGCGGCGGCGAACTTGGCGAGGCCTGGCATCATGCCGGATTCCAGGTGACGAAGCCGAACACCTGGAGGGACTTCATCGCCTGCGCGCAGTATCTCATCGACCACAAGTACACGAGCCCGCGGAAGCTGGTCGGCATTGCGGTCAGCGCTGGTGGCATCATGATCGGTCGCGCGATCGAGGAACGCCCTGACCTGTTCGCCGCGGCCATTGCGGGGTATCCCGCCGCCGACATGCTGCGCTTCGAGACGACGTCCAACGGTCCAGGGAACATGTCGGAATTCGGCACCGTCAAGACCGAAGCAGGCTTCAAGGCGCTGTACGCGATGAGCCCGTATGCCAACGTGAAGGATGGCGTGAAGTATCCCGCCATGTTGATCGCCACCGGCATCAACGACCACCGCGTCGCACCCTGGATCCCCGCCAAGTTCGCCGCGCGCCTGGAGGCCGCGACCGCGAGCGGCAAACCGGTGCTCCTCAGCGTCGACTACGACGCGGGGCACGGCGGCATGGGTGGTTTCACGACCCGCCAGGTCGACACTCTCCACGCGGACGAACTCGGTTTCGAGCTGTGGCAGACCGGTGACCCGGCGTTTCAACCGCGCACGCCATGACGCCCTTCTCGCTACCCGCTCCGCCCGGCTTGCTGGTCTCGTGATGCCGCCCGGCACGTCGTCGGCGCGGATCCACTCTGCTCAGATATGCGCCAGTGCCTTTGTCGCCAGACCTTTTTCCATCTCCACGATTTGTGCGGGAGTCGCCTTGCTCTTTTCGCCCGCAACGATCGTCACGCTGAACATCACGGTTCCCTTGCGCACGAGGACCTTGGCGTAGCCGCCGCTGCTCACGGAGTACGCCTCGTCGCCCAGGCCCGCCAGGGCGTGACCAGCCAGCGCCCCCGGCATGTGCGACTGATTCTGGAAGGCAACCGGTGTCATCACCATGAGCGTCACCGATGGCGCGCCGATGACGTAACCGGTGTCAGCCGCGAAGTAGCACACGTGGGTGCTGCCCAGGTAGGGCCTGCCGGGCCGCGACGTGATGCCGAGGGCCGAGCTCACGTCCGCAGCGGTGAGCAGCGTGCAGGGGTCCTTGCCGGAGGCTTGTGCGAAGGCCGGGGGCGACACGGCAAGGGAGGCGGCCGCGACGGCGAGCAGGATGCGATACGACGGCATGTTCCCTATTTGTTGGTTGTGCCTACCGAAACCGGCGCGTGCCCTATCGTGCGCTCGAACAGACTGAAGATGCGCGTGTACTCATCCGCCCAGGAGTCAGGGCGCAAGAACGCGTGACTCTCCACCGGATACGAGGCGAGCTCCCAGTTGGTCTTGTGGAGTTCGATGAGTCGCTCCGTGAGGCGAACGATGTCCTCGTAGTTGACGTTCGTGTCCACCATGCCGTGCGCCATCAGGAGCGGCGCACGGAGCCCGTCGGCGTAATAGATGGGCGATGACTGGTGATAGGCGAGCGTGTCATCCTGCGGCAGATTGAGGATCGCCGACGTGTATCCCTGGTTGTAGTGCGCCCAGTCGGTGACGCTGCGCAGCGCGGCGCCGGCGCCGAAATAATCGGGCGCCGTGAAGAGCGCCATCAAGGTCATGAATCCGCCGTAGCTGCCGCCGTAGATGCCGATTCTGTTCGATGGAATGCCGTAAGTGGTGGTGATGTACTTCGACACATCGACTTCATCCTGCAGATCGCGCCCGCCCATGTGTCTGTAAATCGCCGTGCGCCAGTTGCGCCCGTATCCCGATGAGGCCCGATAGTCCGCGTCCATCACCAGGTAGCCGTGCGCGGCGAGGAACTGGTTGAACAGATATTCGCGCGGATACTCCGACCAGAAGTCGCCCACGTTGTGCAGGTACCCGGCGCCGTGCACGAAGATGACCGCGGCCCCATTTGGCTGCGCGCCAGCATCCTGGGGCCGGTACAGGTGAGCGGGAACCTCCGCGCCGTCGGAGGCCCGCACCATCACGATGGGAGGCACCGACCAGGTGTGCGACAGGAAAGTGCTGTCCGGGGACACGGTGAGCTGATGCTCCGCCGCGCCGGGCGTGTTCCGCATGAGGAACAGGTCGGGCGGACGGTTCACGTAGGACGAGACGTCGGCCACGAGGCGGCCGTCCGGCGACACCACCGCGTCGTGACGTCCCGGCGTGGTGGTGATGCGCGTCAACGTCCCCCCGCCCACCGGGAGCGAGAACAGATGCTCGTCGAAGGGCGATGGGTCGTTGGCAACGAGGGAGAAGGTACGCTCGTCGCGCGAAAGGGCGACGCTCAGCACCTCCCACTTGCCGCTCGTGAGCTGGTGCACGTCGCCACCATGCGCCGCGGTGGTATAGAGGTGTGCATAGCCGGACGCCTCGGACACGTACCAGGCCCGCCGGCCGTTGTCGTACCAGCCGGCGCAGGCGTTGCACGGTCCGCCAACCCACGCCGTGTCGTCGAGCGTCTCCACGTTGTGCAGGCGCCCGTCCACGGTCGACAGGGTATAGCGAACACGTTCCTTGTTGTCCGGCCTGAAGGCGGAGAAGAGCGCATCGGTGCCGGCGGCGTTCCAGCCGTGATTCAGCACGAACGAGGCCAGCGAGTCATTCGCGAAGAGCTGGAGCTTCGTGAACTTTTCTTCGGGCAGTGACAGGTACATCAGCTCGACGCGCGCCTGTGCGTCGCCAACGACGGTGCGACCGCGACGCATCTCGGTATAGCCACTCTCGGTCACCCAGTACGGGATCTGCACGGGAGTATTCCGTGCCGGCGTGCGCAGCATGACGAGCACGCCACGGCCGTCAGGCGCGACGCTGAGCGACTGGATGGTACGGTCGGCTCCCACATAGATCGTCCTGGGATTGCGGAGCGAATCGACCAATCCACGCTGCGCCTTGGCACTGCTGTCATGCGCGATCTGCTCACGAACCGACCCGAACAGATCGATCTGCTGCCGGGCGAGGCGCCTGGCCTGCGCGGTTCTGGGGGCGGTGGTGTCGCGTGGCGCGGCACCGGTCCGCAGGTCGGTGAGCTGTGTCGTGAGACCCGTGCTCAGGTCGAGCGCGAACGCGTTGTGGTCGCGCGTGAAGTACACGCGCCGGTCGTCGCTGCTGATCGTGGGGCTGGACTCGCGCTCCTGGGTCCGCGTGAGCCGGCGCAGGGCGCCGCTGCGGTAGTCCAGCAGGTAGATGTCACCGGCGTACTCGATGGCGCCAAGATGACCATCGCCGGAGCGTGCCGCGCGCGCGATGTACGGTCCGGCGGAATCCTCCTGGGCAGCGGTGAGCTGCTCCGGCTTCGCACCCACCGCCGCGCGCACGCGGTACATCGTTGGCTCAGTGTCCCAGCGGTTCCCCGGCGCCACCCAGTTGAAATAGATCCAGCGGCTGTCAGCGGACCAGTTGACATCCATGGGAGCCGTACCGTAGAGCTCCGGGCCGCGCATGATGTTCCGGATGGAAAAGTCGAACGAACCGGCGGCGGCGGAGCGCGCAACGGCGTTCGGCACTTGCGTGGGCGCCTGCGTGGGCGCCCTGGTGGACTCGGGAGAGACGCGCTGTGCGGTGAGCAGGGACGGCACGCACAGCGAAATGGTCGCGAGCAGGTTGCGGATGTTGAACACGTGAGGTGTGACCGGCGAGGGAAGCCGAAACCCGAGGACAGCCAATCAGTCTTCGCCGACGTGCTTCGCGTACTCGTCCGGGCCCAGCAGGCTGTCCGTGTCGCCGCTGTTCTTCAGGCGGAGCCGCAGCATCCACCCGTCGCCGTACGGATCGCTGTTCACCAGCCCGGGCTCCTTGTCGAGCCGCGAATTCACCGACACCACCTCGCCGGCAATCGGCGCGAACAGCTCCGACACGGCCTTCACCGCCTCGATCGTCCCGAACGTGTCCGACTTGCCGAATGCATCGCCCGGCTTGGGCAGCTCCACGTAGACCACGTCGCCCAGCTCGCCCTGCGCGTAGTCCGTGATCCCGACCTGCACGACATCCGGTTCATCGGTGCGCTTCACGTACTCGTGCTCTTCGGTGTACAGCAGATCCTTGGGGATGTTTGACACGCGCGACTCCACGCAAAGGTGACGTGACGCGCGTAGTCTATTCCGGGCCCGGAAACGAGTCAAGCGAAGTACCCGGCCGTCACGCCAGTCGCTCGAGCATCCTCCATACCTCGTTCACCCGCGTTTCGAGGGCTTCCAGCGTGCCGTCATTCTCCACCACAAGGTCCGCGCGCGCTCGCTTGAGCTCGGCCGGCATCTGCGCGACGATCATGAGCATCGCGTCATCGCGGCTCAGCCCGCGATCGCGCATGAGCCGCTCCAGCCGCACGTCCTCCGGTGCATCCACCAGAATCACCCGGGCGAACTCGTGCTCCATGTCCTGTTCATAGAGCAGGGGAACGTCGCACACGACGAGCCGGTCACCGCGGGCGCGCGCGGCGGCGACGTCCTCGTCACGCAGGCGACGCACCTCGGGGTGTACCATGGCGTTGAGCGCCTCGAGGTCCGCCGGATTGGCGAACACGATGCGCCTGAGCGCCGCCCGGTCCAGCGTGCCGTCGTCCAGGAGCAGCGCATTCCCCCAGCGCGCGACGATCGCGCGCAGCGCCGGCGATCCGGGCTCCACGGCGCGCCGCGCCAGCGCATCGGCATCGATGATCGTCGCTCCATGCGCCGCAAGCAGCCGGGCAACCGTGGACTTTCCGCTCGCGATGTTCCCCGTGAGCCCAACCAGAATCACGGGCGGCGTGCGCCGCGCTGCCGCCGGAACGTTGCGTACACCGGCTGCGTGCAACTGCCCGGCACGTCGCAGAACAGCCCCAGCCCGGGCTGTCCGTTGGGGTTGATCGGCACGACGATGACCGAAGCGCTCGTAAAGGGAACCTGTCGCCCGCAGGCCACGCGGGCAGCCGTCGGGTCGCTGAATCGCCCGCCACACACGAAGTAGATCGAGTCGCCCGATGCCTGGTCCGACGGCAGACGGTTGCGCACCACCACCTCGGCGCTGTCGGCGACGCCAATCATGTCTCGGAACGTCATGACGACCGAATCAGCCGTGAGTGAAGTGGTGAGCGTGTCCACCAGTCCATAATCCGGAATGACCGGCGACACCTCCGTCGTGTTGTCGAGGCCGCTGTTGTTGAACTTCGTATCGAACAGGGTGATCGACGCGATGAACGGGCCCTGGTTCTCCTGCCCAAGCGCGAACGCGGTTCCGCTGAACGATGCCACCGGAAGCGGCAGTGTCGTGGTGGTCAGAACGGACACGCCGGTCGCTCCCGCGTCGGCGTTGACATCGATGGATGAGAGATCGCCATCCGGGTCGGAGCCGCCAAGTTGGAAGCGGAGCAGCCCGGGTTCCACCTCGATCGCGGAGCTGACTGAATCCAGCACGGGGGGATTGTTCCCCGTGACCAGATAGATCGGACTCGCCTGTGTGACCTGTCCCGGACGCGCCAGATAGGTCTGGCCGGAACTGCTCAGCGCCAGCGTATCGCCCTGGGCGCCACGCAGAATGCCGAACACGCCGATGGGGCAGAAGGGTCCGGTGGCATCCGGCGCATTGAGCGCGAGGCACGGCGTCAGATCGAACGTGATGGGCACCTGCTGCAGCCCGGTCGTCACCGGGAAGGTGCCATCGAACAACGTGATCGGCGGGAGCTCCTGTTCACTCGACCCGCCGAAGCCGAATACCTGCACCTCCACGGTGGATCCGGCCGGCGCCTGCTGCATGTTCACCCGCAGCGACAGACTCGCGCGGGTGGATGGCTGGACCGGTGCGTCGCTCTGACACGCGGCGAGAACGAGCGCGAGCGGAATGAGCCACGGAACGGGAACGCGCATGGTGGTAGTCGGCGGAGGGGACGGACGGAATGTGCGAAGCTAGGGTACCACGGATGCCGCTGTCAACGGCGCCACGACGCTGATCAGAGCAGCGGAACCTGGTCCTCATCCATCCGCGGCAGCTGATGACAGTGGCGACAGCGTGCCTCATACGACTCCCGCCCCCCCACCATGATCACAGGCGAGTCGTAGCGCGCCGGCCTTCCCTCGATGAGCCGCTGATTCCGGCTGGCGGGCCCGCCGCAGATCACGCAGATCGCGTGCAGCTTGTCTACTACATCGGCAACGGCCATGAGCTGCGGCATGGGGCCGAACGGCTCGCCGCGAAAATCGGTGTCGGTGCCGGCGAGAATCACGCGGATGCCGCGCGCGGCGAGCGACGCGGCGAGCGGTGTGATTCCGGCGTCCAGAAATTGCGCCTCATCAATCGCGACGACGTCAACCAGTGGATTCACCTGCCGCGCAATCTGCGAGGATGAATCAACGGGCAGCGCATCAACGCTGCGCCCGTCGTGACTCGAAATGGTGAAGACGCCGTGGTAGCGGTCATCGAGGTGCGACTTGAACACCTGCACCGTCTTCCTGCCAATGATCGCGCGCCGCACGCGGCGAATGAGTTCTTCGCTCTTGCCGCTGAACATCACGCCGGCGACTACTTCGATCCACCCGCTGCGCGCGCCATAGTACATCTGTTCCGTCATGGACGCGGCGGTCGCGATGGCCGGGGCGGCCGGGGCGGATGCTCGGGTCGCTGTGGGCGATCGCCGCGCGATGGCCGTGCACCACGCGGTCCGTGGTCGCCTGCGTCCCGGCGTGCTCCACGATCGCCACGCTCGCCACGGTCTCCGCGCTCGCCGCGCTCCCCGCCTTCGCGGTCCATGCGAGCCAGGAGCCGACGTCCCCGCACCGTGACGCCGGTCAGACGCGCCACGACCTGCTCCGCGAGATCCGCGCTCACTTCCACGATCGAGTGGCCCTCTCGCAGCTCGATGCGCCCGATCCGGTCGCCCGGCACGCCGGCTTCATTGGCGATCGCCCCCACGAGATCGCTCGCGGTCACCTGGTCGCGTGTCCCGGCGTTGACGAATACACGCCGCGTCGCAGGAGCCGCCGCGACGTTCGCCACTCCCGGCGCGTGCGCCGGCCCCCGTTGTTCCCGTTCGCGCTCCAGCAGCCGCAGCGCAGCCGCGGCGATCTCTGCACCATCATACTCCTCCAGCAGCGGCTCGAGCGCCAGCAGCTCGCGCGCGGGGGCGCTGGCCTGAAGGACGTCGCGCAGCTCATCCCGCACGCGGCGCTCGCGCGCTCGGGCCCGTGCGGCCGCATCCGGCAGCCGGTACGGACGCACCGTCCCGGTGCCCGCCAGCAGGCGCAGGGCCGGGAGCTGTCGCGGCGTGATGAGTGCTATCACCGCTCCGCCCGATGCCACGGCGCGCAGCGCGTCCCGCGTCGCCGGCAGCTCGGCCAGGACGACGAGATCGACCTGCGGCGCCGCTGCGCCGCGCGATACCACGAGGCCGCGGTCGTCGCCGTGAAACCCCCGCGCGCGCGCGAAGCGCTCCAACGCATCTGCCGCGGCATCGCCCGCGGCGTACAGCACCGCGCGCTCGGGGTCGAGATCATCCAGCAGCTCGCCCAGCGCCGCCGCGCGCGAGCCCGCCGCGACAAGGACATAGCGCAGGTCGACGGCTTCACCAGTCGAAGCATCGGCTTCGACGGCGCGGCGCGCGCGCCAGGCATACCGCTCCACCACGGTTTCGACCGCCGGCGTCATCTGCGCGGCCACGACGGCGCGAGGGATGTCCCTGGGGACTTCGGCGAGTACGGCTTCGAGTGCGCCGGTTTCCCCCAGGTCCGCCAGGACATCCACCCAGGCCAGGACGAGTGCGCGCAGCGTGTGCAGCTTGAGCGTGGCGCTGCGTATGAGTTCGATGATGAGTGCCGGCGGTCCGGCAATCACCGTGGCAGGGTGCGCGGCGAGCAATCGCGCGGCGCGGCGCACGCTCGTGACGGGAAGGGCACGCACGGCCGCGTGCGCGCTCTGCCGTGAAACGGCGTCCGCGATCTCGACTGCCGTTTCCGTGTCGGGCGTGAGCACGAGCACCTGCGTCCCGTCGCCGCCGGCGTCGAGCCGCTCCAGCGCGGGCCCGAGAAATCGGGGAATGGCCAGCGCGTCGTGCGGCAGCATGTACAGCACGTTCTGGTTCCGCGCGATGCCGCTCTGCTCGCGCTCGTCCTGCCCCTCGCTCTGATGCTCCACCCTGCCTCCGGTTTTCAATGGCGCGGCGATCGAGCCGCGAGTAAAGTATAGCAGGATCGGCACGTTCACTCCACACGCCGGAATCGCCAGTGCCAGAAGCCATCGCCGCCCGCACATTCGCTCCATCGCTGAACATCGCGAAACTCAAGGAATCCGCGACGCTTGCCGTGTCCGCCCGCGCCAAGGCGCTGCGCGCCGCCGGACGCAACATCGTCGATCTCGGCGCGGGAGAGCCGGATTTCGACACGCCGGTCTACATCCGCCGCGCGGCGCAGCGCGCCATCGACGCCGGCGCCACGCGCTATACCGCCACCGAGGGCATTCTGCCGCTGCGCCAGGCAATCGCCGATCGCGTCGCATTGGACTACCACGGCGAGGACGCCGTCTCGCCCGCGGACATCATCGTCTCCACCGGATCGAAGCAGTCGCTGTTCAACGCCTGCTTCGTGCTCTTCGGGCCGGACGACGAGGTGCTCATCCCGACACCGAGCTGGACGAGTTACTACGAGATGGTCACGCTGGCGCGCGCCACCGCGGTGCCGGTGATGGGCGACGCGGCGCACGGACTCAAGGTCAGCGCCGCGATGCTCGAGGCCGCCGCCACGGCGCGCACGCGCGGGGTGATGCTCAATTCGCCGTCGAACCCCACCGGGGCGGTGTACAGCCGCACCGAGCTCGAGGACATAGTCGCATTATGCGACGAACGCGGGTGGTGGCTCATCAGCGATGAGATCTACCGCGACATCTCGTACAGCGGCCGGGCCACATCGGTGCTGGATGTGGCGCAGAACCGCGACCGGCTCGTCGTGGTGGATGGCGTGGCCAAGGCATACGCGATGACCGGCTGGCGCATTGGCTGGGCAATTGCGCCGCGCGCGGTGACGAAGGCCATGAGCGCGCTGCAGTCGCACACCACATCCAACGCCACGTCGGTGTCGCAGCACGCGGCGCTGGCCGCACTCACGGATCGCGCGGCGGCGGAGGAGGCCGTGTCCACCATGGTATGCGAGTTCCAGGCCCGCCGGGATCTGCTCGTTGCCAGCATGGCGCGGGAGCCGCGACTGCAGTACGTGTATCCGGACGGCGCGTTCTATCTGTACCTCAACGTGGCCGCGGTGCAGCCGGACGGCGATGCGGGTACGGCGTTCGCCACGCACCTGCTGGAGCGCCACGATGTGGCCGTCGTCCCGGGCGCGGCGTTTCTCACGCCCGAGTGGATCCGGCTGTCGTACGCCGCGCCGCGCGCGAGCGTCATGGAAGGCGTGGGGCGCGTGATCACGGCCTTCGGCGAGCTGGTGCCGTGACCTGACCGGTCGCGCGAGCGATCCGGGTTCCTGAACGATCCACCTTTTCCCGCGGTCGAGTGATTACCACCATCGTTCTCATCAAGTGCGACCCCAAGCTGATCCCGCAGGCCGCGATGAAGCTGGCCGGCATTGACGGGGTCGCGGAGGTCTACTCCGTGTCCGGCGAATGGGATCTCGTGGCCATCGTGCGCGTGGCGGAGTACGATCAGATCGCGCACGTCGTCACCGAGGAATTTGCGCGTGTGCCGGGCGTGGATCGGACGCAGACGCTCACCGCATTCCGCGCCTACTCCAAGGGCGACCTCGAGCAGGCCTGGGACATCGGACTCGAGTAGCGGGACGCGCGCGCCATGAGCGACGACATCACCGCCTACATCGCCGAGCTGTTCTCGCCGGAGGATGACGTGCTGCGCGCGGTTCGCGATGCCGCCGCGCGCGCGGACATGCCGCCCATTGCCGTCGTGCCGGAGACGGGCCGCTTCCTGCAGGTCCTCCTGCGCGCGGCTGGCGCGCGCCGCGTGCTTGAGCTGGGCACGCTGGGTGGCTATTCCGCCATCTGCATGGCACGGGCGCTGCCCGCCGATGGCCGCATCATTTCGCTCGAGATCAGTCCGGAGCACGCCGCCTTCGCGCAGCGTCAGCTCGAACGTGCCGGCGTTGCGGACCGGGTCGACGTGCGCACGGGTGCCGCGCTGGCGCTGCTTCCGGCGCTCGCGGGGGAGCGCTTCGACGCGGTCTTCCTCGACGCCGACAAGGCGTCGCTGCCCGCCTACTTCGACTGGGCGATGCGGCTGCTACGCCCCGGCGGCCTCGTGATCGCCGACAACACCCTGCGCGGCGGCCGGGTGCTCGATGCACACGACGACGATCCGGACCTGCTTGGCATCCGCGAATTCAATCGCAAACTGGCCACCGACCCGCGCGTGACCGGTCTCGTGGTTCCGATTGGCGACGGCGTGGGCGTGGGCGTGGTGAGCCGGCCAGATCCTCGCTGAGACTCCGACCCGCTCACGACTCACTCTCCGCTGCGCGCCTCGTAGCTGTCCAGGCACCAGCTCCCCTTCCCGCGAAAAACCTCCTCCCAGCGGTCCCCCTTCCACTGCAGCACCGTCAGGAAGGTGTCGCCGCCGAACCGCCACCCTTCGAGCACGATCTCGTCAATGCCGTCGCCGGTGAGGTCGAGGTGGTCGTAGTAGCGCCGGAATTCCGCCGCCGCCAGCGGGCCATTCACACGGTGCACGTAGCTCGGCCGGTAGCGTCCGCCGGAGTCGGCGTCCGCGACGATGAGCATGTGTGCCGTGCGCGCGTCGGGCCGGGCCGTGTTCTCCGCCGTCGCATCGATGAGCGTGGCCACGATGGTCGGCCAGCGCGTCGTGCCGCTCGGGAATGACACCGCGTGCATGTCGAGCGAGTCGAGCTCCCGCTGCGGGATGTCCGCGGCCGGCGCCGCCTCTATCGCCATGGCGTGCGCAATGCGATCCAGTTCGTCCCTGGGCAGCGGAAAGCCGCTTCGCGCCCGCGCGAGGCCACTGTTTGCCGCCAGGTACTGCAGTGTGTAGTCCGGCCCCGCCACCGTGCGCTGCAACGCCACGGATGCAACGGGCGTGAGCGTCTGGCAGCCGGGCAGCGAGTAGAAGGGCACGCGCCCCGGTTCCCACATCCCGCGCCGCACGTCCACGCTGCCATCCGGCGCGCCGTCGTGATAGAGCGCGTAGTGCTGGCTGGGTCGCAGATAGATCTCGTCGAATCGCTTCCAGCTCTCCGCGGAGAGATCGATCTGGTGCAGTGCGCCTCCGTCGATGACCGCTATGGGCACCATGCGCGGATCACTGACTTCACCGAACACCTGGAACAGGATGTTGGGATGCGCGGACAGATTCAGCTCGTTCGCCACGCGCACCGCCGGCGCTTCTTCCGATTGCCGGGTGGCGCCGAGCGCACGTGGCTTGTCGCAGCCCGTCGCGACGACTAGGATGCTGGCGAAGAGTGCCGGTGGTATGCGCACGAGCAAGCGAATCGCGGTGTGACCGTGGTGTGTGTTGGGCGGATCCGGGGAGCCACCGGGAGAGGACCGCCGGGGTGTGCGGCGCCCCAGGGGCCCGGACGTCCACAATTCCCGCATCTCATAGACGCAGAGGGCAGGGCGGATGCAACGCTCGCACGGGTGCGCACGGATTCATTTGCTTCCATGGATTCTGGTGTGCGTGCTGGTGGCGCCCGCTGCGGCTCAGGCCGGTGCGGGGGTGGTCCTTGCCATCAAACCTCGCCTTGGGGACACGCTGGTCACCCGCTTCGAGCAGCGCCTCGACATGACCGGTACGGCGCGGCTCCATGGCGCGGACAGCACGAGGCGGACGAGCGGCTCCATGCTCATGCTGTCGCGCGCCTTGGTGCAGGGCCGCGACGACGACGGCACCGAGATCGCCATGATCGTGGACTCCGTCGCGCTCGGCGGCATGAACGCCGGGGTGAATCTCGAACAGTTGCGCCGGGCGGCGCAGGGGCGCCGTGTCAACCTGCGCATTACGCCGGATGGCGCCATCACCGTCCTGCAGCGCAGCGCGTCGGACATGCCCGACCTGGGTGCCCTCGTCTCGGCGCTGCAGTCCACGCTGCCGGCTGCGCCCGTGGCGCCCGGAGCGTCCTGGCGACGCGCCATGGCCGTCCCCGTGGCCGGCGCCAGCGATGCCGAGCACGTGGCGATGCTCAGCGCCGTGTACCGGCTCGATTCGCTCTCGGCCGACAGCAGCCAGGCCTGGATCTCCATGCACGGCACCATTTCGCGCTCGGCGCCGGCGGCCGCCGGCCAGAGTGCACGCGTGGAATCCACGGGCGAGGTGACGGGCGGGATGCAGATTGACCGGGCGCTGGGATGGTGGGTGGAGTCGCATGCGACGATCACGCTCACCACGACGCTCACGCCGGGAATTCCGGGAACATCGCGCCCGGCCCGGGTGGAAACCCGCATTACGGAAGAGATGCGCGCGCGACCGAGTCACTGAAGCTCGTCCATCCCATGGACACAGCCCTGCGGCACCGCCACGTCTGATGGCGATACCCGTGGCTCGCCGATAGATTGGAGTGTGCGCCTCGTACACCTGGCCGATCTGCACCTCGGCTTCCGGCAATATCACCGGCTCACGCCTGCCGGGATCAACCAGCGCGAGACGGACGTGGCTGACGCGTTTCGCCGCGCGATTGACCGCATCATCGAGCTGAAGCCCGGGATCATTGTAGTCGCCGGCGATGTGTTTCATTCCGTCCGGCCGATGAACCCGGCCATTGTCAGTGCGTTCCAGGAATTCCAGCGGCTCGTGCAGGCGTTGCCCGGGACCCGGATCGTGATGGTGGCCGGCAATCACGATCAGCCGCGCGCGACCGAGACCGGGTGCATCCTGCGGCTGTTCTCGCGGCTGGGTATTCACGTCGCGGTGGATGCGCCGGAACGCCTGTCGTTTCCGGAGCACGAGCTCTCCATACTGGCGGTCCCCGAACTGGCAGGCCGCATTCCCGAACTTGCGCCCGATCCGGATGCGAAGCACAACGTCCTCGTGCTGCACGGCGAAGTGGCCGGTGTGCTGCCGCCGCACATCGCGGCGTCGGAGCGGGCCGCGGTTGAGATCCCGCGCGAGGCACTGCGCGCCGCCGAGTGGAGCTACATCGCGCTGGGGCATCTGCACGTGCACCGTCAGATCGCATCCAACGCGTATTACTCGGGCTCCATCGAGTACACATCGTCGAATCCCTGGGGTGAATTGCTCGAGGAGCACGATGCCGCTCTTCCCGGCAAGGGGTTCGTGGAGTACGACCTCGAGACCGGATCGCACACCTTCCATCACATTCCGTCCAACCGCCGCCTCGTGGATCTCGCCACGATTCATGCGCGCGGCATGACGGCCGGAGAGCTCGACAGCGTCATCCGCGAGCGCGTGGAGGCGTGCGACGGTGGCATTGACGACTGCGTCGTGCGTCTCGTCGTGCGCGACGTGGCGCGGCACATCGTGCGCGAGCTCGATCACAGGGCCCTGCGCGACTACAAGCGCCGGGCGCTCCACCTGCAGCTGGATACGCGCCGGCCGGAGCTGATTCGCGATTCCGCGAGCGGCGCGCCGGGCCGTCGCGCGACGCTCATGGAGCTGGTGGAGTCGTATCTCGGTCGCCGTGTGCTGGACGCCGATCTCGATCGCGCCGCGCTCGTGCAGCTCGGCCTCCAGTATCTGCGCGACGCGGACGCGGCCGCCGACCAGGCCGCGGCAACGGCAGCGAGCTAGTGCGCCTTCACTACATCGCGCTTTCCAACTTCCGGCAGCACGCGGACACCCGCATCGAGTTCGATACGGGGCTCACCGGAATCATTGGTCCCAATGGATCTGGAAAGACGACGATCCTCGAGGCGATCGCCTGGGCCATGTACGGGAACGCCGCTGCGCGTGGCACCCGCGATTCGATTCGCTTCGCGCGGGCCGGAGCGCGGGCCAGTGTGCGGGTGGAGCTGGAGTTCGACCTCGGCGGCCATCGCTATCGCGTAGTCCGGGGGCTCACCAACGCCGAGCTCTATCTCGACGGCGGCGCGACGCCCATTGCGAATTCCATCAGCGGTGTCACCGATCTCCTGGCGCGCCGCATTGGCATGACGCGCGAGGAGTTCTTCAACACGTACTTCACCGGGCAGAAGGAGCTGAGCGTGATGTCGGCCATGGGGCCGTCGGAGCGCGCGCAGTTCCTGTCGCATGTCCTGGGGTACGAACGGCTCCGAGCGGCACAGATCCTGGTGCGCGGTCGTCGCGCCGAGATCGTCTCGCGGGTCACCGGGCTGCGCCAGGGGATGCCGGACCCCGACGTCGTCATGCGCCAGCTCTCGGAGTCGGAGGGGCGACTGTCAGCGACCATCGGGGTCGCGGCTGCCGCGGCTGCGGAGCGCGAACGGGCGATCGCCGAGCTGGAGCGCGTCGCGCCGCGCTGGGAGGCCATGCAGCGCGAGCGGGACGAGCTGCAGGCGGTGCTGTCGGAATTGCGCGTGGCGGAGGGTGAGGAAACGGCGCTCCGACGCGACACGGAGCGGCTGGAGCGCGACCTGGCGGAGATCGCCGCGGCGCGCGCCGAGCGTGAGACGCTGCGCGTGGACCTGGAGCCCTATGGGCGCTACCACACCGAATTCCAGCACCTGGAATCGCTCGCGCGCGAGGAAGGGCGTCGCCGCGCGCTGCTCGCGACGCGTCATGCGCTGGATGAGGAGCTGGCGCGCTTTCGCGAGCGCCGCGCGCGCATCGAGAGCGCGCCGCGGCTGGAGGAGGAAATCTCGCTCGCGCAGCGCGAGAAACGGGAAGAGCTGGAGCTGGTGGACGGACAGCTCGAAGCACGCCGTACCGAGTGGGTGCGCGACCGGCAGGAAGCGGATACCAAGCGGCAGGCGCTGCGCGATCAGTTCTCCGAGCTCAAGCAGCAGCGCGACCGGCTCGCCTCCGCCGGCGAGGATGGCGCCTGTCCCACCTGCGCGCGCCCCCTCGCCGGTGCGTTGCGCTCCGTACTCGAACTGCTCGACGGCCAGTTGGAGACCGTTCGCGTGGATGGCAATTACTTCAAGGGGCGGGTGGAGCAGCTCCACGAAATGCCGGATGATATCCGGCAGCTCGATGAGCGCCGCCGCGCGCTCTCGCAGGAAGTCACCACGCTGGAGCGCCGGCTGATGAAGGTGCAGCTCGCGGTGCAGGAACTCGCCCAGCTCGGCGGTGACATCGTGGAAAAGGAGGCTCGCCACGACGCGCTGGGCCGCGAGCTCGATGCGCTCCCTGCGGGCTACGATGCGGAGCGACACGAGACGCTGCGCCGCGAGCTGGATCGGCTCATGCCCATTGACGCCCGGGCCACACGGTTGAGCGCACAGATCGAGCGCGAACCGTCCGTGTCGCGCGAGCGTGAGCACGTGCGCGGCAGCATGCTCGCGCTGACGGAGCGGCTGCGGCAGTTGCGCGAACGGCGCGACGCCATGACGGTATCCGAGGCGGACTTCCTGGCGTTGCGCACCGGGTACGAGCACGCGGCACAGGTGCTGCGGGCGGCCGAACTGGCCGCCGCCGCTGCGGACAGCGATGCGGTGAGCGCGCGCAGCGCGCTCGATCGCGCCGAGCACGCCGCGCGCGAGCTGGAATCGCGACAGCGCCTGCTCGGCGAGCTCAACGCGCGCAAGCGCCTGCATGATGAGCTCGATCGGGCCTACACCGATCTGCGCACGGACCTGAACTTCCAGCTGCGCCCTGAAATCTCCGAACTCGCCAGTTCGTTCCTGTCTGAGCTCACGGATGGGCGCTACAGTGAGCTCGAACTCGATGATCGCTACAATATCGTCGTGCTGGAGGATGGCGTCGCGAAGCCGGTCATCTCGGGCGGTGAGGAGGATCTGGCGAGCCTGGTGCTGCGGCTCGCCATCTCGCAGATGATCGCGGAACGCGCGGGGCAGCCGTTCTCCCTGCTCATTCTCGACGAGATCTTCGGCTCGCTGGATGACGTCCATCGCGCCACCGTGGTGGACCTGCTGCGCCACCTGGGCGACCGGTTCGAGCAGGTCATCCTCATTACGCACATCGAGTCAGTGCGCGAAATGCTGGATCACGTGGTCTCGCTGCGCTTCGACGACGAGAGCGGTTCCTCCGTCGTGTCCGCGCTGGATGGAACGGGGCCTGCAGCAGCCGTGGATGCATTGCCGGACATGTTCGAGAATGCGGGAGCACCCGACTGATGGCCATCGCCCGCAACTGGAGGGCGAATCAGGTGCCGGAGGGACCACTCCAGGCGCGGTTCGCCGACATCCCCGCGCTCAACCGGATCTTCTCCGATAGCTTCACGGAGCGGTACCGGCGTGACGGGCTCACGGGTGTGCGGGTGCCGCACCTGAACCCGGCCATCTGGCAGTATGCCATGTCCGACGCGAACGGCGGCGCGCTGCTCTGGCGCGATGATCGCGGCGAGATTGCGGCGTTCAACGTCGTCCACCGGTCAGGACGGGAAGGGTGGATGGGTCCGCTGGCCGTGCGACCCGATTTGCAGGGCACTGGCGTGGGAAAGCGAGTCGTGCGAGCGGGGATCACCTGGCTGCAGGAGGCGAAGGCGGGAACGATCGGGTTGGAGACGATGCCGCGTACCATGGACAACATCGGCTTCTACTCCTCGCTCGGCCTGGTGCCGGGGCGGCTGACGATCACGGTTACGGTGGACGCCGCGCACGGTGAGCGGCCGCCGTCGCTGCTGTCGCGTCTCACACCGGACGAGCGGGACCTCGCCGTCGTGGAGTGTCGCGAGCTGCTCAACGGGCTGCTCGACGGCTACGACTTCACGCGCGAACTGCTGCTCACACACGAGCTGGGTCTTGGCGACACGGTGATCTTTCGCGCCGCCGGAAACGTGGTGGGCTACGCGCTCTGCCATACCGTGCCGCTCGTGGAGGGACGCGCGCGCGAGGAGACGCGCGTGCTCAAGCTCGTGCTGGCGCGCGCCAGCGATCTACCGCTGGCCGTTCACGACCTCGCCGATTATGCGCGCCGCACCAGCACGCGCCGCGTCGCGTTTCGCGTGCAGACGGACTATGCGTCATCGTATCGCGACATCATTTCGCTGGGCGGGCGCGTGCGCTGGACGGACCTGCGCATGACGCTCGACGGCTACTCCGAACCGATCGCGGCTGAGGGGCTCGTGTTCAGCAACTGGGAAATTTGACGCATCCGGAAGGGGTTGCGGTGACCAGCGCCGAGCAGGCGGGTACACGTACAGGGGCTCGTCGCGCGTACGGGGATGTTCCCGGCTTCCGTCGCGTGGTGATGGTGATGGCGCTGCCGTTCCTGTCGGCTGCACTGCCGGCGCAGAGTGGCACGGCGCCTCTGATCACGCTGCACCGTGGACTGGTGATCACGCACTCCGCGCGTGTGGCGCCGGGGCGCTACCGGCTTGCTGCACCCGCATCGCTCGACTCCGCGGTGATTGTCGTGCGCGGCGACGACGTGACCGTGGACTTCGCGGGCGCCACGCTGGAGGGGACAGACCCGGTGGCCGACCCTGATCGCGCAGCCGGTGTCGGGATTCGCATCGAGGGCGGGCACAACGTGCGCATTCTCCATGCACGCGTGCGCGGCTACATGGTCGCCATGCTCGCGCGCGGCGTGCGGGGGCTCACGCTGCAGGGCAACGATCTCAGTTACAACTGGAAGCCGCGCCTGTACAGCCTGGTCGAGCACGAGAGCCTCGTGGACTGGCTTTCGTTCCACCAGAACGAGCACGACGAATGGCTGCGCTACGGCGCCGCCATCTATCTGTCGGATGTGACGGGCGGCACAATCCGCGACAATCGCGCGGAGCAGGGCATGAACGGGCTCATGATGGTACGAAGCGACAGCCTCGTCATCCGGCAGAATGATTTTTCCTTTGACTCCGGACTCGGCATCGGGTTGTACCGCTCGAGTGACAACGTGATTGCGCACAACCGGCTGGACTATGATGTGCGTGGCTATAGCCAGGGATTCTACCGGCGCGGGCAGGATTCGGCGGGGCTGCTCATGTACGAACAGAGCATGCAGAACATCGTTGCGTACAATTCGGTGACGCACGGCGGGGATGGGCTGTTCGTCTGGGCGGGGCAGAGCACGATGGACACGGGTGCCGGCGGCGTCAACGACAACCTGTTTTTCGCGAATGATTTCAGCTTCGCGCCAGCCAACTGCATGGAAGCCACCTTCAGCCGGAACATCTTCGTCGCCAATCGGCTGGAGGGTTGCGAGTACGGACTGTGGGGCGGCTACAGCTACGACTCGAAGGTCGTGGGCAACCGGTTTATCCGGAATCGCACCGGGATCGGCATCGAGCACGGGCAGAACAATCTCATCGCGGCGAACACATTCACCGGCGATTCCACCGCGGTGCACGTGTGGGCTGATTCCGCTGAACCATCGGACTGGGGCTATCCGAAGCATCGCGACACGCGAAGCCGGGACTACCGCGTGGAGCACAACGTGTTTGCGCGTAATCGCGTGGCGGTCCGGGCGAGGAACACCAGTGGGCTCGAGGTCGCACAGAATGTCATGGCAGGCGTGGACTCGGTGGCCGTGTTGCGCGACACGTCGGGATACCGGCTCGCGGACAACGACGTGCGTGATTCGCTCGTCGCGGACGATCCGGCGCCGGCGCTGCCCGACGAATATGCACGCCGTGCTCCGCGCCCCGACAGCGGCGGCATTCTGCCGGCGACAACGCCAGTCCAGACGCGGCCACGTTCATCCATTGTCGTCGACGAATGGGGGCCGTACGATTTTCGCTCGCCCATGTTGTGGCCGCTGGACAGCGTGCGTGCCGTGCCGCTGCGCCTGCAGGTGCTCGGTCCTCCCGGTAGCTGGCGCGTGACCAGCCGACACGGCCTCGCGGCGCTGTCGCACACCAGCGGCCGTGTGCCCGACACGATTGCGGTGACGCCGTCGCCCGCAGCCGGCGCTGACTGGACGCTTGTCCTGGAGTATCGCGGCGCGGCAACGACCTCGGCGCGTGGCGTGCATCACGCAGCCGGTATGCCCGTTCGCTTCGCGTACGGGCGCTTCGAGCCCGCCGTGCCGTGGAGCGCACGCGTGTTCGCATGGAGCGACAGCACCGATCCGCGCAGCAGACCCGACGCCTTCGCGGCGCTGCTGCGCGGCACACCGCTCATCACGCTGCACCCGCCGCGGCTCGACGTCGAAGGCTCCGGCCGGTTGATCCCGGGCGTCCCCGCCGAGCATGTTGCACTGGAGGCGACGGGCACGGTCACGCTCGCGCGGGGCACGTACACGCTGCGCACGATCAGTGACGATGCCGTGCGCGTGTGGGTGGATGGCAAGCTGATGATCGATCAGTGGAAACCACACGAGTCGGCGCCTGCCTTCGCGACGATCGCGGGAGGGCGGCACGATCTGCGCGTTCAGTACTACCAGATTGACGGCTGGCAGGAGCTGCGCGTACAGATCGTGCGCGGAGTGAGCCGGTCTCCGGGCACGCCGCCGTCGTCCTGAGCGACGGACGAACGGTGGGCGATCGCCCTCCGCGGTATGGGCTTCGCGCCGCGTGACGGTATCGGCGCACCACCGGAATGAGCAGGTGCCACATGGAGCAGCAGCGGATCAGGCAGTGGCGGAGAGTGATCGGCAGCGGCGCGTGTCTCGTGCTGGTCTGCTGTCATCGTGCACGGCCGGCGCCCATCGATCTCTCCTGCGATCAGATCGTCTATGCGGCAGCGGAGGACAGCAATCGCTTCGCGCTGCGGACGGGATCGGCCGCGAATGACGACCTGCGCCATGCGGATCGCGGCCAGCTCGTCGTGCGCACGCATCCCATCGTGGCATCAGAGCGGCTGGAGCCGCCGTTCCGGGTGACGCTCACCCGCGCCGGCGCCGTGGCGGCCGAAGGGTCGGCGCTCAGCGACTCGACGTATCTCCTGGCCGACAGCGCGGGATCGTACGGCGTGTCGGTTCGCTGCATGCACTGCGGCCATGCCGACACCGCGGTCACCCTGTCCGCCGGACGCACCGACACGCTCGACGTCTATCTCACGCGATTCCCGGACAACTGCGAGGCAAAGCGGAGGCAGGGGCTGCCCCATGGGCTGCCCCTTAGCCGACGTTAGCCCGGCAGTGTGGGCCGATGCATCATAGGGGCAGCCCATGGGGCAGCCCCTGGTTTCCTCACCCGGCCAGCAGCGCCGCAGTCAGCCGAATGTCAGTTGCGGCGCCGAGTCGCTCGAAGCTGGTCGCCGCGGCCTGCAGCTCCAGCTCCGCATCCGCGCGATTCCCGCTGTCGCGGTACGCCTGGCCCAGCCGCATGCGCGCGCGGGCGGCCTCGTACGGCAGGTCGCTCTCCTTCCACAGCCGCCACGCACTGCGCAGACTGACTGCAGCGCGCGGGAAATTCTCTTCGCCGAGTTCCACCAACCCTTGCGCGAAGGCGGCGGCGGCGGCGAGAGCAGGCGAGGCGTATGACTCGGCGATCGTCGCCAGCTCCGTGGCCGTGGCCCGCGCGACTGCCCTGTCGCCCGTAACCAGCGCCACTTCCGCACGACCGGGAAGCAGTCGCGCGCGGTCGAGCGGCGAGAGCAGCGGGTCGGACAGCGCGCGATCGAGGAGCGCGCGGGCGCTCTCTGTCTGCCCCTGTGCGAGGCGCAGAAGCGCCAGCCCGGGTACCGGATCGCGTCCCAGCTCGTGCGCCTGCCGGAACAGATTGTCCGCCTCCTTCAAATCTCCCATGCGCAACCGGATCTCGCCGAGCTCGTAGTAGGCCTCACCGGCAACGTCGGCGAGAAAATCCTCCAGCTCCTCGGACGCGCGTCGCGCTTCCTCTTCCGCCTCCGGCCATGAGCCGCGCAACCGCAGCAGCTCCGCGCGATGCACACGGCAGATGCCCGGAAAGCCTGATTCGGCATGCTGCGAGCACCAGTCGCGCGCTTCCTCGTTCCACTCCCCGGCACGTCGATAGTCGGCCAGCTTCTCGCACGTGCTCATCATGTTGCAGTAGGTGCGCCCCGTCGTGCGCGCGCCGAGCTGCCCGCTCGTCGCCGCCGCCATGGCTTCGTCAATGAGCGGCATGCCTTCGGCGACGCGCCCCTGCGAAACGAGAATGCGGCCGCGGTCCTGCAGCGCCAGCATTTGCAGATCACGATCGTGCAACCGCCGCGCGATCTCGAACGCCTGCGTCGCAAGCGCGTCCGCGCGCTCGAGGTTCCGCTCTTCCTCGAAGGCGAGCATGGATTGCGTGCGCGCCATCCACCCATGTTCGATGGCCTCCGGCAGCTCGCGCAGGTGACGTTCCGCGCGCTGCAGCCAGCCGTGCGCGACCGAGCGCGCCAGTTTGTGAAAGTGATCCTCGGCCACGGCAATCGCGACCGCCGCCGCACGATGCAGGTCGCCGGCCGCGAGATACTGCGCATAGGCACGCTCGCGAATTCTGATGCACTCGTCACCGCGGCCAATCCACCACGCCGCTTCGGCAAGCCGCTCGAGGTGCTGCGGCGCAAGCACCGATGCAGCATTGGCGGCGCCGAGCTCGGCGTATGCCTCGTTCCAGTCGCACCGTTCGAACGCCTGAAGGCCAGTGCGCAGCGAACCGCTCACCGCCGACGTCGGCGGCGTTGCATCACTGTCCGGCAGTTCCTCGGGCTCGACGCGCGGCCGCATGTGGCCGGTGGCGTGAACCGCGAACGCGTCGAGCGCGGTAGAGAGCTCCGCTGCGCTCTGCCAGCGGGCGCCGGGGTCCTTCTCCATGCAGCGCATCACGAGCTGTGCGAGTTGTTCCGGAACCTCCGCGCGACATGCGGTGAGGGGCTCGGGCGCCCTCGTCAGATGCGCGACCAGAAGCTGACCCGCAGTGAGACCCGGGAACGGAGCGTGCCCCGCCAGCATCTCGTACGCAATGACACCCATGGCGTAGATATCGGCGCGGGCATCCACCTCGGGTTCGGCCGCAAGCTGTTCGGGCGCCATGTAGCCCGGCGTACCGAGCCCGAGTCCGGCGGCAGTGAGGCGATCGTCCGGCGATCCGCGCGACGCCTCCTCCACGGCGCGTGCGATGCCGAAGTCGGCAAGGATCGCGTGTCCGTGCTGCAGAAGAATGTTCTCGGGCTTCAGATCACGGTGGACGACGCCGCGTTCGTGGGCGAACGCGAGCACGTCCGTGACTTCGCGAAGGAGCCGTACGCTTTCGTCGACCGGAAGCGCGCCGTCCGTCGCGATCCGATGCCGCAGCGATTCGCCCGCAATGAAGGGCGTGACGTAGTACAACAGCCTGCCCTGCGCGCCGGCCGAGAGCACCGGCAGGATGTGCGCATGCTGCAGCCGCGCGGTGATGAGCATCTCGCGCTGGAAGCGCTGCGCGCTCACCTCGTTCGCCAGCTCGGGCGGAAGGAGCTTGATGACGACTTGCCGGTCGAGGGAGCGCTCGGTCGCGAGAAACAGCCGGCTCATTCCGCCGGGCGCCAGTTCGCGCCCGATGAGATAGACATCTCCAACCGCTGTTTGCAGTTGGGAAACGACGTCCGAGCTGGCCACGGAAGGCTCCGCAAGTCTGAAGGTACGCCTGAACCACCGACCTCAACTATCGACAGCCGCGCGGCAGGCGTCAAGGAACGAGTGGCGCCGCACGCGTGCGGGCTATACTGCGCGACGCGCCAGGCTGGAGGCCTTGACGACCGCGGGGCCGTGTGCGAATCTCTCCACATACTTGGTGAGGGGAGAAGCGCATGGCCCGCGAGTCGCTCGACCTGCTGCAGGGAACGCTCGATGTACTCATCCTGCGTACGCTGGCATGGGGTGAGATGCACGGCTACGCCATTTCGCGATGGATCCACGATCGCACGGACGGCGTAATCGGAATCGAGGACGCGGCACTCTACAAGTCCCTCCACCGCCTGGAGCGCGCCGGCGGCGTGGAAGCGTCATGGGGACTGTCGGAGAACAACCGTCGCGCGCGGTACTACCGCCTCACGCGCCGCGGCCGCCAGCAGCTTCGGATCGAGGAAACCGCCTGGCGCCGCTACGCCGCGGCCGTGTCCAAGGTGCTGGAACCGGCATGAGGCGCTCACTCTTCCGCCTCCCCTGGCGCTCCGCGCAGCGCATAGACGAGGACGTGGATGAGGAGCTGCGCTTCCATCTCGCCATGCGCGAGGAGGAGCTCGTGGCGCGCGGACTCTCCGCCGAGCAGGCGCACGCCGAGGCCGAACGGCAGTTCGGCGACATGGACGACACGCGCCGCTACCTGCAGCGCTATGACAGAGGCACCGAAAACGCGCGACGCTGGAGCGACTACCTCGGCGAATTTCGCCACGATGTGGGATATGCGCTGCGCAAGCTGCGTGGCGCGCCGGTGTTCACGCTCACCGCTCTGCTCACGCTGGCGCTCGGCATCGGTGCCAATACTGCGATCTTCAGCGTGGTGCACGGCGTGCTCCTGAAGCCGCTTCCCTTTCCGCACCCGGAGCAGCTCGTCCGCATCTGGTCGGTCAACCCTCAAATGGGAAGCACGCAGGCGTCGGTGTCACCCGTGGATCTCGACGACTGGCGGGCGCAGCGCGCGGTGTTCACCGACCTGGGTGGCTACTGGTATACGGAGGGCGGGAGCGGCATCGACATGACCGGCAACGGCGATCCGCGGCGGCTCTCCGCTGCCTTTGTCGAGCCCGGGTTCTTTCCCGTGCTCGGCGTGCAGCCGCAGCTCGGACGCCTGCCGCGCGAGGACGAGATGCATCGCGGCGGAGCCGATCACGTCGTCGTACTCTCGTATTCCTTCTGGCACCGCCAGTTTGCCGGATCGCCCGCGGTGGTGGGGCGTACCCTCACGCTCGGTGGCGATCCCTACGAAGTGCTCGGTGTCATGCCGCGCGACTTCCGCTACCCGGCGGACCGGATCGACGTGTACATCCCGTATGCCACGATCCCCGACGAGGCGATCCCGCGGCTCAGGCAGGTGCACGTCCTCGACGTGGTCGCGCGACTCCGCCCCGGCGTCACGATCGAGCGCGGGCGCGCCGAGATGGCGGCGATCACGCACCGGCTCAGTGAACAGTACGCCGAGGACCGGGGCTGGACGAACGCGACGGTGGAACCGCTGCGGGATGTGATGGTTGGCAGTGCCCGCACGGGTCTCCTCGTACTACTTGGTGCCGTGGCGTTCGTGCTCCTGCTGGCCTGCGCCAATCTCGCGAGCCTGCTGTTGGCGCGCGCGAGTGTACGCGAACGGGAGTTGGCAACGCGATCCGCGCTCGGCGCCTCACGCGGGCGCCTGGTGCGCCAGTTACTCACCGAAAGTCTCGTGCTTGCGCTCGCGGGCGGAGCGCTCGGCGTGCTGCTCGCGCTCATGGGCACGCGTGCGCTCGTCACCTTGAGCTCGGGCCAACTGCCTCGCGCCGCGGAAATCGGTCTCGACCCCACCGTGCTTGGCTTCGCGGTTGCGGTGTCCGTTGCCACGGGTGTGATCTTCGGTCTCGTACCGGCGCTGCGTGCGACCGCGTCTGATCTGCAGTCGGCACTGAGAGAGGGCGGCCGTGGCAACAGCGGCGCGCGCGGCCAGCGGATGCGCGCGGCGCTCGTCGTCGCCGAGGTGGCTGTTGTCGTCGTGCTCGCCGTCGGTGCCGGACTCATGACGCGCAGCTTCCTGCGTCTGCTCGACGTCAGGCTCGGCTTCCGCCCCGATCATGTGCTCGTGGTGAATTTCACCGTCGGTCCGCGACATCAGGGATCAACTGCGCAAATGCAGAGCTTCTATGCCCAGGTGCTCGATCGCGTGCGCGCCCTTCCTGGCGTGGCAGATGCCGGCGCGGCAAAGGAAATCCCCTTCCGCGGCAGCGGCGAACGCGTGGGCTTCGTTCCGGAGGGCATGGTCGTGCCGTCCGGCGCCGAGCCGCCCACCGCGCACCTCATTCACGTAAGCGATGGCTACTTCCACGCCTTGGGCGTGCCGGTTCTCGCCGGCCGCGAGTTTCGGCGGAGTGACGACAGCCATGCACCGCTGGTCCTGGTTGTCAACGCAGCGTTCGCGAAGCAGTTCCTGCCAGGCCGCGCTGCAGTGGGGCGCACACTGGATATCGATGGAAAACAGGTGCCGATCATCGGCGTCGTTGGCGACGTCCGGCAGGTATCAGTGGAGGAGTCAGCGCAGCCGGCCATGTTCATCCACAACCTGCAGAACATGCGGGTCCAGACGAACCTCGTGGTGCGCACGCGTGGCGAGCCGCTGGCGATGGCAGCGGCCGTGCAGCATGCCATCTGGGACCTCGATCGTGATCAAACCATCACATCCATCTTCACGCTTTCCAGCGCGGTGGGCGATGCCGTGGCACGGCCGCGTCTCCTCACCACGTTGCTCACACTGTTCGGCGCACTCGGACTGCTGATTGGCGGTATCGGCCTGTACGGCGTGCTCGCCTACTTCGTGATGCAGCGCCGGCGCGAAATCGGCGTGCGCGTGGCGCTCGGCGCCGACGCGGGACGCGTGCAGCGGATGGTGGTGGGACGCGGACTATCACTCGCCGTCGCGGGAATTCTTGCCGGTCTTGCCGGCGCGCTTGTGCTCACGCGCTTCATGCGGAGCATTCTGTTCGGCGTGGGTACGACTGACCCGGCGACGTTCGTCGGCGTGACCCTCGTGCTGCTCGGCGTCGCCCTGCTGGCAAGCTGGATCCCGGCGCGCCGGGCAGCGCGGGTGGATCCGCTCGTCGCCATGCGCGCCGAATAGCCGGAGCGCCGAACCGGCTTGCCCGGGACGGATGGACGCGTGAACGGTACGTGCGCCTCAGCCCCCGGCTTCTCGGAGCAACGCGGCCACGTCCTCGAGCCCCCGGCTCGCCGCAATGTCCGCGGCGGTGAGGCCGCGAGCGTTGTGCACCGAAGCCGTGGCGCCATGGTCGAGGAACAGTCGTGCAATGGCGAGCGCGCTGGCCGCATCATCCGGCAGCCACATGAGTGGCGTGTCGCCCGCGCCGTTGCTGGTGTGCGCGAGCGTGGGGTCCGCGTCCAGCAGCTCACGCAACCGGTCCACCCGCCCGGTGAACGTGAGCCGCCACACATCGCTGCTGTACCGTCCGAGCAATTCAATCGTGGCCGACTGGGCAAAGTATGACGCCCATCCCAGCGGTGGCGAGTCGTAGAGACTGTCGTGTGCATCGACCGTGGCGCCGCGCGCAATGAGACGGGCCGCCGAGCGTGCAGCGCCGGCCGCCGCCGCCGCATGCAGCGCCCGCGCTCCCGTGTTCGGATGGACGACGTCAGGAGAGAACCCGAGATCGATCAGCATGTCCACGACATCCGCGCGATCCTGGCGCGCTGCCCCGAAGAGGGCACGAGGATCGTTCAGCACTTCAGGTTGCCGGCGAATCATCGTACGCACCGACTGTCGGTCCAGGGCGAGACAGGCGCGCATGAAGGCCTCGTACGCATCGAGTACTGGCGGTTCCGCCGTGGCGCCGTACCGCACGAGCAACTCGGCCATGGCGGAGTGGCCTCGCGCCTGAGCTTCCTGGTAGAGCGAGCGGGTGGACCGCCGCCATAGCGGGCCCGATGACGTGTTCGGACCCGCGCCGTGTTCCAGCATCCACTCCGCCAGTGGCAGCAGGTTGCGGTCCACCGCGGCGTCGAGCATGAAGCGCGCGCCGGGCAGGAACCGGTCCTCGTCGCCGAGCGATGGAGCCCCGCGCATCGCGAACATGGGCCACGCGGGATCGGTCCAGTCGTTCAGGTGACCACGCCGTACGGAGTGCTCGTACATCAGCTCGAGGAGCCAGACGATGTCGTTGTCGAGCAAATGCCGCGACGTGTTGTCGGCGAACACGTTGTAGAGCACCTGATTGTCGTGCGGATCGGCGCCGCGCTCCAGCAGCAGCCGCGCGAGCGCGTGCGCGTGCGCATGCATGGATGCCAGTTCTTCGCCCCGGCCCAGGACGCAGGTGAGCGCGGTGTAGTGGATGTCCGCGTTGCCGCCCAGGTAGAACGTGTTCGGATCCGCGCCATGCTCCAGCAGGAGACGGGCGATGGCGACGGCGTTCTCGCTGGAGTGTGGTTGCGGGAGACGCGCCGAGCAGAGGTACAACAGCGGTGGCCAGGAGCGCGGACCGCCTGGCGCGGCGGCGAGCTCCGGCTCGGCGTCGAGCAAGCGGCGCGCAGCGTCCAGCGCGCCGCATGCAACGACCGTGTAGATGTTGGTCGTCGCGAGCTCGGGGTGATGCTGCAGCATGCGCCCGGCATCGTTCCTCGCGAAGGCGCGCTGCGGTCCGCCGGTGCGCCAGTCGAGACATGCCGTGCGCAGAAACCGCGCGACGCGCTCGCTCGCAGCATCCAGGGACCTGCCACGCGGCGCTGGCGCGTGCTCCAAGGAGCGCACCACGCCAACGATGTCGTCATGCCCCGCGCCAGCGGCAAGTGCGGCAAGATCGCGATGCGACGAGTCATGAACGGCGAGGTCGGCGCCGAACGCCACCAGCTCGCGTACGGCCTCCACCTTGCCATGGGCGACGGCGTATGCGAGAGGGGTCCAGGCCGGATCCAGCCATTCACGCGGCTTCTGATCGCCGGTGACGTACTCACCGAACTTGCGTTCCAGCGCCTGGGGGTCGCGCGTGAGAATCCCGGCGATCCGCTGGACGCGGTCAAACTCGATCGCATCGAAGATGTCGATCGCGCCGTCCAGAATGAGATCGCGCGTGTCTCCGTGCCCGGCATGATTCGCCCACCCTGCAGGCGTGCTCCAGTACTTGTCCTCGCGGTCCGCGGGATTGGCGCCCAGCCGCAGCAGTGCGCGCACCGCGTCGCTGTTGCCGTGAAAGGCCGCCGCATGGAGTGCGGTGTAGCCGTGGGTGCCGTCCACGGCGGTGCGGTGGTCGTCACGGACGTGCACCGAGGCACCCGCTTTCGCGAGCGCCTCGATCACGTGCGCGGACGCCCGTTCGCTCGCCCGCACGATGACCCGATCCCACCGTCCGCCCGGTCGCAGGCTGTCCGGTTCGTCGCGCAGCAATCGCTGCATGTCATCGTCGCGGCCGAGTGCCACGGCGGCGGGAAGATCAATGCGTGCACCGTGCGCGATGAGTCGCTCAGCCATCATCCGTTCACCGCCCAACGCCGCTTGATCGAGCGGCGTCAGTCCCGCCGCGTCGCGAGCGTCCACGTCCGCGCCCAGCGCGAGCAGCTCGTCGAGCGACTTTGGCTGGTGCTTCACGACGGCGAGGTGCAGCGGCCGGCGGTGCTGGTTGGCGCGGTCCATGGACCTGTCGCGATCGGCGGGTGCACGCGCGACAATCTCCCGAATTGCCGCGACCGCACCGGTCGCAACGGCGGAGAAGATGTTGTGTCGCGCACCATGTGCCAGGAGGTATGTCACGACGTCGCCGTTGGGCGAGCGCGCGAAGCAGGTAGCCCACCCAATGACCTCGAGCTCATGGCCGTCACCTGTCCCAATGGGATCCGCACCGCTCTCGATGAGGCGCCTGACGATTCCCAGGTGCTCACGCTCCGCGGCAAAGTGCAGTGGCATGGCGTTGTCGCCGTCATCGCGCACGTTGGGATCGGCGCCATGTTCGAGCAGTACCTCCACCACCGTTTCGTTCAGCGAGTTCATCGCGAAATGGAGCGCGCTGCGTTTTCCGGTGTGGCCAGGCAGCTCGCCTCGCTCGCTCACGATTCCGGGGTGTGCGTTCAGCGCTTCGCGCACGCGGCCGGCGTCGCCCTGCGCCGCGGCCATGAGCAGTTCCTGAAGTGGCGTGACATGATCCGCGGGGCGTGCGCTGTCGTGTCGACGCGCGAGTTCGGACCGGAGCGCTGTCCAGCCCGGGAATCCGTACTCCCGCGCGAGCGCGAGTTGCACGTCGCGCAGCCCGGGATCGGGTGGGGCAGTGGGGTGCGCACGCGCGAGGCGCGCGCGTGCAGCCGGGTCGTTCTCACGAAGCGCGGCAAGCCAGCGCTTCGCCTCCCTCTTGAGGGTCTCGAGGGAACTCCGGGGCGTGAGCTTCCTGGTCATGGAAACCTTCCTCCCAATGCGCGCCTGAAGTCCGCTGAGTGCAGGCAGGAAGAAGGTTCGTGATGTGCGACGAACCAGCATGGGTGGGAGTAGCACTCCCTTGCCGCGGACAGGAGGCGCCCCAGAGCGCGTCATCAGTATTGGCGCTGGAGGCTGCGCGAGTCAAGCGGCAGTCGCAAATTTGAAGGCGCGGCGCGCAGGGCGTCATTCGGTTCGGCTACGTCTCCTGAAACAGCGACCTGATCGCGCTGCGCAGCGTGATATCGCGCAGGTAGTTCAGCGCGTCCGGCAGGAACGGCACGGGCGTGACACCAAAGACACTGCTGAGTGCATTCTCCGCGATCGTGTTGTCCAGTGCAAGCAGATCGAGCAGTCCCGTCGTGACGGGAGGTCGCGGCAGTATTCGCTGCAGGCCCGCGACGAGCGGACGCAGAAGTGGCACGGGTACGCTCACGAGATGCCGCCGTAGCTGCATGGTCGCCAGCACGCGCTCCACCATGACGCGCAGCGTCAGGGGCTCCGCGCCGCCCAGACTGTACACGTGTCGGGACGTCTCGGGCATATCGAGCGCCCTCACGACGACACGCGCGACGTCGTCCACCGCGATCGGCTGAAAGCGCGCCCTGCCGCCGCCCGGCACGGGATACACCAACGGTGAGAGCCGGACCAATCGCGCGAGCACGTTCACGAATTCGTCCTCGCGGCCGAAGATCACCGAGGGGCGCAGCACGGTCCAGCCCATCGTGCTGTCGCGCACCGCGTCCTCCGCCACGCCCTTGCTCCGCAGGAACCGGTACGGCGAACCGCTCGACGCGCCATTCTGTGACATGTGCACGAACCGCTCGACGCGAGCCGCGTGCGCTTCGCGCAGCAGCGCGGTGGTGGCGTCCGCATTGACCTGCTCGTAGTGCTGCCCCCCCCGCTCGATCGCGATGGCGGCGAGGTGCACGACGGCGCCCATGCCGCCAACGGCGCGGCGCACCACCGCCACGTCGCGGAGGTCGCCAACCACGATCTCGAGCGACAGTCCCGCCAGCCGTTGCGCCGCCTTGCCCGGAGAATGTGCCAGCGCGCGCACGCTCCACCCCCGGCGGCACAGCTCGTGGCACACGTGCATGCCCACGAAGCCGCCCGCGCCCGTGACCAGCACGGGCGCCCGCGGCGCCTCCTGCCGCAGTTCCGGCCGCGCGGCCGGCGCAGTCGCCGGCTGCGTGCCGGCCCCACTGCTGTAAGTTTCCGTCTGCCTCACCCGGATCATTCCCCGTGAACACGGTTCGACTCGCGATCTTCGTGGCTACCTACGGGCTCATTGCCGTGCAGCAACTGCCTGGCGTGCGCCTCAACCGGCCGGCTGCGTCATTGCTCGGCGCAGTGGCGATGGTCGTCGTGGGCCGCCTGCCGGTGCATGATGCCTACGCGGCCATCGATCCCGACGTCATTGTCTTTCTCCTGGGCGTGCTGCTGCTCACCGGATATCTCGAGTTGGGCGGCTTTTTCAATTGGGCCGCGGCGCGCATTGTCGGTCGCACGACTTCGCCGCGCGTATTGCTGGCCATGATCGTGGCGACCAGCGGTCTGCTCTCCGCGCTCTTCCTCAACGATACGATCTGCCTCGTCTTCACACCGCTGCTCATTCCCGCGCTGCGCGCGCTGCGATTGCGTCCACTCCCCTTCCTGCTTGGCGTCGCGTTCGCCGCCAACGTCGGGAGCGTGGCCACCATCACCGGCAATCCGCAGAACATGCTCATCGGCATTTCGAGTCATCTTGGATACGCCAGCTTCTTCGGCGCGCTCGCGCTCCCCGCGGCCGGCGGCCTGATAATCGTGTATGCCGTGCTGGCGTTCGCGTACCGGAATGATCTGCGGCCGACGGCAGCCGGCACCGTGGTAGCGGTGGACACCCCGCTCGATCGCGCGCTGGTCATCAAGGCCCTCATCCTCTTTGCCGCGGCGCTCGCGTGCTGGCTGGCCGGGCTCTCGCTTCCGCTCGTGGCGATTACCGCCGGCACGGCGATGATCGCCATTGGCGGGCGCGATGCGGCCCAGGCGTTCGCGCGTGTGGAATGGTCGCTGCTGCTCTTTTTCGCGGCGCTGTTTGTGTTGATGCGCGGGGTTCAGGATCTGCCACTGTTCCTGGACCTCACCTCGCGTGCCGCCGGTGGTCTCCAAGGCTATCCATGGCATGACGCCGTGACCGTGAGCGCCGCGATGACCGTTCTGTCGAATCTGGTGTCGAACGTGCCGGCCGTGATGCTCTGGCGGCCAGTGGTTCCCCACCTGCCCAATCCGAAGCTGATCTGGCTCGTGATGGCGATGAGCGCCACGTTCGCGGGGAATCTCACCATCCTCGGCTCCATGGCGAATCTCATTGTCGCCGAACGGGCCAGCTCGCGCGACGTCCCCATGCGCTTCGGCGACTTCCTGCGCACTGGCGTCCCCATCACCTTGCTCACCATGGCGTGGGGTATTGCCACCCTCGTACTGTTGCGCGCCTAGCGGAATCGACGCCGGCTATTTGCGCTGCGCGCGCTGGCTCACGTACTTCCGCCATGCACTCTCCGTACCACCGGCCGTCACGCGCCAGATGAGGATGAAGACGCCAATGGAGAGGAGCGCGTGGATCCAGCCCGGACCGCCCAGCGCAAAGGTGACGATGGCCCAGAGGACGAGCATGGCGAAGGCGATCGGATAGGCCGCCGCGTACCAGAATTTCGATGAAGGTGTTTCGGTCATTTGTGATTGACTCGCTCGTCGTGGAACACTACATTGCCCGACAGCACGGAACGAAGAGCTCACATTTTTGAGCCAACAAGTCTCTCGGGTGGGTTCGACAATCCATCACCGACGTCATGCCCCGGTGCGGGGAAGGCGAAGAGTTGTGGTGAGAACCTCAGTCATTCGACGGGGCTTCAAGAATACTCTTCGTTCCTGCTCTCCGAACCCCGCCCCCGAGGGCGGGGTTCGGTTTTTCCTGCACTGGTCCGGGGTCTGCGCGCCCCGCTCTCCCGGCGCCGTTCGTCCCGCCTTCACGGCTGGCGCGGCGCCGCCGGCCGGACCCGCTCACGCACGAGCCGCCAGAAGATGCGCGGCGCCGTGGGTGGTGCCCAGATCCAGGAAAGTACCAGCACCACCGCCCATATACCGTATATCCAGGTGATCTCCTCGCGCCAGTGGGCCTCGATGAACTGGGCCAGCCACAGGCCAAGGAGCAGTGAGGCGTTCCACCAGTCGAACCGCATGCGGACGAGTACCAGCACGGCCACCAGGCTCTGCATCACGGTGAGCAGGATTTCGAGGCGCTGCACCCCGTCAAACGGGAGCGATGCGGGCATGCCGCGCGACGCGCTGAAGACGATGGGAATCATGGCCGCGAGCACCGTCCACTGATTCACGTTGCTCGAGAGCAGATTCATCAGCGCCGTGGGTGCGGTGCTCACCCGGCTTGCCCAGTGGAACGCCGACACCTTTTCCGGGAACTCGCTCACGAATGGCGCCACCCACTGCACGAACACGAACTCGCTGACGCCGAACGACGTGGCCACGGCGAGCATGGAGTCCAGGAACGGTTCGGCGGTAAGGTAGATCAGCAGGCCACCGCCAATGAACAGCGCCGCGATGGCGACCACGCGCCACCGGCCGGGTCGCGTGTACGCCCATCGCGCCACGCGCGGCGCGTCAGCCAGCGATTCCTCACCATGCGCGGGGAATCGCCAGAGCATGGCGAGATACGCGGCATACATCGCCACGAGCACCACGGCATCCAGCGGACCAATGGACCGCTTGTACCAGATCCACAGGAAGTAGAGCACCGGAGGTACCGTGGCGAGCACCTCGACGGCGTGCTCGTCATCGAGCAGGATGGGCGCGAAGGCTCCTTTCGACCTGCGCCGGAAGAAGGCGGCCACGAAGTAGATCATGGGCCAGCCCAGCCCGATCAGCAGCCGCACGGCGCCCGTGAAATTGGCGATGGCCAGGTGCGAGTGACACCCCGCGGGCGGCAGCGAGACGAAGCAGCGCGCGGTGTCGCCGCCCGCGGCCCATGCAATCACGGCTTCCACCGCGAACTCGGGCAGCGTCTGGATCCAGGCGAGAATGGCGAGCGCGAGTCCCTGCGCGATGAGGAACTGCGCCGCTTCGGCGCCCCACGTGATCAGGAACGCGCTGAAGAGCATGGTGGGGAAAGTCCACACCGCGGACCATGCGGATGCGGCGGCGCTCGCCATGCCTGCCATCGCGAACTTGACTTTCACTGGTGCGCGTCCCTATTAAGAGAAATGCCCCGACTGCGGGGCAGGGGACACGCGCAAACATAGACCGGCGGCGCGACCGGCTCAAGCTGTTCCGGGTGGAACGCGAGCCAGCCGCGCCGCGTTCTGTGACCGAGGAACCCAGCATGCCGGACTCACATGATCACCTGCACGCGCCAGTCGTGCCGCCGTCCGCTCGACTCGAGCGCGCGCTCAACGGAGAGGAGCCGCCGACCTCCGCACCGGAGTTCGAGGCGCACGTGCGCGCCATTCTCGAACTGATCGGCGAGAACCCCGAGCGTGAGGGCCTGCTCCGGACGCCCCAGCGCGTCGCGGCATCGCTCTCCTGGCTCACGCGCGGCTACGACCAGCGCGTGGAGGACGTCGTTGGCGATGCCGTGTTCGAGGAAGAGCACACGAGCATGGTCATGGTGCGCGACATCGAGCTGTATTCGCTGTGCGAGCATCACATGCTTCCCTTCTTCGGCAAGGCGCACATCGCGTACATCCCGGACAACAAGATCGTGGGACTCTCCAAGCTCCCGCGCATCGTCGAGGTGTTTGCGCGCCGCCTGCAGGTGCAGGAGCGGCTCACCGAGCAGATCGCCGAAGCGATTCAGAGCGTGCTCGAGCCGCGCGGCGTGGGCGTCGTGATCGAGGCGTATCATCTCTGCATGATGATGCGCGGTGTGCAGAAGCAGAATTCGCAGACGGTGACGTCGGCCGTCACGGGCATCTTCCGGAACGACGCGCGCACGCGCGAGGAGTTTCTGGCGCTGGCGCACAGCCGCAATCAGTCGGCCCTGTGAACGCGACGCCCCCCGGGCGGACGGCCGTCGTGACCGGCGCATCCCGTGGCATCGGGCTGGCCATTACGCGGGCGCTCGCGGACAGCGGCGCGCGCGTCGCCATGCTGGCGCGAGGCGGCGAAGCGCTCGCAGCGCGGGCGAATGAGATCGGCCCCGCCGCCATGCCCATCCCCTGCGACGTCTCCGACGCTGACGCCGTCGCGCGCGCGGCGGGCGTGATCACACGGACGTTCGGTGGCGCGCCGGCCATCCTGATCAACAACGCAGGCGTCTTCCACCCGATGCCGGTCGCGGACGTGACGCCGCAGGAATTCGCGAACACGCTGCGCGTGAACCTGCTGTCATCGTTTCTCATGGTGCACGCCATGCTCCCGGGGATGCGTGTACGGGGCAGCGGGCATATCGTCACGATCGGATCGGTGGCCGACCGGATCGCGATGGCCGGCAACGCCGCCTACTCGGCAAGCAAGTTCGGCGCGCGGGCGCTGCACGAGGTGCTGCGAACGGAGCTGAAAGGCAGCGGTGTGCGCGTGACGCTCGTGTCGCCGGCGTCCACCAACACCAGCATCTGGGACGGCATCGAGCGGGCCGGGACCGGCCGCTTCCCGCCGCGCGAGGCCATGCTGGACGCGGACGCCGTCGCGGCCGCCGTACTGTACGCCGTCAGTCAACCGGCCGCGGTCAACGTGGACGAGCTGCGGCTCTCCCGCGCGTAACGGCGGTCGTGTTTCTGGAGCTCGTGGGTGCGCTGCGCTGCGTGCGCCCGCACGAGGCCACCTGGCTGGTCGCGTCGGCGTATCGCATGGAACAGCGCGACATCGTGAGCGGAGAGCTGGGCTGTCCGGTCTGCGACGCGCGCTATGCCATTGAATACGGCGTGGCGGACTTTCGCGATGGCCGGCGCGGCGTCACGCCGGCGACCGCGGACAATGGCGGCGAGCTCGCGCTGCGCGTGGCCGCCCTGCTGGATCTGTCGACGCCGGGAGGCGTGATCGCCCTCGCGGGACGCTGGGCGGCAGCGGCGCACGTCGTGGGTGAGCTCACGGAGCACGTTCACGTGCTCGGTGTGGATGCGCCGTCGGACATCGAGAGCGGGAATGGCGTGTCGCTCCTGCTCACCGCGGGCCATCTGCCGCTGCGGCCGTTCACGGTGCGCGGCGTAGCGCTGGATGCCGCGCACGCGAGCGCAGACTGCCTTGCCGCCGCGGTCGCGGCGCTGCAGCCGAACGGACGGCTGCTCGCGCCGGTCGAGTCGTCACGTCCGGCGGGAGTGGAGGAGCTGGCCCGGGACGGGACCTACTGGCTGGCCGCTCGCACGCACGTCACGACCGTGCCCCTGTTGCGCCGCGACGCGTAGCGCTCTACTCGGCGTACAGCGATGCAATGAGCGAGTCGTATCGCGCATTGACCACTTGACGGCGCACCTTGAGCGTGGGCGTCAGCTCCCCGTTCTCGATCGAGAACGGACGGTCGAGCAACCCCACCTTCTGCGGCGTCTCGAACTTGGCCAGCCCCGAGAGTCCCGCGAGCACCTCCTTCTCCATTTTCGTGCGCACGGCGGGCTGTTCGAGCAGCTCGTGCCGCGTGGAGTAGACGATGTGCTCGGCGGCAGCCCACGTCTCGAGTTGCGGGAAGTCGGGCACCACGAGCACCACCGGATACCGGCGTCTGTCCCCGATGAGCACCGCCTCGGCGACGAACGTGCTCTGCTTGATCTGATTCTCGATGGGTTGGGGGGCGATGTTCTTTCCACCCGCCGTGATGAGCAGATCCTTCTTGCGATCGGTGATGCTCAGAAAGCCGTCCTGCAGCGTGCCAATGTCGCCGGTGTGCAGCCAGCCGTCGGGATCGATGGCGGCGCGAGTGTCGTCGGGCCGGTTGAAATAGCCCTTCATGATGTTGGGGCCACGCGCGAGAATTTCGCCATCCGGCGCGATCGACACCTCCACCCCGGCGATGGGGCGCCCCACGGTGCCCGGCCGGAAGTGGTCCGGCGAATTCACGGCGATGACGGGCGACGACTCCGTGAGTCCGTAGCCCTCCAGAATCTGAAGGCCGGCGGCATAGAAGAACAAGTTGATCTCCACCGCGAGCGGCGCGCCGCCGCAGACGAAGTACCGAATGCGGCCGCCAACGCGTGCCTTGAGCTTCGAGAACACGAGTCGCTGCGCGAGCGCGTACTGCATGGCCAGCAGCGCGCCGGGCGTTCCACCATCCAGACGCACGTGCGCCCAGCGCGCACCAACGTCGCGCGCCCAGTGGAAGATCCGGCGCGTGATGGCCCCGCCCGACATCGCCTTCTCCAGTACGGCCGCATGGATCTTCTCGTAAATGCGCGGCACCGAGACGACGAACGTCGGCTGCACCTCTCCGATGTTCTCCACGATCGTGTCCATGGATTCCACGTACGCGATGGACACGCCCGTACAGAACATCAGAAAATCGAACATGCGCTCCAGGATGTGCGAGAGCGGCAGAAAGCTGAGTGACACGTCGCCGGCGCCGAACGGTATGATGGACATCACCGCGGCCACGTTGGACGCGATGTTGCCGTGACTGAGCATGACGCCCTTGGGCTCGCCCGTAGTACCCGACGTGTAGATGATCGTCGCGAGGTCGTCCGGCATGGTGCGCAGCGCCGCGGCCCGGTAGCATGCGACGCTGTCGGGATTCTCCGTGGCTGCACCCTTCGCTTCGAGCGCCGCCAGCGTCAGATCCACGCCGACCATTGGCACGTCCGCGAAGCCAATCATCCACTTCAGGTCGGGCAGCTCCGAGCGAATGGATGCGATCTTCCGGGCCTGCGCCTCGTCGGAGACGAAGATCGCGACGGCTCCGGAATCCCGCAGGATGTACTCCATGCGGGCCGCCGGCAGCGTGGGATAGAGCGGCACGTCAATGAGACCACCGGTGAGGCATGCGTAGTCGGCGATGGCCCATTCTGGACGATTCTCGGAGAGAATGCCGACGCGGGAGCCGCGGACGATGCCCAGCGCGTCGAGGCCCAGCGCCGCATGACGCACACGGCCGGCGAGCCAGCGGTGCGAGAGCGGCTGATAGCGTCCATCGCGCTTCACCTGCATCGCCTCGGGACGGTCATGGCGTTCCACGGCGTCGAAAAAGAGCTGCGTGAGCGTGGCCGGTGCGAAGGGCACATCATCGCGCGTGGCGTTCGCGCGGTCAGCGGTACCGGTCATCGCCTCCTCCAGCGGTGAAGCACGCGCCCGCTATTCGATGAGAACGCGCAGCACGTAGCGGATGGGACTCCCGGGCACCGCGGCGCCGTTTGGTTCGGCGGCCGAGACCTGAACGACCACGGAGTCGGCAAACGGCCTGGTGTTCGGCGTGATCCGGAGTGATCGGTTCGCCGTGCCGGTGGCGTCGGTGGTGTCCGCCAGCGATGGTCGTTTGGTGTCGTCCACGAGTTGCACGCCCGTGGAATCGGTGTTGTCCAGGCCGGCGGGATATGTGAACGCGTAGTGCACCAGATAACTGGGCACGGGAATGGTGTCGGTGCCGGAGATCTGGACGACCCGCACCTGGAACGTGCGCAGCGTATCGCGTCCCGTAAACGCATAGTGGAGCGAATCGCGCAGGCTGTCCAGGGCGAGCATCGCACCGGGGCGCACGACGGAGATGAGCGTGATGGGCGCCGACTGCAGCGTGAGCGACGTCGCGACGACGGTGGCCTGGCCCGTGTCGTTGGCCGCGACGAATCCAGTCGTGGAATCCACGCTGAAGCGTTTGGCGCTGTCGAGCGCGAGGAAGCGAATGGGCGCTCCGGGAATGACCTCGTTCCGGAAATTGAACACCGTGGCCTGCAGCGGCACCGCGGCGCCCGTGCTGTCGCGCATGGAATCTCCCACCACGATGGACGGAAGTGGCGAGGGCGAGAGCTGGATGGCGACGGGAATCGAGGGATCCGTGCCGACTTCGCTGCAGGCGAGCGCGGCGACCATGACCAGCGTCGCGGCCATGATCACGCGACAGGAGGCGCGGCGCATCACTCGAACCGCTGTACCAGAATTGCCGCGAGATTCACGTAAGCCTGCGCCGCGGGATCGGCCGGCGAGCGCAGCACGAGCGGCTGTCCCGCCGCGAACGATTCCGTGGCCGCAAGCGACCGGGGCACCACGACATCCAGCAGCATGCTGCGTGGCAGATTGCGGCGAATGTAGTCCACCACGCGGCCGCAGGAATCATTCTGGGGATCGGCCATCGTGAGCAGCAGGCCGTCCAGCGTCAGATCGTCGTTCTCAGCCACCATGTCCTGAATCCCGCGCAGAATCTGCGGCGTGGTCTGCAGCGCGAGCGGCTCGCACTGCAGCGGCACCACGACGTGCTGGCTTCCCTGAAGCACCCGCCGCACAACCGGGCCAAGTCCGGGCGGCGCATCCACCACCGTGATGTGTGTCCGCTCTCGCGCCAGCGCCAGCAGCTCCGGAAGCAGCCGGGTCTCCTCGATCTGATGCTGATACACCGACTGGCTCGATTCGGTACTCACGCTTCCCGCGAGAATCACGCGCAGCCAGGGCAGGGCAGTGGGGAGGATGATGTCCCGGAGTGTCTTCCGGCCGGCGACATAGTCCGAAATGCCGAATCGCGTATGATCATTGCGCAACCCCACACCGTAGCGCACCGCGCCCTGCGGATCCACGTCCACCAGGAGCGTCTTGAGGCCGCGCCGCGCAAACGCGGCCGCGAGATTCACCGCCGTGGTCGTCTTGCCGACACCACCCTTCTGACTGATGATCGCGAGGACGTTGCCCACGCGTTACTCGGGATCCGTGAGGGAGTTGACATCCACGTGGTTCCTGATCTGTTCGAGCACCTGGCGGGCGTGTTGCACCCAGCGCTCGGCCTCCGTGCTCTTCGGCGCATGAGCCAGGAACTCGGTGAGATGCCGCTCCGCGCCCTGCGTGTCGCCGCGCTTGAGGAGCAGGAACGCGAGCCCGTAGTGCGCGCCACCCAGCGCGGGGTCGATATCGAGCGCGCGGCGGTAGCAGCGAATGGCATCATCGAGGCGCCCGGTCTTGGAGAACGCGATGGCCATGTTCTGCAGGATGCGCTGGTCATTGGGCTGATCGCGCAGCGCGAGCCGATACGACGTGAGGGCGGCGTCGAAATCCCCCTGCCGCTCCAGCGTCAGGGCTTCACTGAGATAGTCGAGGCGCTGCGGCTTCGGTGTGCTCGCCGAGCGGCCACCGGTCAGGCGGCTCCACCAGGACATGCGGTCGCGTATCGTGTCGAGAACGGATGAGAAATGGACGACGTGACGCAGTGCCATCAAGCGCCGCTCGGCCTCGCAGAGGGCAAAGTTACCGATTGCCTCGCAGTGCGGCAACCGCGCTGTCCCGGCTGGCGCCGGCACGGTAGTTTGCCGGTATACCGTCGCGCGGCCAATGCCTGCGCGCGCCACCCGGGAGGCCGCTCGTGCCATCACGCCCTTCGATCCATGAGACCAGTCGCGGCGTATTCGAAGTGGACTGGCCGCTGTTTGGTGAGCTGTCACGGGCGCTCGCGCTCAAGGTCGCCCGCAGCTATGACCCGGAAGTGGTGGTCGGCATCGCGACGGCCGGCGTCATTCCCGGTGCCGTGATCGCGGCCATGCTGCAGCGCGAATTCCATTCGATCATGGTCAGTCGTCGCTATCGCGCCGAAGCCGTGCGGGAGACGCCGGCGATCATCGGCGCGGCTCCGCTGGAAGTGCGCGGCAAGCGTGTGCTGCTGGTGGATGAAACCTGCGACTCGGGCGAGACGATGCGCATGGCCGTCGCCGCCATCGTGAACACCGGCGCCGCAGATATTCGAACGGCAGTCGGGTTCCGGACCGGGCCCTACGAGCCGGACTTCGCGGCGCTGGAGACGGATAACACGATTGTCTTGCCGTGGGACGGCGAGGTGGTCATCGGCCGATCGTGACGGTCAAGGGGCAACCCATGGGGCAGCCCCTTTGTGGCGCCGATGCGTCACAGGGGCTGCCCCTGGAGCTTCCCTTCGGCGCCGATGCGGCCCGCAGCCGCGTCGTACGCCTCGCCCCGCTCCAGCGCCGCGAAGAGATACTGCATCACGTCCGTGTTGCCTAGCAGGAAGCGACAGCGCGCGGCACCGGCAGAGCGGCACTCGACTTCGAGCGCGCCCAGCGCGCCATCGGCAAACTGCCCAAAGAAATACGCCAGCATGCCCGTGGAGTAATGACAGCCGGGGTGCTCGAGGTGTTCGCCGGGACTGGCTTCACTCCAGTCGGACGAATCCACGACGGCCACCGCGTCGTGCAACGATCCGATCTGGATGCTGCCCCATCCGGTCTCGTGGAAGAAATCCGCTGCCTCGCGCTGGAAGTCAGCGAGGTCCAGGTCGCCCGGGTCGCCCTCGCCGCGCGCGCGCAGCCACGCGCGGAACGCGTCGAAGACCGCTGCCCCGCCGGCAAAGCCGGCTTCCTGGAGCGCCGCGGCAGCGGTTGGGCCGTTGTCGCGCACCAGCGCCGAGCGCAGCGTGGCGAGACTCGCGCGGCTCACCGCCATGAGGTCGTGCCGGGAGAGGTCGAGTGAGGATGACATGACTGTACCTAAGGTTGACGTCCCACACGGCGCAAGAGTTCCGCTTCATCGATCGTCTCGATGCCAAGCGTCCGCGCCCTGTCGAGTTTACTTCCCGCGTCATCGCCGCACACCACGAAACTGGTGGACTTCGATACCGAGCCGGTGACGTGTCCGCCGTGCGATTCCACGAGCTGCGTGGCTTCCTTGCGCGACAGCGTGGGCAGTGTCCCCGTAATGACGACCGTCATGCCCGTGAGGCTACCGCCGCGGGCGTGCGCCCGTGGTTCCACCTCGTTCACGCCGGCCTTGCGCAGCTTGGCCAGCAGCGTGTGCGTGGAGGGATTCTCGAAGTAGCTGGTCACGGATCGGGCAATGACGTCGCCCACGCCGCGAATTTCGAGAATCTGTTCCTCCGTGGCAGCGACAAGTGCCTCCAGCGTCCCGAAGTGACGCGCCAGCAGTTGCGCCGCGCCATCGCCAACGTGGCGGATGCCCAGCGCATTGATCAGGCGCGAGAGTGGCTGATGCGTGGACGCCTGGATGGCCGCAATCAGATTCTCCGCGCTCCGATCGGCGAAGCGGTCGAGCCCCGAGATCTGCTCTGCCGTGAGCGAGTAGATGTCGGCCATGTCGTGAATCAGGTGCGCATCGAGAAGCTGCTGGATGCGTGCATACGACAGCCCCCGGATATCCATGGCGCCGCGCGACGCAAAGTGCACCAGGCCTTCGAGCTGGCGACCGGGGCACGCGACGTTGGGACAGTAAATGGCGACGCCCTCCTCGTCGCGCTCCACCGGCGTGTGGCACACTGGGCACACCGCGGGCATGCGCCACACCTGCTCGCTGCCGTCGCGTCGCTCCGGTACCGGGCCAATGACCTGTGGGATCACTTCGCCCGCGCGTTTCACCTGCACCCAGTCGCCCACGCGCAGGTCCTTTCCCAGGATGAGATCCTCGTTGTGCAGTGTCGCCAGCTCCACCGTGACGCCGCCAATCTCCACCGGCTCGAGCACCGCGTACGGATTGAGCGCGCCGGTGCGGCCAACATTCACCTCGATGGCGCGCAGCCGGGTCATGGCGATGTCGGGCGCGAACTTTCGCGCGATCGCCCAGCGCGGCTCGCGTCCGCCAATGTCGCCCAGCTCATCCTGGAGCGCGAGCGATTGCACCTTCACGACGACGCCGTCAATGCCGAAGTTGAGCTCCGCGCGCAGCCGCTTCTCCACGGTCTCCACGAAGGCCGTGACATCGTCGAGCGACGCGCACCGCGTGCGATGCGACTCGACCGGAATGCCCCACGCCTTGAGTGTTTCGAGGAGATCCCACTGCGTCCTGAAGGGAAGGGAATTCCCCGCTGGCACCCCCGCCGCGAATCCGAAGAACCGGAGCGGGCGCCGGGCCGTGATGGAGGGATCGAGCTGGCGCAGGGAGCCGGCCGCGGCGTTCCGCGGGTTGGCGAACACCGGTTCGCCACGGGCAATGCGCTCCGCATTCAGCGACTCGAAGCGGTCGAACGGAAAGTAGCACTCGCCGCGGATCTCCACGTGCGCTGGCGGATTGGCCGTGTCGAGCCGCAGGGGAATGTCCCGGACGGTCCGCAGATTGGGCGTCACGTCCTCACCGATTCGCCCGTTGCCGCGCGTCGCGCCACCCACCAGGATGCCGTGCGCGTACGTCAGGCTCACCGCCGCGCCATCGATCTTGAGTTCCGCGGTATACCCCTGGCGAGCCACGTCACCCGAGAGTCGTACGATGCGGGCTTCCCACTCGCGCAGCTCCTCGTCGCTGAACGCATTGGCCAGCGACAGCATGGGCACGAGGTGCTCGTGCTTGGGGAGTTGGCTCTGCGGCGGTGCGCCAATGCGGTGGGTCGGCGAGTCCGGTGTCCGCAGCTCCGGGTGACGCTCTTCGAGCTCCGCGAGCTCGCGAAAGAGCCGGTCGAACTCGAGGTCGGAAAGCTCCGGCGCATCGAGCACGTAATACTGGTAGTTCGCGCGCTCGAGCTCACGCCGCAGCTCCGCGGCACGGCGCGCAAGGGCAGGAGAGGCCTCGGGCATGAGGCAACAAGATAATCTGCCCGAGGGGGCGCCGTGAACGGGCTCGGGCTGGGAGAGCGGCCGGTTGGGGAACGCCGCGCGTGGCGGCGCATTCCCCGTCCGGTGTCTACCCTCGCTCGGCCTCCGATCCAACCACTTCCATCACGACGGACACCAGCCGGTCCAGCTCCTCGTCCGCGGAGTCCGGCAGCAGCGTTTCTGCCCACATGTGGTCATCGGCGTTCGTGTACCGGTCGAGCAGGCGGCGCATGAACGCCACGAGCGCAATGCGCTGGATCTCATCCCGGCGCTCCGCGCGCTGCGATTCCTGCTGCCCCCGCAGCAGCGACTCGAACTGGTGCGCGTTGCGCAGCGTGTTCGCCGTGAGTGACGCGACGACCTGGCAGAAGCGGACATCCGCCTCGGAAAACGGGGCGGCCCCCCGATCGGTGCGCAGAAAAATCGCGCCGATCACGGTGCCGCGCCAACTGATCGGCACGACGACAATGGACTTGATGTTGCGCAGCACATCGGCGAGCTCCGAGCCCTGGAACATCGGCTCCTCGCTTGCGTCCGGGATGAACACGGTCTCACCGCTGTCAAACGCGCGCCGCAGCTCAGGGTAGCGATCGAGATCGATGATGAGATTGCGCAGCGATGGGTCGGTGTACGTCGCCATGAGACGCACGTCGCGCTGCGCACCGAGCAGGCAGATCGAGCAGCGGTCGAGCCCGAACGCCTCGCCGAGCTTGCGCGCGATCACCTGCAGGATTTCGTTGACGTGGGGTGAGGCGGACGCTTCCGTGAGAATGTCAATGACGGCGACCAGATGTCCGCGTTCCCGCTCGAGTTGCGCGACCCGCTCGCGCAGCCGGCCGGCCTCATCCGGCGCCCCCAGGCTTTCATCCGTCGAAGATGATGCCGCAATCGTGGTACTCATCGCACTCCCGGGCATTCGTGTGAGAAAAGGCCCACGGGGCTTCCCGTGCAGTCCCTCTAATCTCAGACGTTCCCGGGGCGGGAAACGTCACCGAATGTTCAGCGCGCGACGCTCTTGCCGATGAAGCGCTCGACCTCGCTGACGACGGCTTTGGGCTCACACGGCTTGGCGAGATAGCTGTCACACCCCGCCTCCATGGCACGCTCGCGATCGGCCGCAAGCGCATGCGCCGTGAGCGCGATGATCGGGATGCCACGCGTCTCCGGATCGTGCTTGAGCACCTGCGTGGCCTCCCATCCATCGATCACCGGAATGGAGATGTCCATGAGGATGAGATCCGGCTTCGCCGCCCGGGCCTTTGCGATGCCATCCTCGCCATTGAGCGCTTCCATGACGTGATAGCCGAAGTGCTGGAGAATAGTGGAATAAACGATGCGGTTGTCTTCGTTATCTTCCACGAGCAGCACGGTCTTGCCGATTGAGGTCATGCGGGTCTCGCCCGAGTTGATCCCGCTGCCGGGAGTGCGGGACTGATTCATGCTCATGGTTTCAGGAGAAACGCAAGATTCTTACCAACGGCGGAAGCCGGTTCATCCCATACCGCAGGAGTGAGCAACCATGCCACGTCACACTGATACCAGGTCTCATCACGACGATGACGAAACTCGTGAATCCGAGCATCGAGACGAAAACGCGACCGATGAACTTGCTGATGAGCTCGACATGGAGGACGCCAGCCACGACGTGGTGCGGCCGCCCATGAGTCGGGATGCTGGCGTGTTCGGAATCGGTCTCACCGTGGGGCTGTTGATTGGCGCCGCACTGGCCCTCTTGCTGGCGCCGCAGAGTGGTGCCGCGACGCGTCAGTTTCTCGGCTCGCGCGCGCGACGGATGAGTCGTGACGTGGGTGATCGTGTTGGTGGACTGCGTGGTGACCTCCGCTCGGCCAGCCGCCGCAGCCGCCGCAAGGTACGCCGTGGCGTCGCACGCGGCCGGTGGCGGATGGAGGATGTAGCGGATAAGTGGCGGTAGCTGGTAGCTGGTAGCTGGTAGCTGGAAGGGAGTGGGGAGTCCAGCTACCAGCTACCAGCCACCAGCGACCATTTTCTCCGCTTCTTTTTTGTAGTTCTTGTCATTGTATTCGGTCGCCTGGCCATTGATGACGAGTTCCAGTTGTTCGCGGGCCTTCGCTCGGTCATCCCCCTTGTTTCGGTCGTACAGCACTTCGGCATAGTCCAGGTGATGCACCAGCCGGTTGGGTTCGAGCTGTACCGATTTTGCCATGTAGTACGCGGCGGAGTCCCAGCTCGCCTTGCCAAGGATGTCGCCACCCAGGAATGTCTTCGCGAAGAAGCGTGAGAAACCGCTTAATCGCATGATCTCGGCGTTCCAGCGTCCCAGCACATGCAGCGCGCCGGCGTGCAGCGAGTCGTACTTCAGCGCTTCCAGCGCCTCTGTTCGCACTTCCTTCCCGTACTTCACGCGATCCTTTTTCCCCAGCGTCAGCGCCACCCGGCCCAGGGCGCGCGCGAGCGTGAAGTGTCCCTCCGCATCATCGGGCCTGACCTGCACCGCGCGTCGTGCGTACTGTTCGCCCTCGGCGAAGTATTCCTTCTGCCGCGCCTTGTCGGGCTCGAACTCGCCCAGGTCCACGGCTTCGCGAGAGGCCTTCCAGAGCGCATCGTAGTTGTTCGAATCCGCCGCGATGGCGTCCCTGAAATGCGCGTAAGCCTGCACCGCGTCCATCGCCGCTGTTGCCTGGTCACCCAGTGCAATCTGCTCCGCCGCGCTCTGTGCGCGGAGCACCGGCGTGCAGGCCAGGACGGCAACGACGGCAACGAGGTGGCGGACACGCATGGAATCTCCGACATTGGATTCACGGCCGGACGCACGCCACGGTGTGCCCACTCGAGACAACCGGAACGCCGGCGATAAGCTAGAAGTACCCCACAACCTGGTCAATGCTCGCGCACCAACTCCTCGAGCGAAAACGCGACGGCGGACGAATTGGTCCGGATGAATGGAATGCGTTCATCCGCGATTTCGTTTCCGGCGTTGTGCCCGATTCCCAGATGGCCGCGCTGCTCATGGCGGTCTATCTGCGCGGGATGGATCGTGAGGAAATCGCGTGGTTGACCGAGGCGATGCTCGCGAGCGGCGCCACACTGGATCTCTCGCACCTCGACGTCGCGCGTGTGGACAAGCATTCGTCCGGCGGCGTGGGCGACAAGGTCTCGCTCGTGGTCGCGCCGCTCGTCGCGTCGCTTGGCGTGGCGGTTCCCATGATGTCCGGCCGCGGACTTGGTCACACCGGCGGCACGCTCGACAAGCTCGAGGCGATTCCGGGCATGCGCACCGATCTCTCCCTCGCGCAGGCTCGTGCCCAGATCGAGCGCATCGGGTGCGCCCTGTTCGGGCAGACGGACGAGATTGCGCCGGCGGACCGCCGCATGTATGCGTTGCGCGATGCGACCGGCACCGCCGCCTCCGTGCCGCTTCTTGCCGCGAGCATCATGAGCAAGAAGCTCGCGGAAGGGCTCACCGGGCTGGTGCTCGACATCAAACGCGGGTCGGGCTCGTTCTTTCCCGAGACGGAACGGGCCCTGCAGCTCGCGCACATCATGACGGCCCTGGGCGAGGATCATGGATGCGAGGTCGTCGCGCTCATCACCGCCATGGACCGCCCGCTCGGCAACGCCTGCGGCAACGCGCTCGAAGCGGAGGAGGCGATTCACGCGCTGCGTGGTGAGGGCCCGTCCGACCTCATGGAAGTGACCTACGCGCTGGGCGCCGAGATGCTGGTACTGGGTGACGTGGCCGGCAGCGCGAGCGAGGCGCGGCGACTGATGGAAGTCGCCATTTCCGCCGGCAACGCGGCGCACCGGTTTCAGCAGATCATCGAGAGTCAGGGCGGTGATCCGGCCGTGGTGGACGATCCGGCGCGGCTGCCGCAGGCGAGCGCATGCGAGCTGTACGAGGCGCCACGCCGTGGCTTCATCGCCGCCGTCGAACCACGCGCCATCGGGGAGGGCGTGCTCGCCCTGGGCGGGGGCCGTCGCCGGCCGATTGACGTCGTGGACCCGACCGTTGGCTTCGTGATTCGGGTGAAGCCAGGAGACTGGGTGGAACGCGGCGAACCACTCGCCACGATATTTGCACGTGATGATGACGGGGTCAGGGCGGGGCGCGCTGCGCTCGAGACAGCGATCCGGATCGGGGATGAAGCCGAGCACCCGCTCATGCTCGTGTCCCACCGCATCACTTTCACAGGAGCAACGCGATGCTGAGAGCCGGCACGTGCCGTTGAACATCGAACAGTATGCGCTCATTGGGAACACCCGCACGGCAGCCCTTGTGGGCATCGACGGGTCGATCGACTGGCTCTGCTTTCCCCGGTTCGATGCGCCGGCATGCTTTGCGGCGCTGCTCGGTACGCCGGAACATGGTCGCTGGCTGCTCGCTCCGGCTATGCCGATCCGCAGCCTGCGCCGCGCCTATCGTGACGGCACCATGATCCTCGATACCGAACTCACCACCGATGAGGGGACCGTCCGCGTCACCGACTGCATGCCACACTGGAAGGGGCGATCCGATGTCGTACGGCTCGTCGAAGGGCTGGACGGCGCGGTGCGCATGCGCATGGAGTTGGTGATCCGGTTCGACTACGGCGCGATGGTCCCCTGGGTACGGCGCCTGGACGGTACGCTGACCGCCACCGCGGGTCCGGATTCCATGGATCTCCATACGCCCGTGGAGACACACGGCGAAGGGTTCACCACGGTCGCGGAGTTCACGATTCGGAAAGGCGAGGCGATTCCATTCTCGCTGTCGCATTTCGCGTCGCATCTGGACGCACCGCTGCCCGTGGACGCGCGATCCGCCATTGAGGCGACCGAACGCTGGTGGCGCGAGTGGTCGGACGGATGCACGTACACCGGTGATTGGCGACCCCAGGTGGTTCGATCACTGCTCACGCTCAAGTCGCTCACCTACGGGCCCAGTGGCGGCATCGTTGCCGCGCCCACGACATCGTTGCCGGAGCAACTGGGTGGCGTGCGCAACTGGGACTACCGCTACTGCTGGTTGCGGGACGCCACGTTCACGCTGTATTCCCTGCTCGTCACGGGATTCCAGGACGAGGCCGTGGCCTGGTGCCGGTGGCTGGTGCGCGCGGCGGCCGGCCGGCCCGATGACCTGCAGATCGTGTACGGGATTGAAGGAGAGCGCCGGCTTGATGAATGGGAGCTCACGTGGCTCCCCGGCTACCAGGGTGCGGCGCCCGCCAGGGTGGGAAACGCCGCGAGCAAGCAGTTGCAGCTCGACGTGTACGGGGAGGTGATGGACATGCTGCACCTCGCGCGCGCCAGCGGATCGCAGCCGGAACCCCACGCATGGGAGATCCAGCTCAAGCTCATGGAGCATCTGGAATCGGTGTGGGACCAGCCCGATCACGGAATTTGGGAGATTCGTGGCGAACCCCGGCACTTCACGCACTCCAAGGTCATGGTGTGGGTCGCGCTGGATCGCGCGGTGAAGGGCGTGGAGCAGTTCGGCCTGCAAGGTCCGGTCGAGCACTGGCGCGACCTGCGCCGCACGGTGTATCACCAGATTCTCGAGCGAGGATACGATGCCGGGCGGAACTGCTTCGTGCAGTCCTACGGCTCCACGGCGCTCGACGCGAGCCTGCTGCTGATTCCACAGGTGGGATTTCTTCCGCCCACGGACCCGCGCGTGCGCGGCACCGTGGAGGCCATCGAGCGCGACCTGATGGAGGACGGCCTGGTACTTCGCTATCGAACCGAGACGAACGTGGACGGACTTCCGCCCGGTGAAGGCGTATTTCTCCCCTGCTCGTTCTGGATGGTGGACAACCTGGCGCTACTCGGCCGGTACGATGACGCGCGTGCGATGTTCGAGCGCCTGATCGCCCTGTGCAACGATGTCGGACTCATCGCCGAGGAATACGATCCGCGCGCGAAGCGCCTGGTCGGGAACTTTCCCCAGGCCTTCACACACGTGGCGCTCGTCAACTCCGCGCGCAATCTGTCACGGCCCGGCGGACCCAGCGAGCATCGCAGCCGGGGCGACGCGCCCGCCGACAGCCCCGTGCACGGCCGAAAGGAATGACCGCTGCCCCACGGTCCGCCCGGAACGACGGTCGCTAAATGTCGAGATTTCTCACGAACCTGGCGTTGGTCTCGATGAACAGCCGCCGCGGCTCGACATCATCGCCCATGAGCGTCTGGAAGATCCGGTCCGCCTCCACCGCGTCCTCCATGTCCACCTTGAGCAGCGTGCGACGTTCCGGATTCATCGTGGTGTCCCAGAGCTGTTCCTTGTTCATCTCGCCCAGTCCCTTGTAGCGCTGCACCGCCACGCTGCCGCGGCCGTCGCCGTTCCCCAGCCGCTCCATGTACGTGTCGCGCTCCGACTCGTCGTACGCGTAGAACTCGTCCTTCCCCTTCGCGACGCGGAAGAGCGGCGGCTGCGCGATGTACACGTAGCCCGCCTCGATGAGCTCGCGCATCTGGCGGAAGAAGAAGGTGAGCAGCAGCGTGCGGATGTGCGCGCCGTCCACATCGGCATCGGTCATGATGATGATCTTGTGGTAGCGTGCCTGATCCACCTGAAAATCATCCTTGATGCCCGTGCCGATCGCGGTGATGATCGTCCGGATCTCCTCGTTCGAGAGCACCTTGTCGATGCGTGCCTTCTCGACGTTGATGATCTTGCCGCGGAGCGGGAGAATCGCCTGGTACTGCCGGTCCCGTCCCTGCTTGGCCGAGCCGCCCGCGGAGTCGCCTTCCACGAGATACAGCTCGCAGAGCGAGGGCTCGCTGAGCGAGCAGTCCGCCAGCTTGCCCGGCAGAATGCCACTGTCCAGCGCGGACTTCTTGCGCGTGAGGTCGCGTGCCTTGCGCGCCGCTTCGCGCGCGCGCGCCGCCGACACGGCCTTCTCCACCACGGTGTTGGCCGAGCGCGGATGCTCCTCGAGGTACGCCGCGAGGAACTCGTTCACCGCGCTGCGCACCGCGCCTTCGGCCTCCGAGTTGCCGAGCTTCGTCTTGGTCTGCCCCTCGAACTGCGGCTCGTGGACCTTGATGGACAGCACGGCCGTCATCCCCTCGCGCACGTCCTCGCCCGTGAGCGTGAAGTCCGCCTTCTTCAGGAAGTTCCCCTTCTGGGCGTACTGGTTGACCACGCGCGTGAGCGCGCTCTTGAACCCGGTGAGGTGCGTGCCGCCCTCGATCGTGTTGATGTTGTTCACGAACGAGAACACGTTCTCGTTGTAGCCATCGTTGTACTGAATGGCGAGCTCGATGGCGATGTCGTCGCGCGACGTGTCGATGTACATGACATCGGGGTGCAGCGTCTTCCTCCCCTTGTTCAGGTACGAGACGAATTCCCGGAGGCCGCCCTTCGCGTGGAAGGTTTCCATCCGCGCCGGCGTCTCCCGCTCATCCGAGAACGTGATGGTGATGCCCTTGTTCAGATAGGACAGCTCGCGCAGACGGCCGACGAGAATGTCCGCATCGTACGTGAGCTCCGTGAAAATCGTGGGATCCGGGTTGAACCAGACCGTCGTGCCGGTGTCGGTCTTCGCGACCTTGCGCACGGTGCGCAGCTTGCTGCTGGTAATGCCGCGCTCGAACGCCATGTGATGCTCGTGCCCGTCGCGCTTCACCCAGACTTCGAGTTTGTCCGACAGCGCGTTCACCACGGAAACGCCCACGCCGTGCAGGCCCCCCGACACCTTGTAGGCGCTCTTGTCGAACTTGCCGCCGGCGTGCAGTACCGTCATGGCGAGCTCGACGCCCGGTATCTTTTCCGTCGGGTGCACATCCACCGGAATGCCGCGCCCGTTGTCGATGACCCGGATGGAATTGTCCGCGTGGATGATGACGTCGACGCGATCCGCATAACCGGCCAGCGCCTCGTCGATGGAGTTGTCCACCACCTCGAAGACGAGATGATGCAGTCCGCGCGAGGACGTGGACCCGATGTACATCCCCGGCCGCTTGCGGACCGCCTCGAGTCCCTTGAGTACCTGAATCTGACCGGCATCGTAGTGCTCCGACGCGCTCCCGTCTCTGGCCATTTCCACCTGATCCCGACTGATGTGTGTGAACGAATTCCCTACCGAATACATACCGAAATAACAATCTCGCCCAACCCTTTCAATTTAGCCTAAAATCCAGCAATTTCAAGCAGTTAGCGCATCAATCGCCAGCGAATTCGGGCAATCGTCAGCTCGCCGGCGTGCGCGTTCAGCAACCGCAGAATCTGCGGTTCCATGAGCGACAGCTCCTGCATCCACGAGTTCGTGCGCACGGCCACGAACAGCGTGCCGTCGCGCGAGATCATCTGTGCTTCCGTGACCGACGCGATCTGCTCACCCACGATGCGAGCCCATTCCGGAATGATGCCGGCCTGCTCCACCCGCTTCGCCAATCCGGACTGATCCAGATACTTCGTGAGCGCATCGCCAATGGGCTGCGGTTTTCCCTTGCGCGGCGGTGCCATCATGACGGCGTGGAGATCTCGCCCGCCACGATCCGGCGACGTTCCAGCCTGGTGAGTCCCGCCGGAATGTCATTCGCGCGCGGCACCGCGAGCATGATCTGCCCCCGTCCGTCCGCGCACAACAGCTCCAGAATCCGCGCCGTGCGCCGCTCGTCGAGCTCCGCGAAGGGGTCGTCGAGCAGCACGATGGGTTCACTCCCCGTCGCCGCGCGAAACGTGGCACCCTCCAGCAGCCTCAGCACGATCGCGGCGGTCCGCTGCTGCCCCGCCGATCCGTAGCTGCGCAGGTCGTGGCCATCGTGCGAGAGCACGAGATCATCGCGGTGCGGGCCGGCGTGCGTGAGTCCGTGGCGCATGTCGAGCTGGCGTTTGCGCGCGAGCGTGTCCCGCAACATGGCCTCGGCGTCGTGGCTTTCGGAGTCCGACGACCTCCGATAGAGCAGCCGGCACGTACCGCCTTCGCCAACCGCCGCGCACAGATCGGAAAATTGCGCCGCATACCGGTCCACCCAATTCTGCCTGGCGCGCCAGAGCACCGCGCCGTGCTCGGCCAGCGCCGGTTCCCAGACGGCGACACGCTGCTCGTGTGACCCGAGCGCCGCTGCCTCCTCCCGCATGGCGGCGTTGCGCTGCGCGAGCGCCGTACGATACCGCTGGAGCGACGCGAGATAGCTGCGCGATGTGAGTGAGAGCATGATGTCGAGAAAGCGGCGGCGCAGGCTCGGCCCGCCCGACACCAGCGCCGCATCCTGCGGCGCAAAGATCACGGCCGGAAAGACACCCAGCGCATCCGCCAGCCGCGGCGTTTCCACGCCATCCACGACAAGCTTCTTGCGCTTGCTGTGCCGCTCGAAGCCCGCGGCTACGCTGTCCGCGCGCGCCCCCGCCAGTCGCGCGGCAAGGTGAAAGGCCGAGGCGCCGAACGAGACGAGCTCCTGATCGTGTGCGCCCCGGAAGGAACGCAACATCTGCAGATAGCGAATGGCCTCGAGGACGTTTGTCTTGCCCTGACCATTCTCGCCCACGAGCGCGATCCCCTCCGGTGGCAGGGCCAGGGTCGTCTCGCGCAGGTTGCGGAAGTCGCGCACCGACAGCCGTTCGAGGACCGTGGCGCTCAGCACCTCCACTGTCCCGGGTGACGGCCCGACAGACTCGCTCGCCAGCATGTCACCGCCCCGAGAACCGCGGTGCGCGCTTCTCGAGAAAGGCCCGCATGCCCTCGCGCATGTCCTCCGTGCTCGCGAGCAGCCCGAAGTGATTCGCTTCGATGGACAGTCCCTCCTCCAGCGTTACGCCGAGTCCGCGCTGCACGGCCTCGATGCAGAGCGCCACGGCGAGCGGACCGTTCGCGAGAATCCGCCGCAGGAGCGCGTCGGATTCCGCGAGCAGCGCATCGCGTGGCACGACACGGTTGACGATGCCGACGCGATGCGCCTCCTCCGCATCGATCATCTCGCCCGTGAGAATGAGTTGCAGCGCGCGCCCCGCTCCGATGAGGCGCGGCAGTCGCTGCGTGCCGCCGTAGCCCGGACCAATGCCGAGCTTCACCTCGGGCAGCCCGAATTTCGCGTTCTCCGACGCGATGCGGATGTGACACGCCAGCGCGAGCTCGCAGCCGCCGCCCAGCGCGAAGCCGTTCACGGCGGCAATCACCGGCTTGCGTGACCGCTCGACGCGCAGGAGAACCGCCTGTCCACGCCGGGCGCGCACCCGGCCATCCAGGGGGCCCTGCGCGGAGAGTTCCTGGATGTCGGCGCCCGCCACGAATGCCTTGGGGCCGGCGCCGGTCACGATCACACCACCGATGTCGTCACGCCGCTCCACGACGTCAATGGCTTCGTCCAGCTCGCTCATGGTGGCGTCGTCGAGCGCATTCAGCTTGTCGGGCCGATTGACGGTGATGGTCGCGACGCGGTCGTGCACGTCGAACAGCAGCGAGGTGAACGTCATGTCTGGCGAGCCGTGGAAGAGAGCGCGGTGGGGTACGTAACCATGAAATCTAACCTCCCCGTGCGGCTCCCGCGTGCCCACCGGATGTGAAACGGGGACGTCCGAAGACGTCCCCGTCAGCGCGACCTTGCGCTCCGAAATCCGGTCAGGACGTCAGCACGAAACACGCGTCGCCACTCCACGTGCCCTGGTCGGTTCCGCTGCTCAGCGGCGCCGTGTAATCGCCGCCGATTGCGCTCCCGTCTGAAGCCGGAAGCGTTCCCTGCGCGGTAAGTCCGCCGGATGCCGCCTTGAGTGTGACGTTCGGTCCGCTCACCGTCCCATCCAGCCGGGTGACCTGCCCCGCACTCGTGTACCAGCCCGTCAACTCGGTGCCGGACTGCAACAGATACCAGCCGCCGCTGAGTTCCGAATTCGTGGTGGAAATCCACGAGCCGCAGTACGTGGTCACAATCAACGTGCTGGTCACCGAGTAGGCGGTGAACGCGCCACTGCTGGACTGGTCACTCGCGGCGAAGGTTCCCGTCAGTCGCCCGCCTGTCACTTTCCCGCCGGCGGTGAATTCGGTGTTGTCGAGCCCACCGTTGAAGGTGAAGGTGACGCTGTCACCAGTGACCGTGCCGCCCGTGATGGGGAGTGCGCCGAATGCAGTTCCGCACACCGAGGAGCAGCCGCCGGTTTGCCGCAGCACTGTGGAACCGGTTGCGTTGGAGAGTTTACGCGCGAGCGCCGAGGAGAATTGCAAGTCGAGCTGCCCACCCTGATCGTTGTTCGCGACGATCACCCCGGTATACGTCGTTGACGCCGGGCGTGCCTGAGGCCCTGTCGAGTCACTGCCGCATGCGCCCAACGTCATGCATGCTGCCAGGCCAGCGGCCACCCACCACGATCGTGCTGCCGCCCTGCACATCGAGCCGTCATTCATATGGTCTCCTTGTCCTGGTGATCTTTCCTGCCACCCCCCCATTCCTGCTGACGACCAATATTATAAGAGCATAACGTGTCGCGGTGCGCAATGCTCGGCATAGCATGATGCGTACCGGTTTCGAGGTGGGACTTCGCGCGCTACGTTATCGCGCGTGCCAGTCATCGAGGCGGTTCGCTGGTCTCCGGAAAACGATGCGGTTCGGGTGATCGATCAGACGCTCCTCCCCGAGCGGCTCGTCGAACGCGATCTCCGCACCCTGGATGAGAGCTGTGATGCGATCCGGCGGCTGGTCGTACGCGGTGCTCCGGCCATCGGCGTCGCGGGTGCCATGGCGCTCGTCGTCTCACTCATGCCCTTCGCCGCTCTGCCCCGAGCGCTGTTCCTCGAGTGCGCACGAACCCATGCCGCTCGCCTGGCCGCGACGCGGCCCACGGCGGTGAACCTGTCCTGGGCACTCCAGCGTGTGATGCGGCGGCTGGATGAGTTGGCTGATGCGCCGGGCGACCAGCTCGGCACCATGCGCGCCGAGGCGACGGCGATTCTCGAGGAGGACCGCGCGATGTGCCGCCGTATCGGCGAGTACGGACTCACCCTCATGCCGGCCGGACCGGCGGAAGCGCACGTGCTCACACACTGCAACGCCGGAGCGCTGGCCACGAGCGGCATTGGCACGGCGCTCGCCCCCGTGTACCTCGCCGCCGAACGCGGACGGGCGGTCAGCGTGACGGTCGGCGAGACCCGCCCGTTGCTGCAGGGCGCGCGGCTCACGGCGTGGGAACTCTCGCGCGCCAGGATTCCGGTCACGGTGGTGACCGACAGTGCGGTGGCGAGCCTCATGCGCGCGGGTCGCATTGATCTCGTCATCGTGGGCGCGGATCGTATCGCCGCGAACGGCGACACCGCGAACAAGGTCGGCACGTACGCGCTCGCGGTGCTCGCCCGTGCACACGGCATTCCCTTCCACGTGGCGGCGCCGGCGTCCACCTTCGACCCGCGACTCGCCGATGGCGCACAAATCGTAATCGAGCAGCGTGAGCGCGCGGAGGTGGCCGGCGCGCCCGGCGCCCTCGCGGTGCCGCCGGAAGCGGAGGTTGAGAATCCGGCCTTCGATGTCACGCCGGCCGGATTGATCACATCCATCATCTCGGACCGCGGCGTGCACCGTCCACCATTCGACTTTCACGTCTCGTGACATTCGTCCTGGCGATCGATCAGGGCACCACCGGCTCGACCTGCCTCATGGTCGGGGCGGATGGTCGCATCGCGGGACGAGGATACCGGGAGATCCCACAGCACTTCCCGGAGCCGGGGTGGGTGGAGCACGACCCGCGGGATCTCATTCGCTGTACGCTCGAGGCGGCGCGCGAGGCCATCGCCGCGGCTGGCGCCATGCCCGCGACGATCGGCATCACCAACCAGCGCGAGACGGTCTTGCTCTGGGACCGGACGACGGGCGACGCCGTTGGGCGCGCCATTGTCTGGCAGGACCGGCGCACGGCGGCACGATGCGCCGAACTTGCGGGCGACGCCGGCCGGATCAGCGAGCTCACCGGTCTCGTGGTGGACCCGTACTTCTCCGCCACCAAGCTCGAGTGGCTGCTTCGTCAACCGGGCATCCGTTCGCATGCGGCGCGCGGCGATCTGCTCGCGGGGACCGTGGACACGTGGCTGATCTGGCATCTGACCGCCGGCGCGGTGCACGCGACTGATCCGACGAACGCGGCCCGCACGATGCTCTTCGATATCGGCGCCCTCGACTGGAGCGCGGAGCTGCGCGATCTCTTCGACATTCCGGGCACACTGCTTCCGGAGGTTCGTCCATCGAGTGGCTTGTTCGGTATGACGACTGCCGAGGTCTTCGGGCGCAGCATCCCCATACATGGCGTGGCGGGCGACCAGCAGGCGGCGCTGTTTGGACAGGGCTGCTGGAGCCCGGGTGAGGGAAAGAACACCTATGGCACGGGCGCCTTTCTGCTGCTCAACACGGGCACCACTCGTGCTACACCGGGAGGCGGCCTGCTCTCCACGGTGGCGTGCGACCGGCGCGGCCAGCCCGCGTACGCGCTCGAAGGCGCGATTTTCGTGGCCGGCGCGGCCGTACAGTGGTTGCGCGATGGCCTTGGCATCATTGAATCCGCGAGCGACACCGAGGCCCTGGCCAGCGGTATTCGCTCCACGGATGGTGTGTATTTCGTGCCTGCGCTCGTCGGCCTCGGCGCTCCCTACTGGGAGCCCGCGGCGCGCGGCACGATCGTGGGCATCACGCGTGGCACCACGCGAGCGCATCTGGCTCGCGCCGCGCTCGAATCCATGGCATATTCGACTGCCGATATCGTGCGCGTGATGAGCGAGCGGAGCGGCGTACGCTTCGATCGCCTGCGTGTGGACGGGGGCGCCACCAGCAACCGGTGGCTCATGCAGTTTCAGGCTGACGTCCTCGGTATTCCGGTGGAGCGTCCGGACATGGCGGAGACGACGGCGCTGGGCGCCGCCGGGCTGGCGGGGATCGCTGCCGGCGTCTGGGAGAGCGCCGAGTCGTTTCTCGCCACGCGCTCCTATGAGCAGTATCTGCCTGGCACGGGTGCCGCTGTGGCGCAGGAAGGCAGCCGCGGCTGGAATCGTGCCGTCCGAACCGCACTTGGCTGGGCGCGAGGTGCCGAGTGACCACGGGCAGCGCAGTTCCGAGGCGGGATCTGCGGAGCGTGTCGTGATGCACGCGCTCGTACTCGTCTTCGCGCTGCATGGCGGTCTCCACAACGGGCCAGGGCCGCGCGGCGACCCATGGTTCGGCCCGGACAAGCTCAAACACTTTTTCATGTCCGCGCTGGTGGAGACGGCGAGCTACGGCGCGCTCCGTGCCGCGAACGTCCCGCACGTGAAGTCGCTGCAGTTTGCGAGCGTCGTGTCCGTCGCGGTGGGAGTGGGCAAGGAAGTCGAGGATTCGCAGCATGGCGAGTCCTTCAGCGTGCGCGATCTCACCTGGGATCTGGCTGGCGCCGCCAGCGCGGCCGCCATACTTCAGGCTGCACGGTGATTCGTACGTGCCGGTGCGGGAGCGCGCGCAACGTGCCCTATTGAGCGGATGAGTGTCCCCCTATATTGCGAGAATCCGATGGAGAGGTGATGGGCGATCGCGCCCGCGAATCGCTGTTGTCAGGAGAGGCACCCGGTTCCAATGAAGGCACGCACGAAGTTTCTGATAGGGGGAGCGCTGGTGCTGGGCACCTCCGGCTTTCTCATGGCCAGCTCGATCAGGACCACCGGCGTCTACTATCTGACGCCCACCGAACTTGCCACGAAGGTGACCGCTGACCCGTCGTTCTACGAAACCGGCGTGAAAGTGGGAGCGCGCGTGGTGCCCGGCTCCATCGTACGCGACCCCGGCGGCACGTTCATGAAATTCACCGTGACCGATGGCGCGCGCACCTATCTGGTCACGTACCACGGCATCGCGCCCGATACGTTCACCGATGGTGTGGATGTAGTGTTGGAGGGGCGGCTCGATCGGGATGGCACCTTCCGCGCCACCACCGTGCTCGCCAAGTGCGCATCGCGCTATGAGGACGCGCCGCAGAAGTATCAGCAGACGCCGGGGTATCGCGCCAGCACGCCCGCCGCGCAGCGCACATGATCCTCATTGGTGAACTGTCGCTCTGGGTCGCCCTGCTCATGGCGGCCTGGGCGACCACGGCGGGATTCGCTGGTGCGTTCACGGAGCGTCAGGAACTGATCGCCAGCGCGCGGCGTGCACTCTACGCCATGTGCGGATTCGTGATCATGGCCGCCGCCGGTCTGTGGACGGCGTTGCTGACGTCCGACTTCTCCTTCCGGTTCGTCGCGTCCGAGACCAGCCGGAATCTTCCATCGGTCTACAAGTTCACGGCGTTCTGGGGCGGACAGGATGGCTCGCTGCTCTTCTGGGCGCTCATCCTGTCGTGCTACACGGCGATCGCGGTGCGCACGGGACGGAAGAGCAATCGCGAGCTCATGCCGTTCGTCGTGCCCACCCTGTCAGCCATTGCGCTGTTTTTCCTGCTGACGATCTGCTTTGGCGCGAATCCGTACAGCCGGCTCGACTTCATTCCGCTCGATGGCCGCGGACTCAATCCGCAACTGCAGAATCCGGGGATGGCGCTGCATCCGCCCAACCTCTATCTGGGCTACATCGCCACCGCCATTCCTTTTGCCTATGCCGTGGGCGCCCTCATCACGCGGCGGCTCGACAATGAATGGCTCACGTCGGTGCGCCGGTGGGTGCTCGTCTCCTGGTTGTTCAACACCGTAGGCATCATCCTCGGCATGTGGTGGGCCTATGTGGAGCTGGGATGGGGCGGCTACTGGGCGTGGGACCCGGTGGAGAACGCGTCTTTTCTGCCGTGGCTCATCAACACCGCATTCCTGCACTCCATCATGGTGCAGGAGAAGCGCGGCATGCTGAAGAAGTGGAACGTGACGCTGGTGGTTTCGGCGTTTCTCGCTGCGATTCTGGGAACGTTCATCACGCGTAGCGGTGTCATTTCCAGCGTCCATGCCTTCGCGCAGTCCTCCGTGGGGTACTGGTTCCTCGGGTTTCTCCTTCTGTCCATCGCCGTCACCGCGGTCCTGGTCAGTACTCGACTCAGGGATCTCAAGGCGACCGCGGAGCTGGAGAGCATGGTGAGCCGCGAGGCCAGCTTCCTGTTCAACAACCTGCTGCTCGTGGGCATCGCCTTCTCGGTGTTGTGGGGCACGCTGTTCCCGATTCTGAGTGAAGCGGTGCGGGGCACGAAGATCACGGTCGGCCCGCCGTTCTTCAATCAGGTGAACGTGCCCCTCGGCCTGCTACTGCTGCTGCTCACGGGCATCGGGCCTCTCATCGCGTGGCGCCGGGCGTCGACGGCCAATCTCAAGCGGCAGTTCACGGGACCGGTGGTGGCGGGTGTCGTTGCGCTTGCCCTGCTGCTCGCGCTGGGAATGCGCAACGTGTACGCGATCATCGCGTACACGCTCGGCGCATTCGTCCTCATGACCATCCTGCAGGAGTTCCGGAAGGGTGTGGAGGCACGACATCGCATGTACGGGGAAGGCCGCGCGGTTGCATTGCTGCATCTGGTCGCGCGGAACCGGCGCCGCTACGGCGGATACATCGTCCATGTGGGCATCGTCGTACTCTTCGCGGCGTTCGCGGGGCTCGCGTTCAAGGAGGAGTTCGACGTCTCGCTCAAGGGAGGGGAGCAGTACGCGGCTGTGGACCCCTACGGTCATCGGTGGCGCTTCGTGAGCCAGGGCGTCTCGCGCTACGATGAGTTGAATCGGCACACCACGGCGGTGCTGCTCGAGGCGTTTCGCGATGGCAAGCGCATGGGCGTGATCAAGACGGAGAAGCGGCAGTACGTGGACAGCCGCGGAGTCCCGTCGTTCGAGCCATCCACGGAAGTGGGCATCATGAGCGGACTGCGGCAGGACGTGTACGTGGTCCTGGCCGGCGTGAGCGGAGAGGATACCGCGGAGATGCGCATCACGTTCAATCCGCTCGTCTGGTGGGTATGGTACGGCGGCATGATCATGGCGCTGGGCGGGCTCATCGTCATGTGGCCGCAGGCGGAGCGGCGGCGGCGGCAGGCAGGCTACGAAGCCGTGCTGGAACCCGCCGGCACGTCCGCGACATGAGCGGTGCCATGCGTGTGACGAGACGAGGGTTCCTGCAACTCGCGTCCGGCGGATCAGCCTCGCTCGCGCTGACGGCCGCCCTGGGTGCGCAGCAGGCGAATACGGGCGCGGCGAACGTGCCCATGGACGAGGCGCGCTATCTGCCGGTGCGGCTGCCGCCCCGGTCCTCGCAGCCGTCCATGACCAACCTGCAGCGCGACGCACTGGAGCACCGCATCCATTGTCAGTGCGGGTGCAATCTGGACGTGTTCACCTGCCGGACGACGGACTTCAGTTGCCAGGTGTCGCCCGCCATGCACAAGGATGTCATGGCACTCGTGGCGGGCGGGTACGGTGCGCAGGACATCATCAATGCATTCACGAAGGTGTACGGCCCGCGCGTGCTCATGGAACCGCCGCGGCGCGGATTCAATCTCGCGGGCTACTTCACGCCGTTCGTGGTACTGCTGGCGGGGATCGCGCTGGTGGTGGTGCTGATCCGCCGGTGGCACAGGCCGGTGGAGATGGACGCGGGCGTTCGCCAGCTTCCCGTTGACGCGTCGCCAGATGAGCTCGAGCGTCTGCAACGGCTCGTGAGGCACGACGACTCGTGACGCACGACGACTCGTGAGGCACGCCGCCGCATGACCGCGCTCCTGGTTGGGGCGGTGCTGGCGCTGGCCGCGCTGGCGTTCGTGCTCTATCCGCTGTTTCGGGATGCACCACCTGCTCCTCTCGCGGCTCCGCCCTCGCAGGCGAGCGCGCAGGCGAAGGAGAGTGCATCGGCGCGCGCGGTTGCTGCGCTGCGCGAGATCGAGTTCGATCGCGAGACCGGCAAGTTGTCAGACAGCGACTATGCCGCGCTCAAGGCCGCGTACACGGGCGAGGCGCTGGCGGCGCTGCGCGTGGAGGACGCCACTCTCGCCGCGACTCGCGATGATGAAGCCGAAGCGCTCATTCGCGCCCATCGAGCCCGCGCATTGGCATGTGAGTCCTGCGGTCCCCGTCCGGAGCCCGATGCGATCTACTGCTCCCAGTGCGGCCGGTATCTGGCCGGCACGTGCGGCACCTGTGGCAATCCGGTAACGGAAGCTGGCGCGCGCTACTGCGGTGCGTGCGGCACGGCGCTGGCAGCGTGAGCGCCCCGGCCCTCCATTCCGAGCATCTCCCCCGGTAGCAGAACAGGGCGGCCGGGACGCGCGAGACGCGGGGTCTTGCGCTCGCGCCGTCGAGGACGGAACATCATCGGTCCGCCGTACACTTCCTTCCGGGATCACCCTCCGTGGAACACATCCATCTCGGCGCAATAGACTACGCGATTCTCATCGTCTATTTCGTCTTCGTCCTGGGCATAGGCTGGGTCCTCAGGCGGTACATCAGAAGCAGCGAGGACTTCTTCCTGTCGGGGCGTTCCATTCCCACCTGGATCGCGGGCCTCGCATTCATCTCCGCCAATCTCGGTGCCCAGGAAGTGATCGGCATGGGAGCGTCGGGCGCCAAGTACGGCATGATGACGACCCACTTCTACTGGCTGGGCGCCATACCCGCGATGGTGTTCGTGGGCATCTTCATGATGCCGTTCTACTACGGCTCGCGCGCGCGCTCCGTCCCGGAATACCTCAAGCTGCGCTTCGATGAGAAAACCCGGGGGTTCAACGCCATCACCTTCGCGGTGATGACGGTGTTCTCCTCGGGAATCTCCATGTACGCGCTCGCCAAACTGCTCGAGCTCGTACTGGGGTGGAGCTTCCACGCCAGCGTGCTCGTGTCGGCCGCCATCGTACTGGCGTACATCTTCCTTGGCGGTCTTACGTCCGCGATCTACAACGAAGTGCTGCAATTCTTCCTCATCGTGCTGGGCTTCTTCCCCCTCACGCTGCTCGGTCTCAAGGATGTGGGCGGCTGGGCCGGCCTCACCGCCAAGCTGCACGTGGTCGCGACGCACGCCGGATATGCTCCGGGCGCATGGTCGCATCTCTGGACGCATACGAACACGGCGAGTGCCAATCCCATGGGCGTCGACTGGTTCAGCATGGTAATGGGCCTTGGCTTCGTGCTCTCGTTCGGCTACTGGTGCACCGACTTTCTCGTTATCCAGCGCGCGATGGCTGCCAAGTCCATGTCCGCGGCGCGCCGCACACCGCTGTTCGCGGCCTTTCCGAAGATGCTCTTTCCGGCGCTCGTCATTCTGCCGGGCATGATCGCCATCGCGCTCGACGCCACGCGCGGAGGACTGCTTCCGATCGGCAGCGACGGCACGCCGAATTACAACCTGGCCGTGCCCGTCATGCTCGCGCACTACCTCCCATCGGGACTGCTGGGGCTCGGCCTCACCGCGCTCATGGCATCGTTCATGTCCGGCATGGCCGGGAATGTCACCGCATTCAACGCGGTGTGGACCTACGACATCTATCAGTCGTACATCCGGCCAGGGCAGTCGGACCGCCACTATCTGTGGATGGGCCACGCCGCCACGGTGTTCGGCATCGTGCTGAGCGTCCTGGCGGCCTACGCCACGACGCGATTCAACAATATCATGGACATGCTGCAGCTCGTGTTCGCGTTCGTGAACGCGCCGCTCTTCGCTACCTTCCTGCTCGGCATGTTCTGGCGTCGCACCACGGGACACGGCGCATTCTTCGGACTGGTGATCGGCACGCTCGTTGCAGCCGTGCATCACGGACTGGTGCTGCCGCAGGGCGCCGTCGTCGGCATCAAGGGCGGATATCTGGGCGCCGTGCTGCACGTCTATCCCAGCGAAATGGCGCAGAACTTCTGGACCGCGATTTTTGCCTGGAGCGCATGTTTCGTCTGCACGGTCGTCATTTCGTATCTCACGCGGCGTGACAAGACGGACGAGGATCTCAAGGGACTGGTGTACTCGCTCACGCCCCGCATCACGGATCACGAGGACAAGTGGTACAAGCGCCCGGCGACACTTGGCGTGGTGGTGCTGGCGCTCACGCTGGTACTCAACGTGATCTTCTGGTGACCGGCCAATGAAACTCGACCTGCGACTGCCCATTGGGCTCATGTTCACGACGTTTGGTGTGATGCTCGTCGTGTTCGGTCTGCTGTCCAATCGCGACATCTACCAGCGATCGCTCGGCATCAACGTCAATCTGTGGTGGGGGCTGGTGCTGCTGATCTTTGGCTGTGTGATGCTGACGTTCGCCCTGCGACGGCCACGCACCTGATCCCGGGGAGGATCATGCTCCGCGCGACGTGGATCCTGATCATGGCAGTTGCCGGAGCGAGCACCGCGTGCGCGCACGGCCATACCGGTGCTGGCGACTCATCGGCGGCAGCCGGCAGCGCCACGCTGAATGTCTCCAATCATTACGGCCAGCCGGTCGAGGTGTTCGTCACCTCGGCGGGCGCATCGTATCGCCTGGGGACGGTGTCGCCCGGCATTGACAGCCGGTTCGTCGTGCGGTCCACGATGATCCGCAATGGTCCCGTGGAGTTCGTGGCCGTGCCCGGTGCCGGCGAGGTGCCCGTGCGGTCCGGGGAACTCGTGCTCGCGCCTGGCAATGTGGTGAACTTCAACATTGCGGATCACCTGTCCAACAGCACGACGACAGTCACGCCGTGACTCAAGGCGGCATGGATGCCGCTCAGCGCGGCGTTGACTTCAGGAAATGCTCGGCGACGATGGCGGGTTGTTCCGCGACGCGCTTCTCCTGCGCGTCCACGGCCAGTCTCATGAACTGTCCCATGCTCCAGACCAGCGGCGTCGCGCTGCCGGTGCCGGAGCCGAACACGAAATCGCTGTTCCCCGGATTCGGGCGATCCCACACCTGCTCCGGAATCATCCCCCCGGCATTGGCGAAGTGCAGCATGGCCTGGAGATAAACGGCGGGATCAGCGCCGCGCGCGACTTCATACTCGCCCCGTTCACCCGCGAAGATCGGCCAGAGCCGGCCGATGCCTTCTCCCAGCCACGGGCCGCCAAACCACGTTTCGCCGTAGCCATCGTGATTGTAGCGGTGAAAGGCGGGGCCGTTCGGCGTCTGCACCCGGATCGTGGAATCAATGATGACGAGCGAGTTCTCGATGATCGAATCGGTAGCCGGCCGGATGCCCAGGCGCACGAGTTCGATGAATCCCTGATCCACGACGTCGCGCTCATCCCAGGTGCCACCGCCATTGTGCACGTCCAGCTTGTAGCCATCGTTGGGGTCGCGATTGTCATCGATGCGCAGATAGTATCCCCGCGCCGCCCGTGCTCCACCCAGGTGTCCGGTGGTCGTCACCATCCAGCTCTCGAGGTGAGAGGCCCAGTCGTCGGCGGTCTGGAGATAGCGCTGTGCATCGGCGGTCGCACCGTTCGTCTTTGCGATGGTGGAGGCGCACACGAGCCCCGCGATCTCCGCCGCGATGGTGGAGGGTGAATAGCCACCCACTTCCTCCCACCGTTCCTGCTGCGTGGCGGGTCCGTGCGCCATCACGTATTCCGCCGCGGGACGAATGTGCCTTTGCCAGCTGGCACTGTCGGTCACACCGAGTTGCCACGCGAGAACGATGGGGTAGGAGTTCTCGTCCATCTGCTGGCCCGGCCAGTAGGGCCGGCCGTCGAGCCAACTGTTCTGCGGGAAGCTGCCGTCGGGCTTCTGCTGCACGTCGAACAGGTAGCGCAGCGCCCGTGTCGCCGTGGCGCTGTCGCCTGCGACCATCAGCGACGTGGCGGCTTCGTACAGATCGCGCGCCCACACCAGGTGATAGCCGCCGACGTTCGGCTTGTCCGACGCCACGGCGAGCCCCCAGGGAATGCTCATGGATGCGATGATGGCGCCGCGGTAGGTCTTGTCTTCGTGCGCACGAACGACCATTGCCGCGAGATCGAACTCCGCCTGATACGCCGGCTGCACGTGGTGCAAACCGCGCAGATAGCTGCTCCAGCCCCTGGCGTACGCCGCGCGCGCTGACGCGAAGCCCCGCGCGAGGCTTGCCTGCGCCGCCGTCCGCGCCTCGTCCGTCGAAGTGCCGAAGCCCAGCGCCAGCGTGAAGTGCGCTGGTCGCGTGACCTGCGCCACCTGCACGACATTGCCGCTGTCGGCGCGCGCGTAGCTCAACGTGAGCCGGTGATGCAGCAGGAGATCGCGGTATCCATCGTTCACGCCGGCGAATCCGCTCGACATGTGCGTGAATCCCGTGCTCGCCATGAGTGCGGACGCGATGTTGCCTTCCTGTGCCTCGAGTGCTCCCGGTTCGGTGCTCCCTGTGTCGCCGTAGCCCGTGTTCCCCAGCGCCGGGTGATAGAGCACATAGAGCGCGGCGCCGGCCGGTGCGGTGAAGCGGACGTCCATGAGCAGCGTGTTGCGATCGGGGTCGGTGACGTACGTCTTCGTGATGCTGATGCGGCCCGTCGCGTCGCGGCTCGTCTGGCGGAACACCAGCGCGCGCGGATCAACGCGCTCGATGGCATGCCGCATGTCCCGCGATTCGATCAACAGGCGCGGGCCATCCTGCACAGCGAATTCCAGCCCGCGCGTGTCGGCCACGTCCACGCGCGGATAGTACACCTCGGTGAGAATCCCGCCGCCCAGCGTGAACCATACCTTGGACCGGGTCGTGAGCGATGTTCCAATGCCGTCCTTGCTCGCGGGCGTCCACGACGGCAGTTCCCCCGGGCCGCCAGGGGCCGTTTGTGCCGGGAGCATCGGTGCACCGGCCAGTACCGCGCAGCACGTGATCAGTGCGAGCTGTTCGCGAACGGTCATGTCAATTCACCTGTCCCATGATTCGAGTCGTGTGACGTTCGGTCGGCAGGCTAGCGGGCTGGAGTGAGGTCGAGCACCAGCGCCGTGCGTGCGCCCAGCGCGCCCGAGACCGGCAGGTAGCCGCGTATCTGTCCCTCCCGGTCCACCAGCATCGTCGCGCCGTTCGCGCCACCCAGCAGATTGCGCGCGACGTAGCGTCCCGGCGCGAGCGCGTAGTGCGCCGAGTTGATCACCACAGGAGCGGTCAGTACATCACCAAGGTTGGCGACCACCAGCACGGCGTGCCGGGCGGTCGCGCGGAGATACGCGGCAACGTGTGCATCGCCGGCCGTGAGCGGGATGAGTGTGCCGACCGCGAGAGCCTCATTCCGTCTGCGCAGGTGGATGAGCCGGCGATAGAGATTGAGCAGCGAGCCGCTATCCGAATCCTCCGCTGCAACGTTGGTCGTGAGCGAGTCCGGCTGCGGACGTTCCCATTCCGTGCCTGACGTGAAGCCCACGCCGGATTGCGCGGCCCACTGCATGGGTGTGCGCAATCGCGGATCGGGCTTGTCGCCCGTCATGCCAATCTCCTCGCCATAGTATACGAACGGTAGCCCCGGGAGCGTGAGCAGCAGCGTCGCCGCCATCTTCGCCCGCGACAGGTCGCGGCCCAACTTCGTGAACGAACGGGTGCCGTCGTGATTGCTCAGGAATGGCGACCACCGCCAGGGCGGCAGCGTGTCCTGAAGCCGGAGAAAACCGTTGAGCAGTCCTGCTGGTTTGCCCGAGCGCACCACGGAGAGCAGCGAGTCCGCCAGCTCGAAGCCGAAGTACGAGGTGAGCTGGTCCGGATAGTAGGGCATCACGGTGTCAATGTTGCCCCACACCTCGCCCACGGTGTACGCCTGGGGCGCCACCGCGCGCAGGTGCGCCGCGTACTCCCGCAGGAACACGTGCGTGCCGGCGCACCCCATGAGACAGCGTCCATCTTCGACGAGATACGGCACTGCGTCCAGGCGGAATCCATCCACGCCCATCGTGCGGAGCCAGAAGTCCGCGATGTGCTCGGCTTCCTCGCGAACCGCCGGCGTGTGGTAATCGAGATCGGGCATTTCGCTCGAGAACACGCCGTAGTAGTACTCGTTTCGCACGGGCGAATGGCGCCACGCGTCCTCACCCCAGGGCCCCTTGCCGAGCGGCACCGGCGAAAACCGATACCAGCTCCGATACGGCGAGGCGGTGTCGCGCAGCGCGTCCTGAAAGTGCGGGTGCTGGTTCGAGGTGTGATTCAGCACCATGTCCACCAGCACCGCAATGCCGCGACGATGCGCCTCGGCGACCAGTCGCTTGAAATCCGCGTTGGTTCCGTACGCGGGTTGCACGCGATAGTAGTCGCTCACGTCGTAGCCGTGATAGCTGGGGGATGCCGTCACCGGCATGAGCCAGATGCAATCGGCGCCCAGATCACGGGCGCTGGCTGGATTGCCGTCGTTGATATAGTCCAGCTTGTCAATCAGGCCATCGATGTCGCCAATCCCATCGCCATTGCTGTCGTAGAACGAGCGGATGAACACCTCGTAGCACACGCCGCCCCTGGTCCACGAGGGACCCGTCGCGGCGGTTGCCGGGGAAGATGCTGACGGCGAGACGCGCGGTGGGGCCTGCGATGCCGGCCCGGCGCACGCGGCAAGTGCGCCGCACAGTGCGGCCAGTGCGGCCGCCGCCGTGCGCGCACGCCGGTTACTGGCGCGTCGCGGCATCGATCGCCATGGCGGAGTTGGCTGCGAGCTGGAGCCGGATCATTCCTGCACTGTCAATGGTCACTGTTGCGCCGGCACATGCTGTTCCGCTCCGCCCGCCCGTGAGAATGTCGCAGTACGTGCCGGAGGCCATCCCCGTGCTCACGGTGGTGTCGAGCGCGGATGGCTCGTGATTGATCGCGACGAAACCCTTCGTGCCGCGGGAGAACGCGATGGCATTGGCGCCATCATCCCACCAGTGATCGAGCGGCGCTCCGGCCGTCACGCGGCGGAACGCAACCATGCCAGCGATGGCCCGATCGCGGTGCTCGCAGACCCACTCGCCCGGCACGGCATCCTCCATGTGCGCGACGCATGGTTGCGCGCCGGAACCTCCCGCACCGGGCGGCGGACCCGCATCCCGGCCCGCCTGCGTGCCGCGGTCGAACGCGTAGCTCGACATCACCATCGGATAGCCGTACGGCTGGGCGAGCATCCACACGTTGGCCAGGCGATACGTGTCGCCATCGAGATACCAGATGCCGCCCTGTCGCTGCGTGTCGTGGTTCTCGAGGAACACGAGCGCCTTGTCCGATGGCATGAGACCCCAGGCCTGCTCGGAGAACTGGTTTCCCTGCGGCCCATCGGGGTCGAGCTGCGCGATGGACTGGCCGGTGCTGCCAAGGAACTTGTCCCCGACGCCATGGAAGCGGAATTCCGTGATGTCGAACGCGCCCCCTGATTCGTATGCGATCCCATAATAATCCGCTGCGGTCACCGCTTCGCCCGGACTGTCAATCACCTCGCCGTAGTAATACGGCAGCGGCCGGCCCTCGGACTCCATTGTGCGGTCGACCAGGCCAAGAATGGAGTCGAGCTCCACCGGCTGGATGTGCTTGGCCGCGTCGATCCGGAATCCCGCCACGCCAAGTCGCGCAAGGGCAACCAGATATCCCGCGATGCGCTCGCGCACGGATGGCAGACCCGTGTTGAGATCGGCGAGTCCATCCAGTTCACAGTCCTGGACGTTGGCGGCGTTCTGAAAGTCATCCACGGTACAGGGCGTGTGGAAGTCGCTCTGCGCGTAGAGACCGGGATAGTCGTACTTCGTGTAGGCCGTCCCGTTGCTCCCCACGCCGGCTCCCGCGCTCATGTGGTTGATCACGGCATCCACGTAGATGTCCACGCCGGCCGCCTTGCAGCGCTGCACCATGTCCTGAAACTGCGCCGCCGTGCCGAAACTCGTGCGTGCAATGCTGTAGCTCACAGGTTGATAGTGTTCCCACCACGGGGCGCCACTCAGGACCGCATGCTCCTGCGGTGGCGACACGAGAGCGGCGCGATACCCATCCGGGCCGAGCACGCCCTCGCACTCCGTGGCCACGTCGGTCCAGTTCCACTGGAAGAGCCGCACGGCGACATCGCCGGCCGCCGCGTGTCCCGAGGCACGATAGGTCGGCGAGAGTACGGGCCGGGTCGCTGGCGGTGGGCTCGTAACGAGGGCCGATGCGGCCGAACCACACGCTGTCGCAAGGGCAGTGAGAAGCGCCGCGGCCAGGACGGCGACAGTCGCACGTACGTGGCCGCGTTGCGCAGGACAGTCGCCCCGCCGCGGACAGCCCCGCGGCGCGTGCCGCGGGACTGCCCGCTCGATACTCCGGGCGAGCGAATCGTGATCAGTAGCCGGGATTCTGCGTCAGGTTCGGGTTGGCAACGAGCTCGGATGCCGGCAGCGGATACAGATCGCGGAAGGAATCCGTTGCGACACCGGACTGGGTGCCGCCCTTCCACGACCAGACATAATCACCGCCGGTGAACTCACCAAAGCGAATGAGATCGGTGCGACGGTGCGCCTCCCACAGCAGTTCGCGGCCGCGCTCATCGAGAATGAAGGGCAGTGTCAGCTGCGCGTCGGTGATGTCGCCGGATGTATTGCCATAGGCGCGCTCACGCAATGCGTTCACGTAGGCCAGCGCCTGCGCCCTGGTGCCGCCGCCGCCGCGCAGGACCGCTTCCGCGTAGATCAGGTATGCCCCGCCAAGCCGGAATACGGGGAAGTCCGTGTCCACGAACGTTGGATTCGAGCCGGCCTGGCCCGTCGAGGTCACATTGCGGAACTTGGGTGCCGCGATGCCGTCGTTGAAGTTCGGGATGCTGGAAATATCAACCGTCTGACCATTGCTGTAGAAATACGAGGAACGATGGTCACCGGACGCGAACCGTTGATATGCCTCGGGCTTCAACCGCAACCCGTACCATCCCCCGTCGATGCCGTAGGTGCCCGCGTTCATGGTGCCGCCAACTTCGGCGTGGACCAGGAACGTCACGCCGCCGTACGTCTGCGTCCGGGTTCCATCCTGCGTGATGGCGAAGATGATTTCGGGCGACGTATTGTTGTCGGCCATGAACATGTGCTGATAGTTGGGATCCAGACTGTACGCTCCCGAGTTGATCACCGCTTCCGCTGACGTGAGGGCGTCGGCGTAGTCCGGCGTGCCGGTGTAGACGCCGGCGTTCAGATACAGTTCGGCAAGGAGCATGTCCGCCGCGGGTCCGGTGGCGCGCCCGTAGGTGTCGGGGCCGGGTTGGGGAAGGTCGCCCCGGATGGCCGTGAGTTCGCTCACGATGTAGTTGTAGACATCCGTGCGCGTGGACTGCTTGGGCGGGGTGGATCCCACGGGATCATTCTCGGTGACGAGTGGAATGTTTCCGAAGAAGTCGATCCCGTGCCAGTAGCTCAACGCGCGCAGGAATCGGGCTTCCGCGCGATACGTCTGGATCTGCGCCTTCAGCTCATCGCTTACCCCGCGCGCGGCCAGCTTGTCATCCGTGGTCTGCCGCAGGAACTCGTTCACCATGCTCACCTGGAAGTAGATCCGGTAGTACATGGAGACGACGAACGTGTTCGATGCGGCCCAGAGCTGCGTGTTCATCTCCGGCAACCCCACGTCGTTCCAGGCAATCACCGCCTCATCGGTAGGCAACTCCTGCGCCTCCCAGAGCAACCGCAGATACTGGGAGAATCCCTCGTCGATGCCCTGAATATCGGGCTGGCCGGCGGGCCCCTGCTGACCGCTCACCGCAAGACCGGCGTAGATCTTCGCCAGGAATTCCACGTAGGAATTCGGATCGTTGAAGATATTGGTCTCGGTGATGGTGCTCGTCGGCTCCACGGTCGTGTCCGTGCAGGCCATGAGGCCCAGGGTCACGAACGCGGCGGCCAGTCCGAGTGCCTTCCACTTATGGGATGTCATGACTCCGTCCTGTTTGGAGTAGTCGTATGCATGATGGTCGGCTCAGAACTGGACGCTCAGTCCCAGCGTCACGGTACGGGAGCGTGGATAGATGTTGTTGTCGAGGCCGTTCAGTCCGGCGGTTGGATCCACACCATCGTATCCGGTGAGCGTGAATGCATTCTGCATCGTGAGCGAGAGGCGCATCGGCTGGTTGTCGTACTTGAATCCGTAGCCCAGCGTCACGTTGTCGAGACGCAGGAAGGCCGCTTTCTCCACGTAGTAGTCCGACAGGTATTGCGGAGTCGTGAAGCCTGTCTGCAGCACGGACGTGCTCAGGTTGTACGGTGAGCCGCGCTGCAGTTCCTGATAACTCCCGAGATTCGACGCCACGTTGTTGTAGACGTAGTTGCCCAGATAGGCGCGGAGCGTGTAGCTCAGGTCGAACTTGTTGTACGAGAAGTACGAGGATTGCCCGAAGATCCATTTCGGCGCCGGATCGTGGAACGCCCGGCGATCGGCCACGTTCGTAATGCCATCCTTGTTGAGATCGGCATAGCTGCCTTCGGTCGGCTTCCCGTTCGCGTACTGCTGCTGATAGACGAAGAACGAGTTGATCGGCTGGCCCGGTTCGAGCACCTGGATGAAGGTGCCGACGCCGCCGGCAACCAGTCCGGTAAGAATCTGCTGCGCCGAACCGGCGAACGGGTTGATGCTCGTGAGTTCGTTCGTGTTATGCGACGCGTTCACGTCGGCAGTCCAGCCCAGCCGGTTCTTGCCGGCGTCAAGGACGCGCGCACTCAGGCTGAACTCCACGCCGTCATTCTTCATGCTCCCGATGTTGGTCGTCAGGAAATTCGAGAAGTTCGTGCCGGCCGCGATGGGAACGGTGAAGATCAGGTCGCTGGTGTTCTTCCTGTACCAGTCAATGGACCCGCTGAACCGCTGATTGAGGAATCCATAGTCCAGGCCGACGTTCCAGGAGCGCGTCGCCTCCCACTTGATGTCGGGGTCCACCGCGCTGGGACGGATCGTGTTCACGAACTGGTTGCCGAACTGTACCTGGGCCTGCGAGTTGCCCACGAGAAACGCCGAGTACTGCTGGTAGTTGGCAAAGGCCTGGTTTCCCGTCTTGGCCCATGACGCGCGAAGTTTCAGGTCGGAGAGCGCCGAAATGTCGCGCAGGAACGGCTCCTGCGAGATGCGCCAGGCCACGGCGACGGAGGGGAACACACCCCACGCATTCGCCGGCCCGAAGCGCGACGAGCCATCGCGGCGCACGCTCGCGGCCACGAGGTACCGGTCATTGAGATTGTAGTTCAGTCGGCCGAAGAAGGAGATCAGCAGGCTGTTCTCGACGTCGAGGAAGTTCGATACGTTCTGCGCCGTCGAAAACCCGTTGGTCTTGAGCAGATCGGTCGAGAGGTTTGTAGCGGTGTACGAGGGATACTCGGCGTGCGACTTGGAGTACGAATAGCCGGCGGTCACGTTGATCTGGCCGGGTGCCAGGTGGAGCGGCGCATCATAATCCAGGTACGTGTCGAGCACCGTGTTCAACTGACTCGGATCCTGCCGGTAGTCGTACCCCTTCTCGCCTGACTTGGTCTCGCTGTGCAGCACGCTCGGCGTGAAGGTTTCCTGAGAGACGCTGGTGGCGTCGTAGCCCAGGTTGATGTTGGCGCTCAGCCCCTCGATGAAGGGAAGGTGGTACTGCGCCTGCGCGTTCCCGACGCTGCGATACGTCCGGCCGCCCGACGACGCCAGATTCATGATGGCGACCGGATTGTCCGCGGACTGGATGGAATTCCCGGGCCACTCGTAGAAGCCCGTCGTCGACGTAGGGTCGAAGACCGGCTGGGTGGGCCCCATTTGCGCCGCGTTCGACAGCACGCCGCCTGGCGCGAACGCGTCGAGCGAGCGCGAACCCTTCAGGTTGGTGTGGACTTCGAGCCGATCCTTGAGCAACCGCTGGTTGTAGTTCACACCCAGCGACACGCGCTGCGTATTGGTGCCGCGAATGATCCCGTCCTGATTGAGATACCCCACGGCAATCCGGTAGTCGTTGGACTGTCCGGCACCGGAAACCACCACATTATGCTCCTGTCCCCATCCGGTGCGATCCACGAGATCGAACCAGTTGGTGTTCGCGTCGCCGAGCTGGCCGACGCTGCCCGGCGCGTACTGCTGCACGGCGTTGCGGAACTGCGTGGCGTTCAGCACCTGTGGCAAACGCGTGACGGAGGAGGCCGCGACGCTGCCGGAATACTGAATGTGCGGTCCACCCGAGCCGGACTTCGTCTTGATCAGCACGACGCCATTTGCGGCATTGGCGCCGTAGATGGCCGCGGCCGAGGCGTCCTTGAGCACCGTGATGCTCTCGATGTCTTCGGGATTGAGGAAGTTGAGCGGATCGCGGCCCGCCGAGAGGCCACCGCCGGAGCCGGCGCTGACCGGCATGCCATCGATCACGTATAGTGGCTCGCTGCTGGCGTTGACGGACGTCGCGCCCCGGATGCGAATGGAGATGCTCCCGCCCGGCTCGTTGTTGTCCACCACCTGTACGCCGGCAACCTTGCTCTGAATGAGCATCTGTGGGCTGACGACCGTTCCGGTATTGAACTCGTCCGAGTTGACCTGCTTCACGGCGCCAGCGATGTCGCCCGCTCGCTGATGCCCGTAGCCCACGACCACGACCTGCGACAGACTGACGGCCCGCTGCGTGAGCGCGAAGTTGGCCGTGGCACTGCCGCCGTCGGTGATGGTGACGGCTTGTGTGGCGGGTGCGTAGCCCAGCATGCGGGCGCGCACCGTGTCGGCGCCGGCCGGCACGCCGGAGATGACGTACGCGCCGTCATTCTCCGTGAGCGTCCCTCGAGTTCCGATCGTGATGGTAACGCCGGCGAGCGGCTGTTGTGTCGTGCCGTCCGTGACGCGGCCACGGACCGTGCCACCTGGTGACTGAGCGGAAAGTGGTGTGATCCAGAGCAACACCAGGAGCGGACCCAGTGCGGACCGTACGTGTGTCATGCACGTCTCCTGAAGGGTGGGGTTGAGACGCATGGCCAGTGGGGGGAATTCGGCCGGATATGTCCTAATGCTTCGAGGAACCTTTGTCAACATGGCACGACAGAGCGGGGCAGCCCGTCTGGAGCTGCCCCGCTCTGTCGTGCCCGGTTTGTCTCCTATTCTCCCGCCGCTTCCATCCGCCGCACCGCCACCTCGAGCGGCACGAACGTGACCGCCAGCGACAGCACCAGCGCGATCCCGAACGAGATGGCCATTGCCGTTGGCTCCCGGGGCGTGCCGAGCGCCCGTGCGCTCAGATAGCTGTGCACCGGCCGGGCCTCGAGCAGCACGATGGCGCCGATGAACAGCGCCGAGGCCAGCATGTACACCAGGCCGCCAAAGCTCGTGGGTATCTGCGCCGCGCTCTCGGCCTCGTACCGGGGATAGACCGCGCCGAGTCCGAGCGCCAGCGCCGCCAGCGCCAGCGACATGAACGTGATGGTGAAGATGGAGAGCGCGAAGATGAACGCACTCACGCCCAGCAGCGCGTCAGTCACTCCCACGATGCACAGGGCGAGCACCAGCAGCGGCAGCGTTCCGGTCCAGTACTTGGACCACAGCAGTTGGCGCATCGGGAGGGGACTCGATCGCAGCAGCCAGAGCGTGCGGCCCTCCATGCTCACGGCCGGAAAGATGAAACGGGCGGCGATGGAGGCGAGCACGAATCCGGCGAGACCCAGGTTCAGGAAGGGGATGACGTTCACCAGGTAGAACGACACGCCGTCGCTCGCGGCGGACGGCAGAAACCGCACATTGAAGACGTAGACGACCACGAGCACGGCCAGCAGAATGAGCTGAGACCACTGCGTCGGATCGCGGAAGAACATCCGGATTTCCTTGAGAATCAGCTCCCGGCGCAGGACGCCGAACGGCATGAACACCGCGTCTCCCGCTCGTGAAAGCAGCCCGCGTTTCGTGACATTTCGTGCGCCCTCCTGTGCCTTGCTGAAGGCCGCGGCATAGAGCGCGCGCTGCAAGCCGGCGCCCAGCACGACCAGCGCAGCCGCCGTCGTCCACAGCAGATAGAAGGGCAGCGCGGAGAGCTCGCCCGTGAGATAGCCCATGAGTCCGTTCTGCGCCCACTCGCTCGGCAGGTACGGTGAGGTGGGCATGCGCAGCAACGCGATGAAATCCATGAGGGAGCGCATCCCCTCCGGTCGCGCCAGTCGCTCGGGACGCATGAGCCGCAGCAGCAGCACCAGCCCGGCCGCGGACAGGACGGCCACCACGCTGAGCAGATCGCGCGTGCGGCGCGCCGGGAAGACGTGCACCAGCAGCAGTGTGAACGCCGTCCCGAGCACGGCCGGGATCACGAAATACGGAATCATCGTGGCGAGCGCCACCAGCGGCCAGAGCAGGCCGCCCTTGTACACGAATCCGTACGCCGCCAGGATCGGCACGCCCATCAGCACGACCATCCAGCTCGAGTGGACGAGCGTTTCGATGAGCCGCGCGCCGTAGTGCGTGAGCCAATCCACCGGCGCGCACACGCACATGTCCAGATCGCGCGCCAGAAAAAAGCTCGACAGCGCCGTGATGATGTTCGACAGCAGCAGAATGGCGAAGAAGCTCAGGAAGATGAGCCCGAGCAGCTTGCCCGCGAGCAGCACGCCGATCTCCGGTGTGCGCTCGAAGTAGCCAAGCACGCGCACGAGCATCACCGTCCCGAACCCCCAAAACAGCACGCCGACCGCAGCGAGCAGCGACCAGTGCCACAGGGACTGCCGGCCAACGGTCCGCGCGCGATTGCGCATGGACTGCAGCTTGGGGCGCAGCAGGTGAAGCAGCGACGCGCTGTTCACCGTGCCGGTCGCTCCGTGCTCCCCGTCCGGTGCGCGCGCCGGATCGTCAGGCATTCAGGACCTCCACCAGCTCCCGCGCCGGATTCTGCCCGGTGAGCCGCAGGAAGAATGACTCCAGCCCCTGTCCGTCGGCCGGCGCCGTGGCGTAGAGCTCATCCAGCGTCCCGCAGGCCCGGATGCTGCCGCCCTGAATGATGGCGATCCGGTCGCACACGCTCTCGGCCACCTCCAGCGTGTGCGTGGACATCATGATGGTGTGGCCACGCCGCGTGTACTCGCGAAAGAGATCCTTGAGGATCCGAGCCGCCTTGGGATCGAGCCCCACCATCGGCTCGTCCACCACGATGACGTCGGGCTTGTGCAGAAACGCGCTCGCGATGATCAGCTTCTGCCGCATGCCGTGACTGTAGCTCTCCACCAGCTCCTGCTTCCAGTCGCGCAGGTCGAACAGCGCGAGCAGCTCGTCCATGCGCTTCTCGATGACCGATCCGGACTGGCCATACAATCCGGACACGAAGCGCAGGAATTCCGCGCCGGTGAGCTTCTCATAGATGAACGGCCGGTCCGGAATGTAGCCGAGCTTCGCCTTGGCTTCCGCCGGCCGCGCCACGATGTCCGTGCCGTCAATGAGAACGGACCCGCTCGTGGGTCGCAGAATCCCGGCGATCATTCGCAGGGTGGTCGTCTTGCCCGCCCCGTTGGGTCCGAGAAAGCCGAAGAGTTCGCCGCGAGGCACCGCGAGATCGATGGCATTGACCGCCGTGAACGGTCCGTACCGCTTGGTAAGTGCGCTGAGGCGGATCATGGCGTGTTAGTGAGAGGTCCGCTGGGCGTGTGCGGGCGACAGCCCTGCGGTGCGATTGGACCAGTTCAGTACGGCAATCTCGTAGGCGGAACGGCGCATGACGAATCCCGGAAGCGGCGCGGCCTGCACCATGCGCCCGCTCTCGTCCACCCATCCGGTGAGCAGGCGCCCGCCGTCCTGTTCGAGGCGCCACGCCCGCACGGTGTCCTGATGCGCCGGGAGCCAGCGCGCGGTCGTGCTGTCCTCGCGTGCGCTGTCCGGCACGACGAACAGCGACTCGGCGCGGATGTGCACGGTCATGCGGCTCAGTGCCGCGCGAATGGGATCGAACACCTGGTACGTGTAGCTGGCGCCGACTTTCGGCCGGTCGCCGAGCGCGATCGCCAGCGGGACCATGGTCGGGAGGAGCAGCGGCTCGCTCAGGTGCACGCGCTGCGTGTCTGGCGGAACGTCGCCGGAGCGGGTGACCAGGGTGAGCAGGGTGTCGCCGCTCACCGTGCCCCACAGCACGTACGGTCCCACGTCTTCGCCGAGCTGATAGGCAAAGTGCCTGAGCCGCAGCGCGCGTGTGAGCTGCACGGCGGAGCGCGCCGCGACGTGTCGCGCCTCGCTGTCGGAGCCAATGCGCGCAATGACGCGATCGGTGATCGACACGCCAATGGCGGATGTATCGATGGTGGACGTGGCGAAGCCGATCTGGTCGCTCCCATTGCTGATTTCGTAGTAATTCGCGCCCGGCGCGAGGAAGAGCGCGGCGCGTGCCAGCCGGTCCCGCTGTCCAGTGAAGATGGCACGGTGCGCGAGCACGCCCATCCCGCCCAGCCAGAGTGTCACGATGCCCGTTCCCAGCAGTGCGCGGCGGCTCATGCGGGCGGCGCCGGTGGCGTCGGGGCGCGCAACGCGGCACCGGGGGACACCATGGCGAATTCGAGGAAAGCGACCGTACGCGACATGTCGGAGGAAGAAAATTCGAGAGAGTACCCGGCATGAGGACGATCAAGCCCGTGCTGCGCAAGCCTCGGCATGCGCCCGCTTGTCTTGGCGGTGCACGGCAGTCAGTTTACACAGGCTATGCCCGAAGAGAAGCTCATCGTCCGCGGCGCGCGCGAGCACAATCTCCGCGACATTGATGTCGAAATTCCCCGCGACCGGCTCACCGTGATCACGGGGCTGTCCGGATCCGGCAAATCGTCGCTCGCCTTCGACACCATTTACGCGGAAGGCCAGCGCCGCTATGTCGAGTCGCTCTCGGCGTACGCCCGGCAGTTTCTCGGGCTCATGGAAAAGCCCGACGTGGACGCCATCGAGGGGCTCTCGCCCGCGATCTCCATTCAGCAGAAAACGGCCGGCCACAACCCGCGCTCCACGGTCGGGACGGTCACGGAGATCTACGACTATCTGCGACTGCTCTATGCGCGCGCCGGCACGCCACACTGCCCGAAGTGCGGACGCCCGGTGCAACGACAGAGCGCCGGCCAGATCGCCGACACGATTCTGACGTGGCCCGCGGGCACCCGGCTCGAAATCCTGGCGCCACTCGTGCGGGGGCGGAAGGGCGAATTTCGCGACCTGCTCGAAGGCGCGCGCCGCCAGGGATTCGTCCGCGCCATCGTGGACGGAAAGGTCATTGAGCTCGCGTCGCCACCCAAGCTGGCGCGCTCCACGAATCACAGCATCGCGGTCATTGTGGACCGGCTCGTCGTGCGCACAGAGGATCGTGGCCGCCTCACGGACTCGCTGGAAACCGCGCTCAAGCTGGGCGACGGGCTCGTCGAGGTCGTCCGCCAGGGCGGAGAAGCGCACCCGTCCGGCAGTCACATTTTTTCGGAGCGCTATGGCTGCCCGGAGTGCGGCATCTCACTACCGGAACTCGAGCCGCGTCAGTTCTCCTTCAACTCGCCCTTCGGCGCATGCTCCGAGTGTGGAGGACTGGGCACCCGGCGCGAGCCGAACGAGGCGCTCATGCTGGGCGATCCGCGCATCTCGATTCTCGAAGGGGTCGTGCTCCCCTGGGGGGAACCCACGGGGCATCTCCGCAAGTCGATCCTGCCCACGCTGGCAAAACAATACAAGTTCGATCTGAACACCCCGTGGGGCGAGCTGCCGCAGCGCGTTCGCGACGTGATCCTGTACGGAACCGGCGGCCGCAAGAGCAGCTTTCACATCGAGCAGGGCTCGTTCAAGGGCGATTATCAGTCGGCCTGGGAGGGTGTGCTCGCCAACGTGCAGCGCCGCTACGACGAGACGTCGTCCGATGGCGTACGCGCCGAACTGAGCGAGTACATGACGGAGGCACCCTGCCGCGTCTGCGGCGGCCGCCGTCTCAAGCCGGAGTCGCTGGCCGTCACCATAGGCGAGCGCAACATCGGCGACGTCGTGGAGCTGTCCGTCACCGACGCACTGCGTTTCGTCGAGGGGCTCGCGCTCCGTGGCAACGGCCGGCCGGGATTGGATGCCGCCATTGCCGGACCCATTCTGAAGGAAGTGCGCGAGCGGCTCCGCTTCCTTGCGGATGTGGGACTCGACTACCTCACGCTGGGCCGCGCGGCGGAATCGCTGTCCGGCGGCGAGGCGCAACGCATTCGCCTGGCCACGCAAATCGGCTCACGCCTCGTGGGCGTGCTCTACATTCTCGACGAGCCGTCCATTGGCCTGCACCAGCGCGACAACGCGCGACTGCTTGCCACGCTTCGCCAACTGCGCGATCTCGGGAACACGGTCATCGTCGTGGAGCACGACGAGGAGACCATGCGCGAGGCGGACCACCTGATTGATCTGGGCCCCGGCGCCGGGCGGCACGGGGGGCTCGTGGTGGCCGCCGGCACCGTGGACGAAATCGTTCGCGACGCGGATTCACTCACGGGGAAGTACCTGAGCGGAGCGTTGCGGATCGACATCCCCGCAGAGCGGCGGCCGCGGCTGCCGGGGCGCGTGCTGCGCGTGGAGGGCGCGCGCGCCCACAATCTCGCGAATCTGGATGTGGACATTCCGCTTGGCCTGTTCGTCGCCGTCACCGGCGTGTCGGGCTCCGGCAAATCCACGCTGGTGGAGGACGTGCTGCATCAGGCGCTCTCGCGCCACTTCCATCGCGCTCGCGTCATTCCGGGCGAGCACTCCCGCATCCTGGGTCTCGAACACATCGACAAGGTCATTGACATTGACCAGAGTCCCATCGGCCGCACGCCGCGCTCCAACCCCGCCACGTACACCGGTCTCTTCACGCCGATTCGCGAGCTGTTCGCGGAGCTGCCCGATGCCAAGATCCGGGGCTACGGGCCGGGACGCTTCTCCTTCAATGTGAAAGGCGGGCGCTGCGAGGCGTGCCAGGGCGACGGGCTGGTGAAGATCGAGATGCACTTCCTGCCCGATGTGTACGTGCCGTGCGAGGTATGCAAGGGCAAGCGCTACAATCGCGAGACACTCGAGGTGCGGTTCCGCGGCGCGAACATCGCGGACGTGCTCGACATGACCGTCGAGGACGCCTGCGCGTTCTTCGAGAACCAGCCGCGCGTGCGGCAGAAGCTCGAGACGCTGGTGGACGTGGGACTCGGCTACATCCACCTGGGACAGAGTGCCACCACACTGTCCGGCGGCGAGGCACAGCGCGTGAAGCTCGCCACGGAATTGTCCCGGCGCGACACGGGCCGCACGCTGTACATCCTGGATGAGCCGACGACGGGCCTGCACTTCGAGGACGTGCGGCTGCTGCTCCGCGTCCTGCACCGACTCGTGGACAAGGGGAACACGGTGCTGGTGATCGAGCACAATCTGGACGTGATCAAGACGGCCGACTGGATCATCGACCTGGGTCCGGAAGGCGGCGCGCGCGGCGGCCGCATTGTCGCGGAGGGCACGCCGGAAGATGTCGCCCGAGCCGAGGGGTCGCACACCGCACCGTACCTCCGGCGCCTGCTTGGCACGACGCCAAGAACGATCTCCGGCGCGGCCTGAGCGCCGCACCGCGTGGCGCGTTCCCGCGCCCCGCTGCCTATTCCCCTGTCCGAGCGGCAGCTATCTTTTCGGGACGCGCCCCGTTGCCGGAGTCGCGTCCGCGCGCGAAACCAGCCCCGTGCCGGGGCCGTAGAGACGAGTGGTGAGTGCGCGGCAGATCGTGAGGTCGCGTGGCACAGGCAGTAGAGCGATAGGGCAGCACGACTCCTTGCCAGGATGCGTCATGGTTACCAAAGAAGACATCGAGGGATTTCTCGACCGACTCGCCGTTGATGGCGCGAACTACCGGGAAATCGAGGGCGGCATGTGGATCGTGCGCCCGGGCGGCGAGCTGGACGCGGACGTCGTCGTTCACTATTCGCCGCCGGTCGTCCTTCTGCGGCTCAAGGTGATGGACATTCCGCGGGACGAGCGCGCACTTGCCACGCTGTCGCGCCGCCTGCTTCAGTTGAACGCGAGCGAGCTTGTGCACGGATCGTATGGCATTGAAGGCGACGCGATCGTCCTCACCGAGGCGCTCGAGCTCGAGCACCTCGACTATGACGAATTCCTCGCCGCGTATGAATCGATGACGCTCGCGCTGGCGTCGCATCTCCGCGAGCTCGCCCCGTACCGCGAGGCACAGTAAGCCATGGGTATCTTCGATCGACTCTCATCGCTGATCAAGTCGAACATCAACGATCTCATCTCCTCGGCGGAAAATCCCGAGAAGATGCTCGTGCAGATCATCGCCGACATGCGCTCGCAACTCGCCAAGGCCAAGCAGCAGGTGGCCGCCGCGATCGCCGACGAGCGGCGTCTGCACGACCAGGTGGACGCGGAGTACAAGGCGGCGCAGGACTGGGAGAAACGCGCCGTCCTTGCCGTCCAGGAAGGGCGCGACGATCTCGCCAAGCAGGCGCTCATCCGCTTCAATGAGCACTCCAGCCATGGCCAGCAGCTCGAGGCCACGTGGCAGAATCATCAGGCCGAAACCGAGAAGCTCAAGAACTCGCTGCGCGACCTCAACGACAAGATCGAGGAAGCCAAGCGCAAGAAGAATCTGCTGATCGCGCGGCAGAAGCGGGCCGAAGCGCAGAAGCGCATTCAGGAGACGATGTCGTCGATGTCGGAGACGTCGGCGTTCGAGGCGTTCTCGCGCATGGAGACGCGCATCGAGGACAACGAGCGCCGGCTGCTGGCCAACGCCGAAATCGAAGAGGAATTCACCGGTGACCGCCTGCAGCGTGACTTCAAGGTCCTGGAAAAGGGCGCGAGCGGGGCGAGCGCCGACATGCAGCTCCTGGCGCTCAAGCAGAAAATGGGTATCCTGTCCGCCGGAAATCAGCAGCCCAACAAGCAGCTGGGTGCGGGCGAGGAAACCGTGCACGCGGAAATCGAGGAACCGACCACAAAAGACGAATCGAAGAAGTGAAGGCGGGTTTTGCGACGTTTCAAGGGTCAGACCCCGAGGATCAGGGTCTGACCCTTCTGAATGTGACCCGCTGCATGTGACCTGTCCGATCCACACCCGAGCCTGAATGTCCTCCCCCCGATATCTGATTCTCGCCGAAGGCCGATTCGGCCCATTGACATCCAAGACCGCAAATTCGTGCATTCGCTACACGCCCGACAACGTCGTGGGCGTGATCGACTCCGAACTCGCCGGCAAGACGGCACAGGACGTCCTCGGCTTCGGCGGCGCGATTCCGGTGGTGGCATCCGTCGATTCTGGTCTTCGCCTGCAGCCGAACGCCCTGCTGATCGGCGTTGCGCCCCAGGGGGGCCAGTTGCCTCCGGAATGGCGCGCCATGGTGCTGGCGGCCATTGATGCCGGTCTCGACATCTGGAGCGGCCTGCACACGTTCATTGGCGACGACGCGGAGTTCGCCGCGCACGCCGCACGCCGCGGCGTCACCGTGCACGATCTGCGAAAGGCGCCGGCCGATCTGCCGGTCGCCACGGGCCGCGTTCGCGATGTGGAGGCGACCGTGGTCCTCACCGTGGGCACGGACTGCAACATCGGCAAGATGACAGCCGCGCTGCAGGTGCGGGATGCGCTGCGCGCGCGTGGGCACGCCATCCGCTTCGCGGGCACGGGCCAGACCGGCATTCTCATCGAGGGGTGGGGCATCGCCGTCGATTCGGTGATCGCCGACTTCATCGCCGGCGCCACGGAACAGCTCGTGCTCCAGGCCGCCGAGGGCGCCGACATCGTCCTGGTGGAGGGGCAGGGCTCCCTCATCCATCCGGGATACTCGGGTGTGTCGCTCGGGCTGCTCCACGGCTCGCTACCCCACGCCATGGTCATGTGCGGCCAGCCGTCCCGCACCACCGTGAACAACAATCCATGGGTTCCCATACCTTCGCTCCGTGACGCGATCCGGCTGCACGAAACCGTCCTCGCCGTGCTGCGCCCCGCGCCGGTGATCGCCGTCTCGCTCAACACGTTCGATCTCCCGGAACAGGCCGCCCGCGACGCCATCGCGCGCGCCTGTGCCGAAACCGGCCTGCCCACGACGGACCCCGTGCGGTTCGATCCCGCGCCGATCGCGGACGCGATCGCGGCGTTTCACGCGGGACGACACAGGAAGACGCCGGGGTAACCCTCGGCCTCCGCCGGCCCAATCACTCGCGTCCGCATTTTTCCGCTCCCGTCGGCGCGATGGCGATGACGCCAGTGCCCGGCCACCGGGACAGATTCACCGCGTCACCATCTTCGCGGAGGATCCATGTTCTCATCGTCCGTGGCGCTGCCGTGCGCTCCGGCGGCGTTCCCGGTTCCGGCATTGCGCATGGATGGCGTGCACAAGGAGTTTCGTGCCGGCATTCCGGGCTGTTCCGCGCGCGTGCGCGTGTTGCATGGGGTGAGCCTTCGGGTCGCACCGGGTGAGGTCATCGCGATCGTCGGCGCCCCCGGCAGCGGCAAGACCACCCTTTTGCGCTGCGCCGCGGGACAGTTGCGCCCCGATCTGGGACGCGTCGATCGCGTCATTTCCGGTGCGGCCGGCCTCGAACCGGCGGCCGGCCCGCCTGGATCACTACCCGTGCTCGCCGGCGCAAATGCCATCGACACACACCGGTCGTCGCGCCTCACGCTGCTCGACGACGTCGAGTGGGTGCTTCCGGGGCAGCCGCTGGCGGAGCTCCTCGATCGCGGCGGCGCGATCCTGTTTTCCGCCAGGCGAGCCGGCATCGCCACTGCCCGGGCGCATCGCACCTATGCGCTCGTCTCCGGCGCGCTCGTCCTCCTTCATCGCAAGTATCGCTCGGCGGCACCCGCCATGCGTTCGTCGCCGGCCGCCCGTGCACGCTCCAGCAGTCGTGTCACATACGACCGCAGCTTGCCCTCGCCCCAGTAGTAGCCCGTGGCCAGTTCCGCGCTCTCCGTGTCGCCCTCGAGTGACGCGTCCAGCAACGCCGCCGCCGCCGCCTCATCGAACCCCGGATCGTCACGCGGCGGCAGATCGAACCGCCGGTGGGGCCGATCTGCTCCGCCGGCGTCCTCGTTCACGAATGCTCGAGACATGCTCCCTCCGTTGACCGTACCAGCCCATGCGCCTAGCTTCACGCCTCCAGGCGCGCGCCCGCAGAAGCGCGGTCTCTCCGACCCCGCGGCATGACTGAATTTCGTCTCTACAACACACTCACCCGCCGCGTCGAGCCGTTCGCTCCCGCCGATCACCGAACTGTTCGGATGTACACGTGCGGACCAACGGTGTACAACCCCGCGCACCTCGGGAATTTCCGCACGTTTCTCTTCGAGGACCTCCTCCGCCGCAGTCTGCGGCTGTATGGCTGGGACGTCGTGCAGGTGATGAACCTGACCGACGTGGACGACAAGATCATTGCGCGCGCCAGCGAACGCGGCGTCACCATTGGCGACATTACCGCGCCCGCCACCGAAATCTTTCACCGTGACCGCGAGTTCCTGCGTATCCCGCGTGCCGAGGTGTACCCGGCAGCCACGGCACACATTGCCGAGATGATCGCGCTCGTTGACCAGCTCATGCAGAAGGGGCTGGCCTACCAGGCGGAAGATGGTTCGGTGTACTTCGCCATCGCGCGCTTTCCGGGATACGGCAAGCTCTCCCGGCTGGACACGCGCGACATTCGCGCGGGCGCGCGCGTCGCGGCGGATGACTACAACAAGGAGGACGTGCGCGACTTCGCCCTCTGGAAGGCTGCCAAGCCCGAGGACGAGCGCACCGGTGCGGCGTGGGACTCTCCCTGGGGACGGGGTCGCCCTGGCTGGCATCTCGAATGCTCGGCCATGGCCCGACGATATCTGGGGGACACGCTCGATATTCATGCCGGTGGGGTGGATCTCATTTTTCCGCATCACGAAGACGAAATCGCGCAGTCGGAAGGGTCGAGCGGCGCGCCGCTCTCACGCTTCTGGTGCCACGGCGAGTTCCTGCTCACCGAAGGCGTGAAGATGGCGAAGCGGGTGGGCAATGTGTCCAATGTGCAGGACCTTCGGGCGGCCGGCATCTCGGCCGCTGCGATTCGGCATTTCGTGTACTCCGTGCACTATCGCAAGCAGTTGAATCTCACGGAGGAAGGACTGGAGGGGTCGCAGGCGGCCGTGCGGCGTATCGCGGCGTTCGCCGAGCGACTGATGAGAGCCGACGCCGCGCAGGGCACCTCGGCGCTGGCCCTCGCCGCTGACGAGCTCGAGCGCAACGCCCGGGCCGCGCTGTTTGATGATCTGAACGCGCCGGAGGCCATGGCGGCGCTGTTCGAGTTCATTCGCGCGGCGAACGCGGAACTGGACCGCAGGGAAGCCAGCGCGAGTGCGCCCGTCGATGCGGCCGATGCCGCGGCGCGGCAGGGCTTCCTCGTCCGTGCGCGCGACGCGTTCCAACTGGTGAATGGGGTGCTCGATATCGTGCCTGATGCGCCCGAGCTGGATCGTGCGCTGGACCTCTGGGTGGAGGAGCGCATCCAGGCCCGGCGCGACGCCCGCAGCCGGCGCGATTTTGCGGCAGCGGACGCGATTCGCGGCGAGCTCGAGGAACGCGGGATCAGCATCGAAGACACGCCCCAGGGGACACGCTGGAAGCGAATGCGATAGCACGACATACGTCAACTGCGTGGCCTTGACTCTCGATTTTCTGCTGGTTATGCTGCATGTCTCGCGAAAAACGGCCGTGTGCTGACGTAGCTCAATTGGCAGAGCACCTGATTTGTAATCAGGCGGTTGCGAGTTCGATTCTCGCCGTCAGCTCTGGATTGGGCGCGCATTCGTGGCGTTCGGTACCAGCGGCTGGATGGAATTGGGGAGGTGGGGTACCCAAGCGGCCAACGGGAGCAGACTGTAAATCTGCCGGCGAAAGCCTACGAAGGTTCGAATCCTTCCCCCACCATCTGGGAGATGTGATCCGGAAGTTGCGATCGGTTTCACCGGCCCTGAGGAATTCTGCGGGAGTAGCTCAGCTGGTAGAGCGCAAGCCTTCCAAGCTTGATGTCGCGGGTTCGAGCCCCGTCTCCCGCTCGTGGCGGCAGTTTGAGATCATGGGTGCCGGTGAGATCGGTACCTGTTTTTGTGCTCGCGTAGCTCAGTTGGTAGAGCACACCCTTGGTAAGGGTGAGGTCATCGGTTCAATCCCGATCGCGAGCTCGTTGGGGTGGAAGCTGGTAGATGGTAGCTGGTAGCTGGTAGCTGGTGGCTGGTCGTTACCAGCGACGAGCGACCAGCGACCGTAGTTGCAGCAGCGACCAATGACCCGCGACCAGCGACCGTAGTAGTGGATCCAGCAACCAGCGACCAGCGACCGTAGTTAAGCCAGCAACCAGCAACCAGTAACGAGCAACCAGTCATGGCCAAGGCGAAATTTGAGCGGACGAAGCCGCATGTGAACGTGGGGACGATTGGGCATGTGGATCATGGGAAGACGACGTTGACGG
>DASUKE010000022.1:0-32117 GCA_036278895.1 Gemmatimonadaceae bacterium
AAAAGCAGGGGATCGGCCTCCCCATTCCCCATTCCCACGATTCCCCATTCCCGATTGCCGATTCCCGCCAGCACTTCAATCGACTCTGACCCCATTGATCCCTTGATCCCCAGCTACCAGCGACCAACGACCGCCCCTGAACTGCCAACCTCATCCTCCCAATTCGCCACCGATTCTTTCCATTCCCGGTGTTGGCCGGTACGCCATATGCGCAAGTTCTCATGCGCGGCGGGTCGGCGACAGGACCTCGCTGCCGGTTGCATGAGCGCCGCCGGCCCATCGGCGGGACCTCATGCGGCCGTGAACAGGCTGGCCGTCAATCGGAATGCCTCATGACGAAATCATGAGGCGCCCGCGGTCTGCCGGAACTGGCGAGGTTCCAGTTCGCCACGATATCTCGCACATGGAGGTGTTGGCTGCCGTGTTCCGGTGGCAGTGGGCCTTTGTCAGGGGGGAAAAAGTATGAGTACCCAAATCCATACCACGCACGGTGAACGTGCGCTGGTGCACGACATGGCGACCGGATCAACCACCGCGACGATTGGCGCTGGAGCGGCGGTCATACTCGGGATTCTCGGTCTCATCGGCCTCATCCCCGACGTGCTGGCGGGAATCGCAGTCATCGTCATCGGCGTCACCCTGCTCAGCGCCGGCAGTATCATCGCGACGCGCTACAACAGGGCACTGGCCAGTGAACCGGTCAGTGTGCGCCGCCCGGCCCGAAGCGGCATGGGGATGGAAGTCCTCGCCGGCATCGCGGGTATCGTCCTCGGCATTCTGGCGTTGCTCGGCGTCACTCCCGCGGATCTGCTGAGCGTTGCCGCTATCGTGCTGGGTGCTGGGCTGCTCATGGCGAGCAGTGCCATGATGCGGCTCGAATCGCTGGTGCGGTCGCAGGCTTCCGAAACCGGGCGCCCGATCGAACACGACGCGATCTACGCCGCAAGTGGCACGGAAGTGCTCATGGGCGTTGGCGCCGTCGTGCTTGGCATTCTGGCGCTCACAGGCCACAACCCCGTCGTCCTGGCCCTGATCTCGATGATCGCACTGGGTGCGGCAATCCTGCTCGGCGACTCACCGATCACGGACCGCTTGTTCGGGATGAGCGGTTGACGATCGTCCTGATGTGGTGATCTGACAGGAGATCGTGTTCGTTACAGCAGTGGCGGTGGATCGGGCCTGCGCCTGGTCCACCGCTTTTTTCACGGGTCGCCTCAGTTGAAACGTTCACCGAACAGCGCGGGTGCGGACGCGAACCGGAGTGTTCAGCGTCGCTCCCCTTCCTGCACGGCCGGCGACGGCGCCGCGGCCCAGAGTGGATACGGCAGCCCTGCCAGGCGATTGATCACGATGGCCTGGAGCGCCAGGATCACCACCGCCGCCACGAGGACAGCGAGCTGCACCGGTGTGTGCAGGATTCCCAGTGACACAATGAGCGTCGTCGCGCCCGCTGGTGGATGCGGCGCCTTCAGCAGCACCATCAGGCCGCTCGTGAGACCCAGCGACAGTGCTGCCGCCCCGACATGCGCGGCGCTGAGCCCCGCGCTCAGCGCCGGCCCCGCCGCGAGCAGCCCGAACAGCGCAAGGCTTACCCACCCGGCCACCGCGCCAATCAGATGCCCGATGATCGCATTGCGCGGGCTCGCCGATGCTGCCAGCGGCGTGTAGAAGAAGAGGAATGCCGTCGGACCGAGTGAGGGAAAGATGAATGGCTCGCCGCTCAGCACCGCCACCGTGGCCATGAGCGCGATCGAAACGAATCCGTTGATCAGGCTGAATGAGGCGAGCACCAGCGTCGAGTCGTATCGCCGCGCCAGTGTCGTCAGCCGAAATCGCACGAGCAGCCCGCGCAGTACGTGCGTGAGCTGACCGCCGATGGGACCGGTGGGTGGAGGCGTTCGCGAGGGATCCGGATCGTGCGGATCTGTCATGTGTGCGCTATCGGATGCGCCGCGTCCTGCGCAGTACGCCGAGCATGGCGAGGCCGCCGAGGAACACACACCCCGATACGATCGCGGCGATGAGCGTGCCGCGTCGATTGCCCGAGAGATACAGGTTGAACGCGAGCGTGAGCAGCCAGAGCTGCACCGACATGAGCAGGATGCCCATGCTGATGCCGAGCAGCACGAGGCCGGTCTGTCCGGGCGACGGATTCTGCGGCATGCCGCGTTGCGGATCGCCGGGCACGTTCCGGAGTGGAGCGCTCATCCGGGCGTCTCCTGCACGGCATAAAGCATCCCGTTCGCCTCGCTCAGCTCGATGCGCGGGAGCGGTCGCGGCGGCGGGCCGGCGAGCACACCGCCCGTTTCAGGGTGGAACACCCCCTTGTGACAGGGACAGAGCAGTCTCCGCTGGGCGGCGTCCCAGTACACCGCGCAGGACAGATGCGTGCACGTGCCGCTGTACGCGACGAAGCGATCCTGCGTGAGGCGGAGCAGGATGGCGTGATCATCCGGGCCGGGATACGAGAAGTAGTGCACGTCGCCAACGGCCACATCCGACGCCTTGACGATGGCACGCAGCGAGCCGCGCGTGCGATCACGCGAATAGCCCAGCAACGCCAGTACGCCGGTGCTGGCGAACAGCGCGCCGGAAGCCCACACGGACAAGCGCAGCAGTTGGCGGCGTGACACCAGTTCATCGGCATCCCATTCGAAGGGAAACTCCGCGTGCCAGCGATCGTCGCGCGTGCGGTTGCTCAGGCTTTGACGCTCGTGATCAGTCACAGTACCCATGCCTCCTCGCCCGATCCGGTCGTTTCCGACGCGGGCGCGCTCTCGTCGCGCAGGAGCGCCGCCACGTCCAGTCGTGCCGTTCCGTCAGGCAGGACATGATAGACCTTGGTGCGCACTGTCTGCTCGCCGAAGCTCGTCACGTTCACCGCTCGTCCCTGGCGCTCGTTCACGAATTCCTCGTAGTCCCCGTACCAGATGGCCTGGGTGGGACACGCCTGCGCGCACCACGGCTTGAGATCCTGGCTCGTGCGGTCGTAGCACAGATTGCACTTCTTCATGAGCCGTGCTTCCACGTCGAACTTGGGCACGCCGAACGGGCACGCGTACACGCAATTCCGGCATCCGATGCAGCGCGAGGGGTCCGCCTGCTGCACCACGCCATCCGGCGTGATGAGAATCGCGAGCGCGGGACAGACCTGCGCGCAGGGCGCCACCGGGTCCTCGCAGTGCATGCAGAGCGTGGGCTGCGTGGCCACGCTCCATGCGCGGTCCACCAGGTCCACCATGATCATGCTCTCGCCCTTGTGCGAATCACATTCGCGACAGGCGGCCTCGCACGCGCGACAGCCAATGCAGCGCGACGGATCCACGAACATGGTCTTCACCGGCATCGACTCGCGCTCCTGTGTGCCATCAGTGACCGTCCTTGCGCGCGGGCATGGGACCCACCTGATAGGGAAACATCGCGGGCGCGTTTCCCGGCGTGAGATTCTCCGTCGCTCCGGCGGGCGATGATGATGGGGGCGCGTCCACCTTCTCGACGCATGCCGCGCAGCACTTGAACTCGGGAATCTTCACCGTGGGTTCCACCGCGGAATTGGTGAGCTGGTTCACTGCCTGGCGATGCCCATAGTGAAAGGGAATGAAGAGCGTGTCAGGGCGGATGGTAGGCGTGACCAGCGCGCGCAGTTCCATGGAGCCGCGTGCGGTGCGCACGCGCACGATGTCCTGCGTCTTCACGCCCAGCGGATCGGCGGCGTTCGGGTGGATTTCCACCCACGGCTCCGGCGCCTGCGAGTTGAGAAAACCCAGGCGGCGCGTCTGGTTGCCGCTCAGATACTGATAGACCACGCGCCCGCTGGTGAGGCGGAACGGGAAGTCGCCGCCCGGCGTTTCGGCCGGCGGCCGGTACGTGAGCGGGATCATCCGTGCCCGGCCGTCCGGGTGATGAAAGCGTTCGGTGAACAGGCGCGGCGTCCCCGGGCTGTCCTCGCTCGGACAGGGCCAGAACACGCCGTCCTGCGCATCGATCTTCTCATAGGTGATGCCTGAGTAATCGGCGGTGCCGCCGCGTGTGGCCACGCGCAGCTCGTTCCAGATTTCCCGCACCGACCGGAACGGGAAGAACTGTCCGCGTCCCAGCCGCCGCGCGAGATCACACGCGATCTCCCAGTCGCGGCGGGCTTCGCCGGGCGGTTCGGCCGCGCGATTCAGTTTCACCACGCGTCCTTCGAGATTGGTCGTGGTGCCCTCATCTTCGCACCATACGGCGCAGGGCAGCACGACGTCCGCCAGCTCCGCGGTCTCGCTCATGAAGAAATCCACGACGACGAGCAGATCGAGGTGCTCGAGCGCGCGCTGGACGACGGCATTGTCGGGGAGCGACACCATGAGATTGGAGCACATCACCATGCAACTCCGGATCTGCCCTTCGGCCATGAGATGCACCATCTCGGTGGCGGCCGCGCCCACCCCCGGCAGCTCCGGTTCCGGCACGCCCCACACGCTCGCGATGTAGCGGCGATCCTCGATGTTGTCGATGTGCCGGTAGCCGGGAAGCTGTGCCGCCTTCTGCCCCATCTCGCGGCCGCCCTGTCCGTTCCCCTGGCCCGTGAGCATCATCGTGCCACCGCCGGGCCTGCCCACCTGGCCGCGCGCCAGCGCGAGGTTGATGCACGCGAGGCAGTTGTCGACGCCGTGCGTGGAGTGCTCGATGCCGCGCGCGTGCATGATGAGCGACGTGGCCGCCCGGCCGTACAGCCGCGCCGCCGCCACGATGCGCGCCGCGGGTATGCCCGTCACGTGCACCGTCTCCTCCATGGACATGTGCATCACGGCGGCCCGCACCTCATCCCAGCCGTTCGTGCGGTCGCGGACATAGGACTCGTCCACCAGCCCGTCGTCGATGATCACGCGCAGCATGGCGGTGAGCAGCGCGACGTCGCCGCCCGGCCGTATGGGAAGCCATAGATCCGCCGTGCGAGCGGCCGGCGTTTCGCGCGGGTCCACGACGATGAGTCGCGCGCCGCGATCCCGGGCGCGCCAGATCCACTGCATGGCCACGGGGAAGCATTCGGCCACGTTGCTCCCGACCACGAGAATCGTGTCCGCCAGCGCGATGTCCGGCATCGGCACCGGCGACCGGTCCAGGCCGAACGCCCGCTCGTATGCGCCGGCCGCGGAGGACATGCACAGCCGGCCGTTGTAGTCCACGTGGCGCGTGCCGAGGGCCACCCGCGCGAACTTCCCCATGAGGTAGCACTTCTCGTTCGTCATGGAGGAGCCGCTGTAGATGGCGACGGCATCCTTGCCGTGCTCCGCCTGGATCGCGCGCCAGCGATTCGCCACGAGATCGAGCGCTTCATCCCAGCTCGCGCGCACGAGCGTGCCGTTCCGCCGGATCATGGGGTAGAGCAGGCGATCGGGGTGATCGGCCTGCTGATACGCGACGACGCCCTTGGGGCAGAGCGACCCGCGGTTGTGCGGATAGTCGCGCGGCTCGACGCCAGTCACGTGCCCGTCCTTCACGCGCAGGTACATCGCGCACTGCACGCCGCAGAAGGCGCAGTGCGTGGGCACGAGCTGCTCCGCCGCGCGCGTAGCCGCTGTCCACTCGGCGGGCGTGGGCCCCGACGACTGGAAGTCATAGTTGAACGCGCGGGTCGTGTCGAAGAAATCCTTGTTGACCGTCATGCCGCGCTCTCAGAGAAAATCGCGCTTGAGCAGCGCGTAGTAGGCATTGGCGCGCAGCAGGCGCTTGCACGTGGGACAGTAGTCTTGCAGCAATCCCCGTTCCGCACCCAGATCGTAGCGCTGGCCAAGGTCGGCGAGCACGCCCTCGAGGTCGGTGATGAAGAGCGCGGACGGCGCTTCCACTCCACAGCGACGGCAGTGCGTCACGGGACGTGGCGGCAGCGGCGGCGCGGGCCGCGGTTCATGCCCGTAGTATTCCACGTCCTGCGCCACCTGCTGGTACAGCGTGACGCCAATGCTCGCCGGCCGCTCCACGATGTGGAAGAACTTCCCGAAGGGCAGGGAGATGAGCCAGAGCACGACGACCACCTGGTGTACCAGCGCGATGAACCAGTAGAACGCGCCGCCCCACCACGTGGAGGACGCGGTGAGCGCGAGCCCCGTGATGGCGATGGCGAAGAGCAGGATGAGCGGCATCAGGTCGAAGCCGAACCGCTGCGTGGTGAGCAGCCCCGTGTCGCGAATGCGCCGCCACATCGCGGCCGTCACGCCGGCGATGAGGAGCACGGCGGTGAAATCCAGCACGTGGAACGTCGCGAAGCCGATCCCCGCGTGAATGGGGAAGGTCAGCACGGGAAAGCCGAAGAACCACGCCGTGTACCGGTCCGGCGGCACGAGCGTGAACCGCACCCAGCCGAACGTGAGCGGTACGGTGACGAGCACCGAGAGCACAACGCCCCAGAAGATGGCCAGGTGCGTGAGCCAGCGCGCTGTGCTCCGCTTGCGGATGAACGTCTGGCCGAAAATGTCGGTCCAGAGGGCTCTGGGCACCAGCGTGGTGTAGCGCCGGAAATTCTTCCAGGAGAGAAACGTGGCCCAACCCGCGCGGAAATAATGCCCCGTGGGCGGCCGCGCGATCCAGAGGGCGTAGCGATACGTGAGCGCGGCGATGGCGAACACGGTGGCCACGAAGTACCCAATGAGCGCGGCATCGAAATCCGCGAAGCCGCGTGATCCGATGAAGACGAGAACGAGGGTGATGATCGTCGCAACAGCCGCCGCAGCCACGGCGCGCGCCTTGGCGCTCCCTGGACGCTTCTGCCGGCGCGTGACAGCGGTGTGTTTGGGATCGCTCGCGGCCATTGCAGGAGTATGCGACTGTCACGAGAACGCGGCAAGCATGACGCGAGCCGCGGGCAGATCACGCGTGCGCTACGGGCCGAGTCATTGAGAGCTGTGTCAGGAAACCATTACCCGGTATGCAGACCGCGCGCTCACTCGTACAACTGGCTCGAGTCCGCCGCGGCCAGTTCCACCAGGAACTCCGCGATCCTGGCGACGACGAGGTCGATGAATTCCGCGCCTTTTGCCGCTGTTGCGCCGTGCGGATCGCCGATTCCCGTGTCTTCCGTAACCTGTGTCCACGCGCGGGGCGTCCACGCCCACTTGTCACGGAATCCCTGAATCCTGAAGCGCCGCGCCGTACCGGGTCCGGCTTCGGACAATGGCAGGACCAGCTCCGGCGCGATATGCAGCATGACGCTCGTCTCCAGCTCGCCGGCGTGGTCTCCAGGCAGAAAGAACTGATCGGCGTCCACCACCTGATACCAGTTCACGCTGCACAAGAGAACCCGCGGGTACCTGGGCTGCAGTTCGCGGATCATTTGCCGGAAGTCGTTTCCGCCATGCCCATTCACGATCACGAGTTTCGTGATTCCCTGGGTGGCCAGCGACCCGACGATATCGCCCAGCACCGCCGCCTGCGTCGCCGGGTTCATGTTGATCGTGAGCGGGATGTCGAGCTGACCCGTGTTCACGCCATAGGGTATGGCCGGGAGAACGATCACCCGTGCGCCGCGATCCCAGGCCAGGCGCGCGGCCTCCCCGGCCACGTGGCGGGCATGGATGACGTCGGTGGCGTAGGGCAGGTGGTAGTTGTGCGCTTCGGTGGCCCCCCAGGGGAGAATCGCGACCTGAAAGCGGGTATCCTTCACCGCCTTCCATGTCGTCTCGGCCAGGACATATGGGCGTGGCGGGCTGTTCATTCAGCGCCGTTGCTCGGGCGAGCGCAGCGGCAGCGACTTGTATACCTCGCCGAAATCGAGAGTCGCAACACGAGCGTCATCACGGCCAATATAGAAGGACAATTGCGAGCCGCCAATTGCGTTTGCGGTCCGATACTCACCGTGCCGCATATCTGCCATACCGGCGAGCTGCGTGTTCGCCTGGGGACTTCGCATGGCCCACGCTCAATGGCGGGCATGCTGCTGGATGCTGAGCGCCGCGGCGAATTCGGCTTTACTTCCTGCTGAGCACGACGCATTATTTGCGGCCACTCGCTTCCACATCGGTTCAGGCAGCCTCTGATGTGGCCGGTGGACAATGCTCCGCTGTCGCTTGCAAGCCCGCAGCAGTCGTCGGTTCCGGTGTCCGGCAAGGTCTCACCTCTCGTTCCTCATCTGCGGTCGGAGGCGTCATGCAACTCCTCTCACTCGGGCCAGCTATGGCGGCACTGGTTATCGTAGCTGCTACCTGCTCGAGAAGCACTTCGAATGCCCAAGGCAACCAACCAGTGCCTCGTTCCGAGCCGCACTGGGAAGGTGGTATCCGACCGATGCAACCGAGGACCGGAGCCGCCGAGCCAAGTTCGGCACCAGCGCTCTTTGAAGGCACCGCAGAGCTGACCCGGTCCGGAGGGGACATCAGCCGCACCTATGTCCATATCCACTTGAGCACGCCGGGGAACGGCAGCAGCGTCTACTGGGCGCTCGCGTCGGGGCGATGCGGGAATCTCGAGAATCCCGTGCTGCCGATCAGCAGTTTCACTCCGCTCGAAGTCGGCTCGAACGGAATGATCGAAACCACCGAGGAAATTCCCTTCGAATTTCCAACGGATGGCATGTTTCACCTTGACATTTTCGGCGGACATTCGGCGCGGCTCACCGAAGTCGTGGCGTGCGCGAATTTGTCGTACAAGAACAAATAAGGCAGGAAACCGGAAATTCTGAGGCGGCAGCATGACGGGAAAAGGGGCAGACACCATCAGTGTCTGCCCCTTTGTCAATACATTGTCCCGTGTGCAACGGAGGGGCCGGACAAAAGCAGTGTCCGACCCCTCCTTTCTCATGTCCCGATCTTTAGGGTCTGTACTTGCTGATCATTGATTCGTACAGACCGAGACTTCATCCCCGCAGATCGGGTTCGGAGCCGCACCGCCGAAGGTGTAGATCGGCAACTGGTCGATTTCGAGTTCCTTGGCTGGTACGGGGAAGTGATGCGGTGTACCCGGCTGGAGGCCGTCAATACGACGACGGTTGAACCACTGCAGTCCGCCACCCGTATCCAGCAACTCGACATCCTGTTCGTACTGAATGTCCGCGAGCAGGGTTGCGGCGCCATCCGCGGCGGTAGCCGGGGTCAGGTGGCCACGCCCAACGCGCGTGTTGTTGATTAACGTGGCCGCCTCGCCCAGGCTACCGTTGGTACGAATCAGTGCCTCAGCCATGAGAAGATCGTTCTCGGCGCCAAGTACCAGAGGTGCGACGCCTGTAAAGGTTCCTGAGTTCCACGTGACATCGCCGGCCACGGCCTTGGTACCCCACCGTGAGTGTTCCCAGTTGCTGAAGTGCCACGCACCACGGGCGCACTGGAATGGAATATCCTGGTCGTAAGTAAAGTCCGTCGCGTACCGGGCGTCGGCAAATCCGGCGGCGTCCTCCGGAATCGAATGGCACTCGGTGTACCTCACCGGCAGGGACGGATTCATCTCGTGCATGACGCGCATGCTCACGCGCATCCAGGGACCGTAATCGCCATAGGCCTTGCCTCCGTCCCACCACAGGGTTCCGCCATCCTCCAGAATGGAGAAGTCGAACGGCGTTCCCGAGCTGATACCCTTTTGGGCATAAGAGAGCACCCTGGCCCAGTCTGCCGCGTCGTTGTCAGCGCTGTTTCGTGGCAGATAGGCTATGATCCGCGCGGCCATCGTATTGGCGATCTTGGCCAGGTTTTCCGGAGTCAGATGCACGCCGGGGATGGGAAGCGCGTTGTCGGGTAACGCCGGGTACGCATTTGGCGTTGACATCGCGATCACCGCATCCAGCTTGGCGAGCGCTCCGGCCGCGACGTCCGGATATTTCACCAGCGCGTCCACTGGTGCCGGCAGCGTCGTGTTCTCGTCCACCACATAGCCCTGATCAAAGTAGAGCGCGATGCTACCCATTGCGAGGCCTTGAGTCAGCATCGCGAGAGCCTGATATGATTTCGTGCTATCCGCGGTGGCGGAGCCGATTATGATGCTCCCGTCCGCAAGTGCGCGAAGGACGTCGTTCGCCTCGCCCAGCGCCGTATAGTTGTTGTACCACGGATCCTGCACCATCGACGTATAGTCGCCGCCCGTGGTATTGTTCTGGATGCCAACCCGCGGCTCGGCTGCGCTCAGATTCATGCCGAAGTTGTTGAACGACGATGTCAGCGCGTCCGCCATGACCGCCATGGACTCCGTGCCATTCATCTCCGTGTTCGCGTCCTGCCAGGTTTGAATGGATGTGGTAGCCAGTGCTGCCACATCCGCCGGAGTGGAAAGCGCCCGCTTGGTATCGGGGGCATTCCCATCGGGAATAGTCAGGTCCTGTGAGCAGCCCGCCAGGGCCAGAAGCACCCCGGTCGCCGCTACCAGTACCTTCGAGTTTATCAATCGCATATAGGTATAGCTCCAGTGTCGGATAAGCGGGGTCAGAAACCGATTTCGATCTGGCCGGAGAACGTGCGGAACGCCGGGTAACGGAAGCCGTCGATGCGGAAGTTCGCATCGCCACCTGCACCGGCCTCGGGGTCGAATCCGCTGTACTTCGTCCAGGTCTTCAGGTTGCGGCCAATCAGCGCGACCTTGAGACTGCGGACGAAATTGCCAAGGCCAATCTGCTTAAGCAGCGCGTTGGAGAACTGATAGTTCACCGACACCTCGCGCAGCTTGACGAAACTGCCGTCCTCGACGAAGTAGCTGTCGGGGTTCAACAGGTTGTAGATCCCGTTCGCGTAGTAGTCGATCGCGATCTTGTCCGACTGCTTGCGGCCTGACTGATCCTCGTCCCCAGAGCGCAGGTCGAAGAACATCCACTGCTTGGTGAAGTTGTAGACGTCCCCGCCCTGCGTGCCGTTCACCAGCGCGTAGATCGTGAAGTTCTTCACCCGAATGGTGTTGGCCCACCCGAAGGTGTAGTCGGGATTCACGTTTCCAATGACGACCTTGTTTTTGCCGCTCTTGTCGACATAGATGATCGGCGCTTCGGCTGGTGTGCCCTTGTTCGCCGCCAGAACGACGTACCCGTCCGCGTTCTTGGTGTAGAGGGCCTGAATGTCAGCCAGCGTCATGCCCGCATTGGCCGGATTGTCGAGCAACTGGCTGTAATCCGTGACGAACTTGTTGCCGTAGATGACCCCGAGGTCTTCGCCCTGTCGGTAGTAGAATATCCCCTGACCCTGGGAACCGTCGGGATTCTGCTGGAACGGTGGAGCATCGAGCCGGTCGATGTGCTGGCGCGTGTGCTCGCCCGTCAGCGTAAAGTTGTAGCTGAAGTTCGGCTGCTGGATCACGCGAGTCGTGAGCGCCAGCTCCCAGGTCTTGCCGGTGATCGTGGCGGCGTTCTGCCACTTGTATTGAAAACCGCCGGCGCGTGCGATGGAGAGAGGAACCTGCAGGAACGCGTTGTTCGTCTTGCGCTCGGAACGCACGAGATCCAGGTCGAACCGATTGAGAAAACTCGCATCCACGCCGACTTCGGTTTCATGCTGGATGGCCGGCTGCAGGTCGTTGTTCCCCAGCGTGTTCTTGCTGTACTGGCCGTTGCTGACGCCATACGTCTCAAACTGGTACTCGAACCCGGGGCGCAAGCCCGCCGTTCCGTTGGCGGCACGCAGCTTCAGTTCCTGGATGCCCGGGATCTTGAAGTTCTGCGTTACGCGCCAGGCGCCGGACACCTGGTAGAAATCGTTATTGCGCGCCGCGCTGCCGAACAGTGATGACTCATCGTGCACGTAGGTCGCTTGCGCGAGGTAGGTGTCCTTCCAGTTCAATCCCTGGTTCACGAGATACTGCCGCGAACGTGTATTGATGATGGACGAGTTGGCCGTGAACTGTGCGGGGTCAATGGCGTTCAGCGTCTGGATTTCGCGGAGCTTGAACTGATTGCCGTTGGTGTTCACCACGTCTTCCCGCTCATCGTCGTACAGATAGGTGAGCTTGGTGGTCGCCTTGAGCGCCGAGAGGCCGTAGGTCAGCGTCCCGTTGATCGCCGCGTTATTGGCGTGATCGCGGTCTGTTCCGTACCGCAGGAAGCCCGTCTGCGGGATACCATCCGTATTCAGGTAGCCCTTGAACTGATAGGTGCTGTTCAACCGGTTGAAGCGATCGGTTCCATAGGTGGCATCGAAGGCAAGCCAGGAGATTGGCCGATACCGAGCCGTGAACGCCCCGAAGATCCGTTCCGACTGGTCGTTGTTGTTGGTATGCAAGAGGTCGTAGAGCGGATTCCCACGCTGTTGCGGATCGACGGGTTTGAAGATGTCGTTCGCGTACAGTACGGAATCCGTTTCCGGATGGTTCGGAGCGACCGGCGGATGCGCCAGATCGATATCGGGCGGTGCCTGCAGCAACCCGAAGAAATCGTCGGCGCCATTGACCTGTCCCTGGTCACTCGTGGTCGTGCCGTACATCATGCTGGCAGAGACATCGAGCTTGTCCGTGACGCCCTGATCCAGGTTGAAGCGGAAGTTCTGCCGCTTGAATCCGCTCAGAATGGGCATGATCCCGGGGTCGGACATGCGGGAGAACGACGCCATGAAGTTCGTGTTCCCCTTCCGGTATCCGAGCGTGAGATAGTTGTTCGTGAGCGTGTTCGACTGCAGCCACGTCTGAAGCTGGTTCCGATAGTAGGCGGTGGGATTCTGCTGGCGCGTTGGATACGGAGCGTCCATGAAATGGTCCGCCTTCTCCTGGCGAATGCCATTCTCGTCCGCGACGATATTGCCATTCGCGTCCACATCGAAAATGTGTGTCGTGGCCAGCGGCGGATAATGCTCGATGTCACTCTTGCCGAACTCCGAGCGGAAGGTGAATTGCATCTTGCCGTCCGCGAGGTTCTTGCCGCGCCGCGTGGTGACGGCGATGACGCCGTTGGCGCCCTGAGAGCCGTACGTGGTGGCGGATGCGGCGCCTTTCAGTACCTCCATGCTCACGATGTCCTGCGGGTCGATCGAGCTGATGCCGTTTTTCGACACGACGCCGTCGATGATATACGTCGGTGAGCTGTTCCCGACCTGCAGCACAGTCGAACCGCGGATCTGCACCGTGGCAGAAGCGCCGGGCAAACCGGTTTCCGACAGCACCTGAACGCCGGCGACCTTACCGGTGAGCAGCGTGCCGATGTCCTGCGCGGGGACCTCCTTGATCTGGTCCTCGTTCACCTTGGAGATGGAGATCGTGGTGTTCTTCATCTCCGTGGCGCCGGCGACGCCCGTCACGACTACTTCGTCGAGGCGGCGCACATCCTGCTTCATGGCGAAGTCCACCGCATGCTCGCCGGCAGACAGGACCACCTGCTTGGTGACCGCGGCAAAGCCCAGGCGGCGCGCAACGAGGTTCACCGTCTGACCCTTCACGTTGCTGGCGCTCACGGTGAAGGTGTATTGCCCCTTCGCGTCGGTGGCGGCTCCGAGCAGCATCGTCTGAACGGAGATCTGCGCCCCTTCCACCGGTTCACCTTGCGGGCCGGTGACTGTCCCCTTGATGACCGCGTCCTGCGCTTGCGCCAGCGATGGCGCCGTGAGCGCAAAAGCGAGGAGCGAAGCGGCCAGTGCGACAAGCCGCCCCGCACGTGGGTTTCTCATGGTTGATCCTCTATTCGGTGTCGAATGGTTTGCGCTCTTCCGATGGCCCGGGAGAGGCAGGGTGAAACCCGACGGCAGCGCCAGTCGTATCATCACTGGGATCCTGCGCTGACCGTGGGACCGGCGGGGAAACGCTCTCGAACGGATTGGGGCATGTAGTTCTCCGCGTGGGGGTGGAAGGCACGACAGAGCAACCTTTCGCGTGGTCGCGCTGTCCTACGGGTGAAGCAGGGGAACTGTCTGGAAACGAGTGGCTGAGAGAAGCAGTCGCTGCGCGGCAACCATGTGGCTAGGGGATGTGACCCACTCGCATGGGTGGGAATCGAGGCGATGTCGAACCGGCTGCATGACCTGCTGGAACAGCGAGGTGCGGCGAGAAAACGCAACACACGACACGCGCGGGGCACCAGCGCGTTGTCGAGAGAGTCGGGCGACTGAACTGTAGATGTAACCAACCATCGCCAGCGGGAGCGTAGCCACAAAGCGCGCGCCGGCCGGAGGCCTGTCCACAAGACTGGTCAGGACGTCAATAAAATATTCGGATTTTGTGAAGCCGAGCGCAACGGCAATTTGTCCAAACACGGGACAGAATGTCCTGTGCTGCACGATATTACCGGCAGCATCATTCGCTCTCGAAACAGCGCCAGCGCCTGCAGCTCCCCGCCTGTCCATAACTCCTCGAGCGTACGCCCGGTGAGCCGCCGCGCCAGCCGGCCCAGCGTCCGGCCGTGCACCCCGATCCCATCCGCGACGTCAGTCCACGCGGCCGTGTGATCCTTGAGTCCAATCGCGCGAACTACGAGCAGCCAGCCGAGAAAATCCTCCAGGCGCGGATCGTCCTCGTCCCGCATGACCCGCTTCCACTGATACCACAGCGTACCACGCCGGCAATTCGCCAGTTGCGCCAGCTCGCCAACCGAGCGAACGGGCACTTCGCTGCGGCACGCGACGCTGAGCGCGTCGCGCAGCCGGTCCGGCACATGCGCCGCGGCTTCCATCTCACCCGCAAGGTCCGTGAGTGACGGCCTGAAGGTGGCGCGTCGAATCGCGGGCCAGAGTTCGCGTGAGACATCCCCGAGCCATACAACCTCCTCCACCGGCACGCCCCGCAGGCAGCGGGCGTTGTCCGCGTCCTTCGTCGTCACGAGTACGACGGGGCGGGCCGGGCAGCGCTCCTTGAGCTCGCGCAGCCGGCGAAACGGTTCGCCGGTCAACCATGGCAGGATGACCACCGCGCACGGTGCGCCCAGCACGTCGCGCTGAAACTGAGTCCACGACTGGCTGCTGGAGATGTGACAGTGCGGCGGCACGGCAGCCAGTGTGCGCGTGAGTTGCGCTTCGACGCTACAGTAGACAGCCAGCACGGCGAGCAGCGGGACGCATGAGAAAGGTGCGGCGTTCGGGGAGGGAAATTCCGGGGTGCTGCGGGACGGGTGCGAAGCTACGATTGCCGGGCTGGTCCGTCAAGCAGGTCATTGCTCGCCGTGTCCGTGGGGCCGTACCTTCACGCCCATGACGCGGCAGGTCATGAGGCCAGTCCCCTTGCGCGACGTGCAGCGCGTGCTCACCGTGCTCGCGAGCGTCGCCTGCATCGCCCTCCTTCCCACACGAACCCCGGCGCAGCAGGGCTCCCGCCCCACCACCGCCGCAGACGTGTCATCGGTCGTTGCGGACACGACGCCGTCGCTCGTCGTCCGCACCAATCAGATGGGCTACCTCCCGAATGGACCCAAGATCGCGGTTGCATGCGCGCTCGACTCCACACGGGTCACGACCTTTCTCGTCCGGGACAGCACGGGGCGAACGGTGCTCGGTCCGCGAGGCGTGACCGTATCGGGCACGTTCGGCCCGTGCACACAGACCTGGCGCCTCGACTGGTCCGCGCTGCGCCGCGCAGGGCGCTACACGATCATTGCTCGGACGCCGGGCGCGGACATCTCGTCCCGCCCCGCGCGCGTGGATGCGCATGCGTACGATGACGCCGCAAATGTGCTGCTCTCCTACATGCGCGAGCAGCGCTCCGGCTACAATCCGTTCTTCCGCGACTCGGTGCACACGCTGGATGGCATCGTCGTGGACGACTCCGCGCGCGGCGGCACGTTCGTGCCCGTGAGCGGCGGCTGGGCCGACGCGAGCGACTATCTGCAGTACGTGGCGACTTCCGCGACCGCCACGTTCGACATGCTGCAGGCGTATCACGATCACCCCGCGCGTTTCACCGACCGGTTCGATGCGCGGGGGCTCCCCGGCGCGAACGGCGTGAGCGATGTGCTTGACGAGGCGCGCCACGGACTCGAATGGCTGCTGCGCATGGATCCGGGCGACGGGCGGATCTACAACCAGGTGGGTGACGACCGCGATCACACCTTTCTGGATCTGCCGACCACGGATTCCTCCGACTATGGATGGGGGAAGGGCAGGCAGCGGCCGGTCTATCCCTGCACCGGCCGCCCGCAGGGACTCTTCCAGTACAGGAACCGCTCGACCGGCCTGGCGTCCACAGCCGGCAAGTACGCAGCGGCCTTTGCACTGGGTGCACGGCTGTTCGCCGCCCGTGACAGCGCATTCGCCGCGGTGCTGGCCGCGCGATCTCGCGAGGCGTACGCGCTCGGCCGGGCGCATCCCGGCGTGTGCCAGACCGCGCCCGGCCATGCGCCGTATTTCTACGAGGAAGCGAATTGGGTGGACGACATGGAGCTGGGCGCGGCGGAGCTGCACGCGCTCACTGGGGATGCGCACTACCTGCACGAGGCCGAAGCGTATGCGCGCCAGGAGCCCGTGACGCCGTGGATGGGCGCGGATACCGCGCGCCACTACGAGTGGTATCCATTTTACAACAGTGGCCATTACGAGATCTCTCGCGCGCGCGGTGTCACGCGCGCGGAGCGCTCGGCGATGGCCGGCTACTATCGGCGAGGACTCGAGGCGGTCGCGCGGCGCGCGAACAACGGCTTTCGCGTGGGCATTCCATTCATCTGGTGCTCCAACGATCTCATGGTGTCCTTCGCCTCGCAGGCGCTGCTCTATGAGCAGATGACCGGCGACACTCGCTACCGGAAACTCGAATGGGCCGCGATCGACTGGCTGTTCGGGACCAATCCCTGGGGTGTGTCGATGGTGATTGCGCTGCCCGGCGATGGCGTGTGGGCCCGCACCCCGCATTCCGTCGTGGCGAACCAGTTCGGCGCCACGGCGCTGACGGGCGGACTACTCGACGGCCCAGTGTACCGGTCCATCTATCAGAACCTGCGCGGCATCACGCTGCACGATCCGGACGAGTATGCGCCGTTCAACACCGGCTTCATCGTGTACCATGATGACTTTGGCGACTATTCGACGAACGAGCCCATCATGGATGGCACCGCGAACCTCGTGTATCTGCTGTCGGCGCTAGGCGCCGGGCACTGACCGCGAACCGGGCGCGTTCATTGCGGGGACCGGGAGGCTCATGGAGCATTTCGTCAGCACTGTCGCACTGATCGGCATCGTCATCGTGGTCGCCGCGCTGCTCTCGGGCGCGGTGGAGCGCAGTGGCGTGCCTATTGTCGCCGTGTTTCTCGCGCTTGGTGCCGCGCTCGGCCCCTGGGGCCTTGGGCTTGCCAACATCGATCTCGACTCGTCGGTGCTGCGGTCTGTCGCGACGCTGGCGCTCGCGCTCGTGCTCTTCAGCGACGCTGTGACGCTCGACCTCAAGGAAGTCCGATCGCGACGGCGGCTGGCGTTGCGGCTGCTCGGACCGGGCACCTTGGGTCCCGCCGTTGTCATCGCGCTGGCGGCGTGGGGCCTGTTGGGGATTTCGGTGCCGGCGGCAGCGATTCTTGGAGCGGCGCTGGCGTCCACTGATCCCGTGCTGCTGCGCAGCGTGCTGCGGTCGCGAGCACTTCCGGGACCGACTCGGGTGGCGCTGCGGCTGGAGTCCGGCATGAACGACGCCGTGCTGCTGCCCATTGTGATTCTGGCGATGGTCATCGAGCACGGCGGCACGCCAGGGCAGGGCAGCGTCGCGACGGTCCTGATTCATCGGGCCGTCGGACTCTTCCTGCTCGGCCCCGCACTCGGCGCGCTGGTGGGGCTGGTGGGCATCATCGTGCTCGGCCGTGTGCGCGGCGGTATTGGTGTACGCCGGGACTACGAATCGCTCTACGCACTGGGCCTCGCGTTCACCGCGTACGCCGTGGCGGAATCGGTGGGAGGGAGCGGCTTTCTTGCCGCATTCGCCGCAGGCCTTCTGGTGGCGGCGCAGGACATCGAACTGTGCGATTGCTTTCTCGAATACGGCGAAGCCACGGCGGAGATGTTGTTGCTGCTCACGTTCGTCGCGCTGGGCATGTCGGTGATCTGGTCGGGGCTCGGGGTGATTGACGTGCGCACGATCGTCTTCGCCGTGGTGGCGCTCGCGGCGCGCACGGTCGTGCTGCTGCCCATGCTGAAGGGCGTCGGACTCACGGGGCGAGAACGGCGTCTGATCGCGCTCTTCGGGCCGCGCGGACTGAGCTCGCTGCTGTTCACGCTGCTGCCGGTCTTCGCGGGAGTGCCCGGCGCCGGATATCTGTTCGCGGTCGCCTGTCTGGTGGTGCTGCTCTCGGTGCTGATGCATGGAAGCGGCATGGCACTCTTTCTGCGCGCGAGCCATCGGGGACGGATGCGTGCGCAGGCTGGCGCGGAGGTGAGTGCGGCGCCGGCACCCGATCCGACAGCGCATGCGCCGGCAACAACTCTGCCGCAGACGGCTGCCGCACCGCGGGAGGAAGAGATGGATCACACACTGGAGGCTGCGACTCCGGCACCGGATCGCATCACCATTCCGGAAGTCCAGGCGCAGCTGTCGCGTGGTGAGAACATCCTGCCGGTTGATTCCCGCGCCGACCGGAGCTATCGCGCAAGCGACCTGCAGGCGCGGGGGGCTGTACGCCTCCCGCCCGAGGATCCCGTTCGCGACGCGACCGAGATGCGTCTGTCGCGCCACGCGACGCTGGTCGTCTATTGTGCCTGAACGGACGAGGCGACAAGCACCCGTGTGGTGCGAGAGCTTCGGAAGGCCGGCTGGACCAACGCGCGCGTGCTGGTCGGTGGATGGGCGGCATGGCAACAGGCCGGCCTGCCCGTCGAGCGGAAGCCGCCGGTCGTGATGGAGCAGGGCGCGGAAGCATCGTAATGCAGTGGACCATTCATCCGTGAACGCAATGTCGTCCTCGAGTTCGGGATCGGAGCAGGCGTGGGGAGTCAGTGATAGTGCTCGACAGTTGCTGCGTCACACCGTGGCCACGCTCGCCTATCGCGGCGGCAAGGCCGTAGCCAACGCCCCGGCGGATTTTGCGGCGCTGCGGATCGGCGCCACCACGCGCACGCCCGCCGAGATCCTGACGCACATCGGCGATCTGCTGGACTGGGCACTCTGGATGGCGCGGGGCGAACACCGATGGCACGACTCCACACCGCAAGCGTGGGCGCTGGAGGTAGAACGTTTCTTCGATGCCCTGGAGCGGCTGGATGAATACCTGGCGAGTGACGCACCGCTTGGGTGGGGAGCGGGAATACTCTTCCAGGGCCCGATTGCCGATGCGCTGACACATGTCGGGCAGCTCACGATGCTGCGGCGGCTCGGCGGCTCTCCGGTACGTGGTGAAAATTACGCGAAGGCGGAGATTCGCATCGGGCACGTCGGGGCAGAGCAGTCGAACAGGCGAGTGGAGTTTGATTGATCGCGATGGGGAGGTCTCGCGAGGGCTCGCGTGCGATCAGTCTCCCGTCTCTTTCGTCCGACCGTTGCTGGCGCGTTCAACGCTTCGGGCGCGTCTTCCGTTGAGGAGGTTGGCGTCGCGGCGATGAACGACGCGGCATCGTGACTCTTTTCCTTCTCCCGGGATCTCATGTTCACCTCTCTCTTCAGGCTCGCCGGCATTGCCGCGAGCGCTGCGCTTGTCGCGATGCCGCTGCCGGCGCAGAATGCCGGTGCGGCGTCAGGCAGCGACACCACGGCGGATCCCATCCGCACGATGGTCGCGCGTCTCGACCTGGCGCGGTACAGGGCCACGGTCAAGGGGCTCACGCAGTTCGGCGATCGCCGGCAGGGAACGGCTCGCAACCGCGCGGCAGTAGACTGGATCGAGGCGCAGCTCAAGAGCTACGGATGCACGGACGTGCAGCGCATCACGTATGACTATCAGCCGCCGCCGCCCCGGCCCCGGCGCTCGCCGGAGGAAATCGCACGGCTGCGAGCGCGGTTTGCGGCGAGCCCGCGTGGCGCAGGCGGTTCGCGCATCCGCGGCAACCGCGCGCACACGGGTGTGAATACGGACTCGCTGGCGCAGCCGGATGCGAAGCTGCGCGCACTCGACACGCCCCCCAGCGTGGCGGGTGAGCGGCAGGAAGTGTACTGTACAAAGGTCGGCACCACGCATCCGGACGAGATGTACATCGTGGGTGGCCACATGGATGGCATTGGGTGGGGCCAGGCCGCTAACGACGATGGGTCGGGAACCGCACTTGTCATGGAGCTCGCGCGCGTCTTCAGCTCGCCCGATGTGCAGACCGACCGATCCATCCGCTTCATTCTCTGGAACAACGAGGAGACGGGATTGAATGGATCGCGCGCCTATGTTGCACAGCGCGCGGCGCTGCAGGGGAAGGAGGACCCGCCGGGGTCGGGGAAATATCCGGAGCCGAAGTGGCTGGGCATGGTTCAGCACGACATGATGATGTTCGACCACGGCATGCCGAAGCCCGACGGCACGGTGTCGAAGGTGCAACGACCGGAGGCGGACGTGAATGTCGAGTTCCAGTCGCGCTCGAAATTCGCGGCAGAGGCGCAGAAGCTGGCGTGGGCGTTCGCCGATGCAAACGAGGCGTACGCGACCGACTATCCGGCCACGGTCGGACAGCACATGACGAACACGGACTCGTCGCCCTTCGAGGATCTGGTGCCGGCGATCAGCGTGCGTGAGAACGAGCGTGGCGCGCAGATCGGAGCCGGATGGGACCCGCAGTGGCACCAGCCCACGGATCTGTACAGCACCTACAGCGACGATGACTTCCGCCTGGGTCTGAATGCGGCGCAGACCACGTTGGCTGCAATTGCGAAGCTGGTCGGCGCGAGCCTGACGAAGTAGGACTGACGCAAGACAGGGGCATCCCCATGGGCTGCCCCTGTCTTGCATCGATGCTGCAAAGGGGCTGCCTCGTGGGCTGCCCCGTGAGCGGGGGACTCAGATTCCCTCCGTGGTAGCCAGGCCGTGCCGAAGCATGCACGAGGGGATGTAGAAGTGGAGCCACCACGATGCTGCCCACCCCGCGTTCGTCTGGTACTCACCGAAGAAGGGGTGGTTCACCCATCGTGACTTCGGCAGTGGAATCACTTTGGGCGACCGATTCATGCACCGCGTGACGTACCACAGCTTGCGCTCTTTCTTGGAGAGCGCCGGCGGAGATGCGTTTCCCACGTACCGATACACTTTGGCGCCGTCCTTCGCCCAGGTGGAGAGCGTGATGTGGGAAAGGTAGCCGACGTAGAGTCCATCGAAATCGTACACTGCGCGCACCTGCTTCCGCAGCGTGGGGCAGTTCGTCATGAAGTTGTCGAGCAGGCGAAGACTGTTGCTGTAGGACGCCACGAGGAGTGGTGGAAGTGACGTGGGCCGGAGGCCAGTCAGGTCCGTGTCGATTTCTCTCAGAACCTCCGTGATCAGGGCTTCGTTGTGGTCGAAGGCGCCTACCCCTGCCCACGTGGGTTCGGGGATGACCACGCATACGTCCTTCCATGAACACGCAATCTGGTCGAGGCACTTCAGCCGCCCGATCATGTAGTCGCCGATTCCCTTGCTGAAACGCACATCTGCCGATCGGTAGTCCGCCGCCTCCTGGCCGATGCCGTGATGGAAGAAGAGGAGATAGGCGGACGGTCGAGAGATGCTCGCTGGCCACCCGATGCCAATGTGTGGCGTGCCGAGCGCGGGGTCGCACGCGTACGCACGTGTGCGCATGGCGCGGGCGGAGCCCAAGCCCCCGAACGTGAGCTCCCATTCAATTTCGGGGACTCGGTTGTGACTGAGCTGAGGAAGGGCTCGTGCGTCCCAGGGCTCCCATGGCGGATCTCCAGGGATCGGAACGATCAACTGGTCGCCTGCGATCTGATTCAGCAGCGTCAGCGAGGCGCTGCGCGGCTCGACGACGCCGTCAACGGGCAGACCGTTGTTGCGCTGGAAGAGAGTAATCCGCGAGGCCAATTGGGCGATCAAGCCAGTCCGGTCCAGAGGCCACGGCTGCGGAAGTCCCGCTGTTCCGCCCTTGAGCACCGGAATTCGGTCGAACAGGCCAGTGACAGTCTCCAGATCTTCGGGCCTGTTTGCCACCGCTGCTTGCCCATCGCGAGTGCCCACTGCAGCGGTGATGGTGACGGACACCAGCGCCATGGGTTGGCTCCAGAGTGAAAGTTGGCCAGCGTTCACTGCACCGTCAGCTTCGTACCCTCCCAGTCGAGCTGCACGTGGCTGTCGCCTTTCAGTGCGTCGAACGAACAACACGACGCTGGCGACATGGCGAGCTGATCCCGGTTCCCATGCAGCGGGTCGCCCGCCTTCGCGACCACTCCGGTCTGTGTCTCGGCGCGCAGTGCCTTGTCGGTGAGATTGCGTCCGAAGTTGACCATCTTCATCGCCATTGCTCCGCCCGACCAATCCACATTGACCCGAATGCGACGATAGTCCTTCGAGTCGTAGCGGCAGGTCTCACTTGACGCGTCCGGAATCGGATCACCGCGAGACGGCGGTCCCGCGAGGGGCCAATCGCCGCTGCCACATCATTCGAGTCGAGCAGTGAACAGGGATTGCCATTGGTGTCATCGCTGGTTCTCTGCATCTGGGACGCCTTCTCCTTCAGATGGGCCTTGAACTTTTCGGTGCACCCCGCAGCGAGCAGGCATGCCAGCACGATGCCTCCGACAGCTCGCGTGTGTTTCTGCATTGTGTTCTCCGTGGTTGATGGCGTATGGCCGCGACGAATGCGCACGGGTGCGGTCAGGCCAGTGCTCCGGTGCGAGCTGGAACGGATACTGTCGGTCCGAAGATCGTGGGTCGAGACGAACATGCGATTGGCTTGGAACAGCCCGCCTGAGAGAGAATCGCCCTCGATGTCCTCGAAGTCGAACGGATCCGTGGCGCCAGTCGTGAAGCCGTGGCGCGAATGTCGAGGCGGGCGGTCAGTCGGCTTGTCCTGGCAATAAACCCGGATCAGTGCAGCCCGGCGAAACCCGAGGTCCGGGATGGCGTCGCGATAGCTGTCTGAATCGCCGCGACCGTCAACGATGTTGAACCGGAAGTTGAGTTCCATGGCTGACAGCATCGTGCTCAGGTAATTCACCACCGAAATGGATCTGGCTCGGCTCAGTGCCAGATTACCGGAAGGATTCTGACTGCATTTCAGCCGGCTGGCGTAGCCCAACACGTCGATGAAGCAGCTCCTGCAGGACCCGATGGCTGGCAGCAGCCTGTCCCTGAGGGCGACGTGGTGGGATGGGACCAGCAACCCTGCGCCGCCAGTCGCGAAGTTGCACAGGCGCATGACGAATGTCGGGTGCTCCGGATCATTGCCGGCGTAGTCGTCCACGATCGCATCTGGGCACGTTGGTCCGCGTGGTTCGGGGATCATGGCGTCGCGTGCATCGTGAGGGGAGGAGTTCGGCGCGGCAGGGATCTGCCCGGAAGCCCCACGATAGGTTGGCGCGTGACGCCACTGTCACCCTCCCGTCACTCTTCAGGTGACGGCTGGTGGATTGCGACCAGAGGGATCAATGGGGTCAGGGGATCAATGGGGTCAGAGTCGATTGAAGTGCTGACGGGAATCGCTCCACGCCCAGCTACCCCGCCCTTGGGAATGGGCAATCGGGAATGGGGAATCGTGGGAATGGGGAGGCCGATTTCCCATTTCCACGATTCCCCATTCCCGATTACCGATTCCCAAGGGCGGGGCAATGGGGTGTGGAGCAATCGACTCTGACCCCTTTGATCCCTTTGATCCGTCGCGTCAGCAGCCCGGCGCCCTCGTGCGCGATGGCGCCGGCAGTGCCGAGAGACCGTTCTTCGTGAGGACGGCGTTGAACGCCGCGAGATCGGTCGTGCTGATGCGCGTCCAGGTTGCCTGAGCAGCGTCCAGATCCTTGCACGCACTCGCCTCGGCGGCGAGCATGGATCCGGTTGGAGCCATGTCGGCGTTGTCCTGCGCCTCGAGCTGCTGCACGAATTCGCCGTTCATGCGCGTGAAGGTCGGCGGTGGCGTGGGGCCGCCGCGCCGCCGGAAGCCGCGTGCGTTCTCCGTATCACCGGCCACGCTGTCCAGTTTCGCGACGAAGGCGTCGGCGTCACCAGCAACCGCGCTTCCCTTGCTCGCCGCCTGCTTCGCCGCCGTGCGCAACGCAGCCACGTGCTGAAAATCGTCCCACGCCGACCGTGCTCCCGCATCGAGCTTCATGAGCAGCGCGTGCTGCGCGGCCAGGGCCGACGCGGTGGCCGGCGAGCGGGGGTCGTTGCGCACCGTCACCGTCTGTCTGTAGTGCACGCCGTTCACCGTGAGCACGAGCGTATACACGCCGGGGGACGCCATCAGGCCCTCGGGTGAGGGCGGCGTCTGGTCCGGATTGGCGTTGATTTCAAAGGTGTGGCGGAATGCGGGCGGCGCGTCATAGCGCAAATCCCAGATCGCGCGGTTGGTGCCGATGTTTGTCGGGAGCGGCTCGGGTCTGGCCAGCCAGAAGTCCGGCTCAGGCGGGTGCTCCGCGTCCGGCACGGGCTTCACGGGCGCACTCGACAGGTGACGCACGACGTGGCCCGCCGCGTCGAGCACGTCCACCGTGACATCGCTCGTCGGCTTCGACGACAACGAGTAGTAGAACACGACACCGTCGGGTGGATTGAGCGCGTGCGGCACCTCGGGCGGGAAGGGTGTATCCGAGTTCACGTTGCGGCGTACGCGAATCGCATCGTCCGGCTTGAAGAGATGCGCCGGCTCGCTGCTCAGCGCCGGCGTGAGCTGCCGCAACACCGCATAGTCATCGAGCACCCAGATGCCGCGCCCATAGGTACCGGCAATGAGGTCGTTGCCGTGAATCGTGAGGTCGCGATACGAGGTCACGGGCAGGTTGAGCATGAGCGATTGCCAGTGGTCGCCGTCATCGAACGAGACGTACATGCCGCTCTCGGTGCCGGCAAAGAGCAGCCCCGCCTTTTTCGTGTCCGCGCGAATGACGCGCGCAAAGCTGCCGCTCGCCTGATGTTCGGGAAGACCGGTGACGATTTTCGTCCACGTCTTGCCATAGTCGCGTGTGCGATAGAAGTAGGGCCGATAGTCGCCGGAGGTGTGATAGTCGATCGCGACGTAGGCCGCGGCCGGGTCGGTGTGCGATGCATCAATGGTCGAGATGTCGGCGCGCGCCGGATTGGGCAGCCCGGCAATGGAAACGTCGTCCCACGTCTTGCCGTTGTCGCGCGTGACATGAATGAGACCATTGCTGGTGCCCACCCAGATCGTGCCCGTCGCCACGGTAGAGGGTGAAATGGACTCGATCGCTCCGCCGGGCGGCGCGGGCCGCTCGTCGGAGCCTGCGCTTCCCGCCGTGCGACCCGCAAGCGACGGTGCCTGGCTCTTCGGCACGCCGAGGTCGGGGCTCAGCTTGTTCCAGTGCACGCCGCCATCGGTCGTCGCCATGAGATACTGGAAGCCGGCGAGAAGCTCGTGTGAATTCCATGGCGCCCACACGAGCGGGCCATTGAACGCGCTGCGCAGTTTGAGCTGCGGGTTCAGCGCCGGGCTCACGTTGATCCACTGTTCGCTCGGATACATGATCTTCACGACGCCGGAGCCGGTGGCGTAGACCGCGTCCGGCGTGCTGGGATCGGGCACGACGGTGCCCCATTCCCAACCCGGGACGGGGCTCCAGTCGAGTGGCGTGATCTCGCCCAGGTCGCCGCGCGAACGCGTGCGGATGGCGCCGGCATCCTGCTGCGTGGCGTAAATCCAGTAGGGATACGAATTGTCGGTGGCGATGTGATACACCTGCTCCATGGGCTGGTTGTACCACTCGCTCCAGGTCGCGCCACCGTCGAGCGAGATCGTCGCGCCCTGGTCCATGCCGAGGAAGATGCGCTTTCCGTTGGTGGGATCGATCCACATCTGCTGCGGATCATCGCCGCCGGGCGCACCCTTGAATCCGGTGAAGGTGTTGCCGCCGTCGGTGGACTTGTAGCTCGACGTGTTGATGGTGTAGACGATGTCGGGATTCTTCGGATCTACATACACGCCGCAGTTGTAGCCGCCCTGTCCGTTCCGGATGCGCGTATCGGTGGAGTCCATCTGGCGCCAGGTCGTGCCGCCGTCGTCCGAGCGATAGAGGCCCGAGTTCTCGATGAGAAAAACGCGCTGCGCGTTCGTGTGCATGGCGACGGCGACCGATGTGCGCCCGGAGAGGCGCGGCAACCCGCCACCGCTGACTTCGTGCCAGGTGAGTCCTTCGTCAGTCGACTTGTAGAGTACGGTGCCCGTAGGTCCGTTGCGCGGCGTCTGCTGGCGGTAGAACGGCGTGCCGGTCGTATCGGGTGCGCTATAGTGCCGCATCGTGGTCGCGAAGATCACGCTCGGTTCGTCGAACGCGCGGGCGAGTTTCTCGACTCCTTCGCTATCGCCCACCGCGAGGGTCCGCGTCCACGACGTGCCGCCGTCGGTGCTGCGATAGACGCCGCGTGTGCCGCCCATGACGTGCACGTTCCCCATGGCGGCCGCCATGACGAGATTCGGGTCGCGGGGGTCGACGAGCAGCGAGGGAATCTGCCGGGTGGAATCGAGCCCGATGTGCCTCCACGATGCGCCGCCGTCCAGCGATTTGTACATGCCGTCGCCCTCGTTCACCGCGCCGCCCGTGGCCATGTCGCCCGTGCCGGCGTAGATGACGTCGGGGTTCGATGGGGCCACTTCAATGGAACCCACCGACGACACCGTCGTGACGGAATCGAAGATCGGGAACCAGGTGACACCGGCGCTCGTGGTTTTCCAGATGCCACCTCCGGGGAGACCGGCGTAGAAGACTCCTGGCTCGCCGATGGCGCCCGTGACCGCGGCGATGCGGCCGCCGCGAAAGGGCCCGACGCTGCGCCACACGAGGCCGCTGTAGAGACTGGGCGCGATCGGTGGTGGTGATGCGGTGGGATGAGACGAGGGGAGAATCTGGGAGAGGCCGGCGAGCGCCAGGTAGCCGGCGGTAAGCCAGCGCAGTGAAAGCATGCGGATCATGGACTGCGGTCCTCGGAGCAGGGAATGAGTAGGTGCGAGTATGTGCACGAGCACGCACCTGAGGCAAGCAACGGCCTCAGCGCTCGCGCCAGGCGCGAATGGCCCGCGCGTGAATGGGATAGTGGCCGTACGTGTCGGCGCGCAGGCGGTGGCGGAAGGGACCCTCCCGGGCGAACAGTTCGTTCGGGGAGCGGCGCACGTAGCGGATCAGCTTCGCGTGCACATCGTCGTGCTGGTGGAGCACCTCCGCGAGCGAGAGGCCGCGGCGCTGCTCGGTCATCATCGCGTTGAATGCATCGATGCCGCCGTACACTACCGAATAGCGCGGCGTTCGTTCGCCCTTGCGAATGCGCGGCAGGTGCTTCAACGCCTCCTCCTCCCACCAGGTGACATGCGCGATGATGTCGCGCACGGACCACTGTCCGGTGACGCCGGGCGCGCGGAGCTGCGCCTGCGTGAGTCCGGCGTAGGACGCCTCGAAGTCCTGCCACGCCGCCGCGAGGCGTTGCAATACCTGATCTCTGGTCATTGGAACTCCCTGTCCGGAAATGGCTGGTATCCACCTGGTAGTCTGCCTAGACTGTCACGCATGACAACTGACAATATTGCGCGGTACAGCGCCTTTGCTTCGCGCGATCCGCGTTTCGACGGGGTCTTCTATGTCGGCGTGACATCCACGGGCATCTATTGCCGGCCGGTGTGCACGGCGCGGACGCCCAAGGCCGCGAACTGCCGCTTCTTTGATAGCGCCGAAGCGGCGGAGCAGGCTTCATTCCGACCCTGTCTGCGCTGTCGGCCGGAGCTTGCACCCGGGAACGCGCCCGTCGACGATGCGCGTCGCATCGCGCATCTGGTCGCGCAGCGCATCGACGAGGGGATCCTCGATGATGGCGCGGGACTCGAGCGGATCGCCGCACGCTTCGGATGGAGCTCGCGCCAGATCCGCCGTCTCGTGCACCACGAGCTCGGCGTCTCCCCGATGGAGCTGGTGCTCACGCGCCGCCTGCTGCTGGCCAAGCAGTTGCTCACGGACACGACGCTGTCGGTCACGGACGTCGCGTTCGCGAGTGGATTTTCCAGTGTGCGGCGTTTCAACGATGCGTTCGTCCGCCGCTACGCCATGCCGCCGAGCCGGCTGCGGAACGCCGCAAGCAGCACGACGCGTGGCGTCGCGACCCGTGTGGCGCACGATTCCGTCATGCTGCGACTGACGTATCGTGCGCCGTTCGACTGGGAGGAGCTGCTCGGCTTTCTGCGCCCCCGTACGCTCCGGGGCGTCGAATGGATCGACGAGACGGCATATCACCGGACGGTGCAGCTCGGAGCGTACAGTGGTTGGGTATGTGTCACACATGCCCCGGAGAAGCGCGCGCTCGTGGTGGAGTTTGCGCGTGCGCTCACGCCGGCGCTGCCCGCGCTCCTGGGCCGGCTGCGTCATCTGTTCGATCTCGACGCGCGGCCCGACGTGATCGCGGAGCAGCTGGCGCAGGACGCGCAACTTGCCGGTGCGGTCGCGCGACATCCGGGACTGCGCATTCCCGGCGCCTTCGATGGATTCGACATGGCGGTGCGTGCGATCGTCGGTCAGCAGATCACGGTCAGGGCGGCGACGACGATCGCGGGGCGCCTGGCCCACGCGTTCGGTGAGGCGATCACGACGCCGTTCGCGACGCTCACGCATCGCTCGCCCGGCGCGGAGCGCATCGCGCGCGCGAGCGTCGACGAGATCGCACGGCTTGGCGTCATCCAGACCCGCGCGCGGAGCATCATCGCGCTGGCCAGAGAGGTGGCCGAGGGACGCCTCAGCCTCGAGCCGGGAGCGGATGCGGAGACGACGATGCGGCAGCTCGTCGACCTGCCCGGTATCGGGGCATGGACGGCGCACTATGTGGCCATGCGGGCTCTCTGCTGGCCCGACGCGTTTCCCAAGGAGGACGTCGTGCTGCGGAGGCGGCTGGGCGGCGTGAGCGCCGCGCGCGCGGAGAAGTTGTCGCAGCGGTGGCGGCCGTGGCGGAGCTACGCGGCGCTGCATCTGTGGAATTCCCCGGCCCACGCGGATGTATCTTGAATGGCACACGCGCAGGCGTGACGTGTGCATGGCTGCCAGCAGTGAACGCGATCGTGAGGGGTGGCATGGAACGACGAAGGGTCGGATCGCTCGGCGTATCGGTGGTCGGGCTGGGATGCAACAACTTCGGGATGCGGTTGGATGCGAAGGATTCGGCGCGTGTCGTGCACGCTGCGCTTGACGCGGAAATCAATTTCTTCGACACGGCGGACATTTACGGCGCGGGCCGGAGCGAGGAGTTTCTGGGGGTCGCGCTCGGGGTCTGGCGCGCCGACGTGCTGATTGCCACCAAGTTCGGCAAGCCCATGGACGAGCAGCGGCGCGGTGCGCGGCCGGAATACATCCACCGTGCGCTCGAGGACAGCCTGCGCCGATTGGGGACGGACTACGTCGACCTCTACCAGCTTCACGATCCGGACCCCGCTGTGCCCATCGCGGACACGCTCGGCGCACTCGACGAACTGGTGCGCGCCGGGAAAGTGCGCGAGATCGGCTGCTCGAACTTCACGGCGGCGCAGATCGGCGAGGCCGCCCTCGCAGCGACGAATGCCCACACCGCGCACTTCGCCAGCGTGCAGAATCAGTACAGCCTGCTGCACCGCGAACCCGAAACGGTCGTCCTGGCCGAGTGCAAGCGCGTCGGCGCGGCGTTCATTCCGTACTTTCCGCTCGCCAGCGGCCTGTTGACGGGCAAGTATCATCGCGGGGAGCCCGCGCCACAGGGCAGCCGGCTTGCGGGCGGCGGACGGACGTGGCAGCTGGACGACGCGCATCTCGAGCGCGTGGAGCGGCTGCGCGCCTTCGCGATCGGCCGGGGCCATACGCTGCTGGAGCTGGCCATCTCGTGGCTGCTCGTGCGGCCCGTCGTCTCATCGGTCATTGCTGGGGCGACAAGGCCGGAACAGGTCCGCGCGAATGTCGCGGCAGCGGGATGGCAACTCTCGACCGCTGATCTCACGGCCCTCGACGCTATCGTTCCGCCACTATGATCCGCATGGGAGGCCCATTCGCATGGGCCAGGGCGTTCACCGGATTCTATCCGGCCCACGCCGCGGAGTTTTCCGCCCTGGATCCGGTCACGCGGTTCCTCTACGCGTCGCGCAGCGTGATCCTCGTGATCTCGGCGCAGGCGGCCGTGATCGCGGGGCTGCTCGCCGCTGCGGATCGGCGCTTCCGGTGGGTGCCGTTTGTGCTGGTGTTCGTGGGATATGTGGTACTCCACGCCATCAGCAATCTGTCCAACGACTACTTCGGCTACCGTCGTGGTCACGATACGGCGGATTCACCACGGCGCCGGTACACGCTGCACCCGATTGCCAGCGGAGCGGTTACGCCGCGGCTGCTGGCTGGCGGCGTGCTGCTGCTGCTGGTGATCGCCGTTTCCATCGGGGCGTATTTCATCACGTTGCGCGGCTGGCGCGCGCTGGCGCTGGCCGTGGCGGGTGCCAGCGTACTCTACGCCTACGACGCCGCACCTCGCGCGCTCAAGGAGCTGGGGCTTGGCGAGATGGCGGCGTTCATCGTGTGGGGACCTCTGATGATCGGCGGCGGGTACTATGTCATCACGGGACAGTGGTCCGGCGCCGCGTTCCTGGCGTCCCTGCCGTACGGGTTGGGCGTGGCGTCGATCCTCATCGGGAAGCACATTGACCAGCGGTTGTTCGACGCGTCGCAGGCGCAGCGTACGCTGCCGGTGGTGCTCGGGGAGCGAAAGGCGCGGCTGCTCAATCAATCGGCGATCGTGGCGATGTACCTTGTGATCGTGGGGGCCGTCATTGCGAGCGCGCTCACGCCATTCGCGCTGCTGGTACTTGTCGCCGGGCCGCGCGCATGGCGCGCGCTACGAGTGATGTCGCACCCTGCACCCGATGCGCCGCCGCCCGGCTATATCGGGTGGCCGCTCTGGTATCACCGGGTCTGTCTCGTGCACAATCGTGCCTTTGGCTGGCTGTTCATTGCGGGGCTGGCGGCGGGCGTGCTGTTCGGACTGGTGCGGTGATGCGCCAGCATCCCCATCTGGAGGAGACATCGTGTTGCGATGGCGAGCGCATTGATCATGCAGAATAGCGACAGCACGCCGAACTCGCCCATGACGGACACCCGGAACCGCCCGCTGCGCGATCTGCGCATCTCGGTGACGGACCGGTGCAACTTCCGCTGCGTGTACTGCATGCCGCGGGAGGTGTTCGGCAAGGACTACGCCTTCCTGCCGCGTGAGGCACTGCTCACGTTCGAGGAGATCGCGCGCCTCACGCGCATCGCGGTGGCGCACGGAGTCGAGAAGATCCGGCTCACCGGAGGCGAGCCGCTGCTGCGCAAGGGCCTTGAAGAGTTGATCCGCATGCTCGGCGCGCTCCGCACGCCGGCTGGCCGCACGCTCGACATCGCGCTCACCACGAACGGCTCGACACTCGCGCAGAAGGCGCGAGCGCTCCGGGAAGCCGGGCTGCAACGGGTGACCGTGTCGCTCGATTCGCTCGATGACGCGACGTTCCGCAGCATGAACGACGTGGACTTTCCCGTCGCCAGAGTGCTGCGCGCCATCGACGCGGCGCACGAGGCGGGCTTCAGCCGCATCAAGATCAACATGGTGGTGAAGCGCGGGCGGAACGATCAGGACATTCTGCCCATGGCGCGCTACTTCAAAGGGACCCCATACATTCTACGCTTCATTGAATTCATGGATGTCGGCACGACCAACGGCTGGAAGATGGAGGAGGTGGTGCCGTCAGCCGAGGTGGTTCGCCGCATCAGCGCCGAGCTGCCGCTCGAGGAAGTGGCGCCCAATTACAATGGCGAAACGTCGACACGCTGGCGTTACCGGGATGGGAGTGGGGAGATTGGTGTGATCTCGAGCGTGACGCAGGCATTCTGTCATTCGTGTACGCGGGCGCGCATCTCGACGGAAGGCGTGCTGTACACATGCCTCTTTGCCACGACGGGACATGACCTGAAGGCCCTGATGCGGGCCGGCTGTACGGACGAGGAACTGGCCGCCGCGATGGCCCGCATCTGGCGCGCGCGTGCGGACAACTACTCCGAAGCCCGGAGCGGGCTGACACAGCTCGAAGGGAAGAAGGTGGAGATGTCGTACATCGGGGGGTAGGGGAACGCTCCCCTCTCATCCTCCCTGCCCCGGGGAATCGGCAATCGGGAATGGGGAATCGGTACGGCAATCCGCCCCCAACCGCCGCCCCCCTATTTCATCAACAGCAGGGAATCGGCCTCCCCATTCCCACGAT
>DASUKE010000023.1:0-66220 GCA_036278895.1 Gemmatimonadaceae bacterium
GCCGGCGGCATCGTGTCCAGCGCCACCGATCTCGCACAGTGGGACATCGCGTTGCTCCAGGGGCGCGTCCTCGGTCCCGCGTCCATGCACGAGCTCTGGACCGCCGGGCAGCTGACGGACGGGACATCCGTGAACTATGCCATGGGATTCGTGCCGTCCTCGATCGCGGAACATCGCGAAGTCTGGCACAACGGCCTCGCGCCGGGCGCCGGCGGCTACTGCTACAACGCGATCTTTCCCGACGACGGACTGGCGGTAATCGTCCTGAGCAACGGGTTGAATTTCACCGGCGAACCGGAGCGCATGGTGCGCAGCGTGCTCGAGGCGTACTTCCCCCCGGCACACCAGGCCGGCGGCGTCCGCACGCCGGATGCATCAGTAGCGCGCGCGAACTCCCAGCAGTAGCTGGCCATCGTTGTTGCTGCGAGCGCCGCGCCGGCGGGCCTCGCTGTCATAGGTGTCGTACAGCGACGCGGTCAGCGCGAAGGTCCTGGTCAGGTCGAACGCCAGCGTGGTGGTGGACGTGAGCGTGAAGTGCTGCATGGCCTTCACGCTGGGCTGATAGAAGCTCACGTGTGTGAAGTGCAGGCGCTCGTCGAGCGTCCGGCTCGCCTTGAGACGGAACGACCAGCGCAGTCGCGATCCATCGAGATTCGTCGTCGAATCGAACACGGTGGGTGCAGTGTGTTCCCAGAGCAGCGCCAGGCTCGCGCTCAGGGCGGCGTCCGGCTTCCGGACGAATGACAGCTTGCCGCCGGCGCCCGCCGAGTAGCGGCGCGCGATGCGCTGCTGCAGGCTGGACTCCGCGCTGCCCAGCACGAAGGGCGACAGCAGCGCGTACGGCGTCCAGTCGGCTCCAACGGACACCAGCCACGCGCGGCGGCTGACGACGCTGCCGCCGGAATCCGTGGCGGTCTCCGCGTAGTCGGCGTGAACCTCGCCCCGAACCTCGATGGCGCTGTCGCTATAGGCCAGCTGCGATGCGCCGGCGACCACCCACTGGCTGGTGTTGCCAAAGAAGAGCGTGGCGCTCGCGTCGGTGGTGCCCTTCCAGCCGAGCTGCTGCGCAGCAAGGCCGGGGGCAGCGAGCACGCCCATGAGGATCACGACCGTGCGACACGCACGGATGAGGTGGGTGGAAAACATCACGCGGACGGCATGGTTGAGCGGGACGGGTCCGGATGGGCTCCGCAGCAGTCGCGGCATGCCGGCAGGCACGGACCAGGGTTCCGCAAGGTGCATCGGACGCTCGGAGATGGAAAGGGGTGCGCTTGACGGCGCGCGCGAGAGATAAAATATTGTCACCAGGTGAACGCCGACGTTCGCCCACCGCAGGTGTCCCACTGTCCCGGATGTCATGACCGCATCGCACCGCCCATCAACGCCGCCCATGGCCGCTACCCTGAGCCGTCGCGAGCGGCAGATCATGGATGTCGTGTACCGGCTGGGCCGGGCGACGGCGACCGACGTGCACGAGCGCCTTCCCGAACCACCGTGCGCCGCCGCGGTGCGTACCATGCTGCGCATTCTCGAACGCAAGGGGCATCTCCGGCACGCCAGGGAGGGACCTCGTCACGTCTATTTCGCGACGACACCACGGAGCGTGGCGCGACGATCAGCCCTCCGCCATCTCCTGGGCACGTTCTTCGATGGCTCGCGATCGGCGGCGGTCGCCGCGCTGCTGGACGCATCAGACCGGCCCCTCAGCGAAACCGAGCGACGGGAACTCGAGGCCGTGCTGCGCCACCTGCGCGACGAGGGGCGCTGAGCATGCTCGCGGTGACCGGATCGTTGTTCGCGCCTGCTGACAGCGCGCGCGCCGTGGCCCAGGTATACAGCGTGTCACTGCTGGCGACGGCGCCGCTCGCTGCCGCGCTGGCCGCCGCCACGCTCGCGCGACGCGCACCGGCCGGCGCGCGCGCGCTCGTATGGCGCTGCGCGATCATCGCGTTGCTCCTCATTTGCGTGGGCCGGTGGCTCCCGGTGCACTGGATGGCGTGGGTGGTACCCGATGCACTGGCATCGCCACTCGTGGCACTGGGCCGCGTGCAGATGGCGCTGGATCGTGTCGCGATGCCGCTGGGCCCCTCGGCCGGCGCCGCGCGGGTCATTCGCGATCTCGCGGCGCTGTACTGGGCCGGCGTCGTGGCCGTCCTCATTCCCGTCGCGCTCGGATGGTGGCAGGCGCGGCAGGCCGTGCGACGTTCGCGTCCGCCCGGCGACGCATGCTGTGACAGCCTGCTCGACGAGGTGCGTGCGGCACTGCACGTGTCGCGGCGGTTCGCGGTGCGCGTGTCCGCCGGTGACGGCGTGCCCCTCACGTGCGGTACGCTCCGTCCGGTCGTGCTGCTCCCGGCGCCGGCCGGTGACTGGAGCGACGCCCGGCGTCGTGCCGTGCTGCTCCACGAAGTGGCGCACGTCGGCGCCGCCGATGTGGCCTTCGGCCTGGCCGGCCAGGTCGTGTGTGCCCTGCTCTGGTTCCACCCCGGCGCATGGTGGGCGGCGCGGCGCCTTCGCGAGGAAAGTGAGCTGGCGTGCGACGACCGCGTGCTGCACGCCGGCATTCGCGCGAGCGACTACGCGGCGCTGCTGGCGGATACGGCGGCTGCGTGTTGTGGCGCCCGTCGCGTGGCCGCGGCCGCGCGGACGCTCGTGCGGCGCACCGGCCTCCGCGCCCGACTCGCCGCCATCGTCGTCCCGCACGATACGCGCGCACCCGCGAGAACCGCGCTGCTCGGCACGACGTGCCTGACGCTGATGCTGGCGGCGCCGCTGGCCGTGGTGCGACTGGCGCCGACGCCTCAGGTGCTCACGAAGCTCATGCAGGATGCGCGCTGGGAGTCGCGCGCGTATGCCGTGACCGGGCTGGCGCAGCGCACCGACACCGTCGCCGTCGCGCGCGCCGCCGCGACGAACGATCCGAGTCCGCGTGTCCGCGCCTGGGCGGCGCTGGCGCTCGGCTCCGGGCGCACGCAGCCGCCTCGCTGACGGACGGGTGATCCCATGACGCATCAGCGACCCGCCCAGGGGCCGGCACCGGCTCAGGAGAGAAAAATTTCTCTCCCCAGCCGGGTGGCGAAACGGTCGCGGCCCGCGCCGGCGCACCCGGCACCGTCCTACAGGATCGCGGCGCTGGTGGCGGTCGCCATCTTCGCCCTCTACCTCGCCACCCTGGCGCCGACGACCGCGCTCTGGGATACGAGCGAATACATCACGGCCGCCTACACCGTGGGACTCCCGCATCCGCCCGGGAATCCGCTGTTCGTGCTGCTGGGGCGCGTGTTCACCTTGCTGCCGGTGGCGCAGAGCATCGCCGTACGCGTGAACATTCTGGCCGCCATCGCGAGTGCGGCCTCGGCCGGGCTGTGGTTCCTGTTCGCCGAGCAGGTGCTCGCGACGTGGGGCGCCGCGCGCTGGATGTGCCGGCTGGGTGCGGCGCTCGGCGCGCTCATTGGCGCCACCGCGTTCACGGTGTGGAACCAGTCCGTGGTAAACGAGAAGGTGTACACCGTCGCGCTGGCCGGGATCGCCATCATCTCCTGGCTCGCCATGCGCTGGTCGCGCGATCCCGATGCGCCCGGCGCCGGGCGACTGCTCGTGCTCATCGCGTATGTGTGCGGACTCGGCTACGCCAATCACATGGCCGGGTTGCTGCCGGCACCAGCCGTACTGCTTGCCGTCGTCGCGCGCCGTCCCCGAATACTCCAACGCTGGCGGCTGCTCCTCGCATGCGCCGGCGCGCTCGCGCTCGGCGTGACGCCGTTCGCCACGCAACCGATCCGCGCCGCCTTCCATCCGCCGCTCAACGAGGGCGAGCCCACCGCCTGTCGCACCGGGCTGCATCTCTCCTGCACGCTCTCATCCGGGACGTACAAGGCGTTCATGTTCAACCTGAACCGCGGACAGTACGGCAAGCCGGCGCTCACGGATCGCCAGGCGCCGTTCACGGCGCAGGTGGGCATGTGGTGGTACTACTTCACCTGGCAGTGGATGCGCGATCCGCACCACGAGCATCCCCGCCAGCAGCTCGCGCTGGCGCTGACGTTCCTGCTGCTCGGCGTCGCGGGTGCGCGCCTGCACTGGCGGCACGATCGAGCGAGCGCCTGGTACTTCATCACGTACATGGCGACCGTGTCGATCGTGCTCGTGTATTACATGAACTTCAAATACGGCGCCACGCAGCCGTCGGCGCTGGCCACGGTGGAACGGGAAGTACGCGACCGCGACTATTTCTTCATCTGGAGCTTTTCGCCGTGGGGCATCTGGGTGGCGCTGGCGCTCGTGAATGTCTGGCGATTCTGCGCCGAGCATCTCGCGGGGGCGCTGCGCCGTGCGTCGCGGTTTGCGCGCATGCCGGAGACACGCCTGCGCGGAGTGACGCTCGCCGCGGCCACACCGGTGCTGCTTCTGGCCGTGGAACCTCTCGCGAGCAACTGGAAGGCAGCGTCGCGACGAGGCGATACGACGGCGCTGGCCTTCGCGCACGATCTGCTCGAGTCGGTCGAGCCGTACGGGGTGCTCATCACGTACGGCGACAACGACACCTTCCCGCTCTGGTACGCGCAGGATGTGGAAGGCATTCGCAAGGACGTCACGGTCGCGGTCCTGTCGCTGCTCAACACGGACTGGTACGTCCGCGGGATCGTTCGCCGTCCGATCTATCCGTACGATGCGGCGCACGGGCCGGCCATCTATCGCGGCCGCGCGTGGCCCGTGCCGTCGGGGTCGCCGTTGCACATGACTTTGGCGCAGGCCGATTCCATTCCGGATTACGTGGAGCTGCGCCAGCCGGCCGTGTTGCGGAAGGCGGGTCTCACCGTGCGGCTGGATCCGCGCACCTTGCCGCAGCTCGCGGATGGGGGAGGGCTGCTCGAGCGCAAGGACATTGTCGTGCTGCGCATGATCGCCGATAGCTGGCCCGAGCGTCCCATTTACATCAGCCGCACCACGGGGGACTACGCCCAGCGCATGGGGCTCGGCGATTCGATTCTGGCGCAGGGACTGGCCAGCAAGGTCTTTCTCCCGCCAGCCGCGTCGAGCGGCGACACGCTCCATGTCCAGGGTGGCGGTTGGTATGATCTGGCGCGCTCAAGCGCCTTGTGGCGCGATGTATTCCAGGGTCCGGCCGCCATCATTCGGCATGGCGACTGGGTTGATGAGTCCTCCGTCGGCATTGCGCTGGCCTATGCCTTCAACGGCGCGCAACTGGCGCAGGTGCTCGGCGCCCGTGGCGAGCGCGACAGCGCGGCAGCGGTCATGCGCACGAGCGTGGCCATCGTGCATGCCGTGCATCAGGACGGTTTGCTGGGAGCGAGCGCCGCGGCGCCCGAGTCGGACGACCGATAGCGTGGCCGGACGCTGGTTCGTTCTCACCTCACGTGACGACTCCCAGTGGTTTCTCCTGATGTACGGTTGCGTCCGCACGCGTGTGGCGGCTAATTTACAAGGCTTCACCATCCCTCCCCCACGCGTTGGGGGCGGCTTCAGACCACAGGGAGGAATCGCTACACATGCCCCGCACGTACGAGGCGGTCTACATCTTCGATTCCACGCTCGAAGATCCCGCCATCCAGGAAAAACTGACCCGTTTTCACGGCTTGCTCAGCGCGACCGGCGACATCGCGGTCGACAACTGGGGACGCCGCCAGCTCGCCTATCCCATTGGCACACGGGAGAACGGCTATTACGTGGTCGCACGCTTCGACGCGGAACCCGCCGTGCTGCCCGAGTTCGAGCGCGCGCTCAAGCTCGATGACGGCGTGGTGCGCTATCTGATCGCGCTGCACGAGCACGAGGTCGGCGCGCCGGTGCTGAGCGACGAGGAAATTGCCGCGGTGCGCGCGCGCGGTGATGATGACGAGGAGGAGGACTAGTCCATGCGCCGTCAACAGAAGACCTGCCCGTTCTGCGAATCCCGCGTGCGCTTCATTGACTACAAGGATGATCGCGCACTGGGCCGCTTCCTCACCGACACCGGGAAGATCCTGCCGAGCCGCCTGAGCGGGGTGTGCGCGCGTCATCAGCGCCAGTTGTCCACCGCCATCAAGCGGGCCCGCTACCTGGCGCTGATTCCGTACATCCGGGGTCATCAGGCGTAGCGTATGACGAGTGGGCCGGTGCCGGCGCCGCGCGGGCACGGATGGTGGCGTGTCGTGATCGCGCTGGCGGCGTTCGTCCTCGTGCCGCACGTGCCGGGACTGTCATCGGTGCTGCCGGTGGTGGATACGCTCGTGCTGCTCATTCCCGCGCTCGCGGCGTGCTGCGTGGTTGGCTGGCTCGAGGGCGGGTCGCTGATGCTCGCGGTGCTGTGGAGCGCGCTGGCGGCCTGGATCTTCATGCTGCCCACGCCGCCCAGTGCGGGCGCGGCGTACTACGATCTCGCCCGGGGGTGGGGGTTGATCATGGCGGGGGCGTTCGGCGTCATGTGCCTCACCGGGCGTGGCCGGCCGTTTCTCCCGCGCGCGCTGTCCGCGCTCGGGCTGGCACTCCTGCTCTCGCTCGTCCTCATCGCCTCGGGACGGCTCGATCCCTCCGGGGCGCAGCACGTGTTCACGGCCGAGTTCGACGCGCGCAACTCGGCGGCGACCATGGCCATGCAGGAGAGTGCGCGTATCATCGGCGAGCGACTGCCCAGCATGGCGACCGTTGCATCCGAAGTCGTCACACAGCGGATTCAGCTTCAGCAGCTCCTGTCGCACGGCGCGGCGCCGCTGTTCCCGGCGATTCTGGCGCTCGAAGGGCTCATGGCCTGCGCGCTGGCGTGGAGCGTGTATCACCGGATCAGCCGGGTGCGCATCGGTGCGACGCTCGCGCCGCTCAAGCGGTTCGCCTTTGGCGACCAGTTGGTGTGGACGCTCGTCATAGGGATCACGCTGTTGCTGCTGCCTACGCTGTCGCCGCTGGGCAGCGTGGGGCTCAATCTGCTGCTGTTCTTCGGCGCGCTGTACGTGCTGCGTGGCTACGGCATCTTCGCGTGGTACGCTTCGCGGCGCGTCGCGGTGACCAGCGTCGTGGCGGCCATCGTGACGTTCCCGTTGTCGCTGGCAACGCTGCCGGCGGCACTGGGTCTCGGTCTCAGCGACACCTGGGTCGACTGGCGCAGTCGTGTGGCGCTTCCGCCGCCCACTGGCGGGCGGCGCCCGAATTCATGAACCGGTTTCACCCCCTTTCACTGGTTGGGAGCACAGCAATGGAAGTCATCCTGCGTCAGGCCATCGAGAACGTCGGCAAGCCCGGCGACATCGTGAAGGTGTCCAACGGCTACGGCCGAAATTACCTCCTGCCCCACGGTCTTGCCTACGAGGCCACGCCGGGCAATCGCAAGCGGATCACCATGGAGCGGTCGCGTCTCGAAGCGGCCGAGAACGAGCGGCGGGAGACGGCGCAGGCACTCGCCGGTCGGCTGGAGCAGGTTTCGCTCACCTTCTCGGCGCGAGTCGGCGAGGAAGAGAAGCTCTTCGGATCGGTCACCACGGCGGACATCGTGCAGCAACTGCATGCCCAGGGGTTCCCCGAAATCGAAAAGCGCCAGATCGAACTGCACGATCCGATCAAGTCGCTCGGCATCTACAAGGTACCCGTGCGCCTGCACGCGGACGTAAAGCCGGAAATCCGCGTGTGGGTGATCAAGCAATAGCGTCCAGAACGGTCGCTGGCCGCGACCAGCGGCCGGCGACCTGATGGTCGCGACCAATGGTTCGTGCACGAGAAGCGCCGGGCAGCAACGCTGTCCGGCGCGTTCGTTTACAGCGTAACGGAATTTGGCGCGTGGCGCGTGCTGCGCCGCGTGCGACGATGATGCATATTGCCAGAACGGCGGCCCTGCAGGGCGCTGCAACCTTTGTCGAGCAGGACGGTTCTTGAAGATGTCAGCCAGGGCACGCTCCAGAGCCGCCGCACCGGCGGCTCCGGTCAGGTCGCTTTCCCTCGAACACGCACGCCGCGCGGCGGCATTCTGCCTGGACCTCAAGGCGCGCGACGTCGTCCTGCTGGATCTCGCCGGCATCAGCGACGCCACGGATTACTTCGTGATCGCCAGCGGATCATCGGACACGCATGTCCGTGCGATTGCCGAGCACGTCATGGAGGAGATGCGACGCGCCGGCGTTCGCGCGCACCATGCGGAGGGATTGCAGCAAGGACGCTGGGTGCTCCTCGACTTCGTCGACTTCGTCGTTCACGTCTTCCACCCCTCCCTGCGCGACTTCTACCAGCTCGAGCGTCTGTGGGGTGATGCGGCCGTGATCGCCGTGGACCCGGGAGACACCGGGGCGTGAGCGCGCACCGGACGTGGCTCCTCGGGGTGGCACTCACCGTGGGCACGTTCGGCGCAATGCCGGCGCACGGTCAGGAGTATTTTGGCAAGAACCAGGTCCAGTATCGGCACTTCGACTGGCAGGTCATCGAGACCGAGCACTTCCTGGTGCACTACTATCCCGACGAGCGCGTTGCCGCGCTGGATGCGGCGCGAATCGCCGAGCGCGCGTACGCGCGGCTCTCGCGCATCCTGCACCACGACTTCCGCGAGAAGAAGCCGATCATGGTGTTTGCGTCGCGCGCGGATTTCGGTCAGAACAACGTGACCGGCGATCTGGGCGAGGGCACGGGAGGCGTGACCGAGCCCGGGCGCGACCGGATGCTGCTTCCCTTCACCGGCGACTATCGCTCGTTCGAGCACGTGCTCACGCACGAAATGGTGCACGAGTTCCAGTTCGACATCTTCCAGCGCGGGCACGGCCCGGGCAGCGCGCTGCAATCGCTCTCGCAGGTGAATCCGCCGCTCTGGTTCATGGAAGGCATGGCGGAGTATCTCTCGATCGGACCCGATGACCCGCACACCGCCACGGTGATTCGCGATGCGGCGCTCAATGGCAATCTGCCCACGATCGAGCAGATGACGCGCCGCCCCGATCTGTATTTCCCCTACCGCTATGGCGAGGCATTCTGGGCCTACGTGGCCCAGCGCTGGGGCGACGACGTGGTGGGAGCGATCCTGAGCGACGTGCCGGCAATGGGCATCGAGCGCGCGTTCAAGCTGGAGACCGGACAGGAACTCGCCGATCTGGGCGACCAGTGGCGCGAGGCCGTGCAGGTGCAACACCTGCCGCAGATCGCGTCGCTCGAGCGGCCGCGGCACTTCGCCAGGCCGCTGCTCAGCAAGCGCCGCACGGGTGGCGAGATCTTCCTCGCGCCGTCGCTGTCGCCGGATGGCAGGTACGTCGCGTTCCTCTCCACCGGCAGCTTCCTGCGCGGCCAGGTGTTCATCGATCTGTGGCTCGCCGATGCGCGCACCGGCAAGCGCATCACGCGTCTGGTGAAAAGCACGTTCGATCCGAACGTGCAGGAGCTGCAGATCCTCTACTCGCAGAGCGCGTTCTCGCCGGATGGCCGTCTGCTGGCCTTCACGGCGCTCGGCCAGGGCAAGGAGCTGCTCTACATCCTCGACGTCGCGCGCCGCAAGCGCATCGCGCGCATTGAACTGCCGCTGGACGGCATCACGAGTCCGAGCTGGTCGCCCGATGGACAACGTCTCGTCTTCAGCGGCGATCACGGTGGCATCACCGATCTCTACACCGTGAATGCCGACGGCAGCGATCTGCGGCAGCTCACCAACGACAAGTATGCGGATCTGCAGCCGCAGTGGTCGCCCGACGGTTCGACTCTGGCATTCGCCACCGACCGCGGAGAGCCAGCGGAGCTTGCGATGCTGCGCTTCCCCAAGCTGCGCATTGCGCTGTACGACGTCGCCACAGGGCGTATCGAGCTGCTGCCGAACCAGGCCGGTCTCAACATCAACCCGATGTGGGCACCCGACTCCAAATCGCTGGCGTACGTCAGCAATCGCTCGGGCATCGAGAATCTGTTCCTCTACGATCTGAATTCCCGGCAGCAGTATCAGCTCACGCACGTGGTAGGCGGCGTGACGGCCATCACCGAGGTGAGCCCGGCGATCTCGTGGGCGCGCGACGCCGACCGGCTGGCGTTCACGTACTACGAAAACGGCGACTACTCGGTGTGGACCGTGGACCATCCGCGGATGCTGGCGCGTGAGCCCTATCGCGATGGCCCGCCTGCCGCGGCGATTGCGGCGCGCGGCATGCCGACGGACAGCGCCACGGTGGCGAGTCTCGCGCGCGGCGACACTCCCGCTGGCACGCACGCCGGCAGCTCGTACTACCTGGGCGATACGGGTGTGCGGGCATCCAGTACGTTGCCCGGCGTGACGAAGCCGCTGGCGCCGCCGGCGCGCATGACCGTGGCGGCGCTCCTGGACAGCGGAGCGCTCGTGCTTCCGGACACCACCCATTTCAAGCGCTACAGCTATCACACGCGCTTCTCGCCGGACTACGTGGCGCAGCCCACCGTGGGGTACACGCCGAACAGCTTCGGCGGCGGCGTGTATGGCGGCACGGCCATCGTGCTCAGCGACATGGTGGGCAACGACCAGCTCGCGTTCGCGCTGGGCCTGAATGGCCGCATCAGCGAGGCGCAGGTCTTCGCCGCGTACACCAACCTGTCGCGACGATTGCAGTACACCGCGGGTCTCATGCAGCAGCCGGAGTTCTTCGGCAACGGCTACTCGCTGGACCCGACACAAACGGGATATCGCGAGACCACCATCATCACGCGCTACCTGGTCCGTCAGGCGTTCGCGATGTCGGTGTATCCGTTCAACCGCTTCACGCGCGCCGAGATCGGGCTGCGCGCAACCAGTCTGAATCGCGCGGATCTCGTGTTCACGCGGGACTTCGACGCTACAGAGTCGAATCCATCCGACTACAGCGAGACCGAGTCCAACGGCCGCACCGTGAACTTCATCCAGCCGGTGCTGGCGTACGTCTCCGACAACGTGCTGTGGGGCGCGACGGCGCCCATCTATGGGCGGCGCTATCGCTTTCAGGTGCAGCCCGCGATCGGCAATTACAAGTGGACGGAGCTGCTCGGCGACTACCGGCGCTACGACCCCATTCTGTTCAACTACCTCACGCTGGCGACGCGTGCCACGGTGTACTCATCGGTCGGGCGCGATGCCGATACGCTGCGCAAGTACCTCGGCTACACGGCGCTCATTCGTGGCTACGACATCAACACGTTCCAGGTGACGGACCAGAACTGCCCGCTCACGGGTGCGCAGCGACTCTACCGCTGCTCGCCGGTGCTGGGCAGCAGCCTGGCGTTTGCCAATGCGGAACTGCGCTTTCCGCTGGTGCGCGGGGGGATGATTGCGGGCGTGGTGCCGATTCCGGCGGTGGAAGGCGCGTTTTTCTTCGATGCCGGCACGGCGTGGTTCTCCGGGCAGCGCGTGGAACTCCATCGCGCGAGCGTGGACGATCCGGCCTACGTGCGCAGCCTGCTCACCAGCCACGGCTTCAGCCTCCGTATCAATCTGTTCAATTACGTGATCCTGCGATGGGATTACGCCATCCCCATGGACGCCCCACATCACAGGGGCGTGTGGCAGTTCTCGCTCTATCCGCCGTTCTGAGCATCCACCATCCCATCGGGGACCGGACCGCGAGCGAGGGCCGTCTTTCTGGACGCCGTCCTCTTGAACGCCCTTCCTCCGCCCGGTAGTTTTCTGCGGTGCGAACCGTATCCATCCCTGTGGCTTTCGCGCTTGGGCTCGCACTGACGGCGTGCGGGGGCTCGGAGCGCCCCGGTACGCCAGCCGCAACGCCAGCCGCCACTCCCGCTGCCACGCCCGCGTCCGGGCCTGACCAGATCGTGCTGCGCTTTCCGCGCACGAGCGGCCACGTGCGCGCGTACGCCTTCCCGCGACTCGATTCCGCGATCTGGACGTCCGGGACGAGAGCTCCGGCGATCGCGCGCATTCTGGGCTTCGACCCGGAGCTGGGCATGGTCGCGGCGGTGGACGACAAGGGTGCGCCCGTTCGCGTGGACCTGCGTCTCGACGACATCACGCGCGACCGCAAGGTCAAGCTGACGCACCTCGCCACGGACGATGGGTCGACGATCTATGGGATCACAACGAAAGGCGGCGTCACGCGGCTTACCCCCACGGGGAGCTGGTCGTTCACACCGCCCGCGCCCGCGCGCAACCTGTTCCCCGAGCCGGACGGATCGCTGCTGGTTCTGGCCGACCGTGCCGGAGGGACGACGATCTGGCAGCTGCACCCGCCCGATTCCGTCATCACCGACACCGCGCGGCTCCCGCGATTCGCCAGCGCCACGACGACGGTGGTGGGTGACCGGATCTATTTCACCGTGGACTCGGGGCTGATCGGCCTGCGCAGCCGCGGACTCGAGCCCGTGCCTTCCGTGCATCTGGACCACGAGGTGCGGGCACTCACCACGACACCAAGCGGCGATCGGTTGTACATTGCGACGGACTCCACCCACGAGGTGCTGGTGGTGGATCGCTACAACCACAAGATCGTGGCGCGGGTGGCGCTGCCCGGTGCGTCGTCGGATCTGCGCATGGATCCGACCGGCCGCTTCGTGCTGGCCCGTGCGCAACGGGGAGACTCGGCCTGGGTCATTGCCATCGGAACCGATAAGGTGGTGGGGAGCGTGCCAACCGCGTGGCGCGCGGACCTTCCGGCCGTCACGCCCAACGGCTGGATCGCCCTGCTCGATGGCAAGGATGTGAAGTTCGTCGATGGCACGACGCTCAGAGACCAGGACACGATTGCCAAGGGCGCCGCTGACAGCTGGATGTTCATCGCGTGGAACGGATTCCGGCCCCGCTCCGCCGCGCTCGATCAACCCGTGAGCTTTCCGGGCGTCAATGCGGCCCCGGCCGACAGCGCTCCCGTGACCGATACGGCCGTCTCCACCGCGGCCGGCGGCACGCCGCCCGCGACTCCGGCGCCCCCATCCCGCGGCGCCGCGCCTGCGCCGCCCGATACGCAGGTCATGCGCGCCGGCACATTGGCACCGCGATCAGACAGTGGAGCGGCCGCGGCCGCCGGCTTCACCATCCAGTTTGCGGCACTGCGCTCCGCGAACGCCGCCCAGGCCGTTGCCGCGAACATCAAGCTGAATGGGTCCACTGCGCGCGTCGTCACCACACAGCGCGCCGGCGTCACCATCTACCGGGTCGTCGCGGGACCGTTCGGCACGCGCGCGGATGCGGAGCGCGTGGCCAGGACCTCGGATCGGTCATTCTGGATCTACGCGGGAGAACCATAAGTGGGCTCGCCACTCGATCGCACACACTTCTCCGACTGGGAGCACGAGGGAGAGCTCGTGGCTTCCGATCTCGACTCCTGTGCCTGCGCGCTCGTCCTCGGCCCGGACGCGGTAGCCTCCGCGGAGGCGGCACTCGGCATCGCGCGCGTCCAGGCGCGCCGGCGCCGCGTCGCGGTGGGCGATGTGGTGGGCGAGCTGGCGCCCATTGAATCGCTGCTCCCATCGGAATCGCCATATGGCATGATGGATTCGTTCCTCTACGGCGTCTCCATCGCGAAGATCGCGCATCCCGTCGATCCCGCGCGCAATCTGTTCATCCTGCCGAGCGGCGTCGGCCCCATTGATCACGAAGCCATTCTGCGCAGCGACCGGTGGTCGTCCCTCATTGCCGGATTCCGCGAGGCGGGGGCGCTGCTGCTCGTGATTGTGCCGGCCGGTGAGGAGTCGGTGGTCGCGCTGACACCGCTCGTGGATGGCGCCGTGCTGCTGGCCGACGCGGATCCTCCGGCGGGGACACATGTGCTGGCGCATATCCGGTCCGGCGCCGCGGAATCGAGTGGGCCTGCCGCAGACCGGCTGGCCCCAGCGCCCGTGACGCTTGCGCCGGCTGATCACACGGCGGTGTCTCCGGCGGCACCTGCGCCATCTGCGGCATTCACCAACGCCGCGACGCACGCCGAGCCTGCGTCTCACGCCGGGTCGGACGCCGCCGCGGCACCGTCGGCACCGGCGCCGCCGCTGGAGCCGGCGCCGCCGGAGCTGCCGCGCGTGGAGGCAGCGAGCGGCGAAGCGATGCCGGCCCCGGCGGCGACCACGTCCGACATCACCGCAATGGCAGCGTCCACGGCCCTGCGGCATCTGCTGCGCAGCCGCTCGCCCGACGACGACGACACGGCCGAATCAGACGCGGACGTCCTGGGCGACCATCTCGGTGACGCGGGCACGTCGGAGGACGCCGTGGATGCCGATGAGGTCTCCTCGCTCGCGGGCCGCATTCCCCGCGTCAAGCCCCTCTGGGTGGCGATTGCCGCGGCAGTGATCGCAGGCATCGCGATCCTCACATGGGCCATCCAGCGCAATCGCGCACCGGCGCCCGGCGTCGCACAGGACAGTGCCGCCTCCGCGCCAGCCGCCGCAACCGCGGCACCGGCGTCGGGTCCCGCGACCACGGCCGCGGTAGCGGCGGGCGAGATCGCGAATCCGGGCGACGAAAATCAGGCGGCGCGCTATGCTGTCGCGATGGCGCAGGTCTACAGCATGACCGACGCCAACGCCTGGCTCGAACGCGACAAGGTAAAGGACCTGCCCGCAACGACGTATACCGACAAGCCGGACGGGGCGCGCACGGCGTACCTCGTGCTCACCGGTGCGTTCATCTCGCGGGCCGATGCGGACTCGCTGCTCCGTTCGCTGCGTCGCTCGGGAGTGCTCAAGCCGGGCCAGGGCCACATCGAGAACGCGCCGGTGGCGCTCATGCTCTTCGGCGACATTCCCGCGGACCAGGCGGGCTACACGATTCGTGGCTATCGCAGCAAGGGTATCCCGCTCTACTCGCTCTATCAGCCGGACGGAAGTGTCTCGCTGTATGTGGGCGCCTATCCCACCGCGCAGTCCGCGCAAAGCATGCTCGCGGCGCTCCGCCGCGGCGGCGATCAGCCGCGCGTCGTCTACCGAATCGGGAGTGTCCGCTAGTGCGGCTCACCAGGCTTCAACTCAACGGATTCAAGTCGTTCGCGGATTCCACCGAGCTGCTGTTCGAGCCGGGCGTCACCGCCATCGTCGGCCCGAACGGATGCGGCAAGTCCAATGTGTCGGACGCCGTGCGCTGGGTGCTCGGCGAGCAGCGCGCGCGTGCGCTGCGCGGCACGCGCATGGAAGAGGTCATCTTTCAGGGTTCGACCGCCCGCCGTCCCGTGAACATCGCCGAAGTGTCGCTGCACTTCGACAACAGCGAGGGCGTGCTCGCTGTCCCGTTTCGGGAAGTGGTGATTACGCGGCGGCTGTCGCGATCCGGCGAGAGCGAGTACCTGCTCAATGGAGCGCCCTGTCGCCTGCGCGACATCCACGACATGGTGCGCGGCACCGGACTGGGTGCCGATGCCGGTGTCGTCATCGAGGCGCGCATGCTCGAAGCGCTGCTGTCCGATCGGCCCGACGAACGGCGCGAACTGTTCGAGGAGGCGGCGGGCGTGGGTCTCTATCGCGACCGCCGCCGTACCACGGAGCGGCGCCTCGAGGAGACGACGGCGGATCTGGCGCGGCTGGATGACCTGATTTCCGAGGTGCAGAGCCAGGTGCGGTCGCTGGCGCGCCAGCGCAAGCGCGCGGAGCGCCACACGGACCTCACCGCGCGCCGCTTCACCGCGGAACTCACGCTGGCATCGCGCGAGATGCAGGCGTGGCGCACGGAGCTGGACCAACTCGAGGAGAGCGTGCGGTCGCTGCGTGAGGCGCTGCCCAGGCTGCAGCTGGCCGTGGCCGAAGCGGAAGCAGCGCGCGAAGCGGCGCACGCCACTCGCGCGGCGGGCGAAGCCCGCCGCGCGGAACTGGGACGCATCGTGAGTGCCCGGCAGCAGGACGTCATGCGGCTGGAGAGCGAGCTGCGTGTGGCGGAGGAGCGTCACGGGAATGCCGTCCTGCGCCGCCAGCGCGCGGAGGAAGAGCGCCGCTCCGGCGAGCAGCTCGGAAGCAGACTCACGGAAGACCATGCCTCCGCGCGTGGTGAGCGGGCGCGCGTGGAGACAGAGCTCGCCGCGGCGCTCGAGGAACTGGCGCGGCGGAGCGCGATGGAGGAGTTCGCGAGAACGGCGCTCGCCGATGCGCGTCGCGCGCACGAGGAGATCGAGCGGCTCATCGCCAATGCCCAGGACGGCATGCGACGCGCCACGCTCGATCGCGAGAGCGCGGAACGCGAGCAGGAGGAGCTGGCGCGCCGCGCTGACGCGCTCGAACACGAGACCGCGCAGCTCGCGGACACGGTGGAGCTGGCGCATGCCGAGGCGGAGCACGCGGCGCGGCTGGTGGACGAGCACACGCACGCGGTGGAGCAGGCCGCGCAGGCGTCGCTGGCGGCGCGTCAGGCCGCCGATGAAGCGCGCACCGCCGAGGCGGCAGCACGCGGCGACCTGCGCATCGCTGACGAGCAGGTGGTGTCGCTCGAAGGAAAGATGCACGCGCTCGAAGCACTCGAGCGTGAACGGGTGGGACTCGCGCCCGCGGCGGCGCGCCTGCTGCACGAGCGGGACCGCTTTGGTGATGGAGCCATCCTGGGACCGCTCTCCGATTTTGTGACGGCCGGAACGTCAGGCGCGGCAACCGTCGAACGCTTCCTTGGCGCCACGGTGCACGCGGTGCTCGTGCGCGACCATGAGGTCGCGGCCGCGGTGCGCGCTTGGCACGCCGAGTCGAATCCGGGTCCATTGCTGCTGCTGCCTCTCGATGCGACGAGCCAGGCCGATCATCAGCCCGGCTCCCTGTCGGATCTGGTGGAGGCCGCGCAGCCGGCCGAACAGTGGGTGCGGGCGCTGCTGGGCCGCGTGCGGGCGCTGGAAGAGGCGAGCGGATTCGTGGACGCCCACGGCGCGATCTGGCTGCCCGGCACGGGCGTGGGTCCCGGCCCGCTGCGGCGCCGCGCCGAGTTGCGCGGGCTCGCCGACGCGCTGGCGGCCGCCGTGGTGGCCCGGAACAGCGCCGGCACGACGGCCGCCAGCGCCCGGAAACAGCTCGCTGCCGCCGAGCAGGCCGCTGGCCGCGCGGTGGAGGAGCACGCTGTGGCGCAACGCGCGCTGCGCCAGGCACGGGACGGGCACGACGCGGCACACCGCCAGCACGAGCGGACCTCACGCGAGCACGACAGCGTGACCGCGCTGGCTCGGCAGCTCGCGTCCCGGCGCGAGGAGCTGGTGCGAGCGGTGGCCGACCTGGCGGAGCGCCATGGGCAGCATGAGGCCGAGCATGCGGAGCGAGTCCAGCGCCGCGCGGCGAGTGCCACGCAGCTCGCGGAACTCGAGCAGCATCACGAGGCGGCGCGCGAAGCACGCACGCGTTGCCAGGTGGAGGAAGCGCACCTGCGGGCGCGCGCGCAGGTGAGCACGGATCGCGAGCATCGGCTGCAGGAAGAGGTGTCCGCCGCGAACACCCGGCTTGGCGCATTGCTCGCGGAGCTGAGCGAGCTCGAAGCGGCGGACAGCGCATTGGCCGCCCGCATGACCGAGTGGCGTGCGGAACGGGAAACCCGCCAGCTCGCGCTGCAGGACGCGCAGGTGGAATTCGAGCGCGCGGAGTTCGATGTGGCCAGCGCGGATCGCCGTCTGGAGGACGCGGAGCATGCGCTCGATGCGAGTCGCCGCACCGCCGCGCAGGGCGCCGACTCCCTGCACCACGCGGAATTGCGATTCACCGAGCTGGCGGGGCGGCGCACCGCCATCCGCGAACGACTGGAGGCGGAATGGCGCCGGCCGCTGGAGGAGATGTTCGCCGCGCTGACGCCGTCGGACAGCGACGATGACACGCTGCGCAGCGAGGTCGCCGCGTTGCGCTCGGAGCTCGAAGCGATCGGACCCGTGAATCCCCTCGCGATCGAGGAACACGCCGAAGAGCTGAAGCGCGCCGAGTTTCTCAATGCCCAGCGCACGGATTTGCAGAACGCACGCAATGCGCTGCAGCAGGCGATTCGGGAGATCGACGTGACCGCGCGCGCCATGTTCCTCGAGACCTTCGCGCGCGTGCGCGGACACTTCCGCGAGATCTTCATGACGTTGTTCGGCGGCGGTGAATGCGATCTGCGCCTCGAGTCGCCGGAGACGCCGCTCGACTGCGACATCGAGATTCACGCGTCGCCACGCGGCAAGCGCACGCAGCGCATTCACCTGCTGTCCAGCGGTGAGCGGGCGCTGGTGGCGCTCTCCCTGCTCTTCGGCATCTTCCTGGCCAAGCCCAGCCCCTTCTGTCTGCTCGACGAGGTGGACGCGCCGCTGGATGACGCGAACGTCGGGCGCTTCGTGCGCATGCTGAACGAATTCAAGCACAAGACGCAGTTCATCGTCATTACGCACAATCCGCGCACGACCACCGAGGCGGCGGACGCCGTGTACGGCGTGACGATGCAGGAGCCCGGCGTCTCGTCCTTCGTGAGCGTGCGACTCCAGGGGGTACCACAGCCGGAGGATGGCGCGGTGCCGGTGGCGCTGTGGGATGACGCCGCACGCGGCGCGGATGCGAATCTCGCGGCGCCCGGCGACGGCTGGAATGCGGATGCCCGCACGGACGCGCCCTTGTCGCACCCGGCAGCCTGACGCGCGGCGCGCGCGCGCACATGCGACTCACCACCATTGGCACGGGCACCTTCCCGTCGCCCGCACGTGTCAACGCCGGACATCTGGTCGAAGCGGGCGACGTGCGCCTGCTGCTCGACTGCGGCAGCGGCGTGGCACATCGCATGAGTACGCTGGGGCTGGACTGGCTCGGCGTGACGCACGTGGCGCTCACGCACTTTCACGCGGACCACGTGCTGGACGTGCCCACGCTGCTGGTGGCGTGGCGCTACGCGGTGCTGCCACCCCGATCCGAACCCGTGCAGATCATCGGACCAGTTGGCGTGGTCACACTGCTGGAGCGCTTCGCCGCCATCTTCGGCGACACGGTACGCGCGTCGACGTTCCCCATCACGATCCGCGAGATCCGCCCCGGGGAGACGCTGGCCCTCGGCTCGGGCGTGACCATCGAGGCGCGCAAGGTTCCCCACACCGATGAAAGCATTGCATATTGTGTACGGCGTGGGCCGGCGTGCCTGGTGTATACGGGCGATACGGGAGTGGACGACGAGCTGGGCGGTTGGGCGCGACACTGCGATGTCCTGCTCGCCGAGTGTTCGCTCCCCGACGCACTGGCCATTCCGACACACCTCTCGCCGGAACGCTGCGCGGTGCTGGCGGAAGCCGCGCAGCCGACATGTCTGGCACTGACACACTTCTGCCCACCCGTCGAGCAGGTGGACGTGCGCGCGATCGTCGCGAGTCGCTTTGGCGGCGCGGTCGTGCTCACGACCGATGGATGGACTACCGAGATCGAGGACCTCTGATGCTGGTGGTAATGAAGCACGGCGCGTCGCAGCAGGAAGTGGACGCGGTCGTGCACGTAATCGAGGAAATGGGATACGAGGCGCGCCCGATGCCGGGGGCGCAGCGCACCGCTGTCGGACTGGTTGGCAACGATGGCCGCGTGGATGCGTCGCGAATCGAGGCGCTCTCGGGCGTGGCGCAGGTGATTCACGTCACCCAGCCCTACAAGCAGGTGTCGCGCGAGTGGCAGCCGGAGGACACCATCGTCACACTCGCGCCGGGCGTGCACGTGGGCGGCGATGAGGTCGTGATCATGGCCGGTCCGTGCTCCGTGGAATCGGAAGACCAGATCGTGACGGCGGCGCGCCAGGTGCGCGCGGCGGGCGCCGCGGTACTCCGGGGCGGCGCGTTCAAGCCGCGCAGCTCACCGTACTCGTTTCAGGGACTGGGCAAGCGCGGACTCGAAATGCTTGCCGTCGCGAAGCGGGAAACGGGTCTCGCCATCGTGACGGAAGCCATGGATGAGGAAGGCGCGGAGCTCGTCGCCGAACTCGGCGACTGCATCCAGATCGGCGCGCGCAACATGCAGAACTATTCCCTGCTCCGCTTCGTGGGTCACCTGGGCAAGCCGGTGCTGCTCAAGCGCGGGCTCGCGGCCACGATCAACGATCTGCTGCTCAGCGCCGAATACGTGCTGGCTGCCGGAAATCCGAATGTGATCCTGTGCGAGCGCGGCGTCCGCACCTTCGACACGGCCACGCGAAACATGCTCGATCTCACCGCCATTCCCATCGTGCAGGGACTCTCGCATCTGCCCATCGTGGCGGATCCGAGCCATGGGACGGGCATCCGCGACAAGGTGATTCCCATGGCGCGAGCGGCCGTCGCGGCCGGCGCGCACGGCATCCTGGTGGAGGTGCACCCCAATCCGGAGCGCGCGCTGTCCGATGGCGCGCAGTCGCTCTACCCGGAACAGTTCGAGCAGCTCGTCGTCGAACTGCGCGCCATCGCCACCGCGATTGGCCGATCGCTCTGTCCCGCACCAGGGACCGTGGAGGCGGCGCGGGGGTAGAATTGGACACTGTCATGTGACAGCTCAGGAGCCAACCGCCAATTCCCATGCCTCGTTTTCAGCTACTCGCCGCCGTTGCACTGGGCGCCATGACCGCCGTGTCACTCGGCGCCCAGTCGCCCGAGACAACCGTGGACCACGCGGTGCACGCGTATGCCAGCGTGAAGTCGCTGCGCGCAACGTTCACGCAACAGATCACCAATCCGCTCACCGGGCACGACGACGCCTCGCGCGGGGAACTGCAGCAGCGTGGACCCGGCTATCTGTCGGTGCGCTTCACGGAGCCCAGCGGTGACCGGATCGTGGCCGACGGCAAGGCGGTCTGGGTCTATCTGCCCAGTACGACCCCGGGTCAGGTGATCCGAATGCCCCTGGGCGACAACGCGGCGGGCGTGCCCGACGTGGCCGCACTGTTTCTCAAGTCACCCCGGGAACGCTACACGATGTCCGCCGCCGGCACCGCCACGGTACAGGGACACGCCACGCATGCGGTCGTACTGGTACCGCGCGACTCCACCATCCCCTTTTCCAGGGCAACGGTATGGGTGGATGATGATGATGGCCTGATCCGACAGTTCGAGATCGTGGACCCGAATGGACTGATGCGCCACGTCGAGATCACGAGCCTCCAGCCCAACGCGAAGCCTGACCCGGACGCGTTCGTGTTTCACGTACCGGCAGGAGTGAAGGTGTTCGATCAGCGGGGCTGAAGACAGGATTGACAGGAGTTACAGGATTGTTCGGAGCCGGGTCCCAAGGTTTCAGTCCGTTCGCCGAATGACGGCAAAAACCTTTGGAACGGCACGTGATGATCCTGCTCATCCCGTGAATCCGCTAAATCCTCTCCCGCTGTTTGCGGGGCGCAGTACGCCGCTCGCAACCGCGGAAGAATCGGAGTACCCCGACATCCTGTCCAGCCATTGGCAGCGGTGCAACACGCTGCCCGGTGCCCCCAGCACATCGCCCGCGAACGCCGCGCTACGCCCGGTACAATTCCTCCAGCTCCGACCTGTACCGCTCCGTCACGGCCTTGCGCCGCAGTTTGAGGCTCGGCGTCAGCTCGCCGTTCTCCACCGTCAGGTCGTGGTCCAGGATGACGAACCGCTTGATGGTCTCCCAGTGGCTCAGCCGGGCGTTGAGCTCATCGATGTAGCGCTTCACCATCGCCCGGGCCGCATCCGATGTCACGATCTCGGCGTACGACCGGTCGCCGAGTCCGTTCTGCTTCGCCCAGGCCGCGACCGCATCGGGAGCGAGCGTGACGAGCGCCGACACGAAGTTGCGCCCGTCGCCGTACACCATGAGCTGGCTGACATACGGACAGATGCTCTTGAACATCGACTCGATGTTCGATGGCGCGATGTACTTCCCCCCGGACGTCTTGAACAAATCCTTCTTGCGATCGGTGATGCGCAGGAAGCCATCCGCGTCGATGTTGCCGATGTCACCCGTGTGCAACCAGCCATCCGCATCGATGGCCTCGGCGGTGGCGTCCGGCAGGTGATGATAGCCGGCCATCACGCCGGGGCCGCGTAACAGGATCTCGCCGTCGGCCGCGATGCGCGCCTCCGTGCCGGGCAGCACCAGTCCTACCGTGCCCAGGCGGCAGGCATCGAGGCGGTTGACGAAGGACGCCGCACTGCTCTCGGTCATGCCGTACCCCTCGAGAATGTGCAGCCCCATGGCGTCGAACCACTCGGCGATGTCCCGGTTGAGCGGTGCCGAGCCGGAAATGAAGAATCGGATCCGGCCACCAAATCGCTGCCGTATCCGGCGCAGCACGAGGCGGTCCGCGAGCGCGTGACGCAGCGCCAGACCGAGACCCGGCCGTCCACCGTCGCGCCGGACCGCCGCGAACTGCCGTCCCACGTGCTCGGCCCAATGGAAGAGCCGCTGCCGGAGCGGCGGTTCACTGCTTACGGTGGTGGTGACGCGGGCGTAGGCTTTTTCGAAGATGCGCGGGGCGGCGCCCATGAACGTGGGACGGATCGTCGCCAGATTATCCACGATCCTGTCAATCGTCCCATCCACGGCGGTGGGGAATCCGATCTGGAGCGGGAGAAGCAGCAGCACCTTGCCGAAGACATGCGCGAGCGGCAACCAGAGAAACTGCAGGTCGTTCGCGTGCAGGATGCCGAGCTGCTCGACCGCGGAGGCGAGATAGGTCCACGAGTCGTGTTGCAACCGCACGCCCTTGGGGCGGCCGGTCGTGCCCGAGGTGTAGACGAGTGTCGCCAGACTCTCAGGGCCCGTGGCCGTGATGCGCGCCGTCACGACATCGGGCTCACGTTCGAGTCGAGTCCGGCCGAGCGCTTCGAGCGCGGCGAAGGAGATGATCCAGTCGTCGTCGGGTGTGCCGTCCATCGTGACCACCTTCGCCACGTTGGGAATCTCGGAGCGATGCTCGCGCAGCTTCGCGATCTGTCCATCGTCTTCGGCAAAGACAACGCAACTGCCGGAATCGGCCACGATGTAGGCCACCTCCGATGCGATCGTACTCGGATAGATGGTGGTCGTGGCGGCGCCCGCGCACATCACCGCGAGATCGGCGAGCACCCATTCGTACCGCGTGGAGCTGGCAATGCCCACACGTTGCTCGGCCTCGACCCCAAGAGCGATCAGGCCGGCGGCAAGGGCGTCCACGCGGCCGGCGACCTCGCTCCAGGTGCTGCTCTCCCACACGGCCCCGCGGGGATAGCGGAACGCCTCCACACTGGCCGATCGCGCGACGCGATCACGAAACAGGCTTCCGATGGTGGCGGCGCGCGTGACGCGCGGCGGCTCGGTTCCCGGCGCGGGCTGCAGGATGGTTGCGGGCATGTGCTCCTCGTGGGGAAGATCGCGTGCGACGCGCACGCACCACGATGCAGCTTGCGGGGTCATTCGTAAACCCGCGCGCCGGGAGTTCAGTCCAGCAACGCTCGAATGGCTCGCAGGCGATCGGGATCCGTGCCTGTCTCACTCGCCAGATCAACCAGGGCGCGCGACAGCGACCGGTACACCTCCAGCGCGCCCGGGTCGTCCGCCAGCGCGCCAAGGTGGCGCCGAATGGTATCCACGTCACCCCGAATAATGGGACCCGTGAGCGACGCGGCACCATGCGCGCGACGCAGGTTCGCAATAGCGGTGAAACAGAGCGCGCGCAGCGCCTGCTCCGCCGTATCAGCCGGAATGCCCGTCTCGGCGAGGACGCGGTCTCCCACGGCAAGCAGCACCGCAGGAAAGTTCGAGACGATGACCGCCGCGGCATGATAGCGCGCCTTCTGACCCGGCGGAATTTCGAACACGCGGCAGCCCAGCGCCGCGGCAAGACCGCGGCTCGCGGTCTTCGCCCGCTCGTCACCGTCAATGCCGACCCATGCGCCACAGAGCTGTTGCGGCGCGCGAACGGGATCGGCCAGGGGTACGAGCGGATGAAATGTGCCGGCTGCATGACCGCGCGCGCGCACCTGCTCCAGCATCCCGGGCTCGGCGCTGCCACTCGCGTGAAGCACGACCGCATCCGGAGCCAGCGGCGCCTCGAGCACCTCGCGCAGTGCGTCATCAATCTGCGCATCGCGCACCGTGATGAGGACAACGGTGGCCGTGGCAATGGTCCCGGGAATGGGTCCCGCGCTCACGGGATCACGTCCTTCCTGTACGTGGCGGCCGTGCAGCCCTACGACGGCCACGCCCGACATGCGAAAGGCGCGGGTCAGACCGGTGCCGGCACGACCCGCGCCCAGGATGAACACGCGCTCGTTCACGGCCGGGGTTTCACGTCCTCTTCGTGCGCGGCACGCATCTGGGCCGCGCGCGAGAGCAGCGCACGCTGATCGGTGGCCTGCGCGGCCAGTTGCAGCGCCGTGCCGACCACGCGATCGCTGCGCAACTGCCGGTGAAACGATGCGTCGAGGCCGAAGCTGAAGCGCGCGATCTCGGCAGCGAGCAGCTGATTGACCTGAGTCGTGGCCGAATCGTACTGCGCGCGCGATAGCTGGTGCACGCCCTTGGCCTGCAACCGGCGCCAGAATTCGTCGCGCATGGCCGGCGTCACGGCGAAATCGGGCGAGGACACCGTTTTCGACGCCTTGACACCCAGCGCGTAGTCCGTGAGCGCATCGCGGAATCGCGGAATGTCCGTGCCGAGCATGCGCCAGAACGAAAGCATGCCGTTCCCCGAATCGGCGGACGCGAGAATCAGATCCGGCGTAATGCCACCGCCGCCATACACGATGCGGCCTGCGTCGGTGTGGTATTCGCGTCGCTGCGAGAGCGGCCGTTCCGGAGCGGCATTGCTGTCAGTCCCGCCGCCACGGTCATCGCCCGTGCTGTCCGCGCGCGCCTTCTGAATGCTGCGCCCCGATGGCGTGTACCAGCGCGCGGTGGTCAGCTTGAGCGCCCCCTCCCCGCTCCCCAGCGGGAAGAGGGATTGCGCACTTCCCTTTCCATACGAGGTGCCGCCCAGGATGAGCGAGCGATCGTGATCCTGCAGCGCACCCGCGACGATTTCCGCCGCGCTCGCTGAATGGTCGTTGACCAGTGTGATCAGATCCAGTTTGGGCCAGAGCTGGCCGCTCGGATTCACGAACTCGTGCGCGGATTCCGGCGTGCGTCCACGCATGGACACGATGGACTGCCCCTTGCCCAGGAACATCCCGGCGATGTCCACACCCTGTTCGAGCAGGCCGCCGGGATTGTCGCGCAGGTCGAAGATGAGCGTCGTCATCCCCTCGCGCACCAGCGATCCGATCGCGTCGCGCAACTCATCCTCGCTCGAATCGCTGAAGATGTTGAGCTGCACGTAGCCCACGTGATCCGCGAGCATCATGGCATGCCGCACGGAGCGGATGTGAATGTCGGAGCGCGTCACGGTGAACGGCAGTTGCCCGCTGACACCGGGACGCTCGATCAGCAGCGACACCCGCGTGCCAGGCTCGCCACGCAGCGCCTCGCGCGCCTCGTCCGCCGTCCACCCTCCGGATGCCTTGCCGTTCACGGAGACGATGCGGTCGCCCGGCTCAATGCCCGCGCGGTCGGCCGGCGTACCGGGCAGCGGCGCGATGATCGTGATCCAGCCATCGCGCACATCAATCTGGATGCCGAGTCCGGCGTACATGCCGCTCGTGCTCTCCGTGAGGTTGCCGAGCCGCTCCGGATCCAGGTATACCGTGTGCGGATCGTCGAGCAGCCGCAGCATCCCCACGGTGGCCTTGCGGAAGAGCGTATCCTGCGGCAGCGAATCCACGTACTGATTTTGTACGTGATCGAGCACCTGCTGGAAGAGCTGCGCGCCCAGGGTGGTGTCCCCACCGCGTACCAGGCCACGCTGCAGCAGCCACCCGCCGGACACGAGCGCGCCGGCGAGTGCGGCGGCCGCAACGATGCCGCGCGACCGGTTCACTGGCTCACCGCGAGCGGAATGGGGAACAGGTCGGGCCAGTGCGCATTCAGCGCGGTCAGCACGCGATCGAATACGGCCGCCTCGGTCCCATCGGCGGGCAGCGCGACAATGCGCCCGCACTCCGGATGCTCCACCTGCCACTCGGGCCTGAGCGCCAGCGCGAAGGCGTCCTCCACGCGGGCGTGGAAGTCGGCGCCCGCCAGCTCGATTCGATCCGTAGCGCCACGCTGCGCGCGACGAACGCGGCGCTGCTCGGCGCTCGCGGTGAGGAGCAGCGTGAGATCGGGCACATGGCCGCCGGTCGCCAGCTCGTTCGCCGAGCGTACGAGCACTTCGGACAGTCCACGCCCGGCGATCTGGTAGGCGTACGTGGACAGGAAGAAGCGATCCATCAGCACGGTCGCGTTGCGCGTGAGCGCGGGTTCGATCACCTCGTCCATGACCTGCGCACGCGAAGCCATGAAGAGCAGGGCCTCCGCTCGCGCCCCGACATCCGGGCCGGAGTCGAGCACGAGCGTGCGAATCGCGTCGCCGAGCGCCGTGCCGCCGGGTTCGCGCACCGCGACACACGTCGCGCCGCGCGCGGCAAGCCATTCCTCGAGGCGACGCAGTTGCGTGGTCTTCCCCGCCCCTTCGGGACCCTCGAACACGATGAGCTGGCCACGCATGCCCGTCACCCCAGCGTAATGATGGGGCTGGCCGATCCCTTCTTGATGCCCTCGAAGATCCAGTCGTTCACGCGCAGCATCACCTTGTCGAAGTTTTCCTGAGCGCTCACGGCGCCCTGGTACAGGATGCTGCCCTGCACCTGCCCCAGCAGTCGATCCAGATCCTGCTCCATCTCCTCGGTGGGCTGTTCGCCGCGCTCTATCATCTTCTGCGCATTGAGCCGGAGTTCTTCCATCCTGCGAAGCAGCGTCATGGCATCGCGATCACCCTGCAGCGCGTCGTTGGCGCGCTTCACCGCCTGATACTCGGCACTCTGCCCAATGAGGCGTCCCAGTTCCCTGGCCTTGTCTTCAAGCACGATCAGTCGTCCTCCCGGTTTGCCAACAGGATTCGCTCGCGGCCGGCGAGGTCGAGTCGCACGGTGACGTCGCGATAACAGCCCGTCGCGAGCGCTGCTTCCGCCGCGAGTGCAGCGCGCCGTGCGTCCACCTCGAGCGCCAGCAACCCGCCCGGCTCCAGCACATCCACCGCCGCGCGAATGATCGCCCGTGTCGCGGCCATCCCCGCATCCCCGCTGAACAGCGCGATCGGCGGCTCCCAGTTCCGTACGGACTCCGGCAGCGCCGCCGCTTCCTCGTACGCAATGTATGGTGGATTCGACACGATCGCGCGGGTGCGCAGCCCGCGCACCGGCTCCAGCAAGGAGCCATGCCGAAATTCCACTGTCGTTCCCGTCGTGCACAGCCGCGCCGCGTTTGTCCGCGCCACAGCCAGCGCACCGAGCGACACGTCGGTGCCGATCACACGAAGGAAGTGCCCTTCGGTTGCCAGCGCCAGCGCAATGGCGCCCGAGCCGGTCCCCACATCCACCACAACGCCGCCCCTGTTCCCGTCCAGACGCTCGAGTACCGCGTCCACCAACTCTTCGGTTTCCGCGCGGGGAATCAGTACCCGCTCATCCACGAGCAGCGTCAGGTGGCGAAATGCGGAGCGGCCCACCGCATAGGCGAACGGTGCTCCCTGTGCCCTGCGCCGCGCTGCCTCGAGCGCGGCGCGCCGCACCTCTCCGTCAACCATCTCCGCACCGTGCATGCCAGCCCAGAACCGCGGCGCATCCACGAGCGCGGCAATGATGTCCGCGGCCTCGCGCCACGCGTCGGCGATGCCTGCGCTCTGCAGGATCATCCGCAGGTCGTTGCGGAGCGCCGCGACGGTCGTTCCATCCACGGCCGTGCCGCTTTCCCGTCGCTCAGCCACCGAGCTTCTCCTCCACGTCCGCCAGCGCCAACTGCTCCAGCAGCGGATCGATCTCCCCTTCCAGCGTCCGCGCGAGCTCGTGCAGCGTGAACCCGATCCGGTGATCGGTCACCCGATTCTGCGGGAAGTTGTAGGTGCGGATCTTGGCCGAGCGATCGCCCGTGCCCACCTGCGTGCGACGCAGCCGTGAGCGCTCCGCTTCCTGCTCCGCGATGCGCTGATCGAGCAGGCGCGCGCGGAGCACTTCCATGGCCTTGAGCTTGTTCTGCAACTGCGATTTCTGGTCCTGCTGGCTCACGACGATGCCGGTTGGCAGATGCGTGATGCGGACAGCCGAGTCCGTCGTGTTCACGCTCTGCCCGCCGGGCCCCGAGGACCGGAAGACGTCGATGCGAATGTCCTTCTCCTCGATCTTCACGTCGATCTCTTCCGCCTCGGGCAGAACCGCCACGGTCGCGGCCGACGTGTGAATGCGTCCCTGGTTCTCGGTGACGGGTACGCGCTGTACGCGGTGCACGCCGGACTCCCAACGGAGCGTGCCGTAGGCACCGTCGCCCCGCACCTTGAAGATCACTTCCTTGATGCCGCCCAGTGTGCCTTCGGACAGTGAAATGAGCTCGATGCGCCAGCGACGGCGTTCGCAGAAGCGCGTGTACATCCGGTAGAGATCCGCGGCGAAGAGCGCCGCCTCATCGCCTCCTGTTCCGGCACGGATCTCCATGATGGCCGGACGGTCCTGGAGCGGATCGTGCGGAATGAGCGCCGGCTTGAGGGCCTGCTCCAGCTCGGCGATCTGCGCGCCCAGGCGTTCTTCCTCCGCGCGTGCCTCGGCGGCGAGCTCGGGGTCGTCTACGCCAACGAGCTCGTGCGTCTGCACGAGCTCGCTTTCGTACTTGCGGAGCCGGGCGGCCATGTCCACCACGGGTGCAAGTCGCCGGTGTTCCCGCCCCAGTTCGGCCAGGCGATTGGGATCGCGCACGGCCTCGGCGCTGGAGAGTTCCCGCTCGACGGCCTCGGCCCGCGCCAGCGCGTCCTGGATGCGGTCGTGGAGGCTCAGGCTTCCTTACCGTACTTCTGGCGGAACCGCTCCACGCGGCCTGCGGTGTCAACCAGCTTCTGCTTGCCCGTATAGAACGGGTGGCAGTTGGAGCAAATGTCGGTGTGGATCTCGGCGATCGTGGATCGCGTCTTGAACGTGTTCCCGCACGCGCACGTGACGGTCGCCGTGGCGTAGGTGGGATGAATGTCTTTCTTCACGGGTGCCTCAAACGGTGTGTCGGGTCAACTGTAGCCATGTAATTTACTCTAAATCAGTGTCGAAAGACAAGTTGCGAACACGGCGTCCGCCCGAGCGAACGCGGATCGCCCCGCTCACGGCTGCGTGACCCGGCTCATCCACGCATCCGAGTGATAGTCGCGCACCGTCAGGATGGCGTGCCGAAGATCATCCGCGATGTCCACGTCCCACCACGGGCCGGAAATCGTGCCGAGCAGTTTGAGGTCGCCCGGCTTGCGCGAACGGTAGAGACGAATCGTGCGCCGGGCATCGAACACCACGAACAGCACCGAATGATCGGGGAGGAAGCTCGTGCGGGCATGCAGTCCGGCCGTTGCGGCCCACTGTGTACTGGATCCGTCAGCGAGCGTAATGACACCAAATCCCACTGAGTCGCCGAACGCTGCATGCGGACCCGCATAGCTGATCCTGGGCCCCAGATGGTCCGACTCCAGCCAGAGCAATCCTGAAAACCACGCTGGCTTGCGGAACTCGCGCACGCGGTTGCTCTGCCGGACCAGGACGCGATCGGCACTGGCGGGAATCCAGGCCATGCCGTCGGACAGCGCCGTGAAGTCCCATCCTCCTGAATCGGCAGCGAACTCGAAGCGCGACAGCAGTCGGCCGTTACGCCCGTCAACGAGCATGTCGTGCACGTCGCCGTGCGGGCCGCGGGAAGCGATCGCGAGTCGGACGGAGTCCTCCCACCAGGCCGCGCGAAACGTCCCATCAATGTTGATGGCGGTCTCGGGACCGCCCGAAATTGCCGTCACGCCGAGATGCGTGACCTGATCATTGCCACCGCTCGCGGACTGTTGCCGGATCCAGAGCAATCGCGTGCCATCCGGCGACAGTCGCACACTCAGCGGCGTGGACGCTTGCGCAAGGCGAGCCGAGTCCGGCAGGCGGCCGGCGAACAGGTCCGGCAGCGTGAGTCGCCAGACGGACCACTCGTAGGTGCCCTGATCCATTACGAGGCTCGACCCATCGGCCGTCAGCGAAAAGGTATTGAACGGTCCCGGGATGGTGTCGCGGCGTTCCATGAAACGGCCATGGGTGGCATCGATCGGGATGCGCACGATGGCATGCGCCGCGGTCGTCATCCAGAGCGCACCACCAGCCACGAAGGCATAGGTGTCCGGGCTCGGTGGCGCGAGCTGGTCCGCAACATGTCCGCGTCGATCCATGAGCTCGAGGAGCGGTCCGCTCACCCGGTCGACGCCGACAACGAGCCAGGGCGTACCCGAAACGCCATCGAGGAATTTCACACCAAGCGACGCGCCCGACACACGGAGGCTGTCCGTGACCAGTCCGGCCAGCGTGGTGCTCCAGATCCAGAATACCGAGTCCGGTCGGACTGGCGAAGCGACGAGCAGTGTGTCGCCACCGCCGGTGAATGTGGCCGGTGCAGATCCCACGAATCGCGCCGTACCGCCCAGGACCGGAACGAGCCAGGCTCCGATCCGCCCAGCCAGCGCGCAGCCGACGATCAGGTTGCGGCGGTCGGGACTCCATCCCATCCCGTACCATTCCGTCGCGCCATCGAGAATGATGTGCGCCGTCGCGCTCCCCACATCCTGGACCGCAACCGCATAGGTACAGTGCTGTTCGTCGCACCGCTTGGCGAAGTATGCAAGCTGCTTCCCGTCCGGCGAGATGACCGGATCCAGCACGTTGGCGGAGCTCGTGAGCTGGATGCGTTCGCCCAGGGCTGGGTGGCCGGGTGATCGCGCTCGCGCATGGCGAACGCCCAGGACGACCAGAGCGACCGTGGCGGCGGCGAGTGCGCCGATGGCGACCCGCGACATGATCGGCCGGCGTCGCCTGCCGGGCAGCGCGCGCTCCGCGGCACCGGCGTCCAGCGCGTTGGCGAACTGCCCGGCGGAGCTGAAGCGATCCGCAGGGGTCTTCGCCAGGGCACGGGCCACGGCCGAACTCACGTGCTCCGGCAGGCCGTCGCGCACGATGGTGAGCGGCGTCGGCCGTTCGGTAAGCAGCCTGGCGATCACCGCCTGCGGCGTCGCGCCGGTCACGGGCGGCTCGCCCGCAAGCATCTCGTAGCATACGGCGCCAAGCGAGTACACGTCGGTCCGCTGATCGATGTGCCGGTCGCCGGTGGCCTGCTCGGGGCTCATGTACGCTGGCGTACCGAGCGAGAGCCCCGTTTCGGTGAGCCGGTTGTCGGCGGCCTGGCTCACGGCGAGTGCGATACCGAAGTCGGTGAGCATCGCTTCGCCCTCGTGCAGCAGGATGTTCTCGGGCTTGATGTCCCGATGAATGATGCCCTGCCGGTGAGCGTAATCGAGAGCGCTCGCCACGTCCCTGACGATCGCCACCGCGTCGCGCAGGGGCAGTTGCGGTTCGCGGTCTAGTCGGGCGCGCAGCGATTCTCCCTGCACGAAGGGCAGCACGTAGAACAGCAACCCGCCCTTGTCGCCGGAATCGATGAGCGTGAGGATGTGGGGATGGTCGAGGCGGGCCGTGATCCTGATCTCGGCGAGAAAGCGTTCCTCGCCAACCCGGGCCGCGAGTTCCGGGTGCAGCACCTTGAGCGCCACCGGACGCTCGTGCTTCCGATCGGTTGCCAGGTACACCGTGGCCATGCCACCTTTGCCCAGTTCGCGCTCGACGACGTACTGATCCGCGAACGCGCTGGCAATCTGCCCGGTTACCTTCGGCATCGAGCCCGCCACACGCAGCACCAGTGCCGCGAACTGAGGTCCATGACACCCATCTTCGCCTCGGAGAAAAACGCTCAATCGTTTCCGACTGGTCTACGTCTGTCAAGCCCGGCGAAGGTGACGCTGAACTGGCAGTATCCGTCTGCCTGGCGACCGCGGCGCGTTCTCTTTCACCCGCAGTGCCCGGCTCTCCGCCGGAGCGAGGTCCCATGCAGTGGCTGGCTTTCCCCGTTGTTGCGGTTGGCTCCCGGCCGCGCGCACTATTCATCGTCGCCGCATGCGCCACACTGGCTGGATGCGGCGACGCGACCGCGCCCGGTGAGTCCTATCCTGGCGGTGGTCAGCTCATTGTCTTTGTGTCAACCCGTGACGGCAACAGCGAAATTTACTCCATGCATCCCGACGGGACTGATCTTACGCGCCTGACAGACAGTCCAGCCACCGACTACACGCCTCAACTTTCTCCGGATCGCACGCGGATCGCGTTCACGAGCGACCGGGATGGCGATTCTCAGGTGTATGTCATGAATGTGGATGGCACAAGCGTGCGCCGCGTATCCACGGCAGAAGCCCGGTCAAGCGGAACGCCGTCATGGTCACCGGATGGGCTGCACATCGCCTACGACGCCTTCGATGGCGCCGCCCAGACGATCTGGACGGCAGACGCGGATGGGAGCCACCAGCACTCCCTCAATGTTCCGGGCTATTTCGCGGTTTGGGGTCCAAATGCGATTGCGTTCGATCGGAGCAGCGGCGGTCATTCACAGATCTTCCTCATGGACCCAGATGGCAGCAATGTCCGCCAGATATCGCAGGATACGCTCAATGACTATGCCGACGGCTGGTCTCCGGATGGCAGCCGGATCGTCTATGAGGCCGACGGCGGACCGAACGGTGCGCCTGTCCAGATCTTCACATGCGATGCCGATGGGACAAACCGCGTTCCGTTTCCGGGTGATCAGCCAGATGCCATTGACGGCGCGGCTGCTTGGTCGCCCGATGGGTCCCTGCTCATATTCGAATCCACCCGCAGTGGAAACTTCGACCTGTATACCGCACGCAATGACGGGACGGACGTCGAACAACTGACGAACGGCCCGGGAGCCAATGTCATGGCGAGCTGGCGGTAACCGGACTGCAAGGGTTGCCGCCCCGACGTACGTGGGTGCCAGGCATCTCATCCCGGTGCCCCCGTCTGCTTTGACAGTTTCCGCCCAACCCCGTATTCTTGCCCCTGACTGCACGCCGTCCGCCCGCGCTGTCCCGCTGCTTCCCCGTCCCCGATCGCCATGCCCGCTCTTCTCCGCGCCGCAGTCGTTGCGAGCGCCGTCACTCTGCTTGGAGCGTGCGCGCACCCGCCGGCTCTCTCGCCGCTGGCGCCGGCACGGGTCGCGGCTGATTCCTCCGCGCGCGCCGCGATCGCCAGTGAACGGACGCTCGATGCAGCGCAACTTCCCGAACGCTCCGTAGGTGTCGCGCCGCTCGCCGTTGCCCCGGCCGATTCAGCGCTGGCGCCGCTCGGCTATGGCCTCGCCGATCTCCTGCTCACCGACCTCTCGCGCAGCGCGCAGCTCCAGGTGGTGGATCGTATTCGCGTGAACGCGCTCCTGCAGGAGCTGCGTCTCGCGGGCACGGGTCGCGTGGACAGCTCCACGGCGCCGCGCGTGGGCAAGCTCATTGGCGCCAGGCGGATCGTGAATGGCGCGCTCGCATCCACCGGCGACGGCAGCATTGCCGTCGACACGCGCGTCGCGGACGCGGCGCAAGGTACGCTCGAGCCCGGCGCCATCACCGAAACGAGTCGCCTCGGCGGTATCCTCGACGCCGAAAAGGACATTGCGTTCAAGCTGTTCACGCAACTGGGCGTCACGCTCACGCCAGCCGAGCATGCCGCGGTGGAGCAGCGCCCGACGCGCTACCTTGCGGCGTTCCTGGCCTACAGCAACGGCGTGCGGGCCGAATCACTGGGCGACCTCGCACTCGCGCATGCGTACTATGCGCGCGCCGTGCTCATTGATCCGAGCTTTGCGCTCGCCCGGCAACGGATGACCGAAACGGCCGGCGGCAACGCCGGCTCCGGCGTGCGGCTTGGCAGCATTGGGCCCGCTACGCTCTCCGGTGTCGTGGATGCGCTCAATCCCAGCCCGGCCGGCACGCTCGGTACCATTCGCGATCCTGGCGACTTCAATGAGCGTGCGACGTTCGAGTCGGGACAGCTCGGCACCATCATCATTCAGATCTTCACGCCGTGACTTCAGCTCGCAGGCACACGCGGATTCCGCGCCGGTTCTCCCTGGGGAGACGCGCCGGCATCCTCGGCACCATCGCCGCGGTCGTCGCCACGGCGCCCGCGCTGGCCGCACAGGCGCCGCTTGGCGGCCAGGCCGGCTGGCAGCTTTCGCCCAGCTACGCGATCTGGCATTTCGACTGCTGCACCGACGCCACCGATGTGGCCAGCATCAAGTGGGCGAGCCAGTGGACGATTCCGATTGTCGCCGCAATTCCGGAAGGGCGCGACGTGACGATTGACGTCGCGTCCGGGTGGATGACGAGCGACGTGGCGCTGCGGAGCGCGGCGACGCCCACGCTGCATCTTTCGGGGCCGACCGACACCAAGGTTCGCGCGGCCATCCGCTTTGGCGGCGACGCGTTGCTGGCCACCTTCGGCCTCAACATTCCAACCGGCGCCACGAATCTCGATGCGGAGGAGCTGAGCGTGCAGCGCGTCGTGGGCGCGCCGCAGCTCCGGTTCGACGCGCCGGCGCTGGGCACGGGACTGGGTGGCACCGCGGGTCTCGTCTACACGCGACAGATCGGCACCTGGTCGTGGGGGCTGGGAACCAGCTACGAGTACCGTGGCGAGTACACGCCTGCACAGGCGATTGCGCTGGGCCTCGGGACCGGAACCGTCGGGTTGCGCCCGGGTCAGGCGGTGCGCATCTCGATCGGCACGGACGGACTCGTGGGACAGAGCGCGATGTCGATGAGTCTCGCGTCCACCATCTATACGAAGGACCGCATTACCACGAGCAGCGGCGCGACGCCGCTCGACGCCATCACACTCGGTCCGATGTTCACCGGCGAGTGGCGCCTCCGCACCACGGCGCCGCTGTTCAGGGAGTTGAGCTTCTACGCATTCGACCGGTATCGGACGGCGTACCATCGCGGCGGGGTGGCGGTCACCGGCACCAGCGGCAACGAGGCGGAGGTCGGAGCACAGGGACTCATTCCCGTGTCACCGTCATTCGCATTCGTCGCCGGTTTGCGCGGGCGCCACTTCACGGGACTCTCCATTGACAATACGCTCGGCACCGCGGGCGCCACGCTGGGCGGGGGCAATGTCGGGGTGCAGTGGCGCGTTGGCGGTGTCGCCCTGCAGCCCGCGATCGGGGCCGAGTTCGGCCGCATCGACACCGGAGTCCAGAACGTGAACGCGCACGAGCTGTACGGGTCCTTCACCATTACCTCCCGCTGAGCAGTGGAGACGACAGACTTCCTCGCGACAGTTCCGCTGCTGAGTGGACTGGACGCCACGGAAGTCGCGCGCTTTGCCGAGCTGACGCGCGAGCGGTCGTATCCGCGCGGCAGCGTCATCCTGTTCGAGGACGATCCGGGCGACTCGCTCTTCATCGTGCGGCACGGGCGTGTGAAGGTCGTCCTCATTGGTGAGGACGGGCGCGAGGTGATCCTGGGCCTGCTGGGACCGGGAACGCATTTCGGCGAGCTGTCCATCATTGACGGAGCCCCGCGCTCGGCGCACGTCATTGCCACCGAGGACTCGCAGCTCATCGTGCTGCGTCGCGAAGATTTCCGGCGGCGTGTGAACGAATCCCCCGCCGTGGCGTGGGCGCTGCTCGTGGAGCTGTCGCGGCGGCTGCGTCGCGCCGACGAGCAGATCGGCAGCCTGGTCTTGCTCGATGTCGACGGCCGCATCGCGCGTCTGTTGCTGGACGCGGCAGCGGAGAGCGGTGGCGCCGCCATCGAAAAGCGGCTCACGCATCAGACCATTGCCCAGATGATCGGCGCCAGCCGGGAAACGGTCTCGCGCGCGATGCGCAGCTTTCAGGATCAGGGACTGATCCGCGTGGAGCACCGGAAGATTTCCATCGGCGACCGCGCGGGATTGGAGCGACTGGCCCAGATTCGAATGTGACAGCCGTCACGACGGCCGGGTGACGCACCTGCTGTCGAGCAGCGGCCCCGACTCCCAGATTGCAGCATCATGCGACGCGGGCCAATGACACTCACGCTGCGCTTCTGGGGAACGCGCGGATCCATTCCGTCGCCGGGGGCGGCTACCGTACGCTACGGCGGCAACACTGCCTGCGTGGAAGTGCGCAGCGCGAGCGGCGCGCTGCTCATCCTCGATGCGGGCACCGGCATTCGCGCGCTCGGAAGAGCGCTCGTGGAACAGGCAGCCGGCGCCGCGATCTCGGGAGACATTTTTCTTTCGCATGCGCACTGGGATCATGTGCAGGGACTGCCCTTCTTCGCGCCGATCTATACGGCGGGAAATCACTTCCGCATCTGGAGCGCACCCGTGCTCGCGCGGCGTGTGGGCTCGGTGCTGCGCGAGCAGATGTCGGAGACCGTCTTCCCCGTGGGATTCGATGACGTGGCCGCATCCGTGGAGCTGCGCGCACTGGACGGCGCGTTCACGGGACCGGATTTCACGGTGGAGGCACTGGAAGTCCGCCATCCGGGCGGCGCGCTGGGCTACCGGGTGCGCGAGCGTGGCGTTCGGGGGGGAGGAATCGTGTATATCTCGGACAACGAACTCGGGGACGCCGCCGCGGGCCCCGAGTCGGCCGAGTCACGCGCGGCCATCGTGGAGTTCGCCCGCGGTGCCGCCGTGCTCATTCACGATGCCACGTTCACGGACGATGAGTACGAGCAGTTTCGCGGATGGGGACACTCCCGCTGGACCGACGTGCTGGACCTTGCGGCGGATGCGGGAGTACAACGGCTGATCCTGTTTCACCACAGTCCCGATCGCGGCGATGATGAAATCGACCGGATGCTTGGCGCGTATCGCAGCGGTCTGACTCCCGCGCGTGCATCCCTGGTCGTCGCAGCAGCAGCCGAAGGCATGGAGATCACCGTTTGAGATGACTACGTTCACTCGTCTTGCACACCGTACCTGGCTCTGGGAGGAGACCATGCACCGCTCTCTCGCCGCGACCGCTGCTGGCGCGGCGCTCATGTTGGCTGGTCTGTCGGGCGGCGCGCCGGCGCAGGCTGCCGCCGCCGCGACACCCGCGTCCGATTCACGTCCCACCGTGGCGGTGATGTATTTCACCGACGGCGCCATTGGTGCGTCGCATAATGATCTGCAGCCACTCAGTGCCGGCATCGCGGACCTGCTCATCACCGAACTGTCGGGCAATCCCGGCATTCGCGTCGTGGAGCGCGACAATCTGAAGAAGATGATGGACGAGCAGGACCTGAGCGCCACCGCGCGCGTGGACCAGGAGACCGCGGTCAAGATCGGCAAGCTCCTCGGCGCCCATCACATGATCTTCGGCGGCTTCGTGACCGACGGGCGGGGCACCATGCGGCTCGACGCGCGCGCGGTAAACGTGGAGACATCGGCCATCGAGCACGTGGAGACGGTGACCGGCAAGCAGGATGATCTCATGTCGCTCATTGCCCAGCTCGCGGACAAGCTGAACAAGGGTCTCAAGCTTCCGGCCATGCCGAAGGCAGTGCAGGAGGCCTCACTCGAGACGGCGAAGAAGGTGCCCTTCCAGGCGACGCTGCTCTATTCCCGGGCGTTGGCCGCGAAGGATGCCGGCAAGCCGGATGAAGCGGTGGAGCTGCTGCAGAAGTCGCTCGCCGCGTTCCCGGACTACGCGCCGGCGCAGCGCGAGCTCAAGAAGCTGGACAAGTCCGGGGCGTAACCGGGGCTTGCACAGGGATTTCGATGGGGTTTCAATGGCGTTTCAATGGGGTCAGAGTCGATTGATTTTCAATGGGGTCAGAGTCGATTGATGCATTGATCCATCAATCGACTCTGACCCCATTGAAACCCCACCCTCCTCCACCCGGCGTGCGAATCTCCACGACGTCACCGGGCGACAGCGTAACCCGGCACTTCGCCGGCAGCGGCTCGCCGTTGAGGAGATTCGCCCCGCACTGTCCGTCTCCCCCACCATGGGCTCCGCGCGGCGCGCAGCGCCGGCGCTCCGTGAGCAGGGTGAGCGTGCACGCCTCCAGCACGCGATAGCGACGCACGATGCCGTTCCCGCCAGCGTATTCGCCGACCCCGCCACTCGACCGACGGACGGCGTACTGCTCGATGCGAATGGGGTACGTCCACTCGAGGGACTCGATGGGCGTGTTGCGCGTATTGCTCATGCCGACGTGGACCGCGCTCGGGCCAGGGCCACGACGGGAGGCGCCCTGGCCGCCCCCCAGCGTCTCGTAGAACGTCCAGCCGGCGCCACCAAAGGTCACGTTGTTCATGGTGCCCTGCCCGTTCGCCGGCACATCCACTCCTGCGTTCGCGAGCGCGGCAAACATCGTGTCGGCGATCCGCTGGGACATCTCGACGTTGCCCGCGGCTACCGCTGCGGGCCACCGGGCGTGCACCGCGGAACCGGGCTCCGCCACGACCTCCACCGCGCGTGCAATGCCGTCGTTCGTCGGCACGTCGTCGGGCATGAGCGTCCGCATGACGAATACCGCGGCGGCGCGCGTCACGGCGATGGGGCAGTTCACGTTGCCGCGAACCTGCGGCGCGGTACCGGCAAAATCGAATCGCAGCCGGCCATCGTGCACATCCACCGCCACCACCACGGCCACGCTGTCCTCGCTCACGCCATCGCCCTCGAGCGCGTCCAGGGCCCGTCCCATGCACGCGCCCAGCGTCGCGACCACCGCGCGCGCGCTCCGTTCGGTGTAGTCCAGGAGGGCGCGGCCCGCCTCGTGCACTCGCGCCTCGCCCTCACGCGCGATGAGCGCACGCACGCCATCGGCGCCCACCGTGCACGCGGCCAGTTGCGCGCGCAGATCACCGTGTCGCTCCAGCGGCGTGCGCACGTTCGCCAGCACGAGCGCCATCACGTCGTCGTCCATCACACCACGGCGCACCAGCCGGATGGGCGGCAGCACCAGTCCCTCCTGCACCAGCTCTGTGGCCCCCTGCGGCATGCTCCCCGGGCTCATGCCCCCCACGTCTGCGTGATGGGCGCGCACGGCCACGTAGGCCACGATCGTCCCGTTCCGCTCGACCGCTTCGACGAGGGTGAGGTCCGGGAGATGCGACCCGCCGCGAAAGGGATCATTGAGGAGAAAGACATCGCCGGGCGCCGGATTACGCTCGCGCACGGCGTGCACGCTCTCCGGCATCGCGCCGAGATGCACCGGAATGTGCGCCGCCTGCGCCACCATGCGCCCGTCGACGTCGAAGACCGCCGTGGACGCATCGCGCCGCTCGCGAATGTTGGGCGAGAGCGCGCCGCGAATGAGCACGGCGCCCATCTCCTCGGCCACCGTCGCAAAGGCGTGCGCCATCACCTGCAGGTCGAGCGGATCCATGTGCCCGGTGCCGTTCACGCGTCGCGCTCCAGCAACCAGCCACCGATCGGCAGCGCGCGCGCGGTCCAGGCCTCTTCCACGAGAAGCGACGCGTCGGGCAGCGTGATGACCGCCGGGCCGCGCACCGTCGCATCGACGTCGCCACCGCTGTCCACACGTGCCGCATCCCACGACGCGTGACCGCGCCGGGCCAGACGTGCCGTGCGCGCGGCGCTCGTTGCCGCGTGACGCAATCCGATCACTTCGACGGCTCGCTCGAGCGTGAAGCCGTAGCGCAATTGGTGCGTGGCGGCGAATCGGCTCCCCACCACCACGCCATCGTCGCCGGGCGACACCGCGATATCCAGCTCGTGCCCCTGCCCCTCATACCGCGCCCGTGCCCACCAGCGGTGCGTCGCACCGGCCTGTGCACGCGCGGCCAGCGATGTACACAACGCCGTGATGTCCCCTTCCGTGAGGGTATCCGCCCGGCGCATCACGCTCGTCATGCCCTCGCGACGCTCCGCGGCCAGCGCCAGTCCGAGCGCGCTGAGCACTCCGGCAAAGGGCGGCACGAGCACCGTGCGCATGCCGAGCTGACCGGCGAGCGCGCACGCGTGCAGCGGCCCACCGCCACCGAACGCAATGAGCGTACAGCGTCGCGGATCCACGCCGCGCTCCACGCTCACCCGACGCAGGGCGCGCGCCATGGATGCATTCGCGATGCGCACCATGGCCCGTGCCACGCGCTCCGCATCACTCGCCACGAGCGCGGCAAGACGCCGGATCGCGGCACGCGCCTCGGCATCGTGCAGCGTGACGCCGCCGCTCAATCGCTCATGCCGCAGATTGCCGAGCACCACGTGCGCGTCGGTGAGTGTGGCATCGCCGCCGCCCTGACCAAATGCCGCCGGTCCGGGATGCGCGCCGGCGCTGCGTGGGCCGACACGCAACGCGCCACCGGGGTCCACCCATCCAACGCTTCCACCGCCTGCGGACACGGTGTCCACCAGCACGCGCGGCAGCGCAATGGGGACACCGGCAATCTCGCCGCCCGGTTCGGTGAGCGGCTCGCCGTCCAGAATGATTCCCGCGTCGGCGCTCGTCCCCCCAATGTCCAGCGTCAGCGCGTCACCGATTCCCATCAGTCCTGCCACGAACGCGGCGCCCACCACGCCACCCGCGGGACCCGAGAGCGCCAGCGCGGCGGCGGCGCGCGTCGCGTCCTGCGCGCTTCGCATTCCGCCGGCGGATGTCATTACCGCGAGCGAGGGATATCCCGCGCCCTGGAGCGTCTCATCCAGTCGGGTGACGTAGCGCGCCACGCCCGGGCGCAGATACGCCTCAGCCACGGTCGTCGCCGTGCGCTCATATTCGCGGATTTCCGGGAGCACGTCGCTCGACAAGACCACGTCCAGCGCGGGTGCCGCGCGACGCAGGGCGTCCGCCATGACCCGTTCGTGTCCCGCGTCCAGATACGAATGCAGCAGCGAGACGGCCACGACATCGGGAGCATCGCGGAGCGCAGCGTCCACGGCGCGGGCCGCTGCATCCGCGCCCAGGGAGCGCGTGACTCCCTGTGGTTCGACGCGTTCGGCGGCGGCTACGCAGCGATCAGGCGGCACGAGCGGCGCCGGGTGGTGGAGCGAGAGATCATAGAGCGAGGCGCGATCCTGCCGGCGCAGCTCGAGCAGATCCTCCGCGCCCTCCGTGGCCAGCAACGTGACGCGCGCACCCGTGCGCTCGAGCAGCGTGTTCGTTGCCACGGTGGTGCCGTGCACGATGCGATGCACATCCGCCGGCTCGACGTGCAGCGCCGCGAGCACGGCCATCACGCCCGTGCTCTGATCGCTGGTCGTGGAGAGGATCTTGTGGGCGGCGACAGCGCCTGTGTCATCAATCGAGACAAGATCGGTGAACGTGCCGCCGACATCGATCCCGACTGAGCGTCCGCTCACGGCGTCCGGCGGCGGCGCCACGCCAGCACGACCAGCGCCAGCGTCGCCAGCGCGGAGAGCGCACCAATCCAGTCGCCCATGCGAACGTAGAGCGAGATGACGTCCGTCGTCTGCGCCTGATACGTGGCCGTGGCCGGCACGAACAGGCCCGTGGCGCCGTGCACATCGCCCAGGGGGTCCACGTATTCCGAGATGCCGGTGTTGGCGGCGCGCACGATCCCCACGCGATTCTCGATGGCACGCATGACGAGGTGCGCGGCGTGCTGGTGCGGCGCCAGGCTCGTGCCGAACCAGGCATCGTTCGTGATGTTCACGAGCAGCGACACGCCGTCGCGCCGGTACGCGCGCGAGCGCTGCGGAAAGATCGACTCGTAGCAGATGAGCACCCCCACCTTTCCAAACGGGAGGGTGAATGGCACGGGCGTGCCGCCGCGGCCATAGCCGCCGAAGTAGTTGAGACCCGCGAACCACTTGGGATTCACGAAGGGCACGCGCTCGACGATGGGAACGAGATAGGTCTTGTGGTAGGTGGGCTGCGTACCCAGCCTGCCGCTGGAATCCGCCAGCATCGCTGAGTTGTAGTAATCGAAATCCCCGTTCGGATGGTAGACCAGGTCGAGCACGCCAAACAGAATTGGAGTGTGATAGTCGTGCGCGAGTGTGCGAACCGTATCCGCCCAATCAGGATGCTGGCTCAGGAACCCGGGCAGTGCGGCCTCGGGCCAGAGCAGCAACGCCGCGTCGTGGCGCGCAAGCCGTTCCCGCGACAGTGACGCGAGCATGCCGACGATCTTCCACTGATACTGCTTCTGCCACTTCTCCGTCTGCGGCACATTGGGCTGCACGATCGCGACCGGTGCCACGGGCCGGAGCTGGATGGAGCCAATGCGCCAGACGCCATAGGCCTCGACCAGCAGGAGCAGGAGCGCGATGACCGCCGCGCGACTCAGTATGGCGCGCCGCGCCGTGCGCAGCATCCAGGCGTCGACGATGAGCCCATTCGTCGCCGCGATCCAGAAACTCAGTCCGCGCACGCCGCTGAGGTCGGCGGCCTGTGATAGCGCCGGCACGCCTGACACGGAGAGCCCAAGCGGCAGCCACGGAAACGCCAGCGGGCCCATGTGGTCGAGCAGCAGCTCCGAGGCGACCCAGATCACCGGGAGCAGAATGGCCACCGGGAGCCGCGTCCTCCGTCGCACGGCGGAGAGCACGGCCATGGCGACGGCGACCACCGGCGCGAGCACCAGCAGCGAGGCGACATATCCCAGGATCGCGAGATTGGTGTAGATGTGCAGCGCGATCGCGATCCAGTAGAGATTGATGCCGTACGCAATGAGACCGAACCAGAAGCCGATGCGCGCGGCGCCGTGGCAGCGCTGCTGCGCGTCCGCACGGCGCACCACGGCCAGTGTCACCGGCACCAGGCACACGAACGCCGGTACCAGCAGCGGGAAGGGCGGGAACGCGATCCCGAAGAGCACCGACGAGATGACGATGGCCACCGCCTCACGCCGGAGCGGCACGAGCACGCGCAGGCTCACGGGCGGATTTCCTTTCCCTCGTCTGCCGATCGGTAGATGGCTTCGAGGATCCGGTGCACGAGGATCTGGTCGGTGGGAGGCTCGTAGACCGCATCGCCCTGCACGATCGCGATGAAGTGTGCCAGCTCCGCGCGATAGGACTGAATGAAGATGCTGTCTCGCGTCGCGGCGCCGCGAGGGGTCACATCCGACGCTTCGCCATTCAGCTCCTTGACCACGCGCAGCGGCACGAGCTGCGCGCTGCCACGCGTCGCGTACAGATCGAACCACCACTCATCGTCCTGCCCGACATACGCCCACGAGGTATCCACGATCGTGGTCTTCCCCTGGGCGCACTCAATGAACGCGACCAGCGCATCCTCCACCGCGCTGGCACCGCGCCCGCGCTCCATTCGCGCGGTCACGCGGACCGGCTCGGGAAAGTCCGCGAGCCACATGGCAAGGTCGAGCAATGGCAACCCGTGCTCCATGAATGCGCCGCCGCCCGCCTCGGCACGCCGGTATCGCCACCCCTCCGCCACGCGCTTGGGTTGCAGATGCCCCGCGCGCACCGCGGTGAGCTTTCCCAACTCCCCGTTCCGCAGGAAGCTGCTGAGCGCCTGTACGTCCGAGCGGAATCGGTGGTTGTTCCCCACCACGACCTTGCGATCCGCACGCGCGGCGGCGGCCAGAATGCGCTCGACCCCGCGCGCCGTGAGTGCCAGCGGACGTTCGCACAGGACGTGCATGTCGGCCGCCAACGCGCTCAGCACGTGCGGCTCGTGCAGATGGTTCGGCGTCATGACGAGAATGGCATCGAGGCGATCGAGCTCCAGCATGTCCTCGATGTCCGTGAAGACGTCCGGAATGGCGAATCGCTCGGCGAGGGCGCGTGCTTTCGCACGGTCATTGTCGCACAGTGCCACGAGCTCGGCGCCGCGCATCCGGGCGAGCGCCGGCAGGTGAGCCACCTGCGCGATGGCGCCGGCGCCCACCACGCCGATCTTGACCGATGGTTTCATGCCGCTCCGGGTTGAGAATCGCACCACGACGGTGCCGCCACACGCACGCTAGTCACTGGCCGGGGCCACCTCGGTGCCCGGATAGTACGTCGCCAGAATGGTGCGGAAGTCCTGGCCCGCGCGTGCACGCCCGATCGCGCCCCACTGGCACATCCCCACGCCATGCCCGTATCCGTGCCCCCGGACCACGAGGCGCGACACCCGTCCATCGCCATCCCGTTCGGTGCGGACGGAAAAATACGTGCTGTTGAGAATCTCGCCACCTGCCGAGCGAAGCACGAAGCGAATGTCGTTCTCCCGCAGCGCGTATCGCCCCCGATCGGTCGTGATCACCAGCGACTGCACACGTCCGGACGGCGTGAGATGCTCCACCTCGATCTGGTGGGGCACGCCGGGTCCGCCACGCGGGACCGTCGCGTAGGTGGCCAGGTACTTGTCGAGATCCTCGCGCAGCACATCGCGCGAGAACGTGCGCTCCCACTCGAACCGCGGTGCGATGTCGCAGTAGTACCGGTCGGTACCGGGAATGCGATCGCTCACCGACACGAGATAGGGTTCGTCGTCAGTTCGCCAGATCTCGCTGGCCGCCGCGGTCTGTCCGCCGCACGTGGAATGGTAGGGTGCGTTCACGATGCGCCCGCCATAGCGGAGCACCAGTCCCGACGTCGCCATGACGGCCGCGTCACTGATCGGCGTCTCCGCGTCCGCGCCGCCATAGACCTGGTCCATCACCGTGGCCAGCATGTCATACGGCCGCGTGGGGCTGTTCAGCAGATGCGTGTAGGCATAGCTGCGCGCGGCTACGGCCTGCGCCGCCACCGCCGCCTCCTCGCCGGGCGCACGCCGGCCGATCTCGAGCGGCACGACGCCGCGCAGGTAGTCCTCGAGATACAGCCGGTTGATCACCATCACGCCGCCCGTCACCGGACGCACCCAGACCTCGCCGCGATAGTGCCTGCCGTTCACGCTGAGCAGCGCGCCGCGCGCCACCGGACGCGCCACGAAGGGAGCCGGCCGCCAGGGTGACGCGGACCCGTCATCGTGCACGGCGCGCAGCTGTCCGTCACGCGACTCGATGGTCCAGAGATCACCCTCATCCGCGCGGAGCAGCGTGCTCTCCCCACCCGAGTCGTAGAGCCGCCATTCTCCGGTGGCCGAGACCGTCACATGCGGCGCGCCCGCCATGAGCGCGATGCGCACGACCGTCCCGCCCTGCAGCGCGTTGTCGCTGGGTGGCGGCACCTGCTCCATGGGCTCGCGCCGCATCGTGTCCGCGCGCACGGGCGCCTGCGTCGTGTCCACGGGTGCCGGTGGCGGCGCGGGGCGCGGTGGATGCGTCACGCACGCCACGACGAGCAGCAGCGCGCCGGCGGCGGTGGCGTTACGACGCGACAGCCGCACGCAACGCGCCGTCCAGTCGATCGATGGTGTCATCGATCTCCGCGTCGCCGTGCGCGGCGGAGATGAATGCCGCTTCGAAGGGAGACGGGGCCATGAAGATGCCGCGCGCGAGCGCCGCGTGATAGAAGCGGCGGAAGAACGCCGTGTCGCTCGCCCTGGCGTGGGTGAAGTCGCGCACCGGCTCCGGGCGAAAGAAATATCCCCACATGGATCCGGCGTGGTCCGCCGTGAACGGGACGCCCCGCCGCGCGGCGCACTCGGCGAAGCCCGACACGAGTCGGGCCGTCCGTGCCGCCATGCGCTCGTGCAGCGCGGGTGTCAGTGCGCGCAGCGTCGCGAGCCCCGCGGCCATCGCGAGCGGATTGCCCGAGAGCGTACCCGCCTGATAGACCGGGCCGGCCGGAGCGATCATCTCCATGATCTCGCGCCGTCCGCCGTACGCCGCGGCAGGCAGTCCGCCGCCCATCACCTTCCCCAGCGTCGTGAGATCGGGCGTCACGCCGAAGCGTTCCCGCGCGCCTCCGGGCGCAATGCGGAAGCCGGTCATGACCTCATCGAAGATGAGGAGCGCACCGCTCTCGTCGGCGATCGCGCGCAGCTCCGGGAGAAAGGCGGGATCGGGCGCGATGAAGCCCGCGTTGCCGACCACCGGCTCCACGATGATCGCGGCAAGCGATCCGGCGTGGGCGCGTGCGAGGTCGCGGGTCCGTGCCGCATCGTTGAACGGTGAGACCAGGGTGAGTGACGCCAGCGCGTGCGGCACGCCCGGTGAATCGGCCAGCGCGAGTGTCGCGACGCCGGAGCCCGCGCGCACCAGGAAACCGTCCGCGTGCCCATGGTAGCAGCCATCGAACTTGAGAATCGCATTGCGCCCGGTGACCGCCCGCGCCAGGCGCACCGCGCTCATGGTTGCCTCCGAGCCGCTCGACACGAAGCGCAGCATCTCCACGTGCGGCATGCGCGCCGCGATTTCTTCCGCGAGATCCACTTCGAGTTCGGTGGGGATGCCGAACGAGGTGCCGCGCCGCATCGCGCACTCCACGGCGTCCAGCACGGCGGGTGCCGCGTGCCCGAGCGCGAGCGCGCCCCACGACATTACGTAGTCGATGTATTCGTGGCCATCCACATCCCGGATCCGCGCCCCTGCGCCACTCGACACGACGAATGGCTCCCCGCCCACGCCGCCAAACGCACGCACCGGTGAGCTGACGCCTCCGGGCATGCGATGCGCGGCACGCGCCATGATCTCAGCGGAACGGGATGCACTCACCGGCCAAAGCTTCCACTCGTGATGCCGGCGAGCACTGGCAGGGCGCGCGATCGCGGCGCCGGGCCTGTCGGACCCGGAGGCAGCACGACGCGCGTCACGTGGGCGCGAAAATCGTAGTCGTCCACGACGCCGTCCACACGGCATTCCACGATCGCGCCTGGTGCCGTGCTACCCGAGAGGTACGTGATGCCGTCAATGTCATCCGCCTGGCAGATGAGGCGGGCCTGCCACGTCGCGGCATCCGCGTGCGTGCGGTCCACGATGGCGCGTACCGTGCGCCCCACGTAGCGCTCGTAGCGCTCCTCCGTGATTGCCCGCTGCAGCTCGGTGAGCCGTTCCAGCCGCTCGAGCTTCACCGCCATCGGCACGTCATCCGCCAGCTCGGCCGCGCGCGTTCCCTCCTGCGGCGAATACGTGAATGCGCCAACGCGCTCGAACCGTACGTCCTCGAGGAGATCGCACAACTGCGCGAAATCGTCGGCTGTCTCCCCCGGGAAACCCACGATGCACGTGGTACGGATGGCCATCTCCGGCACGGCATCACGCACCCGCGCCACGCGTTCGCGGATCGTGCGCGCCCGCTCGGGGCGCCGCATGCGCTGCAGCACCGCATCCGACCCGTGCTGCATGGGCATGTCGAGATACGGCACGACGCGCGATTCGCGCGCCATGAGATCCAGCAGCCGCGGCGTGATGCCCGCCGAATACAGGTAGAGCAGTCGAATCCACGGCACCGTCGTTCGGGCCAGCAACGCCTCGAGCAGCTCGGGCAACGCGACACCATCGCGACGGTCGCGTCCGAAATGCGCCAGGTCCTGCGCCACGAGATTGATTTCGCGCGCGCCCTGCAGCTCGAGCAGTTGGGCCTCGTGCACGATCTCATCGAGCGCGAACGAACGGTGCCTGCCGCGCATGAGCGGAATGGCGCAGAAGGCGCAGCCATGATCACACCCCTCGCTCACCTTGAGGTAGCGCACGTGCGGCAGATCGCCCGTGTAGATGCGCACGCCCGGATGCCTCGCCAGTGGATCACCGAGGCCGGGCACGCCGCGCGCTTCCAGTGCCGGCACGAGCTGGTCCATCTCGGATGCGCCAAGGAACACATCCACCTCGGGCAGCTCGGCCTGCAGTTCGTGCTTGTGCCGCTCCACCATGCACCCCACCGCGACAACCGTCCTGCAGGCGCCTCCCGACTTCAGACGGGCAGCCTCGAGAATGGCATCGATGGACTCCTGCTTGGCCGCATCAATGAAGCCGCAGGTGTTGATGATGATGACGTCGGCCTCTACCAGATTCGGCGTGTGCGTGGCACCACGGTCCGTGAGCAGCGCGAGATAGCGTTCGCTGTCCACCGTGTTCTTGTCACAGCCGAGGGTGATGAATCCGACGTTCACCAGGAGGAACCGCGGGAGGGGAATGCCATGGATCAAAGCTAGTCGCGGCGTGGAGTTCGCTCAACGACGCACGGCGAGCGGCAGCCGGGCGTCCCCGACGCGCCGCGGGCTATTCCATCGCGCGCCGCAACGCCTGTCCCATGGTCGTCATCGAACCAAACCGGTCCGCCGGAACGCGCGCGAGCGCGGTCATCACGACGCGCTCCACTGCGTCCGGGATCGTCTCCCGCAGCGTCCGCAGCGGGCGTGGCGATTCGGTCAGGCGACGCGCCAGGATGGCCTGCGCGCTTGGGCCGGTATGGGGCGACTCGCCCGCGAGCGCCTGGTAGAGAATGCACCCCAGGCTGTACACATCCGCGCGGCCGTCCAGCGTGCCGCCTTCGAGCTGCTCGGGACTCATGAAGGCCGGCGCTCCCACCGTGACGGCGGTCTGTGAGCCACCGCCCGGCACCGCGCCGAGCACCGCATCGACCACGCCGACGTCGATGACCGTGACGCGATCTCCGTCCAGCATGATGCGCCGCGGCGTGAGATCGAGGTGCAGCATCCCCGCCTCGTGCGCGTATCCGAGTGCGTCCGCCACGTGCGCGCCAATGCGGAGCGTTTCGTGAATCGCGAGGTGCCGGTGCCGCGCCAGCCGTGCGGCCAGGGATTCGCCCGCGGGCGGCGGCGTCACGACGAAGGTGACATCGTCGACCTGGCCGACATCGATCACCGGAAGAATGTCGGCATGCCGAAGACGCGCCATCGCGTGCAGGCCGTTCATCAACGACGCCGCGTCCGCTATCGCCGCCAGCGAGGGAAGCAGCACGCGCACGTGCACGGTGTCTCCGCTGCCGATGTCGGTCGCCTGAAAGGTGGTGCCGAGCGAGCGCCGGCCGACCGTGCGCTCAATGCGGTAGCGCGATGCAAGCATGCGACCGACGTACTCTTCGTAGCGTTGTTCGCGCAGAGGCTGCGTGACCGGCGGTTCCGGCGCCGAGGCGGTCGCGCCCGCGGTGGAGGCAGTCGCGCGAATCCAGGTGGTGACGGCCTGGATCTCCGGATCCACGACGTCACCCAGCTCCTCGCGCACGAGCGCTTCGTATACCCGCCCCTGTTGCAGCGCCGCGGCGCGGTCGCCCGACGCCACCAGCGCCCGCATGAGCGCAACGGTCGTCCTGCTGCTCAGCGGGTCCAGTTCCACCACGCGGCGCCACCAGGTTGCAGCCGCCCGATGATCGCCCGCCGCCGCGGCGGCCGTCGCCAGCGTTTCGAGCGCGGTGCGCGCCAGCGCGGCGTAGCGGGTGCGCTCGGACTCCGCCCAGCGCTCGAATTCCGCCGCGCCAGCCAGATAGAAACCGTCCAGGAAGGGAGCGGCATGGATTGCCGCCGCGCGCTCGACGTCGCCACTCGCCAGCGCGGCGTGGAAGTCCGCGACGTCGGTGCACATGGCATCCGGATTCAGCCGCAGCGTGCCCGTGTCCAGAATCACGTCATCCGAGTGCAGCGAGCGACGTACCAGATACAGCAGTTGCGCGAGGACGTGCCGCGCCTTTCCCTCGTCGCTTTCCGGCCACAACACCGGGAGCAGCTTGTCGCGGGAGAGTCCCTGCTCCGGCGCCGTCGCGAGCAGCGCCAGAAGCGCGAGCGCCCGCCGCCGCATGGCGCCGATCCCTGCCCCGGCAGGACGGTTGTCCTGCTCGACCCAGAGGCCACCAAACGTCCGGAGCTTCAGCATGTCGAGGTGGTGATGGCGGGGTGACTCGCGGGTGATGTCCTGTCGCCATTCTAGGCACGATGGCAGACGGCTGCAACACCGCCGGGGTATCGACATACCCGGCGGCCCTTGGATCCTCACCCGGAGGTTGTCATGCGCCAGATGCATCGATGTGCAGCCGGCCACGAGCTGTTTGCGCTGTTTGCCGCCGGCCTCCTCGCCGCCGCGAGCACGCTGCCGGCACAGCAGCTGGCCACCACGTCTTCCGACAGCCTGCGTCATACGACCCTGGCGTCGCCAGAGGCTACGGTCGCGGAGCGGATCGCCGCTGCCGCAGTGCCTCGCGCGGGTGAGCGCGTGTACGGCAGGGCCGACGTCCCTGGCGAGCGCACGGTGACGGTCATTCTCGTTCGCGAGGGATCGCCGGCGGGCATGGACGAAGCCGTGTGGCCGGTGCAGCTGCGTTGGGTCGTCGTGGCACGCGACGCGAGCAAATCCTTTGTGGCCGATGTGTATGGGCGCGCGAGCGATCGGGGGCGCCTCTATCTGGACGGCGTCGTCACCGAGGGAACTCGCGCCGGTTCGGCAGTCCACATCGAGACAGACGGCGATCTTGGTCGCGGGGCATCGATCACGATCGCGCCGATCAAACGCAAATAGCAATCGTCACGGAATGCGCTGACCGTGGCGACAGCTGGACCGGCCTTGCAGACGATTCACCCGCGGATGCGAGCAGCGTACCGTGCCCCCGCGAACGGCGGGACAGGATTTCAGGATTGACCGGATTCACAGGGTTTTCACGGAACCGTTCCCAAAGGTCTTGCCATGATTCGCCAAACGAACTGAAACTTTTGGTCTCGGCTCCCAACAATCCTGTCCATTCTCTTCATCCTGTCATTTGTCTCCATCCGGTAAGTCCTGTCCTCCTCCAGATGCCGGCGTCGCCCGAAATCCACAGGACGAGAAGCAGGCCGCGTTCCGGGCGCGGGCGCCAGAGGCCGGGCCGTGGTGATCCGCGCGTGACGCGCGCGTGATCCCACCCGCGTAGAGTGGCGGCGGCGATCGGCGCGGGTAACCCGGCCCACGCCCGCCGGGCGCGATCTGCGCCGGAGGACGAACTATCAGGAGGATTTCGCAATGCATACTTACCTGCTGCTGCACCGCACCGGCCTCGCGGCCGCGTGCATGGCCGGAGCACTGGCTCTCGCGCCAGGCACGGCCTCGGCCCAGGAGGCCACGCAGGACACGATGCGCATCATGGCACCCGTCGTCGTCACCGCGGCGCCGGATCCGGTGGCCGATGCCGCCCTGCCCAAGGGCTCGGAACGCGTGCTGGCGAAGGGGCAGATGCGCGGTCTGGGCATGAAGGACGCCACGATCATTCTGGAGGGGACCGGTGCGCCGGAGCATGCGGCCCAGCCGGTATGGCCGGTGCAGACGCGCTGGGCCGTGAACGCGTCCGACAAGGATCGCTCGTTCGTTGCGGAACTCTACGGCACAGCCAGCGAAAACGCCGAATCGCACCTCACCGGCATCATCACGGCAGGCTATCGAAAGGGCGCAGAGGTGCACGTGGACGCCCCACTCGGGCTGAGTCACCAGGCCACGATCACCATCGTGGAATCCCACAGGAGCAGCAACTGAGGCCGCAGGCCGGGCGCTGGGTGATGGATGTCGGGTGACCGGAGCAACGGTGCGCGGTTGGCACCGCCAGTCCGGGCTCCAGCATTCAGCGCCTGACGCCCGGCGCGCGCCGGATGCTCAGCGATAGTTGCCGAACTTCAGCTCCACTCCGAAATCCTTCGCCTTGAGCAGCGCGATCGCCTCCTGCAGGTCATCGCGCGATGGCGAGGAGACGCGCACCTGATCACCCTGGATGGCGGCCTGCACCTTCTTGAGCTTCGCGTCCTTGATGGCCGCCGCCACCTGCCTGGCCGTGTCGCCGTCGAGCGACATCTTGAGCGTCACCTCACGGCGCACGGTGTCGCCGCCCGCGGGCCGGACCTCGCCGATGTCCAGATTCTTCACGGGTACGCCGCGCTTGATCAACTTGCCCTGCAGCACGTCGAACAGCGCGCGCATCTTGTAGTCGTCATCCGCCACGAGCACGAGCACACCCGCGGCGCGCTGAAATTCGATGCTCGACTTCGACCCCTTGAAGTCGTAGCGCTGCGCGATCTCCTTCTGCGCCTGGTTGACGGCGTTGTCCACTTCCTGCAGATCCACGCCGGTGGTGACGTCGAACGAACTGGATTGAGCCATGGGGACGCCGGAAACAGGGTCGGTGAGCGGTTGGGTGCACAGGCGCGCGCCGCGCGTCACGCCGGCGGGCCGCGACTCAGCCGAGGAATGACTCCAGGGCCCGGGCGCGCGACACGTGGCGCAGGCGCGAGAGCGCCTTTTCCTTGATCTGCCGCACGCGCTCGCGGGTGATGCCGAGCAGCGAGCCAATCTCCTCGAGCGTCATCGGTTCCTGCTCGTCCAATCCGAAGTAGAGTCGCAGAATGCGGGCCTCGCGCTCCTTGAGCGATGAGAGCGAATCTTCGATGGCCTCGGTGAGCGCCTTCTCGAACGTCTGCTCGTCCGGTGTGGGATTGAGATTGTCGGGCAGGTAATCCAGCAGCTTGTTGTCTTCGCCGGGGGCGAGCGGTGCATCGAGGGAGAGGTGCGTCTGCGAGATGGAGATGGTCTTCGCCACCTCATCCTCCGTGATGTCCATCTCCTGGGCGATCTCTTCGTGCGTGGGCTCGCGACCGAGTTCCTGCAGGAGTGCGTTGGCGCGCTTGCCAATGCGGTGCAGCGTGCCGGCGCGGTTGAGCGGCACGCGCACGATGCGCGACTGTTCCGCGAGGGCCTGCAGGATCGCCTGGCGAATCCACCACACGGCGTACGAGATGAACTTGATGCCCTTCGTCTCGTCGAACTTGTGCGCGGCGCGGATGAGGCCCAGGTTGCCCTCGTTGATGAGATCCGCGAGGGCCACGCCCTGGTTCTGATACTTCTTGGCGACGGAGACGACGAAGCGAAGATTCGAGCGAACCAGCTTGTCCAGCGCGTCCGAGTCGCCCGCGTGAATGCGCTGGGCCAGACGGACTTCCTCTTCACGATTGATCAGGGGATACGCGCTGATATCGCGAAGATACTGGTCCAGCGATCCCTCGTCGTACGGTGACTTCTTGTGGGTCGGCACTCCCATACGTGCGGCAGCTCCTGCGTGCGAACGAGCCCGTGCGCGACGGCGCGGGTACTTCAGGATCCGAATGGCGACACGCGCTCAGCGCACGTGCGTGCCGATACGGCCCCAGCGAACGTCGGAGATCCAGGGGTGCTGGTCCGGCGCATCCATCTTGTAACTGTAATAGACCATCATGGGCTCGCCCATCACCAGCGACTCCGGCACGAACCCCCAGTACCGACTGTCCGATGAGTCGTCCCGGTTGTCACCGAGCATGAAATAATTCTTCTCCGGGACGACCAACGGTCCCCAGTTGTTACGAGAGGGATGATAGGCATCGCTGGCTTCCGCGCTGCGAACGAGAAAGCTGCGCTGCCAGGAAAATTCCTCCGGCGACGGATCCGCGAAGGGATCCGTATGGACGACATAGGGCTCGTTCAGGACAACTCCATTCACGATCATCCGGCCGTCGCGCATCTGCAGCGTATCACCGGGCAGGCCGATGAGCCGCTTTACGTAGTTCTTGGTCCGGTCGCGCGGATACTTGAACACGATGATGTCGAAGCGCTCCGGCTTGCGGAAGGCCGGGAGGTGCCGGTCCGTGTAGGGAATCTCGGCGCCGTACACGAACTTGTTGACGAGCAGGAAGTCGCCCACCAGCAGCGTGTTCTTCATGCTCCCGGTGGGAATCTTGAAGGCTTCGACGATGAAGGTTCGCAGCAGCAGGAACAGCGGAATGGCAATGAGGATGTGCTTGGCATACTCGCCGACCATCCACCAGCGAAATCGGGGCCGATTCATGGCGCGCAGCACGGCCGCACGGTGTTCATCCGTGACACTGCGCGGGACGGAGCCCTGGGGTTGCGGACGGCTGCTCATTGCGTACTGCTCAGTATGACCTTCGCAAGATGTTGAAATGATAGAGGCAGGCGGCGCCACGAGGCAAGGCGTGGCACTGCTCGGCGATCAGTCCGCCGCCTCCTGATAGGTATCGAGTTGAGCACGCTGGAGCGTGCCGGAAAAGTCCACGTATCCGACTTTCGTCTCGGAGTAGAACTCGTACACCTCCCATCCCCCTTCCCGGTGCCCGTTTCCCGTTTGCTTCACGCCACCGAACGGGAGGTGCGCCTCGGCACCGATCGTGGGCGCGTTCACGTATGTAATCCCGTTGTCCAGTTCGTGCAGCGCCTGAAACGCGACGTTGACGTTGCGCGTGTAGAGCGACGAGGACAGCCCGTAGCGCACATCGTTGTTCACGGCGAACGCCTCGGCGGCCGTGTGCACGCGGATCACCGAGAGCACCGGTCCGAAGATCTCTTCCTGCTCGAGGCGCGATCCGGCCGCGACGCCGGAGAAGATCGTCGGCTCGAAGAAGAAGCCGTGGTCCAGCCCCTTGCCGGTGGCCCGGCGGCCGCCGCACACCAGCCGGGCGCCCTCCGACTTTCCCACCTTGACGTACTTCTCCGCCTTCCGGACCGCCGCCGCATTGATCATGGGCCCCACCTCGGTGCCCTTCCGGCGACCGTCGCCCAGCGTGAGCGCCGCCACCCGCTGCGTGAGCAGCTCGAGAAATTCGTCATGAATGCCGTCCTGCAGAATGAGGCGGCTGGTGGCGGTGCAGCGCTGCCCCGTCGTACCGAAGGCACCCCAGAGCACGCCCTCCAGCGCGAGATCGAGATCGGCATCGTCCAGGACGATCTGCGCATTCTTCCCACCCATTTCAAGCGACAGCCGCTTGTGCATTCGGCCACAGACTTCACCAACACTGCGTCCCGTCTCCGTGGACCCGGTGAACGAGATGAGCGGCACCTCGGGATGCTGCACGATCGCGGCTCCGGCCTCCTCGCCGGCGCCGTGCACGAGCTGAATCACCTCCGGCGGCAGTCCCGCCTCGAGCAGAATCTCCACCAGCACGTGCCCCGTATGCGGCACATCCTCCGCTGGCTTGAAGACGACGGCGTTCCCGCACAGCAACGCGGGAAACATTTTCCACGTCGGAATTGCCATGGGGAAGTTGAAGGGCGTAATGAGACCCGCGACGCCAATGGGCCGGCGGAAGCTCATGGCCCACTTGTGACGCAGCTCGCTGGGCACGGTGTGACCAAACAGACGCCGCCCTTCGGTGGCGGCGTAGTACGCGGTATCGATGCCTTCCTGCACGTCGCCCGCCGTCTCCGCCAGCGGCTTGCCCATCTCGCGCGTCATGAGATTGGCGATGTCGTCCTTCCGCTGCACGAGCAGATCGCCCACCCGGCGCAGCACGTCGCCCCGCAGCGGCGCCGGCGTGTTCTTCCACAGCGCGAAGCCGCGTGCGGCCGCGGCCACGGCCTGATCGACGTCCGCCCTGCCCGACCGCGGAAATTTCCCGATCACATCACGCGTGTTCGCCGGATTGATATTGTCGAAGTACGCACCGGTGGATGGCGCGCGCCACTTGCCTGCAATGAAGTTCCTGAAAGTCCTGGGCATGGCGTGTCTCTGGTCGCTCGTTGGTGGTTGCTGATGAATCTACTGACACATCCAGACGGCTGGATGCGCGCTGTCTGTTCTCGCGTACCCGGTACGCGGGAGAATGGCCTCGGCCGCGAGGATGAGTCCCCACGCGACCAGCAGCAGCGACAGGATGTGGCCCTGCGCCGCGCGGTGCCGCCAGGTCCAGACGGAGGTCCACACGCCGGCAACCACGACGACTGCTGATGCGAACAGGTAGCCGAAGAGCCCCACGCCGCAGCGTATGGAGTACGGCCAGAATACCATCGCGATGCCGAGCGCGACGGCCAGCACGAGCCGCGTGAAGACGCCGAGCGTGGAGGTCTTCTTCGGTTCCTTCGGGCCCGGACCGGCCGGCAGCTGGGCACGCGTCCCGGCTGCGTCGCCCTTTCCCGTGAGCGCCTTGTCGGACACGGACTCGAGCTGCCGGTCGATCTTCGCCATCTCCTTGTCCCAATCGCGCGGGCTCATGACCATTCTCCTGGCAGGCTAGACGTGCTCACGGGTGAGGCCGTAGCGCTCGATCTTCTTGTACAGATTGGAGCGCGGCATGTCGAGCAATCGCGCGGTCTCGGACACGTTCCAGTCGTGCTCGCGCAGTTTGGCCAGCAGGAATGCCCGCTCGGCCGCCTCGCGGAACTCCTCGAAGGTGCGTGACTCCATGAGCGCGCCCATGCTCGACTGCTCCACGGCGCGCTGTCCCACGAGCCGGTCCACGTCCGACGCGGCCACCCTGGCGCCGCCCGCCAGGATCAGGATGCGCTCCACCGTGTTGCGCAGCTCCCGGACGTTGCCTGGCCAGTCGAACGCCGCCAGCCGCTCCAACGCGTCCGGCGTGAACACGCGCGGGGCCATGCCCTCGTGTCGCGAGAGCAGCGCCGCGAAATGCGCCGCGAGGAGCGGGATGTCCTCGCGGCGATCGCGCAGCGGCGGCACCGACAGGGGGACGACATTCAGCCGATAGTACAGGTCCTCACGGAAGCGCCCTTCGCTGATCTCCTGCTCGAGGTTCTTGTTCGTGGCCGCGATGCCCCGCACATCCACCGAGACGGGCTTTGCGCCGCCAATGCGCGTGACCACGCCGTCCTCCAGCACGCGCAGCACCTTGGCCTGCGCCGAGAGACTCATGTCGCCGACCTCATCCAGGAAGAGCGTGCCGCCGCTCGCCTGCTCGAACTTTCCGGCGCGATCCGCGATCGCGCCGGTGAACGAGCCCTTCATGTGTCCGAACAGCTCGCTCTCGATGAGCTCCGTGGGAATGGCCGCGCAGTTCACTTCGACGAACGGATTGTTCGCGCGGGCGGACAGGCGGTGCAGCGCGCGCGCGACCAGCTCCTTGCCCGTGCCGTTCTCGCCCGTGATCAGGACACGCGCCGGCGTCGGCGCCACTTTCTCGATCTTCTCGATGAGCGCGCGAATGGCGAACGAGCGCCCGACGATCTCGTAGTGCGAGTCGAGCGTCTCGCGCAGGCGGCTGTTCTCCTCCTGCAGGCGCACGTGCCGCAGCGCGTTGCGCAGCGTGACGAGAATGCGATCCGTGTCGAGCGGCTTCTCGAGAAAATCGTACGCGCCGCCCTGCGTGGCCTCCACGGCCGTCTGAATCGTGCCGTGCCCGCTGATCATGACCACGAGCGCCGAGGGATCGCTCTCGCGGATGCGTCGCAGCGCTTCGAGTCCATCAATGCCGCCCATCTTCACATCGAGAAAGGCGAGATGCGGATGCCACGTCGCATACTCGCTGATCGCATCCATGGCCGTGCCCACCGTGCGCACGTCATAGCCTTCGTACTCCAGGAGCTGGCCCAGCGCTGCGCGAATGCCCTTCTCATCGTCGGCGACGAGGATGCGGATGCTCACGAGACCGCCTTGTAGAGCGTGATCTTGCCGTTGCTGATGCGCGCATCGGCCAGATACGACGGGATCACGAGCGGCAGCGCATCATCGGCCACGCCGGCGGGCCGCGCGCCGTGTTCCGCCTGTCGCAGGAGCTTCGGGATCATGGCCGACGGCAGCGACAGATCACGCACCCTGATCGAGCGCACGCGGAATTCGCCCAGGCCCGAGCGCACCACGTCCAGCGTGCCGCCGAACTGCACCACCTCACGCGCACCCATCACGCTCGCCAGCGGACCGAGCGCGTTCCGACCACCGAAGTCCGTGAGCTGCACACTGGCCCGCACGACGAGCTGGTCGCCGATCACGGCCGCTTCCACGTTCTGCGCGGAAGGCGGAAGCTGGCGGGCGAGCTGCAGGTAGAGATAGCTCGCCAGCTCGCCCCCGCTGAGATTGGCGAACACCGGTCCGGCGCGCGTGCCCAGCTTCTCGATCGCCGTCCTGGCGCGCGCCGCCGCGCTGTCGGTCATCGGCTCCCACACCACGCGGGCCGGTGTCGCCGGCGCACGCACCTCGGCCACCTTGTGCTGCAGCAACGGCAGCCACTGGCGGCGCGTGGCCCAGCCGATCACCGCAAGCACGATCAGCAGGACCAGACAGCCGACTCGTCGAAGACATCCCATGCCGCTACGCTCCGAGGGGGAGCGCGGCCACGACACGATAGCGCGGACCGGTTGGCATCAGTTCACTCTCCATGAGATCCAGGGTCGTCATGTCCATCCGTCCGGCGAACTCCACGCCTCGCGCGGCCCCGGCCAGGGCACGCGCCACCGGCGCCGCGAGCCGGTCGCGCACGCGCCCCAGTGTGATGTGCGGGCGAAACGCGCGTCCATCGACCTCGTGCCCCAGCGTGCCGCAGATCGATTCCACGGCATGATGCAGCAGCTCCAGCCGCGGATCGTGCTCGACTCCCATCCATACGACGCGCGGCGACCGGAGATTCGGGAACGCGCCCAGGCCGCCAAGCGCGAGGGATAGCGCTGGATGCGTCGCGACCGCCGGTCGCAACGTCTCCCGCAGTCGCTCGGCCTCGTGCCGCGGCTGCTCGCCCAGAAATTTCACCGTGAGGTGCAGGCGCGGTTCGGCTACCCAGGACACGAGGGCGGCGGCCTCGCGCATGGGCGCGGTAGCGGAGTGGATGGCCCGTCGAGTCGCCGGTGGCAGGTTAACGGCCAGGAAGAGGCGCACGGTCCGCGTCGTCGTCCTCGAGCTCGAGGGCCAGCGAGAGGAAGCCGAGTTCCGCGGCCGCGGCCACCGCGGCGTCACGCACGGTGACGTTCGCGAGCGCTGCACTGTCGGACACCCGCGCCACCGCCATGCGCCCCAGCGACTCCACGCGCGCCTGGATGCCCATGGTCTCCAACCTCTGCTCCAGCAGCGCACCGTTCATGCGCTCGCGACTCCCGCCAGCACGTTGAGCGATCCGGACCGGAAGCCGCGCAGATCGATCGCGACGCGCGCGAACCCCGCGCTTTTCACCGCCACGCGCATGGCCTTCATGCGGCCGGGCGCGAGCCAGGCGCTGACCTCCGCGGCCGGCACCTCCACGCGAGCGAGGTCGCCGTGATACCGCACGCGCAGGTCGCCGCGCACGCCCAGCAGACGCAGGGCGCGTTCCGCGCGCTCCACCTGCTGCAGCCGCGCGATCGTGACTTCGGTGCCGTAGGGCAGCCGCGAGGACAGGCAGGGCGAGGAGGGGTGTGACCAGGTGGGAATGCCGCGTTCCTCGGACAGCATGCGGATTTCGCCCTTGGTGAGGCCCACGCTGGCAAGCGGGGAGTGCACGCCGCGTTCCGTGCCCGCGCGCCGTCCCGGCCGCACGTCCGCCAGGTCGTCGGCGTTCGTGCCGTCGAGGAGTGTCGTGATGCCCCGCTCACGCGCGATGGCACCGAGTACCGTCCACAGCTCGGACTTGCAGAAATAACAGCGGTTGGCCGGATTGGCCGCGTAGTTGGGATCGTCCATCTCGTGCGTATCCACTTCGAGCACCCGCAACCCGAAGCGATCCGCCACCGCGCGTGCCGCCGCCCACTGCGACGCCGGATATGAGGGACTGCGACCGATGACGGCGAGCACGCGCTCCGGACCCAGCGCCGCGACCGCCACGCAGCCCAGATACGCCGAATCCACTCCGCCGCTGAAGCCGAGCAGCACGGACCGCTGCGCGCCCAGCCACGTCATGAGGCGCGCTTCCTTGGCGCGCGCTTCGAGCAGCGCGGGCAATGCAGGCGTTCCGGTCATGACCGAAACGTATCTCCTGTTCCCCGGTGAATGAAGGGTGCCGCTGCTCAGGGAATGACGTGACGCACGGGTACGGGATGCATCACCGTTCCGTCCAGATCGCGTACCGCGACATCCAGCGAGTCGACGTCCCACACCACGACCACCGCATCGTCGGCACCGCTTTGAAACGTGTCGAGATCCTGACGGGAGAGCACGCGCTCCTTGAGCGCGTGGCCGGCCGAGTCGGCGCGGAAGGGATGCGTATGCCAGGTGCCGACGAGGTCGGGCACGCCGTTGCAGTTGCCGGCAACCGCGAACTGCAACTGCTTCATGTCGCGCGCCGGCTCGGTGGCGAACACGCGCAGCGTTCCGCCGAAGCGCCGCCCGCGCAGGCAGCCCAGATACTCGCGCTGCGTCGGTTTGCCGGCGCCGAGCATCTGCGTCAACGTGTTCTCTCCCGCCAGTTCGTTCCAGTGCATGTTGGACCGCGTCCAGATGGCGTTCATGGAGTCGCGGACCGCGGGGTCGATCTCAATGAAGATGTCGTGGTGTGGCGCAGCAGCTCCGAGAACGGCGGCCATCGCAACGCAGGCGAATGCCGCGAACACCACGCCGCGGCGGAAAGAGTTGGTCGGAAGCATGGACAACTACCAAATTCAGAGTGGACGAAGTCTGATCCTGCTCGGGTGCAAGGAACGATCCGTTGGGCCGGCGCCGCCGCGACTGCGGCGTGAGATTCTCATGAGTTCGACAGCGCACCGCGGCGACGCGGCGAAACGTTCACGCCCGCGCTACGGCGAGTCGCACGCGACCACGCCTTCGCCGCTGGGTTTATGATGCTCGTGTTCGGTAGCCGGCATCTCGGGGATGGTGCTCGCCTGGCCAATGAAGATGACGCAACTCCGCCCGGGCAGGCCGCTGTGCCGTGCCGCGCCCGTCCAGCCGCGCGCATCCGCGTGCAGGATGACGAGCGTCACCTTGGGCGGCGGCGCGATGATGCGAGCCAGCGCCGCGGCGCTCGTCGCGTACGTTTTGTGCGTGGTATAGAACTCTTCCTGTGCCGTGGCGGCATCCTTGAGCGCACGGCGCATCTGCGACGTGGCACTGTCCGACTGCGCCGAGGCGGCGTGCACCGTGAGCGCGAAGAATGGCGGCGCAACGGATCGGTTGGCGCGGAGCGGCAGTCCGAGCGCGGTACAGGCGCACGCGAACGCAAGACGTGAGGGCCAGGTGGTCATGAAAACCTCCCGGAGCGGGACGCGAATGAACCTCGTGAGATGACGATCAGGATTGCGGAGGCGCAACCACAGGACGATAGCGGAGCGCCTCCGCGACATGCGCTGGAGCCACGATCGCGGCTCCATCCAGATCAGCGATCGTCCGGGCCACGCGAAGCACCCGGTGGTACGCGCGTGCCGTGAGGCCGTGCTGCTCGGCCGCGGCGGCAAGAAGCGCGCGTGCAGCGGAAGCAATGACGCCATGCTCGTCGAGCCATCGCGCCGGTGCCTGCCCGTTGCATGCTACCGAAGGTATCCCTGCAAATCGTTCCATTTGCAATACCCGGGCCCGTGCCACGCGGTCCCTGACGGTCCGGGAAGCTTCGCCACGAACGTTTCCCTGCAGATCCCGAATGGGCACGGCACCCACGTGCACGTGCATGTCGACGCGGTCCGCCATGGGACCGGACAGACGGGACCGATAGCGCACGATGTCGCTCGCGGCGCAGTGACAGGTGAGCGCCGCATCGCCAGCGTGCCCGCAGGGACACGGATTCATCGCGCCCACCAGCGTGAAGCGCGCGGGGAAGAGCACGGCCGCGGCGGCGCGCGTAATCGCGATGCGTCCCTCTTCCATGGGTTGCCGCAGTCCCTCCACGACGTGGCGCCGGAACTCGAGCATCTCGTCGAGAAAGAGCACACCGTGGTGCGCGAGACTCACCTCGCCCGGACGCGGCGGGTTGCCGCCACCCAGCAGTCCCGCATCGGAAATGCTGTGGTGCGGAGCGCGAAACGGCCGTGCGCGCGAGAGCGGCGCATTCGCGTTCAACAGACCGGAGACGGACTGAATGGCCGTGACCTCGAGCGCTTCATCTTCCGAGAGCATGGGCAGAATGCCGGGCAGGCGACGAGCGAGCATCGTCTTTCCCGCACCCGGCGGTCCGATCATGATCACGTTGTGGCCTCCGGCTGCCGCGATCTCGAGTGCCCGCTTGGCCCCCGCCTGTCCGACCACATCCGAGAAATCGGCGTCGTGTGCCGGATCCGGTGCGATCACCGTGGTGCCCGGCGCCTCCGGCAGCACGCGTCGCCGAAGAGCCTCCACCAGTTCGGCCAGCGTGATGGGCGCGGACAGTCTGGCTGAACTTACGAGGCGCGCTTCAGGCACGTTGGGCCGCGGCAGCACGAGCGTGGCCTCGCCATGTGCGGCCGCCACGCGCCTGGCGACGGGCAGCGCGCCCCGGATCGCGCGCAGCATCCCGTCGAGTCCGAGCTCTCCCGCCGCCACGACGTTGGTGCACGCTCCCGCGTGGAGCTGTCCCGTGGCCAGCAGGATGCCGAGCGCGATGGGCAGATCGAAGGCCGTGCCATCCTTGCGGACATCGGCCGGGGCGAGATTGATCGTGACGCGGCGCGCGGGCAGCTCGAAGCCCGAATTCACGAGCGCGGAACCCACGCGCTCACGGCTTTCCTTCACCGCGCCGGCCGGCAATCCGACAATGGTCCACTGCGGGAGGCCGCGCGCGCAGTCCACCTCCACTGTGACGTCGTACGCGTCAATGCCGTGAACGGCGGCGCTCCGAATGGCGGCAAGCATCCACGGAGAATGGCGACGTGTGCTCGCGCCCCAGGCATCGCAATCACGCAGTGTGAAGCAATTCCACCCTTCCCCACCCCGCCCCCGGGGAATCGGCAATCGGGAATGGGGAATCGGGGAGGAAGACCTCCCCACACCGCTCCCCACCGCCTTTTTTTCACCGCCGCCTCCCCCCGCTACATCATTTCCCATTCCCACGATTCCCCATTCCCGATTGCCGATTCCCAAGGGCGGGGCGGCGTGGGGCGGCCCATTCCCAAGGGCGGGGCGGCGTGGGGCGGAAGATTGCCGTTTCCCCGTCCCCGGGATAATCTCGTTCCGCAACCCACCGCTGCACTACCCCACCGTCCGCCAGCCCGCACGTCCCATGCGACTCGCATTCAGCCTCGCCGGCCTGTTCCTCGTCGTACCGACCATGACCATGGCGCATCGCGCCGCCGCCACCCCGTCGCCTGCGCCGGAGCCGGGTTACTATCGCTATCCCGCCATCCATGATTCCACGCTCGTCTTCACCGCTGAAGGCGATCTCTGGAGCGTCGGAACGGGGGGCGGGCTCGCGCGCCGCCTCACCACCGGGCGCGGCCAGGAAGACTTCGCGGCGCTCTCGCCCGACGGACAAACCATCGCCGTCTCCGCCGATTACGAGGGACCCATCGAGGTGTACACCATGCCGGTCACGGGCGGGCTTCCCGCTCGCCGCACCTGGGATGGCGGCGCGAACGTCGTGGTGGGGTGGACGCCGGCCGGACACATTCTCTACACCACACTCCGATTCTCCACCCTGCCGGTGAACCAGCTCGTGGAGCTGGACACCACACACGACACGCCCACCGTCGTGCCGCTCGCTCAGGCATCCGATGGCGCGTACGACGGCGGCACGCTCTTCTTCACGCGCTTCGCCGCGCAGCCAAGCCATACGCGCCGCTACCAGGGCGGTACGGCGCAGCAGCTCTGGAAGTGGAGCGCATCCATGACGGAGGCCGCACCGCTCACCACGGACTACGCGGGCACCAGCAAGGCGCCCATGGTGTGGGACGGGCGCGTGTACTTCGCCAGCGATCGCAGCGGCGTCATGAACCTCTGGTCCATGGACGAAAGCGGCCACGATCTCAAGCAGCTCACGCAGCACACGGACTTCGACCTCCAGTCGCCGTCGCTCTCCAACGGCCGCATCGTCTATCAGCTCGGTGCCGACATCTGGATGCTGGACCTGCGCACGGGGCAGGACGCGCGCATCCCGATCCAGCTCGCCAGCGACTTCGACCACGCGCGCGAGAAGTGGATCGACTCGTCCATGAAATGGGTCACGGCCGTGCACCTCTCACCCCACGGCCGCCGCATCGTCCTCACCGCGCGCGGCCAGCTCTTCGTGGCGCCGGTGCGCAAGGATCAGGGACGCTTCGTGGAAGCCACGCGCCACCCGGGCGTACGCTATCGGGAGGGACGGTTCATGCCCGATGGTGATGCACTGCTCACACTCTCGGATGAGTCGGGCGAGGTCGAGCTCTGGACGTTGGCCGCGAACGGCATTGGCACGCCACGGCAGCTCACGCGCGATGGCACAGTGCTGCGCTGGGATGCCATTCCCGCCCCCAACGGCAAGCTCATCGCGCACTATGACAAGAACCAGCAGCTCTGGATCTACGACGTGGCGAGCCGCAGCTCGCGGCGCATTGCGGTGTCGCAGTACGGCGGGTTCAGCGACCTCGCCTGGTCACCCGATTCGCGCTGGCTGGCCTACGCGGTGACCAGCAGCGCGAACCAGTTCCAGCAGCTGTTCGTGTACGACACGCGCGGCGGCGCCATCACGCCGGTCACGAGCGATCGCTACGATTCGGGCTCGCCTGCGTGGAGTCCCGATGGCAAATGGCTCTGGTTTCTCTCCGACCGCCACTTCCGCTCGCTCGTGGGCTCGCCGTGGGGATCGCGCCAGCCGGAGCCCTACTTCGACGAGCAGACGGAGATCTACGCCGTGGCACTCGAACCGGATTCCCGGTTTCCGTTCACGCACGCCGACGAGCTGCACCCGGACACGAACGAAGCGCTGCCCAAGCCGAACACGCCGGAATCGGCGCCAGGCGGCACCGGGACCGGCGCGCACACCGGCGCGCGCACCGGCCGCACGCGAGCGACCGCCGAGCACGCGTCCCACGACAGTACGACCGTCGTGCGCATCGACACCAGCGGGCTCGCCACGCGGTTGTACCGCGCGCCGCTCGAGCCGGGCAACTACGCATCGCTCTCGACGGATGGCAAGCGGCTGTACTTCCTGTCGCGCAACGCCACCATGCCGCGCGGTCAGACGCTGCGCGCCGTGGAGTTGACGCACGAGAAACCGGACGTGAAGACGCTCGTCGACGGCGTGCGCGACTACGAGCTCTCTCTGGACGGCAGGAAGCTGCTCGTCCGCAAGGGACAGGATCTCTACGTGATGCCGGCCGGCACGCGTCCACCCGAGAAGCTGGCCGACTCCAGGGTGGACCTCGGCGATTGGGATATCACCGTGGAGCCCCGTGAGGAGTGGGCGCAGATGTACCGCGAAGCCTGGCGGCTCGAACGCGATTACTTCTACGACCGGCACATGCACGGTCTCGACTGGAGCGCCATTCTGCGGAAGTACCAGCCGCTGGCGGACCGCGTCACCGATCGCGACGAGCTGTCCGACGTGCTGGGACAGATGATCGCCGAGCTGTCCACGCTGCACATGTTCGTCTATGGCGGCGACATGCGGAACGCCGTCACGACCATCGAGCCGGCGTCGCTCGGCGCGGCGCTCGAGCGCGATGTGAAGGCGGGCGGCTATCGCGTGGCGCACATCTATCGCAACGATCCCGATCGCCCCGACGATCGCTCGCCGCTGGCCCTCCCTGGCGTGGGCATTCACGACGGCGATGTCATCGTCGGCATCAACGGCAGCGCCACGCTCGACGCGCCCAACGTCTCTGCCCTGCTGCGGAATCAGGCGGGCAAGCAGGTCCGTCTCGCGGTCCGCACGGGCGCCGGCGGCGCGACGCGTGACGTGATCGTCGAACCGATCACGAGCGCGGAGGACATCAACCTGCGCTACGACGAGTGGGAGTACACGCGTCGTCTGCTGGTGGACAGCCTGAGTCACGGCACGATCGGCTACGTCCATCTGCGCGCCATGGGCTCCGGCGACATCGCGCAGTGGGAGCGCGACTTCTATCCGGTGTTCGACCGCGCGGGACTCATCTTCGACGATCGCAACAACCGCGGTGGCAACATTGACTCGTGGATCCTCGAGAAGCTGATGCGCCGGAGCTGGATGTACTGGCAGCCGCGCGTCGGCGCGCCCTACTGGAACATGCAGGATGCCTTGCGCGGCCCCATGATCACGCTGGTGAATGAGCACACCGCTTCGGATGGCGAAGCGTTCGCGTACGGCTTCCACGCACTCGGCCTTGGAAAGGTGCTCGGCACGCGTACCTGGGGTGGCGAAGTCTGGCTCAGCTCGTCGAACGTGCTCGTGGATCGCGGCATCGCCACAGCGGCCGAAATGGGCGTGTACGGTCCCCAGGGAGAATGGCTCATCGAGGGCCATGGCGTCGATCCCGACACGGTGGTGGACAACCTGCCCCACGATACGTTCGAGGGAGATGATGCACAGCTTGCCGCGGCGGTGAAGCTGCTGCTGGCGGAAATCAAGGCGCACCCGCAGCCGGTGCCGTCGCCGCCGCCGTACCCGACGAGCACACCGGTGCGCAAGCCGTAGATATCGTGCCGGCTGCGCAAGCCGTAGACATCATGCCCGCTGCGCAGCCGGCACGCACCACCGAAGGGCTGACATGTCCCCTGCTCCCGACCGGCATCTGCTGGCCGTTTGCCCAGCGAGCGCCTATTATCAGGCGACTTTTCCCACGGAAATGACGCGGTGACCTCGGAGCTGCAGGACCAGCTGCAGAGTGCCCTGAGCGGCAGTTACACGCTCGATCGGGAGCTGGGTGGCGGCGGCATGTCGCGCGTGTTTCTCGCGCACGAAGTCGCGCTGGGGCGCCGCGTCGTGGTGAAGGTGCTGCCACCGGAGATGGCCGCCGGCGTGAACATCGAGCGCTTCCGGCGCGAGATCCAGCTCGCCGCGTCGCTGCAGCACCCGCACATCGTGCCGCTGCATGCCGCCGGCCAGGCCGGCGATCTGTTCTACTACACGATGCCGCTGGTGGAGGGCGAATCGCTGCGCGCCAAGCTCGCCCGCGAGGGCGAGCTGCCCGTGTCCGACGCGCTCCGCATCCTCAAGGACGTCGTGGACGCGCTGGCGTACGCGCACGCGCACGGC
>DASUKE010000024.1:0-15462 GCA_036278895.1 Gemmatimonadaceae bacterium
CCGCGCACAGTGCACGGACTGGATCGCTGCCTCGATCTGGAATCGCCCCGTGTGTCCATGCGCGCGCGCGGTATTGAGGTATCGCTCACCCAGTGCAATCAGCTCCCTGTCCCACAGCACCGGATCCTGCTCATCGAGCGGCACGAATGTCTCCGAGGTGCCGCGTGCGCCGCGCCGGGCAAGCGACAGCGAAATGAGTGCGGCCAGCCCCAGCGCCTCGGGTTCGCCGGGAAGCAGTTCGGCAAGCGTCATGGCGAGAAAGTGCGACTCGGCCGCGAGCGAATCGCGTGGCCCGACGCCTGCCACAAGAGGAAAGTCGATGGCGTAGGCGCCGTAGATTGCTTCGAGCACCGGGACAATGCGCTCGCGCAGATGGTCTCGCCCTGGCACCACGAACGGAATGCGTGCGTCGTGAACGCGGCGTTTGGCGCGCACGAGACGCTGCGCCATGGTTGCAGCGGGAATCGCGAACGCGCGCGCGATGTGCGCGGCGTCGAAGCCGAGCACGGTTTGCAGCATGAGAGGAGTGCGCACCACGGGATCGATCGCCGGATGAGCGCACACGAAGAGCAGGGCGAGCCGGCGGTCCGGGATGGCGTCGGGATCGATGTCCTCCATGATCGACAGCGCGCTGGTGTGCGAGTCGTCATCGAGCGGATCGGACAACCGATGCGCAGCCGAGCGGCGCACGTCGCGCTGGCGATTCCGCGCCACGGTGAGCAGCCACGCTTCGGGATTGCGCGGGACTCCTGCTCTGGGCCACGATTCCAGCGCCTGCAGGAATGCATCCGCCAACGAGTCCTCCGCGGCTTCGATGTCGCCGTCCCGCGCCGCAAGGATGGCGAGCAGGCGGCCGTAGGCGGCGCGCGCCAGTTCTTCGGCGCGCGCCGTCACAAGGTCAGCATCACCCTGCACTGGTCCACGCGCCGTTGACGAAGCGAACCGCGGAGGGGCGGATCTCGACCGTACCCCACTGTGCGGCGGGACACCGCTCCGCCCATGCAATGGCAGCGTCGAGATCGGGAACGTCGATCGTGAAGATGCCGGCGAACGCCTCCTTGGTGTCGGCAAAGGGTCCATCCTGCACCTGAAGCGTGCCGTTCTTCCCTGACACGCTGGTGGCGCTGGCGATCGTCTGGAGCACCTCGGCGGAGCGGAGTACGCCGGCGTCCTCGAGCGCACTGGCGTACGCCTGAAACGCGGCCTTGCCCTGGGCAATCTGCTCCTCGGTGAGCGTGGAGACCGCGGGCTGCGGATAGTGAATGAGAAGTGCGTAGCGCATGATCGGAGGTCCTGGTTCGGGTTCATGATGCGGCTGGACATCCGAATGACGGAAGAGCGCTCGCGAAATCGACAGCGGGCACGGGCGCTCATGTAAGGAGAGCCGATGGCGTCGGACCCGCCGTGGAAGCCAGCTTCGCCCCTCACTCCTCCGCCGCCCCTCCCGTTCGCGCCACCTGATCCGCACGGATCTTCCCGGCATCGAAGCGGTGCGCCGATGCCAGCATCTTGTCCAGTGTCTCATCGAAATCGGGAGAACCCGTGCGCACGAAGCGCAGCGGATTGACTCGCGCCACCACGAACGCCCGCAGGTATGGACTGTCGAAGCCCCGCTCCTTGAGCGCCGTCACGGCCTCCGTCACCGCGTCGTTCAGTTCGATCACACGCTCGGCGCGCTCGCGGCGCACCTCGATCGCGCGCGGCAGCTTCATGCCGAGGAACCGGTCGCAGCGCTTGAGCACGGCGTGGTACGCGCCTCCGGCGAAGCGGCCGTTGCGCTCATAGCAGAATCCCAGCGTCAGGAGCGCCGCCTCCTCGAACTCCACGGCGAACTCGCGCTCGGGACGATCATCGAGTTGCGCGAGCGCCTGCGCGAGCCGCGCCACCTCGACCGCGCGCTCGCGCAGGTTGTGCGCCTTCTCGGTGTTCAGCAGCAGAATGCGATGCGCGACATCACGCTCGGGAACGACGATCGCCACGATCGCCTTCGCGCCCAGCTGCCGCATCGCGCCCAGCCGGTGATATCCGTTGGGAGACCAATACATTCCTCCGTCCGCCGGAACGGCCGTCACCGGATCCACGTAGCGGTCCAGGCGGTCCATCGCATTGGCCAGTCGGGCGACGTGCGCCTCCGACAGGTCGCGCTGGTACGGCGTGGGCTCCACGCGATCGAGCGGCAGCGCGGCAAGCACCTGCCAGTGTGAACCCAGCGGGTCGCGATAGATGCCGAGCACGCTGCCGCCGTCCTGCCCGATGCGCTCGGCGAGTGCGGTGACCGACGCGGGATGCGCGGCGGTTGCCAGGCGGCGGGCATCCAGGCCGCGCGACTCTGCGGCCGCCGGCGCGCGTTTGCGAGTGGGCATGCGTGTACGCTCCTGGCGCGTGACGTTGCGGCGCGATCGGCCTCACGCCGGTGCGCTGGTCAGCAAACCATGCGCCTGCGTTCCCGGGCCCGCCAGTCCCGGCGGAGCGAGCGGTGGCGCGTTGCCCTGCTCCCCTGCGTCTCTCCCAATCCGGCCCCCGAGACGGGCGCACGGGGGCAATCGTACGCGAAGCCCGCCTGGCCGCCGGTCTCAGTCAGACGGATCTCGGCCAACGCATGGGTGCAAGCCGCTTCCGTACTACTCCGGCGTGATCTTCGACGTCGCCATGGGCACGTCGAACATTCCATCCGTGATCGTGGCACGCTTCTGCGTCGCCCGCGGCGTGTCGATGCTCAGCTTGAAGTTCCCCGAGAACGTGCCGGCGATCCTCGTCGATGTCATCGACGTCACGTGGATGGTCACGGTGTCCGCCGAATATCGTGCCAGCGTTCCGGTGGCGAGGTTCTTGTTGAGTGTGATGTCGCACGTGCACGTCTCGTACGAGCCCCGGTGAACGTACGTCCCGGCGTGCGGAGGGAAGCGAAAGCGCAGCGAGTAGTTTGGCTTGGTGTCGTTGCCGTCCTTCGTCGAGTAGAGAATGAACAGCGCATACTTCTCGCCCGCGCCGTGCTGCGGAAGCACGTATGCGGCGTTCTGCTGTTGCAGATCGTCCACTCCGCGGCCCGTCACGTTCACGCCATCGATGGTCGCCGAAAAACTTGCGTCCATCGGCGACCCGGTCGACGAAGACACCGCCGCCGGCGGATCGTCGGCTTGGGCCTGTGAGCTTGACGCGTTCTTTGCCGTGCAGGAGAGTGCGGTACCAACGATGAGCGGGATGGCGGCGCTCCAGGTTGCGTTCATCATGGGAGTTCCGTGGCAGGAGAAGTAACGAGGACCGTCGGCGTGTGACGTCCGCCAACTATCGAGTGCTCCCGTTACTTGCTTGTTCGCGCAACCGTTATCTGCCAGTCGTTTGGCTTCTGTTCGGCGCGAGCGCCTCATCGCCCACCGCCGCCAAATCGTCCACCCGGCGGCGCCTTGCTCACATGGACCGCGTGGCCGACACGAGATCAATTGCAGGAAAAAGCAAAGAGCCCGGCCGCATCGAAATGCGTGCCAGGCTCTCAGTTGCCCCTCCTGGGCTCGAACCAGGACTCTCCTGATCCAGAGTCAGGCGTGTTGCCAGTTACACCAAGGGGCAGAGTTCGGTTGTCCGCCGCTCGCGCAGCGAGCCCGGAATCTACCGGCCCGCCAGCCGCATCTCAACCCCGCACTTCCCACCGCTCGCGCACTGACAAAGATTGCGCAGGTGACCCGCGTTCTGCTCCATCGCGCCGCGTTGGCGCCGGTTGCCGCTGCCCTCCTCCTGGCCGGCTGCCGCAATGCCACGGTCGCGCTGGGCAGCTCACCGGCGGTCGCACGCACCAATGCCGACCAGGTGCTCACGGCTCTCGCCGCCTATTTCGGGCCGGTCCAGCGCGACGCGCGTCTCACCGCAGTTCGCCCGAAATTCGCCAAAGCCGCACTCGTCCCCTCGCAGGTCTTCACCGACACCAGCGCGTGGTCGTCAGCCGACGATGATTCGCGCTCCCTCGAGATCGCGGGGAGCGGGCCGCCCGGCCACTACCGCCTCTCGCTCGTCACCACGGCGCCCACGCTCGCCAAACCTGGTGACTATCGCCGCGACCGCCACCTCACGAAGCTCAAGAGCTCCGAGTACGAATGGCTCGCGCACGACGACCTCGCCATTGGCTCGATCACATCCACCGATTTCGCCAACGCGGTCACCGCACTCTTCACCGCGATCGAACACGCGAGCGACTCATCCTTCCGGGCGGACTACCGCACGGAGCTGCCGCGCACCACCGCGGCGCTGTCGCCGCTCTACACCATGGATACGATCCGGCTCGCTCGCTCCCAGGCCGGCGCCACGCAGGTGCATCTCGTCATCCGCTCACACCCTGATTCGCTGCCGCCAGCCTTCAGTCACTTCGCGAAATACCTCAAGAAGTACTCGAGCCCCACCGACCTGGTGCTCACGGCCTATGATGACAGCGGACGCCAGTGGTGGCGAGCCGCCAAACAGGAACAGCGCATCGCGCTCGACTTCGCGGTGCACGATGGCTCGCTCGCGCCGCTCGCGGGTGCGGTCGCGCGCATTCCCGATCAGATCCACGTGCGCGCGGACTTCTCCACCAAGGCGTGGATCTTCCGCGTGGGCGCGAGCGACGCCGTAGCCGACGTCCAGCTCATGGGCGCGCCGCACGACAAGGGGTTCGTCGCGACGTTCACGCACGAACCGGACTGGCAGCTGCCGCCGCTCGTCGCACGCATGTTACGCAGCCCACTCAGGCGTCCCTTCCAGGACGGCGGCATCATGTTCGAGGAAGGCGTGCACGATGCGCCCGGCCGCGAGTCGTCGCTCTCCAGCGAGTATCGCTTTGTCCTCCAGGAGAGCACCATCATGCGCTGGCTGGGCCACCTCGGAGGCTCGGCCATGAGCGATTTTCAACAGGGCGCCGAGCACGAGGCCAATGTGTTCATGTACCAGGCGCTCGAGGCGATGCGGCAGGATCTCGACGCGCTGAGCGCCCCGGGCGCACCGGGCGCCCCGGGCGCACCGGCGGCGAAGCCGTAGCAGGCCGGGTGCATACACGTAACGCCGCAGCGCACGGACGATCGCCATGGCCCAAAACACGTAACGCCGCGAGCAGTTCGCGGCGTTCGACACACCTGCTTCTGTTGGGAAACCGCGGAGGGAACGTGCCACGCGCGCCGTCATTGGAACTCTGCGTCCTACCGAGCGGCGGCGGGCAACTTCCCTGCGCAGTGCGGACCTGCGCCATTCGACATTGGAACTCTGCGTCCTACCGACCGAATGTGCACGTACCGCAGAACGTTGGCCCGGACTTTCAAGTGCAGTCCTCGTGCCATGGAGCTGAGGGGGATCGAACCCCTGACCTCTGCAGTGCGATTGCAGCGCTCTCCCAGCTGAGCTACAGCCCCGTCAACCACTTAGGCCGATTCGAGAGCACCGTGTTCCCGAAAAATGCCAGCGTTACAAAAGCCCCGCACGTGGCGGGGCCGCAACAAGCTTGTTGAACTTTAATGCCCGAGGCTGGCTCAGTCAAGTTTGGCGGCGCTGTTCACAGCAGTGACGGATCGCGCAATCACAAGGTAACGGGATTGCACGACTGCCTCGGGATCGACTATCTGTCAGCACATTTCACCCTGATCTGTCAGCACATTTCACCCGACACCCATGCTTTCTCCCGCCTCCGTTCTCTCCGCCGCGCACCGGCTGCGCGACATTGCGCGACGCACGCCGCTCAGGCGCTCTGACGGGCTCAGCGCCCTCACGGGCGGCAGCGTGTATCTCAAGTGCGAGTGCGAACAGATCACCGGCGCGTTCAAGCTGCGCGGCGCGTTCAACACGATCGCGCTGCTCTCCGATGAGGAGCGACGCAAGGGCGTCGTCACCTCGTCCGCCGGGAATCACGGCATGGGGCTGGCCTGGGCCGCGCGCCACTTCGGCGTGCAGGCGACGATTTTCGTTCCGGCCACGGCGCCCCGCGTCAAACGCGATGGCATCGCCGCACTCGGCGCCATCGTGAACGACCAGGCGGCGCACTACGACGAAGCGCTCGACATGGCGACGGCCTTCGCGGCGGAGCGCGGCGCCACCCACGTGCACCCCGAACGCGGCGACGCGCTCCTCGCGGGACAGGGAACCATCGCCCTCGAGATTCTCGAAGAGCTTCCCGATCTCGCGACGTTCGTGGTGCCGGTGGGCGGCGGCGGCCTGCTCGGCGGCTGCGCCGCGCTGCTCGATGCGGTTGCAGCGCGCGTGCGCATCGTCGGGACGCAGAGCGATCAGACCGCCGCCATGGCGCGCTCGCTCGAGGCAGGCAGGATCGTCCCCATCCCCGTTGCGCCCACGCTGGCCGATGGGCTCGCGGGTGCCATCGAGGAGACCGGATTCGAGACCGGCCGCCGCGTGCTCGATGAGATGATCACCGTCACCGAAGATGAGATCGCGGGCGCCATCGCGTGGCTCTGGCGCGAGGAAGGGCTGGTGGTGGAGGGCTCCGGCGCCGTGGGCGTGGCGGCGCTGCGCTCCGGATATCGCCCACCGGTGGACGGCGACGTGGCGGTGGTGCTGACCGGCGGGAACATCGATCGCGAGCGCTGGGACGACATCGTCGCCCGGAACAGCTAGCGCCGCCGGCCGGGACCAGCCCCCACGGCCTTTCCTATTGACATTCGATACGGCAAACCTTTCTCTCATACAGAGTGTCTATATGGGAAACGCCACTGCCTGGATTCCACCACCATGAATCTGCTCCAGGGGACCCTCGACCTGCTCATCCTGAAATCGCTCAGCCTGGGCAAGATGCACGGCCTGGGCATAGCGCGGCGCGTGGAGCAGATCACGCAGGGCGCGTTCCTGGTCAAACCCGGCTCGCTGTTCCCCGCACTGCACCGGATGGAAGAAGCGGGGTGGCTCGTGTCATCATGGGGCGAATCAGAAAACAATCGTCGCGCGAAGTATTACCGGCTCAGCGCGGCGGGGCGCCGACAGCTCCGCGCCGAATCCAGAACCTGGGATCGCATTGCCGTGGCGATCGCCACGGCGCTCCAGGCAACCTGAGAAACCCGCGCCATGTCCGTGTTCTCGCGCACGTCGAGCCTCGTCCGGAATCTCCTCCGGCGAAAACACGTTGAAGCGGACCTGGACGAAGAGCTTCGCGCCTACGTCGCGCTCCTGACGCAGGAGAAGATCAGGGACGGCATGAACGCGGACGACGCACGCCGCGCCGCCCTGATCGAGACAGGGGGCATGGAGCGCGTGAAGGACGACGTGCGCGATGCCCGCGCCGGCCTGTTCCTCGAGACGACCGCTCAGGACGTGCGCTACGGACTGCGCATGCTCGCGCGCAGCCCGGGGTTCACGACTGCCGCGGTGCTCGCCCTCGCCCTGGGCATCGGGGCCAACTCGGCGCTGTTCAGCGTGGTGGACGCGGTACTGCTGCGGCCGCTGGCGTACCGCGATCCGGGCCGGCTCGTCGTCCTGCTGCACGACGGCAGCCACCCGGTGGCGCCCGCCAATTTTCTCGATTGGCGGGCTCAGGCCCACGCGTTCGAGCGCATGGGGGCAGCCGAAGCGTGGTCGGCCAACGTCGTGGGCGGCGATCGTCCGGAGCAGTTGCGTGGCCTTCGCCTCACCTCGGACGTACTTCCCCTGCTGGGCGTGCAGCCGCTCCTCGGGCGCATGTTTCTGCCTCGCGATGAGGAAGCCGGGCATGACCACGAGATCATCCTCAGCTACGGACTCTGGCGGCGCAGCTTTGGCGCCGATCCGTCCATCGTGGGACGCACAGTCGCGCTGGATGGCGAGCCGTATGTGGTGATCGGCGTGATGCCCAGGGAATTCCAGTTCGCTCCCTTCTGGGCTACGCACGCCGAGCTGTGGGCGCCGCTGCCGCTGGCAGATCGCGCGACGGACCGCGGCGACAACACGCTGCGCGTCTTTGCCCGGCTCGCGCCCGGCGTCACACTGGCGCAGGCGCGCGCCGAGGTCGTGACCATCACCGCGCGACTCGAGCGCGAGTTCCCCGGTACCAATCGCGGCGTCAGCGTCACGCCGCTCAAGGACAAGGTGGTGGGCGACGTGCGGCCCACGCTGCTCGTGCTCCTTGGCGCGGCTGGTTTCGTGCTGCTCATTGCATGCGCCAACGTGGCGCACATGCTGCTCGCGCGGTCGGCGGCACGCCAGAAGGAGGTGGCCGTGCGCACGGCACTGGGCGCCAGCCGCTCGCGCATGATCAGGCAGTTCCTTACCGAGAGCCTCATCCTCGCGCTCGCGGGTGGCGTGGCGGGGCTGGCGCTCGCCGCGGTCGCTCTCCACGCGCTCGTGGCGCTCGGCCCCGGCAACATCCCGCGCGTGAATACCGTCGGCCTCGACAGCAGCGTCCTGGCGTTCATGATGCTCGTCTCGCTCCTCACCGGCATTGGCTTCGGGCTCGCGCCCGCGCTGCAGGCGTCCGCGCCCGACCTGACCGGTGCGCTCAAGGACGGCGCACGCGGGTCCAGCGACGGTGTGCATCGCAATCGCATGCGCAGCGTGCTCATGACCTCCGAGTTCGCGCTCGCCGTCGTGCTGCTCATCGGCGCCGGACTGATGATTCGCAGCGTGCTCGCCATGCAGCGTGTGGATCCCGGATTCAATCCGGAGAATCTGCTGACGATGACCGTCTCCGTAACGGGTTCGGCTGAGGCGGAGCCGCATCACCGCGCCATCTTCTTCCAGCAACTGCTGCAGAAGGTGCAGTCGCTCCCGGGCGTGCAGTCAGCCAGCGCGATCAATCACCTGCCGCTCGCCGGCGACCTGTGGGGCTTTCACTTTCACGTCGAAGGCCGTCCCATCCCGCGCCCCGGTGAAGCGCCTGACGCGACGTATCGGGTGGTGTTCCCCGGCTATTTTCGCACCATGCGCATCCCGATCCTGCGCGGCCGGGGCATCACCGAGCAGGACAACCGCAACGCTCCCGCTGTCGTCGTCATCAACCAGTGGATGGCCGATCGCTGGTGGCCAGGCGAGGATCCGGTTGGCAAGCGCATCACGCTTGGGGACCCCGAGCATCCAGTCTGGCTCACCGTGGCAGGCGTCTCGAAGAACGACGTGCAGCACGACTGGGTGGCACCCCCATCCGAGGAGATTTTCCTGCCCTATCTCCAGACTGCCGAGTATCTGGACGGCTCATCATCCCACGTCTCCTACATGACGCTGGTCGTGCGCGCGGATTGCGCGCCGAGCGACCACGCCTGTGACCCGGCGGCGCTCGCACCAGCCATTCGCGGCGCCGTGTGGTCGTTCGACAGGAATCTCCCGATCTCGGAGGTGCAGACCATGGAGCAGGCCGTGGCCCGCTCTACCGCGGAGCCCCGCTTCACGCTTCTGGTGCTCGCCGCCTTCGCTGGAGTCGCGCTCTTTCTTGCCGCCGTCGGCATCCATGGCGTGATGAGCTACTCCGTCTCGCGCCGGACACACGAAATCGGACTGCGCATGGCGCTTGGCGCTGACCGGGGCGACGTCCTGAGGCGCGTCGTGGGACAGGCCATGATGCTGACGCTGATGGGCAGCGCCGTGGGTCTCGCGGGCGCACTGCTGCTCACGCGTCTCATGTCCGGCCTGCTCTATCGCGTGCACTCCACCGATCCACTCACGTTCGTGGCAGTGGCGTTCCTTCTGGCCTGCGTCGCTCTCGTCGCCAGCTACCTCCCCGCCCGCCGCGCCACTCGCATCGACCCCGTGGAAGCGCTGCGTCAGGCATAGCTCGCGGCCAGTACCGTGTGGTTTCCGGCTCTTGCCGGAATGACGACGAACGTCGCAATCGCGAGGACGCCATTGCCCGCGGACTGCGCGCCATCTGATCCCATCGTCCGTCCCAACTATATTCCTCCACGCATGTCTCTGGCCGTCCGCATCCTTGGCACTTCCGCCGCGCGCCCTACCGTCGAACGCGGCGTCTCCTCCATCGCCGTCATCCGCGAAGGGGAGACGCTGCTGTTCGACTGTGGCGAGGGCACGCAGCGCCAGATGATGCGCTACGGCATCTCCTTTGCGCTGAACGACATTTTCTTCACGCACTTTCACGGCGACCACGTGATTGGCGTGGTCGGGCTGTTCCGCACGCTCGCGCTGCAGGGGCGTGAGACCGCGATGCGACTCTGGGGACCGCGTGGCGCCAGCCGCATCCTGCGGAGCGCGACGCATTTCGGCGTGGACCGCGTTGGCTTCCCGCTGGAGATCACCGAGCTCGAGCCCGGACAGCGTGTGGCGCGCGACGGCTACGAGATCGTCGCCTCTCCGGCGGATCACCGCGGCGCGGCCGCGTTTGGCTATGCGCTGGTGGAGCAGGAGCGTCGCGGTCGCTTCAATCCCGATCTGGCGCGCGAGCTGGGCGTGCCCGAGGGTCCGCTCTGGGGACAGATCCACCGCGGCATGGCCGTCACGTTGCCCGATGGGCGAGTGATCCAGCCGCAGGCGATCGTCGGGCCCACGCGTCCGGGGCGGACGCTCGTGCTTTCCGGCGATACGCGACCCACGGACACCACCGTGTCACTCGCGCGCCACGCCGATCTGCTCGTGCACGAGGCCACGTTCGGGGACGAGGAAGCCGCGCGCGCCACGGAGACCGGCCACTCCACGGCGCGGGAAGCGGCGCAGGTGGCCCGCAGCGCCGGAGCGCGACGGCTGGTGCTCACGCACTTCTCCGCGCGCTACTCCCGGGATGCACAGGAGCTCGTGCGCCAGGCGCGCGAGCTCTTCCCGGAGACCGTCGCGGCCCGCGACGGAATGGAGATCGAGATTCCCTATGCGGCTGACAACGCCGCTGACAGCGCGGCTGACGGCGGTCCAGGCGGCGCGGTCGACAGTGCGCCAGGCGGCGCGCCACCATCTGGCGCGCCGTCGCGCAGCGAGTCTAGTCCGACGAGGTAGATGGCGCAGCGCCCGCCGAGATCGAATCCGCCTTCACCACGTCAATGATCTGGCCAACGTTGCAGAAGCTTCCGCCGGAACGCGGCTTGGCCTCCACCACCGCGGTCGCGCCGTCCACCAGCAGCGTGCTCGGCACCTGCGCCGGTTGCAGCTCGTAGTTGTTTCCCTTGGTGGACTGGAACTTCCAGCACGTTCCGCCGGAATCGCTCTGCACCATGTGCACTGTGCCATGCAGCATCAGATCCCCATTCGCCGCCTTCTGCTCACCAGACTTGCACGCCGCCACCGCGAGAATGAGCAATCCGATCGAACCGCCGCTAAGAGTCCTGCGAACCATGCCGGCCATGGGACGACCCCCATTGAAATGGACTGGCCAATATGTGCCCGATTGGCGTGGAAGGAAACCACCCCCGTCTCTTTCTACCCTGAAGTGGTCACTGGAATTCCCAATGGATTGTCGGCGGCGGAAATGAGCATGGACCGCCGGAAGAGCCGAGCGAGTTCATCATGACCGAGCGAACGCTCGATTTCGCCGGCGTCCAGCCGACTCTTCACGTCTGTCGCGCCCGGTACCGCGGCGTTGTACCAGTTGTACCGGTCCTTGCGCGCCGTACGGCCGTCGGGATGGCGAAATGCCACCAGCGCATTGCTCGCGCCCGGCAGCAGCACCTCGACGAGCCAGACCGAGCCGTCAGACGATCGAAACTCCTTCATTGCCACCTGACTGAAGAGTGGAATGGCTAGGCGACGGTCTGAGGGATGAGCGGCTGGCGCCCCGCAAAACCGGCGTCGACGTCGTGCCAGTACTCCACGGCGTGCTCACCCAGCTTCCAGCAGAGAAATACGCGTCGCCCCCCGATTTCGCCGGGGAAGTCCACCAGGCCGGCGTCCGCCGGCATGCGATATTCGGCGCCCACGTCCTCGATCTCGCGAATGTATCCCGCGATCTCCGCCGCGAGCGACTGTGCTTCACGCTCCAGCGGTTCCAGCCGGGCGTCGGGATTCGTCGCGGTGGACACGCCGGCAAGCAATTCAATCTCGGTCACCCGCTCCTGCCAGCGCGGGTACGTGGCGACAATGTCCGCCACGATCCGGCGCAGGAGTGGAAGCGTTCGGTTGGCCTGTTCAACAGTAAACATCTTCATGGTGGGAATCCTGTGATGCTGCTGCGGCGCGGGCAAGAGCAAGGGGCAGCCCCAGGGGCTGTCCCTTGCTGCCTCGCTCTTGACGGGAGTGCATGCCGCGGCAAAGGTGAAGGAGCGGCGCGGCGCGTTGGTCCTTCACCTCCCGCGCGGAGGATGCCCGGTATGACAACCAGCAAGCAGACCGACTGGATGGATCACCCCGAGATTCGTCGCCTGGTGGAACGCGCCAACAGTCTCACCCTCGCCGAGCGCATCACGCTGGTAAAGGGACTCATTCCGGGAATCGCGGAAGCACTCACGTCGCGGCAGTTTCAGGGATTCGTGGCCGACATTCAGGCCAAGGGCGAACGCTTCCACGAGGCGAAGACGCACCCCGGCCAGGGTCGCGCGACACGAACGACTCCGGGAGAACGGGACCTCGAACGCCGGTGACCGGACGACCCGAGGGGCAGCTCAAGGGGCAGCCCCCTTGGGCAGCCCCTTGGCTCTGTTCCTTATCCCGACTCGCCAGCCGCTAGATCGCTTCTTCCGCCGCGCGCTCTTCCAGCCGCCTCCGTCGTCGCTCCATGGCGGCCGCGTAGCGGCGTTCCTCGACGGTCGTTTCCGGAATGACTGGCGGCACCGGGACCGGGCGCCCGTTGCGATCGATCGCGACGAAGGTGAGATAGCACGAGTTCGTGTGACGCCGCGCGCCGTCGAGCATGTTCTCCGCGTCCACCCGGACACCGATTTCCATGGACGTCCGGCCCGCGTAGTTCACGCTGGCCTTCATGATGACGAGATCGCCCACGTGGATCGGCTCGCGAAAATCCACGCGGTCCACCGACACCGTGACGCAGTTGCCGCGCGCGTGGCGAATCGCGGCCACCGCGGCGGTGCGATCCATCATGGAGAGGATCACGCCACCGAAGACGTGGCCCAGCACGTTCGCATGCTGCGGCATCATGATCTCCGATGTCTCGTGCTGGGATTCGTGCACGGGCTTGCCGGGTCGGTCGACAAGACGGTCCGTCGGATTGGAATTGGTCATGGCGGTTCGGGATTCGTCCGAGTAGAGGGCGGCTTCGTCGAAGGCGCGCGCCAGCGCGCGCAGGGTCGTGCTGTCGGTGCGGGGCGGATCGAGCCAGTACACGCGGCGCACCGGCTCGGGCACGCGCCCAATGGGCCATCGTTTTCCCGTCTCATCCACGAGTGAGAGGTCTTCGCCACCTCCGTCGGGCTCTTCGCGCGCGACGACGGTGTAGCCCGCGTGCGTCCAGCGATCACCACTCGTGTCGGTGCTTGCGGCCAGGACCGTGGAGGCACTGTCCCACCACGGCTCCGCAGCCGCACGAATGGGCGGCAGCGGCAGCAGCAACCCTCCCGCCCGGGCACCGCGCCCGGGCGCGACGAACTCCACCGCCGGCGCGTGATTCACCGCGATCAGCCCGAAGCTCGATGAATCGAACTGGAAATCGCCAATGGCACTCGCGGCCGCTCGCGCCCGCACGTCGCGCGACGCGAGCACGGAGTCCAGCTCCTGGGAATACAGCAACCGTCCGCGCCGGAACAGTTTCGCTGCACTCTGCGCGCCGAAGAGCGTCGCCAGCGACGCTGCCCCACCACGACGCAGATCGAGCACGCCGTGTCGCGCGACGTGCCAGTCGTCGCTGCCGCGCACCGAGAGATCGGCACGATACTCGTACGTCAGGTACGGCCCGAACTGATCGAGCACGTCGATCTCGCTCGACGCGGTGACGCGCGGATCGGGGTCCAGATCCTCGTCCGCATCCAGAGGGACATCATCAGGATGCGTGCGCGTGTACCACCGCTCGATCCCTTCGATGGTCGTGTCCCGAAAGATGAGCGCCGAGTCCCCGCCGATCAGGTCGCGACGCCACACCTGCTGGCCGACGATGGAGGCATCGGTGTACGAGCGATCGTCGTCCACCACGTAGACCTCGTAGAAGCGACCCCCGTAGTGCGCGAGCTGGAGCGGCGAGCCCCGGGCGCGCACGCCATCCGGCGTGGACTTCACCCAGAAGGTGGAATCGCCCGCGGCGACCAGGAATTCCACCCGGGGCGGCGCGGGCTTCTCCGTCCGGCACGCGGCCAGGAGGAGCAGGACAAGCACGGGGGCGCGACGCGGCATCGTGCTCGCAATATACCCTGTGACGAATGGCGCCTGCTCGTCGTACAGTTCTCGAGGGGGACGCCTTACATTTCGCGCCGATTCTGTCACCCCCGCCATTCGGAGCACTTCACTGCCATGCGCAGCATTCCGTTCGTTTTCCTCGCGCTCACCGCGTGCGGTGTGGGCGAAGCCGCTCGCACGCCGTCGGCCGCACCGGGCACCGCCAGCGCACATACTGACTCGGCCGCACTCGCCGCCCTCCTGTCCGACACCACTCCGGTGCACGGCATCTACGTCAACCGATTCGCGGCGCAGAGCCCGCGCCGGATGCGGCAGCTCATCGCCGTCGCGGATTCCACCGAAATCAACGCGTTCGTCATCGATGTGAAGGACGAATTCGGCCTCAACTTCGCTTCGCCGGACACGCTCGTGTCGCGCAACGCGGGGCGCGGCGGCACCATTCCGCATCTCGCCGCGCTGCTCGACACGCTCCACGCGCACCACATCATCCCGATCGCGCGCATCGTGGTGTTCAAGGACTCGGTGGCGGCGCGTCTCAACCCCGACCATGTGATCCGCCAGCCGGGCGGCGCGCCCTGGCGCGACAAGAAGGGACTCACCTGGGTGGATCCGTACGACCACGCAATCTGGGAATACAACATTCGCGTGGCCGAGGAAATGGCGAGAATGGGATTCACAGAGATCCAGTTCGACTACATCCGCTTTCCTGAGCCATACCGGAGCCTTCCGCCGCAGGTCTTTCGCGATGCGGGAACCACGACGAAGCCGCAGGCGCTGGCGGCCTTCTTCCGCGAGGCGTGTCCCCGCATACACGCGGCGGGCGCGCGGTGCACGGCCGACATCTTCGGACTCGTGACGACGGTGAACGGCGCGCTGGAGGTTGGACAGGAATGGGAGGCGCTGTCACCCGTGACGGATGTGCTGCTCCCCATGGTGTACCCGTCGCACTATCCGCACGGCGCCTTCGGCGTGGCGCACCCGAACGCGGAGCCGTACACGATCATCGTCACGGCCATTCGCCGGGCGCGCGAGCGCGACCAGAAGCTGGGCATCACGAGCAGGACTCACGTGCGTCCCTGGCTGCAGGCGTTCACGCTCGGCCAGCCGCCCTACGGCCCGCACGAGATCGAAGAGCAGAAGCGCGCCGTGTATGACGCGGGGTACACCAGTTGGACGCTGTGGAATCCGGGGTCGAGGTACGTTGGCTGGTAGCTGGTGGGTGGTCGCTGGTCGCTCGTCGCTGGTAGCTGGTTCAGGGGCTTCACGATCAGAAGCGTTACCGCGCGGCGCCAGGTGAGCAGGAGCGCAGATGCG
>DASUKE010000025.1:0-68817 GCA_036278895.1 Gemmatimonadaceae bacterium
GGCCGCGCTACACGTTCTTCTTCGTCACCAGCCGCACAATCCAGGTCACGATGATCGCGCCGAGAATGGCGACGCAGATCGTATAGATCAGCCCGCCCCGTCCGGCGAATCCCAGCGCCCGCATGATGAATCCGCCTACCAGCGCGCCGACGATTCCCAAGACGATGTCCATGCCAGCGCCGTAGCCCGACCCCTTCATCAGCTTCCCCGTCGCCCAGCCCGCGATCAGCCCCACGATGATCCACCAGATGATGAACATGGTCTCATCCCCATTTGGTTGGAGGTGACAAAAGGTGCACCGCTAGCGGAGCAATGGCCAGAGCGGCGCGGGGAATCCTCACGAGCCGGCCAACCAGCCGATCCCGACGAAGTGCACACTCACCTGCCCCGCTGTCGGCCGAATTTCGAGCGTGGTGAGCGGCTCATGCTGTGCATCGAAAGCGCCATCGAGTTCACTGATGGCCTGCTGCAGTTCATCGTTCAGCGCCGTCAGTTGCTCGCGTACCCGCCCGGCGCTCTCCTGTGCACGCGACACATCACCAGCGGCATCGTGCGCGCGCGAGATGCCGCGCACGGCGGTTCCCACCCGGGATGCGCTGGCCACGCTCAGTCGCTTGCGACCCAGTACGGCGCCGATGATCGCGGTTCCCACGTTGGCCACTGCACCCCAGGTTTGCGTGTGGGCCTGACCCTGCTCGCGCTGCACGGCCTGTTCGGCGCGCGCCAGGCGGTCCTGCAGCGCACTGGTGCGCCCGGCGAACTTCGCCTGCAGCGCCTGCGCACTCGCGTCGCGTTTCTCGCGCGCAAGGAGCTGCAGCCGGGCGCGGAACGCGCCTTCAGTCTCATCGGCTAAGGACGTGAGCTTGAATGCCGCGCTCTGGTAGAGTGTGAGTGACTGCGAGCTGCGCAGCCACCGTGCATACGATTTCGCCCATGACGCGACGGTCTTCGCGCTCGTCGCCGCATCGGGAAGTGGCCGCTGTGTCGCGCCCGGCACCGCGGAGTCGGCCAGTGCGTCGAGCGGCACGTCGACCGCTACGGCGTGCTCCCAGTCCACCGGGACGGGGCCGTCGTCGATGGCGCAGGAGTGCATGACGCGACGCGTGACGTTCACCCCCTGCCTGGCGTTGGTGAACGCGATGTCGGCGGCACCCAGTGCGCACGCGCTGTACACGGCGGAGCCGCCCGTTGTCTTCACCGGGAGGAAGTACTGGCTGACGCCAGGCGGCAACACCACGGCAGGCGCTGCAGAAACGGCGCCGGGAGCCGCGGCGCGCGCAGCGGAAGGAGAACCCGCTATGGTCTGCGCCACGGGAGCAGCCGGTGCGACCTCCGCGGAGGATGGGCCGCCCCCGACAGCGGTTGCGCTGCCGCGCGTGCCCATGAGCCGGCTGATCTGATCGCGGGTCAACGGACCGGCGAGGTAGGACATGGTCCATCGGGTTTCGAAAATCGCGGGCCCGTCCTCGTGCACGTTGTGCAGATAGAAGACTCGCTTGTCGAGCCCCGCGATCAGCGTCTCGACCGCGGCGCGATCGAAGGTGCCAGACGCCGACGTCGCGGCTCCGGCCAGGCCATCCATCACCCGTGCCGTGTCGCGCTCCGTCTGCAGGCGCCCAACGCACCAGGTGCCGGCGTTCGACAGGGCCTTGTAGTCGAGGTCCACGGGATTCTGGGTGGCGAGCACGAGGCCCACGCCAAAGGCGCGGGCCTGCTTGAGCAGCGACAGGAACAGCACCTTGGACGGCGGATTCGCGACCGGCGGCATGTAGCCGAACAGCTCGTCCATGTACAACATTGCGCGCAGACTCCCGGTGCCCGACTGCGTGCGCATCCAGTTGATCACATCGGAGAGGAGCATGCTCACGAAGAACATGCGCTCCGCATCCGACAGGTGCGCAATGGATATCACCGACACGCGCGGCTTGCCGGATTCCGTGTACAGCAGGCCCTTCGTACTCAGCGGCACACCCTGACGCCAGACTTCAAAGCCGGGCGACGCGAGCAGGTTGTTCAACCGCATGGCGAGTTTGGCTCGATCGGCGGCGGGATACACGGACTCGACATCCATGACCCCGATCGTGCTGAACGGCGGCCGCTGGATCCCGTTGATGAGCGCACCCAGATCCAGATCGTGTCCCGCGTCCCACGAGGCGCGCAGCAGTTTCGCTATGAGAATGCTTTCGCGACCGTTCACCGGATCGGCATCGATGCCGAGCAGGGCGAGCAGGCTCGTCGCCGTGGACTGCACGTGCTCGAGGTAGCGATCCCGATCTCCGCGTGCGGCCTCCGGCGGCACGCTGAAACTCCGGAGCACGGAAATGGGAATGCCCGCGCTGCTTCCCGGCGTGAACACGGCAAATTCCGCGGATTCACGGAGTCGGGTAATGCGATCGGGCGCCTCGCCCCACTCGGCGAGTCCCTCGCGCCACTTCTTTGCCTCCGACGCGGCGTAGGCGTCGGGCGTGACGCCGGTGCGAGCGGCTTCCTGCTCGTCGATCCATGGCCGGAAGTCTTCCGCGCGCAATCCGGGAAACGTCAGCATCAGGTTGGCGAGGTCTCCCTTGGGGTCGATCGCAATCACCGGAACCTTGTCGATCGCCGCTTCCTCGATCATCCCGATGCCCAGGCCGGTCTTTCCGCTGCCCGTCATCCCGATAATGACCGCGTGCGTCGTGAGATCCCTGGAGTCGTAGAGCGTGAGCGGCCCCGAGGCGGCATTGGCCTGTGGGTCATAGCCGCGGCCCAGGTAGAACGCGCCGAGTTTTTCGAAGTCCGCCGGATCGAGTGCAGTCGTCACGGTGTGAGCCCCTGCGGTACGCCGTTGGGATACTTCTCCTGAATGGCCTGCTGAATGCGCTCGATTCGATGCTCAGGGTTCGGATGCGTGCTGAAGAATTCCGGCTGGCGTGCGCCGCCTTCCTGCTCGAGCGTCTGCATCACCTTGATCATCGAGCGCGGATCATAGCCGGCGTCGGACGCGAAGCGAACGCCAAGCTGGTCCGCCTGCAGTTCGTCATTGCGCCCGAACTTCATGTTCACGAGCTGGCCGATGGCGGCGATCACCGCCGCATTCCGCGCACTGGAGGGATCGTTGGGGTCGTACGTGGCGATCACGGCCGCGCCGGTGAGTCCCTGCGTGAGCTGCGACTTGGCAAGCTGCTGCGCGCTGTGGCGCGCCACGACATGACCCACTTCGTGGGCCAGCACCGTGGCCAGTTCGCCCTCGCTGTGCAATTGCGTCAGGAGCCCGTCGGTGATGAACACCTGCCCTCCCGGCAGCGCGAACGCATTGATCGTCTGCGGATCGGCAAGCAGGTGGAACTGGAACTTGTACGGTGTGGTGCCCGCGGAGGAGCGCGCGACGACGCGCTCGCCGACCTGCTCGACGCGCGCGCTCGCGCCGGCATCCGAGGAGAGCCCGCCGTACTGCGCTTCCATTTCCGGCGCAGCCTGCAAGCCCATGCCGATTTCCTGGTCCGCCGTCATGCTCACGTGCTGCACTTCATTCGTCACCGGATTGAGCTGTCGGGTGCCGAAGTAGGACACGAGGGCGACGCCTGCCATGATGAGCGCGATCAGCAGTCGGCCACCGCCCCCGAATCGCCGGCGCGGTTGATATCCTGGTTCCATTCCGGTCATGAGCGACCCTCCGTCGGAGTGGGAATCTCAACCTACTCCAGGCGGGCTGGACAGAAAAGACGGCGATGCGGAATCAGCAATCGGCAGCAGGCGATGGAATGCGCATCGGTGCGAACTGTGCTCTTCCCGGACACGGCCATACGCCATATTTCTCCGCCCATGCCAAATCATCACCATCCATCATTCGATCTTCGCGCCGCGGTTCGCCAGGATCTGCTGGACCGTGGCTTCGCCCCGGATCTTCCGCCGGATGCGGCACGACAGCTTGCGTCGCTCACTGGTGGGGCTCCGCCCGAACGAACCGACGACCTGCAGGACCTGCGCGCGCTGCTCTGGTCCTCGATAGACAACGACGACTCGCGTGATCTCGATCAGATCGAGGTTGCGGAGCGCGTGACCGGCGGCATTCGCGTTCGCATCGGCGTCGCCGACGTGGATTATCTGGTCACGAAGGCGACGCCGCTCGATTCACACGCGCGGGAGAACGCGACGTCCGTGTATACCGGCGTCGAGACGTTTCCGATGCTGCCCGAGGCGCTCTCGACGAATCTCACCTGCCTCGCGCAGGATGGCGAACGATACTCCATCGTCGTCGAGTTCGTCGTCGCGCCGGACGGATCCGTCTCGGGACCTGCCGTCCGTCGCGCGCTGGTGCGCAACCGCGCGAAGCTCGCGTACGACAGCGTCGGCGCGTGGCTGGATCGCGGCGGTCCCGCGCCCGCGTCTGTGGCCTCCGATCAGGCATTGGCGGAGCAGCTCCGCCTGCAACACGAAGCCGCGCAGGCGCTGCGCACGCGTCGCGAGGCGCACGGGGCGCTCGAGCTCGACACGATCGAGGCCACGCCGGTCGTGACGGACGGCAAAGTCACCGATCTCACGGTTCCGCGAAAGGGACCGGCGCGAGCGCTGATCGAGGATTTCATGATCGCCGCCAATACGGTCGTCGCGCAGTTCCTCGCGGAGTGCAAGCGCTCATCCATTCTGCGCGTCGTCCATGCTCCCGAGCGGTGGCCGCGCATTGTCGCGCTCGCGCGGTCGCTTGGCGAATCGCTCCCCGAAGAGCCGAGCGGCACGGCACTCGCCGCGTTTCTTCGCAAACGCCAGACAGCAGACCCGCAACATTTCCCTGATCTTTCACTCTCGATCGTGAAACTGCTGGGCCCGGGCAGCTACACCCTCGAGCGTCCGGGTGACACATCGGCCGGACACTTCGGGCTCGCCGTGCAGGACTACACGCACTCCACCGCGCCCAATCGCCGATACGCCGATCTTGTGACGCAGCGCATCGTAAAGGCCGCGCTGGCGAATGCGGCACCCCCATACACGGATGCCGAGCTCGCCGATCTCGCACAGCACTGCACGACGAAGGAGGATGATGCGCGCCACGTCGAACGGCTCGTGCGCAAGCAGATCGCCGCTGTGCTGCTGGCCGATCGCATCGGCGAGACCTTCGACGGCATCATTACCGGGGTCACCCCGAAGGGTACGTTCGCGCGGCTCGTGCAGCCGCCCGCCGAGGGAATCGTGGACGGCGTGGACCACCGGGTGGACGTCGGCGACCGCGTGCGGCTGCGGCTCGTGCACACGGACCCGCTCAAGGGGTACGTGGACTTTCGCCTGCTGTAATACCGCGTTGCAGGCCCGTGTGTGAGGGCACGTGACACGATCGTGTCCCGCTCGTCTCCTCCGTATGGGACACACGGGCCGCGCTCTGGCAGCATGCCTGTTCACGCTCTCCTGCTGCGCCGCGACGCTGCACGCCCAGGCCGCGACTGAAGAAACCGGAAATTTCGTGGTGGGCGGGACTGTCATCTGGGTCAAGGCGACGGACGCCGGCGTCGTGCAGCTATTCATGTCGCAGGGGTATCGCGACGCATTCGCCCGTCCGATCGCGCTGCCAGCCGCCTCGCTTCGCCGATGGGCGGAGTCGGCACAGCAAATTGCCTCTCACCAGTCGCGGGAACGCGCCGATGGCGATTCCGCCGAGGTGAGCAGCGGCTCACTTGGCGAAAGCGGGATGGTGCTGGAGCGATGGGTCGCGCCGACCGGCGGCGGCGTGCGCGTGGAGCGCGGCGGGCAGGTGATCCTGCACATGCCGGACGATCCCGGCCGCACGTTCATCGCCGCCGTGGCCGAGGCCGCCAAGCTGACACAGGAAGCTTCGGCGCCGCGAGCGAGCAAGATGGGGGCACAACGCGCGGAGGTGCCGGCGCCGCGCGCTACACCGCCGCGCCTCGCAACGGTGCCCGAGCCGATCCCCAGCCTCGTGACTCCGCATCAGACCGTCGCGATTGCCGCTGCGCCCTCGGGTGGGTCTGAGACGCCCCGAATCAGGCTGCCTGCGCCGGCGGCGCGGGCAGCGGTGCTCATTCCGGCTCCCGCCGCGCGGGTCAACGCGGCAATGCGCCCCGCGGTCGTCCGGGTGGCGGCTGCACCGGCCAGCGCCGCACGTGCACCGAGTGTGCGCGTGCCGGCGCCGCACGTCGTTCACATGGCACTCGTTCCGGCGGCGCGGATCGCCATGGCGCCGGAGCCCGTACCCGTCACCGCGCCAGCGACCCCGGCGCCAGGGGAGGAGGACAAGCACATTCGCACGCCGCTCGGACCGTTCGTCGTTCCCGCCGCCGCCATGCGCTCCCGCGCCTCGCAGGTGCAGTATTGCTATGCACAGCTCGGGCACCGGTACGATCCCGACCTGACCGGTTCGATTGCCGTGCGCGTCAGCCTGGCGGCGGACGTGGACAGTGTGACAAACGTGGAGATCACGGGGCGCACCTGGAGCACGGACGGCGTGACCGCGGGCGAAGTAGAGGCATGCGTGCGCACGCTCATTCACGATTGGCGCTTTGAGCCATCGGAGATCCGGCGGCCGGATCGGACCATCGAGCTGCACTTCACCTTCCACCCGGACCAGGCGGACAAGCGCTGAGGGCGACCGTAGGGGTCGCGGTCTCCCCTACTCTCTCCCACCATCCAGCTTTAGCTTCCGCTTTCCAGCGGCGGCGGCAGCGCGCCGCAGCGTCAGCTCCATCGCTCGCGAGCAGTCGGAGACCGTCAATGCCGCTCGACCGGATCGTGGTTGGTGTGGACTTCAGCGCGCCGTCCGTGGCCGCCGCCACCTGGGCGGCGACGCGCTTCGCGTCCGGCGCCGAGGTGGTGCTCGTGCACGCGCTCTGGATACCGGAGCCACCGGCCTTCCTTCGAGCACGGTATCCAGCGCGCGACACGCTCATTGCGACGGCGCGCGATGGCGCTGACCGCCGGCTGCGGGAGATGAGTCAATCTCTCGGCGCGGCGCGCATCTGGCTCGAGGTGCGCGAAGGAAAGGCCGCCGAGGTCATTGCGGCAGTCGCCACTGAATACAACGCTGACGTCATCGTGATCGGAACGCACGGCGAGCGCTCCGGCGTCTGGGGACGTCTGGGCAGCACCGCCGAGCACGTGGCACGACAGGCGCAACGGCCAGTGCTGCTTGCCACGGGTACGCTTGCGGGGGAGCCGCGCAGGCTGCTTGCCGCCGTGGATGACGCGGCGATCACACACGGGGTGCTCGACTGGACACGCGACCTCGCGCGGCGCCACGCCGCGGAGGCCACCGCGCTGCATGTGGTGAGCTCGGCGGTGCTCGGCACCCTGGGCGCGCTCGTCGCGATCGTGAGCGGCACTCCCGAGCCCGATTTTTCCACGCTCGACCCGGCATCGCGGGATGAGGCGAACCAGTGGATGCAGCGACTCACGTCGAGTGGGTTTGACGGCGTGAACGCTCACATGGAGATCGCCTACGGCGAACCGGCGCAGCAGATCCTCGCGACCGCCACGCGGCTGGGCAGCGATCTCATCGTAATGGGACGCGAGGGCGCCGGAGCGGCGCGCGGAGCGGCACTGGGCAGCGTCGTGCACGACGTGCTGCGAGGCACGCGCTGCCCGGTGCTCATGGTGGCGACGCCGCCTGCGCCTTCGTCGAGTCCGCCTTCGGCCTAGCTGCGCCCGGAGCCACCCAAACGTTGTTCGAGCGGTCGTCATCCACGAGCAGGTGATCCGGGTCCAGCTCGATTCTGGCCACCGGACCGGGAAACTCATAGCGGCGGACATAGAGCGCCGGGCTCATGCTCCAGACCTGGGCGGGATAGCGATAGTCATGGGCGGAGCCGTCGGCCAGCGTGATCCGTACCCGGAGTGGCAGCACGCCGCGGGACTTGTTGCCGTAGCCCACCACGACGATCACGCTGTCGCCACGCGGCCGCGTGACGACGGTGTCCACGTCCTGGTCGAAATGATCATCCTCGATGAACCATTCGCGCCAGAACCAGTCCAGCCGCTGGCCGGAAACGTCATCCATGGTCCGGTAGAAATCTGTCGGCGTGGGGTGCTTGTACGCCCATCGCTTGATGTACGTGCGGAAGCCGGCGTCGAACGCATCGGGGCCAATGATTTCCTGGCGAAGCAGCTGCAGCCCGACTGATGTCTTGTCGTACTCCGTGAATCCCAGCCGGTTGGGATCCATGCGGTCCGCGGGAATCTCGATGGGCACATCGAGATCGCGCTGCTGCGTGACCTCGATCTCGTTCCGCTGCTCCGCCGCACGCTGCATCTGATTGCCCTTTTCCGGGTAGCGGCGAGCCTCGGAGAACGTGTTGATGAAGGTGTTGAATCCTTCGTCCTGCCAGAAATGGATGCGCTCGTTGCTCCCGACGAGCATGGGGAACCAGTCGTGCCCGATCTCGTGCGTAATGACACTGTAGAGTTCGTACTTGTCACTGCTCTTCGCCTCCATGGCGAGCATGGGATACTCCATGCCGCTCACGGGTCCCTCCACCACCGAGATCTGCGGCCAGGGATACATGTACCAGCGTTCGGAGTACTCCATGATGCTCATGCGCGCCTGATCGGCGGCATCGCTCCAGGGATCGATGGCGGAGGGCCGGTAGTAGGCGTTGGCCATGATGCCCTTCCAGCTCGACGCATCCCAGAGAAAGTCCGGCGCGGCGCCCCAGGCCACATCGCGCACGTTCTTCGCCGTGAACTTCCAGGTGAGCGTCCCCGTTTTTTTCGGTCGGGCCGCGCCGCTCGCGAGATCCTGCTGCGTGATGATGTGCACCGGAGTATCGGACTTCGCGGCCCGCGCGAGCCGTGTCATCGTTTCCGGTGTGAGCACGTCACGCGGATTGTCGAGCGTGCCCGTGCCGGCAACGATGTATCCGGCCGGTACCGTGACCGCATAGGTGAAGTCGCCGTACTCCAGGTAGAACTCGCCCTGCCCGACGTATGGATCCGTATTCCACCCTCGCACGTCGTCGAACACGGCGACCTTCGGATACCACTGCGCGATCTCGTAGAGCGATCCGTCGTGCCCCATGCGATCGGCGCCGTGCTCGGGTACCCGAAAATGCCAGGCGACATTGAACGAGGTGCTCCGGCCGGGCGCCAGCGGCTCGGCCAGCGCCACGTAGAGCATGGTGTCCCACGTTCGCGTCTTGAGCGGTACGCCGCGGCCACCCTTCGCGCCCGCCTTCGCGGTGACCTGCTCGAACCGGTCAATCACATCTCCGCCGGAGAATCCGCCACCGCCAAAGCGCGACTGCTGCGGAAAGATGTACGCATTGAGCGAGCTGTCCGTAAACGCGTTCTGCTCCACCTGCATCCAGATGTGATCGAGCGTGACGGGGGAGTTGTTCGTGTAGCGGAGTGTCAGTTCACCGGTGACCTGATCCCTGGCCGTATCGAGCGTGGTGCGAATGTCATAATCGGCGCGCTGCTGCCAGTAGCGCGGGCCGGGCTCACCGTCCGCCAGACGAAAATCATTGGGCGGCTGCGTGCGCAGCGGCGCGAAGATGGACGTATCGCCGGCGCCAGGCCGATCCACGTCATTCGCGGATTGCGCCTCCAACCCGGGAGCCGCTACAGCGGTCACGGCGGCGAGAGCCAGACCGAACACAGACAGACGGTGGCGCATGAGCGGGGTTAGTGAAGGGTGCGTGCCAGCGAACGGCTCGCTGGGAACAATAACGCGAAACCCACGCACATGACGCACGCGGCGGGCTCAGCGCGGTTTCCCTTGTGTGCATGACAAGCCGACCCGTAGGTTGCACGACGCCGCACCGGGCTGCCAACGGTAGCGGTCGCCCGCGCGTTTCATGAAGGATGCCCGTGCGGTTCCACGTTCTGGAGCAGCTGAATCATGCCCGACCTCGCCTCGCTGCACCCGCAGATCGTCCACTTCGTCATCGCCCTGCTCATCATCGGTGTGCTGGTGCGCGTCATATCCGTCATTCCGGGAGGTGCCACCCGCGCATTTCTCGGACCGATGGCGGCCATACTGATCTTCCTGGGCACCGCGGCCGCCATAGTCGCCGTGGAGAGCGGCGACGAAGCCCATGAATCCGTGGAGCAGATTCCCGGCGTACGGCCGGCGGTGGAGGAGCATCAGGAGTGGGGCGAACGCACGCGGAATCTCTTCATTCTCGTGAGCGCCCTGGAGATCGGCGTTCTGATCTTCGCCGTGCGCAAGCCAGGCGTGGCACGAGGACTCCGGATTGCCTCGGCGGTAGTGGGTATCGTGGGACTCTGGGTGATCTACGAGACCGGCGAACATGGCGGCAACGTCGTGTACCGGTACGCCGGTGGCGTAGGCACCTGGTCAGGCGACACGACCGACGTGCAACGATTGCTCGTGGCGGGGTTGTACCAGAACGCCCGCACGGACCGGGCGCAGGGCAACAAGGCGGACGCGGCGCGCCTGACCGACCAACTGGCGAAGCTCATGCCAACGGATCCCACCGTACGCCTGCTGCACATTCAATCGGTGCTCCACGATCGGAATGACCCACGTCAGGCGCTCGCCATGCTCGATTCGTTGAACGCTCCGGCGAACAATCGCGGCATTCAGATCAGGAAAGGTCTCCTGACGGCGGAGGCCCTGGATTCGGCGGGCATGCGCGACTCCGCGCGCGCGGTGCTGCAGACGCTCAGCAGGAAGTACCCCAGCGTGCAATCGGTCACCGCTGCGCTGGGACGCATGAAGTAGGACATGCGTCCCGGCGGTGCATCTGCTGAAATCAGTTCTCTGCGGTCGCCAGTGCGCGCGCATGGATCACCGTCTCACCGGCGATGATCCGCGGCGCATCCGTCGTGAAGTCCGGTGTATTGGACTGGAGCCAGTTCGCGGCGGCTGTCGTGGACTCGGTGCATCCCGCTTCCGTCTCGAAGACTGACACCGTCGCAAGACCACCATCGCCCGTCTTCAGCGCGTAGTAGGCGTCAAAGCCCTTGATCCGCTGGACAATGGGTACGAAGCCGGCCTCGACCTGCTTCAGCGCATCGTCCACCGAACCCGATGTCACGGTGTAGTGCCGAATCACGGTATACATTGGTCCCTCCCGCAGTTGGAGCGTGCGCTGCCACTCGAATCCTGATGTTCCTTCCTGCGTTGTCCTCCAAGGTAAAAACGGAGGCTTCACGCTACTGGATGTTCAGGAATAGTCAAGACGAGTGGCACACGTCTGCTCCCCGCGCTGCGCGACGCAACGCCATGGCGTCAGCCGGCCAGGCGTTCTACTCGGTGACCACGATGGTTCCGGTGAAGTTGGGGTACGCCGACGGCGGATGGTTCTGGCAGTGATAGGTGAAAGTGCCAGCCTTGTCGAACTCGAACGAGTAGGAAGCGCCGTTCGTGCTGCCACCGTAGGTCCCGCCTCCGCTGGGCGGCGCAAGCTGCCCGCTGTCCCAGAGCAAGGAATCACTGAACACCCTGTGCGCTACGACATCCTGGTTGGTCCAGGTGATCGTCGTACCGACCTTGACGGTATCCACTTTCGGGATGAACTGATAATTCTGGATGCTGACGGCGGGGCTTCTGTTGCCCGCTGGCGGCGGCGGCGGGTTGTTGTTCATGGTGCTCGTGGGACCCGAACCGCTGCCTCCGCATCCTGTCGCTACAGCAATTGCCGCGACTGCCGCCATACTCGCGATACGCATCATGCTCCTCCGGTGTGAGTGTATCCGGAAGGAGGAATCCGGCCGGCAGGCCGATTGGTTCCGCGGCGCGCCCGGTCACGGAATGCCGAGCAGCTTGTGCGTCTGCAGGCTGAGCCGCCAGCGCGGATGGGCCAGGCAGTACTCGAGTGCGGCACGCGTGTTGTCGCGCAGCGCGGGCCCGTCCATGGGCTGCAGAAAGAAGTGGTCGAAGCGCAGCTCCTCGAAACGCTCGGGGCCGGCACGCTCCTGTGGGAAGACGAGTTTGAGCTCGTTGCCGCTCCGCACCACGAGATCCGCATCCGCCTTGGGGCTGACGCAGACCCAGTCCAGTCCGGGCGGCGGCGATTGCGTCCCATTCGTTTCGACGGCGATCTCGAACCCCGCGTCGTGCAGCGCGGCCACCAGCGGCGCGTCGAGCTGCAGGAGGGGCTCTCCGCCGGTGCACACCACGAATGGCCTGGTCGAGCCGCGCACCGGCACAGGCCACTGCGCGCGCACCGCGTCCGCGAGCTCGCGCGCGGAGGCAAAGCGTCCCCCGCCGGGTCCATCGACGCCAACGAAGTCCGTGTCGCAGAACTGACACACCGCAGCCGCCCGATCGCGTTCACGACCTGTCCACAGGTTGCAGCCGGCGAAGCGGCAGAACACGGCGGGACGCCCGGTATTGGCGCCTTCGCCCTGCAGCGTGTAGAAGATTTCCTTGACGGCGTAGCTCATGCGGGAGCGGCCCTCGCGTGCCGGTAGGGCGCAGGGTCGGCAAGCCCGGCCTGCGCGAACCCGCGCAGACGGAGCAGGCACGCATCGCACTCGCCGCACGCGGCGCCGGTGTCGTCCGGGTCGTAGCAGGAGCGGGTGAGCGCGTAATCCACCCCCAGCGCCGTGCCCGCCCGGATGATGTCGGCCTTGGTGAGACGGAGCAGCGGTGCGTGAATGCTGAGGTGCTGTGCACCGTCCACTCCGGCCCTGGTGGCGAGCGACGCCATCCGGCGAAAGGCGTCGAGATACTCCGGCCGACAGTCAGGATAGCCGCTGTAATCGAGCGCGTTGACGCCGATGAAGATGTCCTGCGCAGGAAGCACCTCGGCCCACGCCAGGGCGAAAGACAGAAAGATCGTATTGCGCGCCGGCACGTAGGTCACCGGAATGTCCGACCCCATCTGCTCCGTCGTGCGCCCTTTCGGGACCGCGATGTCGCCCGTGAGCGCAGAGCCGCCGAAGAGGCGGAGGTCGATGTCCACCACGACATGACGCGTGACGCTCGCTCGCGCGGCGATCCGGCGCGCCGCGTCCACCTCCGCTTCATGGCGCTGGCCATAGCGGAAGGTGAGCGCACACGGCTCGAAGCCGCCAGCGCGGGCCATGGCAAGGACGGTGCTGGAGTCCAGGCCGCCGCTCAGCAGCACCACAGCGAGCGGGCGCGCGCCACTCATGCCATTATTCAGGTCCATGCGCTAAGAATAGGCACCATTCTCCGCCAACGCAGCCGCCGCGCCGCGCATGGCGCCACGCCACGGCGTGCGCCGCCGGCCCTCCGCCCACGACACCATGCCGACGCCCGCGATTCTCGAGACCTTTCCCAATCCGCGCCCGGGGCGCCCCTATGAAATCCGTCTGGAGTGCCCGGAATTCACATCGCTCTGCCCCGTAGGCGGCATCGAGGGCGACGCGCGCGAGCTTTCGCTGCTCGCGGGCGGCGCGCCGGACTTCGGCACGATCCGCATTGCCTACATCCCAGGGGCCGTGTGCATCGAACTCAAGAGCCTCAAGCTCTATCTCTGGAGCTACCGCAACGACGGCGTGTTCTACGAAAACGCCGTGAACACCATCCTCGATGATCTCGCCGCGCGGGCGCAACCGGAATGGATGGAGGTGAGCGGTGACTTCAACGTGCGCGGCGGCATTCGGACCGTCGTGACGGCGCACCACGGCACACGTCCTGGCGCGCCCGTCACCGCCTGACGGACCGTTGCCCGCTCGTCGCACTCAGTGCGCGCCGGCGTGCTCCACCGCCGGCTCCGGCGACCAGGTCCAGTGCTGCACCTCCGGCATGTCCTCGCCATGCGCGACAATGTAGGCGCGATGTTCGGCGAGCTTCTCCTCGAAAAAGCCGATGCCGTCGTCATGGCCCGTGCGCCGCAGTGCTTCGATCGCGAGATCATAGCGGCTCATTCCATTCAGCACCGTCATGTCGAACGGCGTCGTCGTGGTTCCTTCCTCCACGTAGCCACGAACGTGAAAACGCTGCGGGTTGGGGCGGTGATAGATGATCTCGTGCACGGCATCGGGATACCCGTGGAACGCGAACACCACCTGCGTGTCGGTGCCGAACAACGCGGCGAAGCGCGTGTCGGGCAATCCATGAGGGTGGTCCCGCTGCGACTGCAGCGTGTAGAAATCCACCACGTTCACCACGCGTACGCGAAGCGATGGCGTGGCGCGACGGAGCCACCAGGCTGCCGCCAGCGTCTCGCGGGTGGGCACATCCCCCGCGCACGCCAGCACGACGTCCGGCTGGTCACCGTCGGTCTCCGCCCAGGTCCATCGGCCGGCTCCCTGGGCACAGTGCCGCGCCGCATCCTCCATGGACAGCCACTGCGGCATGGGCTTCTTGGACGCCACAATGAGATTCACGTAGTCGCGACTGCGCAGGCAGTGATCGATCGTGGAGAGCAGCGTGTTGCCGTCGGGCGGCAGATAGATCCGCGCGATCCGTGCCTTCTTGGTCATGAGCATGTTGATGAAGCTCGGACCCTGATGACTGTAGCCGTTGTGATCCTGTTCCCACACGTGACTGGTGATCAGGTAGTTGAGCGACGCGACCGGCACGCGCCAGGCCACCTCGCGTGACATCTTCAGCCACTTCGCGTACTGCTGCATCATGGAATCCACGATCGTGAGAAACGCCTCGTAGCAGGCAAAGAGGCCGTGGCGCCCGGACAGCAGATAGCCCTCGAGCCATCCTTCGCAGCAATGCTCGCTCAACACTTCCATCACGCGCCCGTCGCGCGCGAGAAATTCGTCCGATGGTACCATGGGCAGCATGAAGGCCCGCTCCGTGGCCTCGAACACGGCCTGCAGGCGGTTGGATGAGGTCTCGTCCGGACAGACCAGCCGGAAATTCCGCGTCTGTGCCGTCGCACGGAACAGGTCGCGCAGGAATGGTCCGATGACTTCCGTATTCCGCTCGATGATTGCGCCCGGAGCCGGGACCGTGACCGCATACCGGGCGAAGTCCGGCAGATCGAGCGGCACGAGACGCGTGCCGCCGTTGGCGGTCGGGCTGCGTCCGAGACACAGTTCCGGCTTCGGGAACGACGCCACGACGGACGCGCGGGCGCGACCGGATTCGTCGAACAGGTCCTCGGGACCGTAGCTCCGCATCCAGTGCTCGAGGATCGCCAGGTGTTCAGGATTCGTGGCGGGATCCTCGATGGGGATTTGATGCGCGTGAAACGTCCCTTCGAGCGGCCTGCCATCGAGCATCGCCGGCGCACCCCACCCCTTGGGGGTACGCAGGATGATCACCGGCGGGCGAGGCAGATCGTCCAGATGACCGGCGCGCGCCTGCGCCTGGCGCTCGCGGAGCAGTCCATGGGCCCAGTCCATCGCGGACCACATCTCCCGATGCACCGGCAGCGGATCATGCCCCGCCACCTCTCGTGGTTCATACCCCATGCCCGTGAAGAACTCGCGCAGCTCGCGTTCCGCGAAGCGTGCGAGAATTGATGGGCCGGAGAGCTTGTACCCGTTGAGATGCAGAATGGGGAGCACCATCCCATCGCTGGCCGGGTTCATGAAGCGGTGGGAGTGCCACGCGGCGGCGAGCGGTCCGGTCTCCGCCTCGCCATCGCCAATGAGACACGTGACGAACAGATCGGGATCGTCGAGCGCCGCTCCCGCGGCGTGCGCCAGCGAGTAGCCGAGCTCACCCCCCTCGTGCAGCGAGCCTGGCGTGAGCGCGGTCACATGGCTGGGGAATCCTCCGGGCCAGGAGAACGCGCGCACGAACCGGTTGAGTCCTGTTTCGTCGAGCGCGTATTCGGGATAACGCTCCGTGAGCGTGCCCTCCAGATAGACGTTGGCCAGTACGCCCGGCGCGCCATGTCCGGTGCCCACGACGTAGAGCGCGCGCACGCTCGTATCCTGGATGAGCCGGTTCAGATGCGCGTACACGAGATTGATGCCCGGCACCGTACCCCAGTGGCCCAGCAGCCGCTTCTTGATGTGGCGGGGTTCGAGCGGCCGCCGGAGCAGCGCGTTGTCGCACAGGTACAGCTCGGCGAGGCTCAGGTAATTCGCCGCGCGAAACAGCATCTGGAGTTGATCGAGTCGCTCCGGGGACTGCGTCATGACACACCTCCTGTCACGCACGACGCGCGTCACGCGAGCAGGCGAGCCGCGTGTCGTGCGATCATCAATTCTTCGTTCGCGCCGATGACCCGGACGGTCACCGCCGCGGCCTCGCGTGACACCACGGTCGCGCCGGCCTGGTTCCGTTGGGCATCGAGCTCTATGCCCAGCGCCTCGAGTCCGTGACAGATTCGTTCGCGCACCACCGGCGCGCGCTCGCCAATGCCACCGGTGAACACGAGCGTATCGAGCCCGCCGAGCGCCGCCGTATAGGCGCCAAGGAATCGGCGTACGCCATAACAGAACATATTCACGGCGTCCGCCGCACGCGCATCGGTGGACTCATGCTCGAGCAGCTCCCGCATGTCGCCCGTGCGGTCCGACACGCCAAGCAGACCCGAGCGGGTGGACACCAGCTCGGCGGCCTGATCGACAGACAGTCCGTCCGCGCGCATGAGGTACAGCAGCACACCGGGGTCGAGATCGCCGGAGCGCGTACTCATGAGGAAACCGCCGTTCGGCGTCAGTCCCATGCTCGTGTCAATGCTGGCACCATCGCGAACCGCCGTGAGACTCGCGCCGCTGCCCAGGTGCGCGATCACGACCCGGCGCGCGAGCCGTCCGTCGCGTCGCAGATGGTCCACGACATATTCGCACGACAGTCCGTGGAACCCGTAGCGCTGCACACCGCGTTCCGCGAGTGCGCGTGGCAACCCGAACCATTGGGCCACGCGCGGCATCGACCGGTGAAAGGCCGTATCGAAGCAGGCAACCTGCGGCACGGTGGGAAGCAGCCGGGAGAGCGCCTCGAGCGCACCGAGCTCGCGTGGCAGATGCAGCGGGGCGAGGGGAACCAGCTCCCGGAGCGACCTGACAATGGCCGGGGTCAGTCGCACCGGCTCCTCGAACTTCGAGCCGCCGTGCACCAGGCGGTGTCCCGCGCCGCGGATGCCGCTGGCATGGCCTTCGCGCTCGAGCAGCCCGACCATCCACTCGAGTGCCGAGGCAGGCGTCGCGGCGCGCAGTCGCTCCTCCGTCGCCTCGCCCGTTCCCCTGGTCACGCTCGCGCTGGGTGCATCGCCGCCAATGCCGCTGACGGTTCCCGCCAGCAGCCGGGTTTCCACCTGTCGCATGTCGTAGAGCGCAAACTTGAGGCTCGAGGAACCGCTGTTGAGCGCGAGTATGGGCATGAGATACGGGTGTGAGGTGTGAGCGCCACGACTGCATCTCGATGGCGGCATCTCGACGATAGTACATCCGGTGTCACATATTCCACCCTCACTCCAACCCCGCCATCCGACATTGTCCTACGATCTCGTGTGCATAGGCAGCGGCCCCGCCGGGCAGCGCGCGGCGGTGCAGGCCGCCAAGCTTGGGAAGCGTGTCGCGGTGATCGAGCGACGCGGTGCGCTCGGCGGCGTGTGCGTTGCCACCGGAACGATCCCGAGCAAGACGTTCCGGGAAGCCGTTGCCCGCACCATGATCCGCGAGGCCTTCGCGGATGCCCAGACCGCCGGGGTGATGTCACAGCGACCAACCGCCCAGCAACTCCTCGCGCGTGTGGACCAGGTCATGTGTCGTGAGGCGGACGTCATCGCGAAGCAGCTTCAACGCAATGGCGTGGATGTGGTGCGTGGCGAGGCGTCGTTCATTGATCCGCACCGCATTCGTGTCCGCGCCGGCGAGGGTGCCACGGAGCTCGAGGCCGACTCGGTACTCATCGCCGTGGGGACGACGGCTGCGCCGCCGCCGTGCGCGACGCCCGATGGCGACGTCATCATTACGAGCGATGACATTTGCGGGCTGCAGGCGCTGCCGCGCACGCTGGCCGTCGTGGGGGCCGGCGTGATCGGCATTGAATACGCATCCATGTTCGCCGCGCTCGGCGTGGAGGTCACGATCGTGGACAAGCGCACGCGCCCGCTGGAATTCCTCGACGGCGAGATCGTTGACGAGCTGCTGCACCAGCTTCGCGACCGGAGCGTGACATTCCGGGGTGGCGAAGCGGTGTCACGGCTCGAGATTCGCGAGGGGCCGCCGCGCCGCGCCGTCCTGGAGCTGGAGTCGGGAAAGCGGATCGTGTCCGACATGGCGCTGTTCTCGGTAGGCCGCACCGGTGCCACATCAGGGCTGGGGCTGGAACGGGCCGGGCTCGCGGCAGACGATCGGGGACGCATTGCCGTGGATGCGATGTTCCGGACTTCCGTGCCGCACATCTACGCCGCCGGGGACGTCATTGGATATCCCAGCCTCGCGGCCACGTCGAGCGAGCAGGGCCGCCTTGCCGCCTGCTACGCGCTCGGCGCACCGGCGCATCCCATGACGACGCACTTCCCAATTGGCATCTACGCCATTCCCGAGGTGTCCATGGTGGGGGCGCCGGAGCACGAGCTGACGGCGGCACGCGTGCCCTACGAGGTGGGCGTGGCGCGCTACCGCGAGATTGCGCGCGGGCAGATTCTCGGCGACGACAGCGGCTTCTTCAAGATGCTGTTTCATCGCGACACCCGCTGCCTGCTCGGCGTGCACATCATCGGGAGCGGGGCCACCGAGTTGCTGCACATCGGGCAGGCTGTCCTGGGGCTGGGCGGAGGGCTTGACTACTTTCTCGACACTGTGTTCAACTATCCCACGCTCGCCGAGTGCTACAAGGTGGCGGCGCTCAACGCGGCGAACAAACTCTCCAGCTGAGGGACCGTGCTGATGCACCATGTCCGGAACGTCACCGTGAGGCTGCTGTTCGGCGCGTTCCTCGCCGCCGGATCACTTCATGCGCAGGATCGCGGCGACGCGTCGGCCTGTGATTCGGCCAGGACAGAGGTCTTGATGGGCACCGCCATTGCTTCGATCGCCGGCATCGGCGCCGACAGCGCGGCGCCGCGTGTTCTGCTCCAGACGGCGTTGGCGGCGCTCGCCGACGACGTGCCGAAGCCGCATGGCGTTGCGCAGGTGGATGTGAACGCCGGCCTTGTGGTGACATCGCTGCGCGGTGCCCAGTCGCTGCCGCGCCACGTCGAGTCGGCCAGGCTGAGCACCGGTCCGCACCTCATTCTGCGTGCCGCGGTGGATTTCGTGCTGCACAGATCCGGAGGGATCACGGGTGTGCAGGTGGCCTTTGCGGACGCGGGCGCGTATGCGGATTCGCTCCGCGACTGGCTGAGCCGCGATAGCGACGGTCAGCTGTACGTGCCATTCCCGGCGGACTTCGCGCGTGACAGCGTCCGGCTTCGTCTCAGCATTGCACTGAGCGCGGACTCGAGCGCGATTCAGCAGCCACTGTTTCGCGTCGCAGAGCCGCGCACGGTGACGCGGAGCGCGCGCCTCGCGCCCCGCACGCTCCCGCCGGGCTATCCATCGCGCGCGGAAGGCAGGGGTGAGTGGGCCGACATCCTGGCCGAGTTTGTCGTGCGTCCCAATGGGTCAGTGGATGATCGGAGTCTCCACATCACCCCGCTGGCGCTCGCGTCGCCGTCAGACAGCGAGAGTACGCGAGCATTCATCAGCGCTACGCGCGGCGCCGTGAAGCACTGGCGCTTCTCACCTGCCAGGCGCGCCGGCTGCCAGGTGGCGCAGCGGGTCCTGGTGCCCATCTACTTTCAGGCGCGCGTGAACTGACGCGCCGGTTCCCGGCGCGGCGGGTCAGCGCGCCGCCGCGGTCTGGTAGAGCGCGGGCCACTCCGCCGCGAGATTTTTCAGCTTGGGCGCGTCGTTGATCACGATGTACGGGTAATCCGGATGCTTGATCGCGAAGTTCTGGTGGTAATCCTCCGCTGCATAGAACCCCTTCAGGGGAACGATCTGTGTAGCGATGGGCGCCGAAAAGGACTTCGCGGAACCGAGCTGCGCGATGTACGCCGTCGCGATGCGCTGCTGCTCCCGACTGGCATAGAAGATCGCTGACCGGTACTGCGGACCCACGTCCGGTCCCTGGCGATTCACTTCCGTTGGATCGGTCGCAACAGAGAAGAACACTTTCAGCAGCCGCCCGTACGTGACGCGCGACGGATCGTACGTGATGCGCACGGACTCGGCGTGTCCGGTTTCACCCGTGCTGACCTGGTCGTACGTGGCCGTGCCGGCGGTTCCACCCGCATAGCCCGCCGTGACGGCGGTTACGCCCTTCACGTGCTGGAAAACGAGCTGCAGGCCCCAGAAGCAGCCGCCCGCCAGCACCGCCGTACTGGTGCCGGATCGCGTGGCGAGCGGCTCGTCGACTGTGGGATCGGGCAGGCGAACCGGGAACGACGCCGCGGGCCTCGCGCTACTGTTCGCGAGTGCCGTGGCCGCGAGCGCCAGACCGCAGATCGCGGTGCCGAGCAGAACTGGGGAGCGCACGGGAATTACCTCGAAGATATCGCCGGGACGAGTGCGGCACGCGCCGCACTCGTCACCAGACCGTCAGGGATGTTTCGACGCGGACGCGGGGCCTTCGTGCTGTGCCTTTGCCGTCTGGCTCTGTGAGTGCGGCTGGAAGAGCACCAGATACTTGCCGTATCCCTGTGCCGCGAGCTCGCTCACCGGAATGAACCGCATGGCCGCCGAATTCATGCAGTAGCGCTCACCCGTCGGCGCCGGCCCGTCGTTGAAGAGGTGCCCGAGATGCGAGTCGGCATGCGCCGAGCGCACCTCGGTGCGTTCCATCATCAGCGAATTGTCCCGCTTGTACTTGATGTCGCCGGGCTCCAGCGGCTTCGTGAAGCTGGGCCAGCCCGTTCCCGAGTCGAACTTGTCCAGCGAGCTGAACAGCGGCTCACCCGACACGATGTCCACGTAGATGCCCGCCTCGTGGTTGTTCCAGTAGGCATTGTGAAATGGTGTCTCCGTGGCCGCATGCTGCGTGACATCGAACTGCAGCGGCGTGAGCGTCTTCTGCAAATCCTGTTCGGATGGCTTGTGATACGTCATGGACTGACTCCAGGTGGCCGGCGTCTGTGCGCGTGCGGTACGCGCGACGCCCAGACAAAGAAATGCGGCGGCGAGCGCGACACCTGTTCGCGCGCCTGATCGCGATGCGTGCCTCATGCTGTCTCCTCGTTCTGACAGAGTATGGTCGTCATCTGGTACACCGTGAGGCGCAATATGCGCCATCCGCCGCCGCGCTGCCCGGACAACCGATGCAGGGCGGGCTCGGCAGTCCGCCGAGCCCGCCCTGCAGTGCTCCAGGCAGCGGCGAGGAGACGTTCAGTGCGTCAGGCTGACCAAGATCATGAATGACCGATTCTTGTAACTGGTTCCAGAGCTGACGGTCGAGAGCTTGAGATCGCGCAGTCCGTAGACATAGCGTCCCTCGAGACCCAGCGCGCCACCCAGTCGGACGCCCGCACCCACAACGGCGGCATAATCGGTTTTCGGCCGATCCGTGTCGGGACAGTCAAATCCGTTCGACGTGCGGCAGCTCACCTCGAACGACATCTGGGGACCGGCATACACATAGGGCCTGACGACGCCTACCGGAACTCCGGCTGTGAGATAAATGGGCACGTCGACGTAGTCGAGCCGCGTTGCCGCCAGCGCATCGGGCGCATCGGACTTGGCGCCGCGCTGTGCATAGAGCGCATCGACCCCAACGCCGAAGATGCCGAAGCTCGCATTGGCCGTGAGACCGCCCGTAAAACCGGTGCGGTCCGACAGATCTCCCGGCAGGACGCCCTGATTGGAGATGCTTCCGAACGACGCCCCTGCCTTGATGCCGAATTGGGCCTGCGCCGCTGGGGCGACGAGAAGCGACAGCCCCAAGGCCACCAGACCAACCTTCATATTCGTCATAAATACGCTCTCAGTGCGATGGCCTCGGGCACGCGGTCTCTTCCGCAACCTGCTCGAGGCTCGTTGACCAACGAACTGCGCAACGGGGAAGATACGGGCCAGAACGGCACCGCTCTGCAAGCAGCGTTCGCCCGTTCATGAGCACATGTTGATGCCGTCACCTCCTGCTTGAATGTCGTCAACGACCGAGCGATTGCATCATCGCCTCAGGATACCGATTCCCGGCCGCCACTCCTCGGGGAGCAACTGCATTGATGCGCGCCAGTTCGGCTGATGTCAGCGTGATATCCGCCGCCGCGATATTCTCCTCCAGATACCGGCGGTGCTTCGTACCTGGAATCGGAACGATGTCCTGCCCTTGTGCCAGCACCCAGGCCAGCGCGAGCTGTGATGGTGTACAGCCGCGTTGCGTCGCAAGTTCCTTGATATGCCGTACGAGCTCGAGGTTCTTCTCGAAATTCGCGCCCTGAAACCGGGGAGAGCTTCGACGATAATCTTCCCTGGGCAGGTCATCCACCGTCTTGAACCGGCCGGTGAGGAAGCCGCGTCCCAGAGGACTGTATGCGACGAATCCAATGCCGAGCTCCCGACACGTGGCGAGAACCCCGGATTCCGCGTCGCGGCTCCAAAGGGAATATTCCATTTGCAGCGCGCTGATCGGGTGTACGCGGTGCGCGCGCCGGAGCGTTTCGGGCGCGGCCTCGGAAAGACCCAGAAAGCGCACCTTGCCACGGTGCACGAGTTCGGCCATCGCGCCTACGGTCTCCTCGATGGGCACGTCGGGGTCCACGCGATGCTGATAGTACAGATCGATGACGTCGACACCGAGCCGCTCGAGCGAGCCGTCACAGGATGCACGCACATACTCCGGGCGGCCGTTCACCGCACGGGCACGCGGATTGTTCGGATCTCGGACAACGCCAAACTTGGTGGCGAGAATGACGTGATCGCGCTTCCCCTTGATCGCGCGACCGACGAGCTGTTCATTCGTGTGCGGCCCGTAGATATCCGCGGTATCGAGCAGCGTGACGCCCAGCTCGATGGCGCGATGAATGGTCGCGACAGATTCGCTGTCGTCGCGACCGCCATAAAACTCGGACATCCCCATGCAGCCGAGACCGAGCGAGGCGGTCGTGAGACCCTGACGACCCAGGCGGCGAGTCTTGAGCATGACAGTACCTTTGGATTGAGAACCGGGGCACTTCGGCTGCAAGTGCTGTGCTACGCGGTGATGCGACGCACAGGAAGATCGGCTCCCGGAACGGGATTGTACCGAAGTGCGCCGGATTCACGCCGTACCACTGCACCCGAATGCGATATCTGGGAAACAAGACCAGGCTGCTGGACTTCATTGGTCATGTGCTGGATGACAATGCCATTCGCGGTGGACGCGCGTTCGATGCGTTCGCGGGGACCGCGAGCGTCAGCCGCTTCCTGAAGCAGCGCGGGTTCGAGGTCTGGTCGTGCGATCTCATGACGTACAGCTACATCCTGCAACAGGCCGGCATCGAGCTCGATACGCTGCCCGCGTTTGCCGCACTGCGGGCAGCAGATGGCGCGGTGCGCGAGAGCCTCGAGGATCGGTGCTGTCAGCGCCGTGCCGGCGAGATGCCGGGCGCACAACGCGAACTCTGGAACGACGCGAGCGATCCCCGACATCCGGCCAGCCAGGTGCTCTCCTACCTCGAGCAGGCACTGCCGCCCTGTTCCGGGTTCATCACCCGCGAGTATTCGCGACGCGCCACCGGTGGCGACGACGGCGACCGGATGTACTTCACCGCCGCGAACGGGCAGCGCATCGATGCCGTACGCACGCGCATCCATGAATGGCGCTCCGCGGGACTGCTGACTGATCACGAACAGGCGTTGCTGCTCGCGTCGCTGCTCGAAGGCGCCGATGCGGTGGCGAACACCACGGGGATCTACGCCGCCTACGTGAAGGCCTGGCAATCGAATGCCCGCCGGTCGCTGCGACTCGAATTGCCCGATGTCGTGGCCGGGGCCGGACTCGCCTGTCGCGCCATGCTGGGGGATGCCAATGAGGTCGTGCGCGGCGTGGGCCGGCACGAGCTGCTCTATCTGGACCCACCCTACAACACGCGGCAGTACAGCGCGTACTATCACGTGCCGGAGGTCATCGCCGCCGGCTGGTTTCACGCCGAACCGGAGGTGCGCGGCAAGACGGGTCTCATTCCGGACGGCGACAGGAAATCACGCTGGTCGACGCGCGGCGGATGTGTCGATGCACTCGATGAGTTGATCAGCCGTGCCGAGGCGCGCTACGTCCTCATGAGCTACAACAGCGAAGGGATCATTCCGGAAGATGAGATCCGCCGGATCTTTCGCGACCACGGCGAACCGTCGAGTTTCCGCGTGTACGAGCGGCGCTACGCGCGCTACCGCGCCGACCGGGAGCATGAGCAGCGTCGCTACGCCGCGAACAGCGTGACGGAGAAGATCTACTTCGCGCGACTGCGACCGTGAACTGACCGCTCACGGGCGCTCGCCGGTCACGCACTTCACGCAGAACAAGGTCGTGCCCAGATGGCTGCTGCGCCCGGCCTCGGTCGTAACCCAGTCGCGCACCTGCCAGGGCGGGTCGTGCCGCACGTGCTGCGTGTGGCCGCACTCCAGCTCGGCCACCCAGTCGTGCTCGTCGTCCTGGTGATAGCCGATGATCCGGCGGGGAACCGCGTCGCCGGCGTTCGTGGGTGAGCGCATGATGCGGATGATCGAATGACGCTCGGGGAATGGCAATGGCGGGACGGCGAACGGGCCGGACACCCGCAAGTGCCCGGCCCCCAACCAGTCGTCCTGCTGCGTCTCAATGATCCATGGTCGCGAACTGCTTCGGCGTGCCCACCTGAATGAGGCCGACCGCACCTTTCTGGGCGTCCGCGAAGCTGTGGGTCACGAAGGCGTAGAGCCCTTCCCCGCTCTGCTTCGCGTCGAAGACGGTTTCGAACACCGCACCGCCGCCCGCCGGCACGGCATACGTCTGGACGTCGCTCAACACGTGCGCGGGATCACCATCCGGATAGACCCGATTGAAGATCGCGCCCACGATGTGGAAGTCACTCGTGAGACTCGGGCCTGCATTCACCACGTAGAGTCGCACGCGATCACCAACCTTGACGTGCAGCGGGTGGTCCTTGTACTGGAACGCGCGGCCGTTGAATACCACCTGACTCGCCTCTTTCTCCTGCGCCGCCGCGTAGTCCGGCTGCGCATCCGTGCCGCCGGGACCGTCCTTCGCGTAGAACTCGCTCTGCACCAGAACGAATTCCTCATCGGCCTTCGTGCCCCACCCATCGCGCGGATCCACGATCATCGTCATGTACATGCCCTGCATGAGGTGCATGAGTACCGGCGGTGTACCGCAGTGCACGAGGAACGCACCGGGGTCGGTAGCGGTGAACTCGAACTGCAGCGAATCCCTGGGCATGATCGCGCGATAGTCCACGTTCGCCGGAACGCGCGCCGCATGGAAGTCGATCGAGTGCGGCATTGGCGTCTCGTTGATCACGGTGATCCGTACCAGATCTCCCTGGCGCACGTGCATTACGGGACCTGGCACGGTGCCGCCGAACGTCCACCCTTCGTAGCTGATGCCCGGTGCGATCTGCAGCTTCGCGTCCATGATCGGAATGCGGAACTCCTTCACGGGCGCGGGATCGAGCGGAGGCAACTGTGCCAGGTAGGCGGGCGTCGTCGGTGTTACGGTGTGCGCGAAATCCGTTCGGGCCACCGACAGACGCGGGTGGTTCTCCGTGTGGAAGGCGGCGGTCGCCAGCACAGTTGCTCCAGCGGCAATTGTCGTGAACAGCACTCGCTTGCGGATCATGTTCCCCCTCCGGGGCGGATCGTTCGTGGTTCGTGCCTGTACGATCGCCGGCCCAGAGTGTCGGGGGAGTCGGGAGATGCTGGAACTTTCGTGCGTGATCCGCGCACGGCTGTGTCAGGGATCCGCTGACACGTCGCACCGATAGGTCTTTACCCTACAGAGGTCACGGAATTCGCCCGATCGTGCGTGCTGGGCACCCGTCGCATCCTGTCAAGTGGGTCAACATTGGTGCATGCCCCTGCACGCGCGAGGGCAATTTCAGCGGCCGGAGGGTCTGCACCGCCCCACGACAGGAGGTACCAATGCGACAGTCGATTCTGGTCGGAACACATGGCAAGGCCGGGGCGGCGGGAGCGCTACGCGCCGCCGAGGCGTTGGCGTCGCGGCTCGACGCCGCGGTGCAGGTCATCACCGTCCTCGAGCCGTTGCCAGCGTACGACTACGGGTTCGGGCCCGTGTTCGTCCCGGATGAGCGGATGGAAGAGGAGCGTCGTGCGGCCCGGGCAGAACAGATCCGCAAGCAGTTGCGCAATGTGGTCGGCACGGCGAGCGACGGATGGGAAATCTCCTGCCGCACGGGTTCCGTGGGCGCCGCGATCGTCGATGCGGCGCGGTCGGAAGAAGTTGCCGCCATCGTGCTGGGCATTGGGCGCCACGCGCCGTCCGACCGCCTGCTTGGCGGCGAGACTGTGTTGCACGTGAGTCGCGCCGCTACGGTTCCGGTGCTGGCCGTAACAGAGGACGCGACGGGGCTGCCGACCCGCGTGCTCATCGCGACGGACTTCAGTGTCTCCAGTTTGCATGCCGCACGCGTCGCGATGCAGTTCATCGCCCAGGGTGCACAGGTGACGCTCGCCCACGTGATGCCGCAGATCGATCTGCTCGACGCGGGACGCGCCGAATGGGAACGGGTCTACCGGACAGGCGTGGAAGCCTCGGCTGAGCGAATGATCGCGGACATCGATCCGACGGGCCTGAATCACTTCAACGTCGTCGTCCTGCAGGGTGATCCCGCGGAGCAGCTCATTGCGCTCGCACGTCGCACGCCGGTGGAGCTCATCGCCGCGGGAAGCCACGGGCGCAAGGGACTCGAGCGGCTGCTGCTCGGCAGTGTAGCCACAAAGCTCCTGCGCGCGGCACGCTGTTCGGTGTTGCTCGCGCCCCCGGATGCCGTGCGTGCCGGCTATGAACCGACGGAGCTTGACATGCACACCGCGAGCATTGGATTCGGGGCTACCGATCGGACACCGGTCATCCAGTGATGCTGACGCCGATGAGTCTGCCCACGACGTAGGTCAGAGCCGCGGCGCCGAGGCCGATGAGCAGCGACCGCATGCCGGACCGGATCACGCTCCTCCCCGTGAGGAGCGTGATGCCGGCGCCGATGAGAAAGAGCGCAGCCGCACTCACCGTAATGCTGGCGATCAGCGCAACCGTGCCGCGCAGGAATACAAAGGGAAGCACCGGCACGATCGCGCCTGCCGCAAAAAGGAAGAACGAGGTGATGGCGGCTTCCCAGGGCGATCCGCCACGCTCGCGGGGGTCGATGCCCAGCTCCTCGCGCGCGAGCGTATCGAGTGCGGTGTCCGGCGTGGACAGGAGACGGGCGGCGAGTGAGTGGGCCTGGTCCTCCGGCAGTCCCTTGGCCTGGTAGATCAGCGCCAGCTCCTCTGCTTCTTCCTCCGGTGCGGCAGCCAGCTCCTGCTGCTCAATGCCGAGCTGCCGTTCATTCAACTCGCGCGAGCTCTGCACGGACAGCCATTCCCCCATTGCCATGGAGCCCGCGCCCGCCAGGAGTCCGGCGAAACCGGTGACCAGCAGCACTCGCTCGGACACGGCGGCGCCGGCCACGCCCATGACGAGGCTCAGGTTCGAGACGAGTCCATCGTTCGCGCCCAGGACAGCTGCACGCAACGCATTCCCGCCGATTGTGCGATGTCGCCCCTCGTATCGTGCGAGCATCGAACCTTCGACGCCATCCTGGCTCGACCCGGCGATTTCGCGCAGCAGGCGTCCATGCAGGCGTTCCTGCACGGGCATCGCCGTACCGCGCGATTCCGGCTGCCGATCATATGCGCTGGAATCGGCAGCCTCCCGGCCAATCGCGACAGGGAGAATGAGACCAGCGCCGAAGCGTTGCGCCAGGCGCACGAGCACGCGCACACGCCAGCCGGCGCGGCGCGACGGGACGGACGATCCCGCCGACCGCAGCAAATTCTCCCAGCGTGCCGCATGCTCATCCTCGGTCGCGGCCAGCCTCCGGTAGACATTGGCGAGCTGCGGCCGAGGCTCCGCCTCCGCCATCGCGCGATACAGCGTCGCGCTGTCCACCTCGCCCTGCAGATTTCTGCGGTAGCGCTGGATGTCATCCGCAGTGGGTGTACTTACCGGAGTCGTGGCGGACATATCCTGTTCGCTAGTCCTCAACCTCGAGGTGACCCCGCATGCCAAGCGCCGAGTGCGGGTCGCACTGAAAGTAATAGTGCCCCTTTGGCATGGTGACCGGGATGTCCAGCGTCTGCCCGGGGAGCTGCAGCAGATCGCTCGCGGGGGGCAGCCCGGTGCGCCCCGGATTGGAATCCGGCAGAAAGTGTACGTTGTGCACGCCGGTCACGAGCGTGAAGCGGATGACATCACCCTGCTCCACTTCCAGCTTGTTGGGCTTGAAGTAATTGCCGGTTTCGTCCGTATGCAGTTCCACGACGACGATCTTTCGTCCGGGCGCGGGTCCGGTGGCCGGTGCGGCACTCGGTGCGGCGCTCGAAGCCGCCGCGCCGGGAGCCGTGTTGTTGTCGCCCGTTTTCGTGCCGCCGCAAGCCACGAGCGCCAGTGCGCTCGCGAGGATCATGCCGTGATGCAGTGCGTTTCGTGTGATCATTGGTAGCGTTCTCGCTGAATGAGCCGGTGAATACGTGAAGGAGGTCCGACCGGGCGTGCAGACCAGCCGGCGTGAGCCCGACGCATGATCAGAAATCCTTGCGCCGGAAGACTCGCTGCCCAATGGCGACGGGAATCGCGACCCAAAGCCCCAGTGCCGTGCCTGCCAGGATCGAACCGGTGGACCCGCCCAGGAGTCGCTGGAACACCGCGCCCGTGTACCCCATGAGCGCCGCGAGATCGAAGCGCAGCAGTAAGAGCGCACGGGCCAGATCAACGGGATTGGCCAGCACCATCGCGAGCACGGGCTTCTCCATGGGGTGGTCCGCGAACAGGGCGACCAGCAGCAGCACCAAGCCGTCGTAGAAGAGCGCGAACAGCAGCCAGACGCCGATCGCCACACCGACTCCGCGCAGGCGATCTTCCACGCGCAGCGCGATCAGGAAAGCCAGTGCAGTGAACACCGCGGTAAGCGCGGCCCCGGCGAACACGAGCATGGCGAGTGTGCCGGCATCCGCAGCGTGCGCCGCACCATTCATCGCGAAGGGAATGGCCATCCCCGCACCGAGCGCCATCGCGAGCGGCGCCGCGAGTCCCAGATAGAGACCGGTGAAGAGCTGGCTGCGCCGCACCGGTTGTGCCAGGAGCAACTCGGTAAATTCGCGCGCGCCGTACACGTACACCGTGCCGAATACGATGGTCACGAGCGGTACCACGAAGAGCACGACGCTCGTGAGACTCAGCAGTGCTTTCGTCCCATCGGCCGAAAACCGCAGCAACCCCTCGGCGGCCGCGAAAAAGAAGAGCGTGTAGACCAGCAGCCAGCGGCTGCGGACCAGGTTGCGCACGCCATAGCCCGTGACCTTCAGGGTCGTCGTCATGCGGCCATCCCCCGCCGCATCATCGCGGCAACGGCACGCTCGAGATTCGTCTGGCTCGTCATGTGCTTGAGGTCGAACAGCGTGCCGACGTACGCCACGCGGCCATCCACGAGAAACGCGACATCGTCGGCCAGCTCCTCGAGCTCGCTCATGATGTGCGACGTGAGCACGACGGTCCGCCCCGCGCCGCGGACGGAGAGAATCCTGTCCTTGAGCATGCTGCTCGACAGGGGATCCAGGCCGGCCGTCGGCTCATCGAGCACGAGCAGCTCCGGCTGGAAGAGAAACGTCAGGATGGCGTTCAGCTTCTGCCGCGTCCCGCCGGAGAGCGTCCTGACCGGCTTGCGCAGGTGCGCGCCCAGCGCAAATGCCTCGATCAACTCCTCATCACGCGGCGCGGTTGACCCGCGCAGGTGCGTCAGCAGTGCGATGAGCTCCTGCCCGCTCAGATTCTCCGGGAAGCGGACGATCTGGGGCATGTAGCCAATGCCAGCGCGGTAACTCACATCGCCATCGACGACGGTATCCTTGATGCGAATGCTGCCGGCATCCGAACGGACCAGTCCGAGCAGCGACTTGATGAGCGTCGTCTTCCCGGCTCCGTTGGGTCCCACGATGGCCGTGACGCGCGCCGGCGCGATGCGCAGGTCCAGCCTGCGCAGCACGTGGAGGGCGCCGAAGTGCTTGTCCAATCCGGTGATCTCGATCATGGCAGGGGCCGCATGGCCGGATGCGCATCGGCGAGCGTTTCCGGCGTGAGTGCCGGCAGCGCCTGCTCCGTGGAGTCCAGCAATCCGACGAATGCGCTCCGCAGCAGGACCAGCGCGGGCGTCGCGCGCGCCGCGAGCATCGAGAAGAGCCGCACCGGGCGGTGGGGAACATCACCTACGCCGTCGTGATCGATGTCATAACCCGTGTAGCTGTCCCAGTAGTTGCCATCCAGCGTGTCGGCCGGTTGGCGGCTGTTCGTCACCAGATCGAAGGTGTTCCCCTGGAAGTTGTTGCGCGTGAAGCGGGCACCTGCCGTGCTGGCCTCCAGCTTCACGGCCCACCCGTTGTTCGTGAACACGTTCCGGTCCGCCTGCAACTTCGTGGCGCCATCTGCCTGCAGTCCGGTGGTATTGCGGGTGAACAGATTGTGCTCCAGCCGGCTGTCGCTGATTTCCTTGAGCAGCAGACCGTACGCTGCGGGGCTCCGGTTGTCCTCGAAGCGGTTGTCTGTCATTTCGACGCGCCGCGTGTACATCACAGCGACCCCGGCGCCATTCCGGCGAAAGTCGTTGCCGCGATAGACGCAATCGTCGGAGTACATGAAGTGGAGCCCGTAGCGCAGATTCTGCTCACTCAGATTCTGCTCGACGTGACTCGCCCTGACGAACTCGAAATAGATGCCATCGCGAAACCCGCTCACACGATTGTGGGCAATGATGATGCGTTGCGAATTCCAGAGATGGATTCCGTTGCCCGACGCTGCTTCGCCGGTGCCGCGCGCCCGCAGCACGTTGCCCGTGATGCGGCAGTCCGTGACCTGCGCCAGGTAGATCCCGAAGAACGTGCTGTCCACCTGATTGTCAGCGATCACGCAGCCATGCACGCCAGCCACCTTGATGGCGGCGCGATCCTCGACGTAGCTGGTGCGCACGTTGACGAACCGCAGGCCGCGCACCATGACATCGTCGGCGGCAATGCCCATGAGCTGATGCGTTCCGTCGCCCTGCACCACCGGCATGCCGTCGCCGGTGATCTCCACCATACGGTCCACGACGATCATGGGCTCACGGTAGACGCCCGAGTGCACGATGATGTGTGCGCCAGGTGCCGCGCGTCCGATGGCGGCGCCGATCGACCGCACCGGACCATTCGGAGAGACCTCGATGGTCTGCTGGGCCACCGCGGTCGTTGGCCGGCCAGCGCAGAGCAGCAGCGCCACGGCGGCGGCCAGGGCCGCGGATGCCGGACCGGTTCGCCCCGCACGCGCCGCGCGCGATGCGCGAAGGGAGATCACCAGTGCCGCGATGCCGGCCAGCAGTGCCATGGCGATCAGCACGCCGCCCGTCGCCGGCCATGAGATGGCGGTGAAATTCAGCAGCTGCCTGGCGCCAATGATTGGCGGCTGATAGTTCATGCCGGGCACGGTGATGATCGCTTGTGCCGTGTCCAGGTGATGACCGTAGTCGTATTCCCACCACCAGAACTCGGCGAGCCCGGCGACGGCGGCCGCGCCGAACGCGGCCAGCCACGCCACGAGCAGGCGGCGCCGGCCCAGAAGACCCACGACGACGGCGAGCACGGCCAGCGCGCCAAGTACCCAGGGCATGATGCGCAGTACGGGAATCGCATCCGGATTGATCGCGCGCATGCCGATGTAATGATTCAGTTCATTGATGTTGTTCAGATCCGTCGGGCGCGCCCCCGTCACGGTGTGTACCCGGATGAGCAGTCCCAATCCCTCGGGGTACTGGGGCGCGCGGAGCTGAATCCCCCACAGGGGGAAGGCGAAGGCCGCCGCCAGCAGCAGCCCCGCCGCCCCCGTGAGCCAGCGCGCAGCTCTGGTCATCGCCGATCACCACTGGTGGACGGCAGCGCCGCGGCGCGAGTCATCTGCGTCTGCGCGCGCTTGCTGACATTCGCCGTGAGCGCCACCGACGACCCTGCAGGAGACACGCGCACATAGCCCTGCATCTCCTGGTGCAGCGCGGAGCAGAAGTCGGTGCAGTAGAACGGAAAGATGCCCGTGGTGGTCGGCACCCACTTCAACGTGCGTGTTGCCCCCGGCGGGAGAATGAGCTCTGCCGTGTTGGCGCCCAGGACCGCAAAGCCGTGCACAATGTCCCAGTCCTGTTCGATGTTCGTGACGTGGAAGTACACGGTGTCGCCGAGCTGCACGCCTTCAAGGTTGTCCGGCGCGAAGTGGCTGCGGATCGCCGCAATGCGCACATCCACACGCCGTCCGTGGCGCTCGATTCCGCCCTCGCTTTCCGCCTTCACCGCGCCCGGAGTTTTGTTCTCGGCGAGGTTGTACCACTTGAGCTGCCTGTCCTTGATGAGCGAGGCCGGAAGGGCCTGCGCGTAGTGCGGCTCGCCGATGGTCGGAAAGTCCAGCAGCAGTTTCATCTTGTCGCCGCTGATGTCGAAGAGCTGCGCCGACTGCGCCAGCTCGGGGCCCGTTGGCAGATAGCGATCCTTCGTGATCTTGTTGAGCGAGAGCAGGTACTTGCCCCACGGCTGCCTGCTGTCGCCCCCGGGAATCATGAGATGTCCCACCGAGTAGTAGACCGGTGCACGGTCCACGACTTCCCATGTGCCCAGCTTCCACTTCACGACTTCGGAGGAGATGAACATCGAGGTGTAGGCGTAGCCCTTGCCATCGAATTCGGTGTGCAGCGGCCCCAGCCCGGGATTCTTGACCTCACCGGCTATGGTCGCCTCGAACTTGAGCACCGGAATGCCGTCCATCACCGTCTCGAATTGCCTGTCCGCAATGGCCTTCTGCATGCGCGTGAACGAGTGCACGGGAATGACGGTGGCCAGCTTTCCGCCGGCGACGATATACTCGCCCGTCGGATCCACATCGACGCCGTGGGGCGACTTGGGTGTCGGCATGAAGTACACGACGCCATCGCAATCCCTGGGATCGAGCACCTTCACACTCGTCTTTCGCTCGCTCGTGGCCACGTGCGTGACCTCATCGCGGTAGTTGTGCAGGTACGCCGCCGGGGCGACGCGAGCCTTGCCCTGTGCAATGCACTGCTCCGCGCGCCGGTAGTTCACCGCCGCCACGAAATCCTTGTCGTTCTTCGATGCGTTCACCTCGAGCTTGCTGTATGCCTGCTCGGTGTTGTACGTGCTGAAGAAGAACCAGCCGTCCGACGGACCCTTCCCCGCGTGACCGAGGTCGTAGTCATAGCCCGGCATGAGGATCTGAAACGCGATGTCCATTTTGCCCGGCTTGTCGGCCGTGATGAACGACAGCGTACCTTTGAAGTTCTTCTGATACGATTCAATGGGCACGTCGGTGTTCGGCACCGGCACGCTGAAGCGCGTGGCCGACACGATGTACTTGCTGTCCGGGGTGGTGAATGGCGACGCGTGACCGCCGGCGGCATTGGGGATCTGAAGAATTTCGGTAGTCTCGAAGCGCGTGAGGTCAATGCGCGCCACGCGCGGCGTGTTGTTCCCGTTGATGAAGAGCCAGCGTCCGTCGGGCACGCCGTTCGTCTGCGAGAACTCGGGGTGGTGCGAATCATCCCACGGGACGAAGCCATACGTGGTCTGCAGCATCGCCTTCGTGTTCTCGTCGTATCCGTAGCCGGTTTCCGGGAACTGCGAAAACACCGGGATTTCCTTCACGAGTCGGCCGGACGGGAGGAGGTATACCGTCACCTGCCCGCTGTAGCCGCCGGAGAGGAAGGCATAGAACTCGTCGTACGATCCGGGTGGCACGTACACCCGGGATGCCGCATCGCCGGTCACCAGGTTCGTGGTACCGCGGCCAGGCGCGGCGCAGGCGTGCACTGATGCGCCAATGACCACGGCGGCAGCAGTGCCAGCGGCAATCTTGAAGAGCAGGGACGACCCCATATCGACCTCGGCATGTGCGGTTGAGTCGAACTGCGGATTCAGACACGCAGGAACATCGACTCGCCGAGGGAGCGCAACAATCAGGCAATGGGGCGCGACGCGTGCGGCATTTGCGGCGCGGCGTGTCAGCCAATACCTGACGCCAGGTCGCTCACGCCTGGAAGACGTCCTGCTCGATCATGCCGGGATGCCACGCCGGATCCCAGACGAGGTGCGTCATCATTCCGCCGATGCCCTCCACTGTCTCCATGGCTTCGCCGATGCCCTGCCGGATCACGTGCTCCATGGGGCAGCCTCGGGTCGTGAGGGTATGGGTGATGTGCACGATATCGTTTTCCATGACGACATCGTACACGAGACCGAGCCGGACGATGTTCACGCCCAGCTCCGGATCGATCACCATGCGCAGCGCCTGCCAGGTAGCATCGAGGCGCGGGTCGCTCTGGGTCATTGGCTGCTCTCCGACGGAGTGTGACGGGTCGCGCACGCCGCGTCCCAGGAGCAACGTTGCCCATGACACAGTGCGCGCCGCGTGACGATTGTCACACGGCATGCGCCATGAGACATGCGTCACGTCGCGCCGCGGGCGCAGCGGCCATCGTGCGGACATGCCGGTCGAGTTGACGAACGACGAGGTGCGCTCGGCGCTGGGCGCGATCCGTTATCCCGGGCTCACGCGCGACATCGTGTCATTCAACATGGTGGAGCACGTGAGCGTGTGCGACGGGCGCGTGAAGGTCCGCCTTGCCATTCGAACTGGTGATGCGACCATTCCGGAGCGACTGCGCGACGCAATCACCGAGGAGTTGGCGCGGCTGGGAGCGCGTAGTGTGGCCGTCGAGATCGGACCGCCCCAACCATCCGCCAATCCCATCGCGACGGCTCGCGGCGTGAGTGATCCGTGGGCGGAGCAGGCGCGGCTTGCGTCGGTGCGGCACGTGATCGCCGTGGGAGCCGGCAAGGGCGGCGTGGGCAAGAGCACCGTGGCGGTCAACCTGGCGCTCGCGCTCGCACGGGGCGGCCTGCGCACCGGACTGCTCGACGCGGATATCTACGGTCCCAGCCTGCCGATTCTGCTCGGCATCGAGGACGGCGCTGGCCGGGTGCGACTCACGTCGGAGAAACATATCCTGCCGCTCGATGCCCATGGGATCCCATTCATCAGCTTTGGTTTTTTCCTGGGCGAAGGCTCACCCGCCATCTGGCGCGGCCCCATGGTGTCCAAGGCCGTCAAGCAGTTCGCCCGAGGCGTGGCGTGGCCCGCACTCGATGTGCTCGTCGTGGATCTGCCGCCCGGCACCGGGGATATTCCACTGAGCCTCGCGCAGGCGGTCGTGCTGTCCGGTGCGGTGGTGGTGACGCAGCCCCCGCGCGTGGCGGCGGCGGAGGCGCGCAAGGCCGCGGCGATGTTCCGCACACTCGAGGTCCCGGTGCTCGGCATGGTAGAGAACATGACTGGCGCATTCGGTGCGGGTGCCGGGCGTTCCGTCGCCGAGGAGTTGGCTGTTCCCTTCCTGGGTTCGGTACCCTTCGACGCCGCCATGGTAGCCGAAGGCGATGGCGGCACGCCCACCGTGCTCGCCCGACCGGACGCGCCGGCATCCCTGAGCTTCGCGCGCGTTGCCGACCGCGTGGCCGAGACGCTCGGCTGGTCGCAGAGCGAGAGCAGCGAGGGCGCTGCCGCATGAGTGCGATGATGGCCCCACCGGCATCGCGTCCGGCCGCGGCGCGACCGCTCGGTGTCGCGGCCGGCCCGCCTACACCCGCCTCGGGTTCGCTGCATCTCGCGGCGGAGCACTTCGTGGCCTCCATGGTGTTCCTGCTCGCGGGTGCGGTGGGACTCGTCTGGATCGCACCGGAGCTGTCCGCCGGCCTGTATCCCTCGCCCCACGTCGCCGGCATCACGCACCTGTTCACTCTCGGCTGGATCACCACCACCATCTTCGGCGCGTTGTCCCAACTGCTGCCCGTGGCACTGGGCGCTCCGTTGCGCTCGGAGCGGCTGGGGCACGCCAGCTTCTGGCTGTTCGTTCCCGGCGTTGCGCTGTTCGCGACCGGCGTCGCGACGGGCAGGCTCGCGCTCGATCACGCCGGGATTGCGCTCGTCACCCTGGGCATCCTGCTCGTCGTCACGAACATCGGCGCGTCGCTGCCACGCGCCCGTCTGCGCGACGCAACCTGGGCCGCGATTCCGATCGCGTTGTTCTTTCTCTTCTCGACGCTGTCGCTGGGTGTGGTGCTGCTGCACAACCTGCATACGGGCTTCATCGCCGCACTTCGCCTGCGCATGCTAGCGGCGCATCTGCACATCGCACTGCTCGGCTGGGTGCTGATCATGATCGTCGGCGTGTCGCATCGCCTGCTGCCAATGTTCCTCCTGGCGCACGGCGCGAATACGAAGTGGACCGCACGGGCGCTGATGCTGCTCGCACCCGGCGTCGCCATGCTGGCCACAGGACTCGCCACCGGCAGCACGTGGGCAGGCTGGACCGGCGTGGTGCTCGTCGAGGGCGGCGTGGCGTGCTTTCTGACGCAGGCGGTGTGCTTCTACCGCGCGCGCATTCGTCGCACGATCGATGTGGGGATGCAGTTCGTGCGTGTCGCACTCGGGTTTCTCGTCGTGGGCGCCCTGCTCGGTCCACTCGTGCTGGCCTCCGGCGCCGCTCACGCGCAGCTCGCCACCGCGTACATCACCGTTGGCCTGCTGGGCGCCATTGTGCTGTACGTATCCGGATTTTTCTACAAGATCGTGCCGCTGCTGGCGTGGACCACGCGCTTCCGCGGCCGCATGGGCAAGGGACCCGTCCCCACGGTGGCCCAGCTCTACTCCGCCCGCATCGCCCAGGTGCAGCTCGTTCTGATGACGCTGGGCGTCGTCGGGCTCGCCTCAGGCGAGCTCGCGGGCTCGGCGCACGTCACGCGCTGCGGGGCGGTGCTCTTCCTGGCGGGGACCATGATCTTCATGGGCCAGATTGTGCATATCGCTACCGGGAAGCACCAGTGAGCGTCACACAGGAGACGGTCCCGGTGCGCCGGTCGGATGTCGTGAGTGACGTGCTCATCCGCGATGAGTCGCTGGTGGACGTGTTCGTGGAGCACGCGCCCGCGTTATCGAAGTTGCGCAATCGCGCCATGCGACGCGTCATGGCGCGTCTCGTCACGGTGGAGCAGGCCGCGCGACTCGCCGGGGTTTCGCCGGATCTGCTGGTGCGGGAACTGAATCGGGCCCTGGGCGTTCAGGCCGAAGAACCGGACGCGCAACTCTCGTGTGCCGACGCACCGCTCGCCGCCCCACATTCTGCACGGCCCTCGCGCCCGCGCGATGCACGAGTCGTGGAGGTGGACGTGCGCGACGATCTTCGCGCAGGGCGAGAACCATTCTCCACCATCATGCATGCCGTGGCGGCGCTCGACGCCTCCGATGTACTCCGCCTCCGCGCCACGTTCGAGCCCGTACCGCTCTGCACCGTGCTGGGCAAGCGTGGCTTCACCTGTGAAACCGAGGAGCATGGTCCCGACGACTGGTCCGCATGGTTCTGGCGCGCTGGCGAGCCGGCGGCCAGCGCAAGCGCGACGCCGTCGCCAGGCGGCACACCGGAGGCGCCGCGCATGGTAGCCAGCGCGCACACGGCATCCGACGAGCAACGGCTCGACGTGCGCGGCCTGGAGCCGCCGGAGCCCATGATGCGTACACTGGCTGCGCTCGAGCATCTGCCGCCGGATCACACGCTGGTGCACGTCAACGTGCGCGTGCCGCAGTTCCTGCTCCCGATTCTCCGCGAGCGTGGATACACCTACACGATTGATGAGGCGCGCGCCGATGAAGTGCTCGTGCGGATTCGCCGCACCTTATGAGCCGCCCGCGGCACCGCCGCCGGCACAACACCATTCCCCGGAACAGGAGACGCAACCAATGTCGCTGACTGCAGTGGAACTCGACGTCCGCGCGATCCCGCCGCGAGACAAGCACCCCACCATCTTTCGCACCTTCGACGGCCTTGCCGGTGGCCAGGCCATGGTGCTCATCAACGATCACGATCCCAAGCCCCTGCACTACCAGCTGATGGCCGAGCGTCCGAACACGTTCGAGTGGACCTATCTGGCGCAGGGACCCACGGAATGGCGGGTGAAGATCGCGAAGACAGCCGGCGAGTGAGCGCTACCGGGCTGTATTGCGGATGCGGGCTCAGATCAGGTTTCTCCCCGCATCCGCCACCGCGCCGCGCGAATCCACTTCGAGCTTCCTGAAGATATTCGACAGGTGCGTGCTCACGGTTCGCGCGGAGATGCCAAGGGCGCGACCAATCTCCTTGTTCGACTTGTGTGCAACGACGAGTCGTACAATGTCCAGCTCGCGGCCGGTGAGCCCATCGGTGCCCGCGCCGGCGGCCTGCGTTGGCATGCGCGCGCCGAGCTCGCGGAGCTGGGTACGAGTACCCTCGAGTTCGCTCTGTGCATCAAGCTGCGCAAAAACCGCATGCGCCCGGCGCAATTCCGCAACGGCCGCGGATCGGTTGTCCATTTCGATGTGACGGCGTGCGATCTCGCGCCGCAGCCGCGCACTATGAAAGGGAAGCGGGATCTGTTCGAGTGCGTCAGCGCAGGCGACGACCCGCGCGAGCCCGGCATGCGTCGTCCCCCGCAACATGCTCACCAGTGCGTCGGCCACGTCGGCGAGGATGAGACCCAACCGCTGGCCAACCCGCTCCGAATCACGCCGGAGACGCCGCGCGTATCGTTCAGCCAGATCGTGCTCCCGTTTCCAGAGGGCCGCTTCAATGATGGATGGAAGCAGCCGATGGATCGCCCAGACCGCATAACCGGATCGATCCACGATGCTCAGTCCCTCGTTCCCGACGCGGATGGTTTCGTCGTAGTCGCCGGACATGAGGTGGTAAATGGTCATTCCGGTATAGGCGCGCATGAGCGTGTGTACGTCGCGCCGGGCAACATCGCGGGACGTTGCTCCGGCCAGCGTCCACGCTTCGTCGAGCAAGCGCTTGCCCCGGGTAAACTGCCCGCGCTCCACAGAGAGGATCCCGGCGTACACGAGCAGCCTGGGGAGCAGCGATCGCTGATCGAGCGATCGGGCCAGCTCGATGCTGCGCGAGGCGAGTGAGGACGCCGACCGCCAGTCACCGGTCATGGACTTGTATTCGACGGCGATTTCGTTGACCCAGAGGCCCAGCACCGGTGAGCGCAACTCGTTTGCGATGCGCTCGGCCTGAGCGATGTTGAGCGCCGTGGCCGCGGTATCGCCCGTGAGGCCGGCCAGCGCCGCGAGCGACCAGTGTGCCGACCACGCGACGGCAGGCTCGTCGCCCGCATGCGCATGCGTGAGGGCACGTGTGGCGTGATCACGCGCCTGGTCGGACGCGCCCATCCACAGATAGGTGAGCGCGAGCGAGCGATGCACGCGCGCCAGCAGCGCGTCACCGCCCTGACGTTCCGCCATGTCCATTGCGTGGCGCAGCGCCTGCTCGGCCTCAGCGGCCTGCCCGAGCGCTTCAAGACATGACGCCTTCGACACCTGCAGTCCCGCAACGACGACCTCGTTGCCAAGCGGCCCCGCCGCCGCGATCCCCGCATCGTAGTGCGCCAGCGCTTCCTCATGCTTCCCGCGCCAGTGGCACAAGGTGCCCATGCGACGCTCGATGCCGGCCCGTCGCCCGGCCAGTCCCTGCCGGGTGGCCATCGCGCCCGCCTGCTCCAGACACGCGGCCGCGTCATCGTATCGTCCGATGCGTTGGCGCGCTTGCGCCAGATCTTCCAGCAGCAGGATGCGACCGAGATCCTCCGGTGCGTTGCCACGCTCGAGCAACTCCGCCGCCGCGCCCAGATAGCTTGCCGCTTCCCGATTCGCATGCCGTTGCAGCGCCTGACTGCCGGCGAGCCGCAGATATTCCACTGCCTTGGGCGCCAGTTCGCGTGCATCGGCGCGAGCATAGTGGTATGCGAGCTCGTCCGCGAATGCTCCGGCGCGTGGGCCATGGTAGCGTTCGAGTGCCTCCGCGATCGCACCGTGCAGGGCTCGCGCGCGAGCCAACCCCAGTTCGCCATACAGCGTGTCCCGCAGCAACGGATGCGTGAAGTCGTAAATGATTTCCGCGCCGTCCGCGTGCTCCGTGAGAATGTGCGCGCGGAGCAGTTCCGTGAGCGCCACGATCATCGTGTCGGGCTCGAGCGCGCTCACGGAGGCCAGCATCGTGTACGTCACGCGCGTTCCGATCACGGCGGCCAGGTCGGCCACGGCGCGCGCGGCCGGTGAGAGACCGGCGGCGCGTTCGATCATCACATCACGGACCGAAGGGGCGAGCTGCAGATGCTCCATGCCCCAGCCGTGCCAGGCGCCATCGCGGCGATAGAGGCGACCGTCCTGCACGAGCGCCTTGAGCGTCTCTCCCATGAACAGCGGATTGCCCCGTGTCCAGCCGAAGAGCAGCGCCGCGAATTCCCGCACGGTCGTCGCCTCGGCCTCAAACATGCGACAGAGCAACTCCTCGGTCGCCGGTCGTGAGAGCGAGGGCACGGGCAGCCGTTCAGCGACGTCGAGCGACGCCAGCGACTGCAGCACGGTACGCAACGCCGGGTTGTTCTCGTTGGGCGTGTCGAGATACACTACGAAGATGACGATGCGCGTGCCGCCGAGCTGGCGCGCAATGAAGTGCAGCAGCTCCAATGACGCCGTGTCGGCCCGCTGCATGTTGTCCAGCGCGAGCAGCAGCGGCTGCTTTGCCGATAACCGCCCCAGGAACTGCGAAAAGTTCCAGAAGAGGCGCGTCTTCACCTCGGCCGCATCGCCACGCGGCGCGGCGCGAGGCAGATCATCCGGGCCGAGCGCGGGGAAGAGCGACGTGAGTTCGGCCGTACCCCCGCGCGTGAGGGTGGCAAGCGTCGCGGCGGGCAACGATCGAAGCAGCGGAAGCAGCGCGTCCGCAAAGGGTGCGTACGGAGCGCCGGACTCCACCGGATAGGCCCGCCCGAGCGCGACCTGCCACTCCGACTGGCGCGCCTGCTGCGCCACGGTCTCGATGAGCCGGGACTTGCCGACTCCGGGTTCGCCGACGAGGAATACCGTAGCGGGGTGGCCAGCCTTCACCCTGTCGAGCGTATGGCGCAGCATCTCCAGCTCCGCGTCGCGACCGACAAGCGGCAGCGGGGGGAGCATGGGAACCCCGGGCTCGGCGACAGCCATGTTCGCTCCCTGTCAAGCAGTGGGGATGACGAACTCAACTTGGCACGAACATACGTCTGGTCAAGAGGCAGCCGGCCGGGCAAGTCTCCAACGCGAAACACTGATCGGGTCCCGAGCGCCTACCTGCCTTTGAAGTACTGCACCGCGCGCTCGTGTTTTTCAGCGGCCGCGCGACTCCTGAATGTGCCAAGGTTGCGGCGCCTGCCGGTCTTCGGGTTCTTCTTCTTCGAATAGAGGCGGTACTCACCGGTCTTGAGCTTCCGTATCATGGTTACCTCCTGCGTGCCCTCAGTCCGTGCAAGGACCGGTCCGGCGAAGCGCTGTTCCCCGGGGGACATTGAATTCGGCTGGCAAACACGGAGATTGCACCGTATGACGCGATCAGTTCTGCTTGTCGGCGCCACGGGCCTCGTGGGGCGCGAATGCCTCCATCTCCTCCTCGCCACACCGGTCTTCACGCAGGTGGCGACGCTCTCGCGACGCCTGCTCCCCGCAGACCTCATTGACGGACGGCGTGCGGTGGCGGTGGAGCAGCGCGTGATGGACTTCGATCAGCTCGCGTCCAATCCCGCCCTCGCGCGAGCGGACCAGATCATCTGCGCCCTCGGTACCACCATCGAGATCGCCGGAACCCGCGAGCGCTTCCGCCACGTGGACTTCGACTACCCGCTCACGATTGCCAGACTCGGACTGGAGCAGGGCGCACACCACTTCCTGCTCGTCAGTGCGCTTGGCGCGAATCCGCGCTCCATGATCTTCTACAATCGCGTCAAGGGGGATCTGGAAGAGGCCCTGCGCGCGCTGTCCTATCGCTCGCTCACCATCGTGCGACCGTCGCTGCTGGTGGGCGAGCGCGCGCGGCCCAGGCGCGGCGAGGAGATGGGCAAGCGGCTCAGTTGGCTCGTTCCCGCGCGCTACAAGCCCATCTCCGCGGGCATGGTGGCGACAGCGCTCGTGCGGGCCGCGGTGACCGACGAGCCGGGCCAGCGCATCATCGAGTCCGTGGAGATTCGCCAGCGCTACGGCTGACGCCTGCCCGAGCAACCGACTACATGCTCTCGCGCACCTGGTAGCCCTTCCGCTCCAGCAAGGCACAGAGCGCGGTCACATGGTCTCGCCCGCGTGTTTCGAGCTGCAGAAGAATCTCCACGTCGCGCACGGAGATGTCGGCGAACTCGCGCAGGTGGGACACCTCGAGCACGTTCGCGCCGGCCTCCGCCACGAGCTGCGTGAGGCGGGCCAGGTTGCCGGGGCGGTCCGGCACCGTGACCGCGAAGCGCGCCAGCCGCCCATCCGCCACGAGGCCACGGTCAATGATGCGCTCCACGAGATTCACATCAATATTACCGCCCGAGAGCACCATCACCGCCGTGTCGGCCGCCGTCAGCGAAAGCTGCCCGCTCAGGATCCCGGCGAGCGGCGTGGCACCGGCACCCTCCGCCAGCACCTTCTGCGACTCGAGCAGCAGATGCACCGCGCTCGCGATCAGCTCCTCGTCCACCGCGACGATATCGTCGACGTAGCGCTCGATGATGGGGAACGTGTGATCGCCGGGACGCTTCACCGCAATGCCGTCGGCGATGGTATCCGCCGACTCGAGGTGCACCGGCTGCCCCGCACGTCGCGATGCCAGAGCAGAGGCCGCGTTCGCCGCTTCCACACCGAGAATGCGAACGTGCGGCCGCTGCTCCCGGATTGCCGTCGCGATGCCTGAAATGAGTCCACCGCCGCCAATGGGCACGACGACGGTCGTGAGGTCGGGCACCTGCTCGAGCAGCTCCAGTCCGATCGTGCCCTGGCCCGCGATCACGCGCTCATCGTCGAACGCGTGCACGAGCACGCGGCCCTCCTCGGCCTCGACCCGGCGGGCTTCGACCATGGCCTCGCTGAGCGTCGCGCCATGAAAGCGCACGCCCGCGCCGAACCGTCGCGTGTTCTGAACCTTGATGAGCGGCGTGTGCTCCGGCATGACCACTTCCACCGGAATGCCGAGGCGTGCCCCATGGTACGCCACCGCCTGCGCGTGATTGCCCGCGCTCGCCGTCACGACGCCGCAGCGGCGCTGATCGCTGGTGAGATCGAGCATCCGGTTGAGTGCACCGCGATCCTTGAACGACCCCGTGCGTTGCAGATTCTCGAGTTTGAGCTGCAGTGCGCACGGCAACCGATCGCGCAGGGCGAGCGCGGGAATGCATGGCGTGGGCACGATCGCGTCCCGAATACGCTCGCGCGCGGCGCGAATGTCGGCGAGGTTTGGCATGGCTGTGATGGTCAGTAATATACCCCCGCGACGTCGCCAGGACTGACTCCGAAGTAGCAGGCCATCCAGCGCCCGTCGGTGCGTCGCAACCTTGAGCCGCTCCGCGTTGTCCAACGATGCAGCAGACTCTTCTTCTCTCCGCCAGCCGACCGGACAATTTCCAGAACACTCGCCTCTCTCGCCGCTCTCGCGTGCGTGCCCGTGCTGCTCACCGCGTCCGCTGCGGCGCAGTCCTCCGGTTCGCTGGCAGCGTGCGGCCCAACGGCCCGCCAGCGCTCGGTCGCGGCCGGCCGCATCACCGGCAACGCACCGGCCATCGACGGCCGGCTCGATGAACCCATCTGGTCCGCCGCCCCCGTCACCTCGGGATTCGTGCAGCAGCGCCCCGACCCATACGCGCCCGGCACCGACTCCACGCAGGTGCGCGTGCTCTACGATGAGCACGCGCTCTACATCGGCATGCGCATGTTCCGGGGTGATCGGAGCCGGATCGCCGCCACGGTCGCGCGGCGCGACTACTCAGGTTATTCCGACTGGGCCCAGGTGATGATCGACAGCTATCATGACAAGCGCACCGCCTGGCGCTTCGCGGTCAACCCGTCGGGCGTGCAGAAGGACGCCCTCGAATTCAATGACGGCCAGGGAGAGGATCTGGGCTGGGACGCCGTATGGGATGCGTCCGCGCACATCGATTCGCTCGGCTGGACGGCGGAATTCCGGATTCCGCTCTCGCAACTGCGATTCAGCACCGGCCACGCGACTTCCGACGGACTTCTCTGGGGAATCGACTTCATCCGGGATGACGCGTCGAAGAACGAGCGCGACTACTGGGCGCCGCTGCCACCCGATGGATCGGCAATGGCATCGTGCTTCGGAAGTCTCACGGGACTGACCGGCGTTGCCTCGCCGCAGCGACTCGAGATCCTGCCATACGTGCTGGGTGGTGACACCCGCGCGCCGGGCAACGACGCCAATCCGTTCTACTCCGGCAACGACTGGTCGAAGAAGGCCGGCGCCGACATCAAGTACGGTCTCACGTCGAACCTGACGCTGACCGCGGCGCTCAACCCTGACTTCGGCCAGGTGGAGGCCGATCCATCGGTCATCAATCTCACGGCGTTCGAAACCTTCTTTCCCGAAAAGCGGCCGCTCTTTCTCGAGGGCGAGGAGCTCTTCGACTTCAACATCGCGTTCGGCCTGTTCCTGCCGAATGGCGGCCAGCAGGCGCAGCCCTTCTATTCGCGGCGCATTGGCCGCGAGCCGCAGGCTGCGGCGCCGGATTCGGCCGTGTTCAGTGATTCTCCCTCGTCCACGACGATCCTGGGCGCGGCCAAGCTCTCGGGCAAGACCGCGAGCGGCTGGTCCATTGGACTGCTCGACGCCGTGACGCGGCGCGAGGACGCCAGCTACACGGATGCTGGGGGACAGACCCTCCAGAGTCCCGTGGAGCCGCTCACGAACTACGCGGTCGCGCGCGCCATCAAGGACTTCCGCCGCGGGCAGAGCGCCGTCGGCATGATCGTCACCGCTGCCGATCGTGACATTACGAACCCGGCGCTCGACATCCTGCGCTCCGGCGCCTACACCGTTGGCGTGGACGGGCGGCATCGCTTCGGCGGCGGCAAGTACGAACTCACGGCGTCCGCGCTCGGGACGTACCTGCGCGGGAGCAGCGCCTCCATCAGCGCCGTGCAGCTCGCTCCGGGGCACTGGTATCAGCGTCCCGACGCGTCATATCTGCGCTTCGATTCCTCACGGACATCGCTCGGCGGCAGCGCAGCCAGTGCGGCAATCGCCAGAATCTCGGGCAACTGGCACTGGAGCATCCAGGGCCACGTGCGCTCGCCGGGATTCGAGATGAACGACCTCGGCTTCCAGCAGACCGCGGACTGGATCATTGGCGGCGCTCAGCTTACGTACCTCCGATTCAAGCCCGGGCGCGTGCTGCGCGACTGGAATGTCGCTGCGACGGCGTCATCCGGCTGGACGTTCGGCGGCGAGCGGCGCTCCACGGGGCTGAGCGTGTCGGGTGGAGTGGATTTCATCAACAACTGGGGACTGTTTGCGCAGATCGGGCAGAGCCTGAGTGCACTGTCCATCGATGCGCTGCGGGGCGGACCCGCGCTGCGCATTCCGGCCAATACGAGCGGCTTCCTCTTCATCAACACGGATCAGCGGCGGCGCACATACGGCACCACGGAAATTGACTTTTCCACCGAGCCTGAGACGGGCGGGCACTCCGTGACTATCAGCCCCCTGATCAATGTCCGGCCTAGCGGGCGGACGGAGCTGTCGCTTGGTCCGTCGGCGAGCTGGTCGCGAAATCCCTGGCAGTATGTGGCGCAGCTACCGGCGCTGGGTACGGCCCGGTACGTGTTCGCGCAAATCGATCAGAAGGTCGCGGCACTCACCGTACGCGCGAGCTACAGCTTTACGCCGACGCTGTCGTTGCAGTTCTATGGGGAGCCATTCATCGGCGCCGGCAGCTACGCGGCGTTCAAGGAGGTGCGCGACCCGCGCGCGGCGGCGTTCAACAGTCGCTTTCACACCTTCACGCCGGGCGAAATCAGCTATGTGGACTCGACGCGCAGCTATCAGGTGGATCTGAACGGAGACGCCGAACCGGATCTTGCCTTTGGCAACCCGGACTTCAACGTGAAGCAGTTCCGCTCCACGGCCGTGCTGCGCTGGGAATATCGCCGCGGCTCGACGCTCTACGCGGTCTGGAGCCAGGACCGGTCCGCCTTCGATCCCACCGGTACGTTTTCGCTCGGCTCCGACGCGCGTGCGCTGTTCACCGCGCCGGCGCGCAACGTCTTTCTGGTGAAGATGAATTACTGGTTGAACTGGTAAGGTCCGCGGGTGGCGTATTCGTAGCTGACGTCCCTGAGGTGCCCTCGCCAGTACGGCAGAGGACCGCCCGGCAGGATCCACTCCACCTCGCCGTCGAGCGGAATCCGCACGCCGTTATGAAGCACGTAATTCCAGAACCGGCCGCGCCAGGGCGTTGGTACGAGCCGGTTGCCGACGGTGCGGTCACGCGCCCGGGCCGACACCGCGTCCACGAGGCCCCGTTCATCGAAGTGAAAATCGAGCGACGCGCTGCTGTCCCCATCACGCAGGGTGGCCAGGGCCGACCTGTCGTCAATGGCCTCCCATGACATTCCGTGGCCGGGCAACAGACGCGTTGGATACCACGGGGCCTCAGCGAGAAAGCGCATGAGCTCTCCACGCGCCATTTCCGGAGTTCCGCGCATGCTCGCCACCGTGAACACTCCGAATACGGCCGCGCGCAGCATGCCCTCCCCGTTCACGTAGGCATCGTGCACCAATACCGCGACACCGGGCCCCATCTGAATGCGGGCATCCCAGTCAAAACCGGGACGATTGGCAATGACGAGCTGGGTGGAAGAAAAGGCGTTCCACCTGACCCGGTTTGCCGAGTTGTTGAACCTGCCCTCGTGCACGAGATGGGCCGCCGCGATCACGGGTTGACCCGCGGTGAGCACCGCCTGGAAATAGCGCCGCACCGGCTGCGGGAGCGTCGTGATCGCGGCTTCGTCGAACGTGGTCGGTACAATGGCGGTACGCGCCGCCTGCAGTCTGGCACGAATCTCGGCGGTGCCGCGGCGCCACCGCCGTTCGACGACGGCCAGGCTCACGGCCCGATCGGCTTTTCCCGTTTTCCCCACGTGGGCGGCGGCGGCTCGTGCGTCGCGCGCACGACCGGATGCTCCTTGAGCTGCTGCATGGCAACGGCGACCGCGCGCTCGAGCTGGGCATCGTGGCCGGCGGCGACCTCTCCGGGCCAGTCGTTCACTTCGACGTCCGGCGTGATGCCTTCGTTCTCCACCGCCCACGTGTCGTCGAGCGCGAAGAATCCGCCGCGCGGCGCGAACATGGTGCCACCATCCACGAAGGTGGGCGTATCCCAGATGCCCACCAGGCCGCCCCAGGTGCGTTTGCCCACCAGCGTGCCGACCTTGCGCTCCTTGAACATGTACGGCATGAGATCACCGCCCGAGCCGGACATTTCGTTGATGATCATGACCTTGGGTCCCCAGATGCCGGCGGCCGGACTGGTGAAGGGATACCGCTCACCGACGGGGTTGTTGAAGTAGCCGTCAAAGGTGCGCTGCAGCACGTCGATGATGTAGTCGGCGGCGGACCCTCCGCCGTTGTAGCGTTCATCGATGATGGCGCCCTTGCGGTCCTGCTGTGCGAAGTAGTAGCGGTTGAAGCTCGTGTAGCCTCCCTGTGCCGTGTTCGGCAGGTGCACGTAGGCAAGCTGTCCATGCGAGAGCGAGTCCACGAGGCGGCGGTTGTGTTCCACCCATGCCCGTGCGCGCAGCCCCGCATCGTTCGCCACGGGAATGACGGTCACGCGGTGCGCGCCGTCCAGCGTGGGGCGCGCGTTCACCGTGATCACGGTCTGATGGTTCGCCGTGCCGTCGAACAGGCGATAGATGTCGTCCGGCGCGCGGATCTCCTCCCCGTTCACGGCCAGCACGTAGTCACCCGCATGCACGTCCACACCCGGTGCGGTGAGCGGCGCGCGCAGATCGGGGTTCCAGCTATCGGTGCCGTAAATGGTCGTGATCCGATAGCGGCCGTTCTCCACCGAAAAGTCGGCGCCGAGCAGGCCGGCCGCGGGCTGCTCCGAGCGAGGCAGGTCGCCGCCACGCACGAACGAATGCCCAATGGCGATCTCCGCGCCCATCATGTCCAGCAGATAATTGAGGTCGGCGCGATGCTTCACGTAGGGGAGCAACTGGCCGTACATCGTCTTCATCTTCGGCCAGTCGGTACCCTGCAGATTCTTCACGTAGATGTAGTCACGCTGGATGCGCCATCCCTCATTGAAGATCTGCCGGAACTCGGCGACCGGATCCACGTACATCCGGAGATCCGCCTTGAGCTTGCCCTCGCCCTCCTTGGGCGCGGGCTTCGTGGCATCCACGAGATACAGGGCGCCCTGGGGTCCGGGAGTGCGATACAGCAGCTTCCTGCCATCGGCACTCACGAAGTAGCGTTCGGCATTGTGCACGAATGGCGTTGCCTTGCGATCCTTGAGATCGAAGCGGTGAATCGTTCCGCCCAGAAACGGGTTCGACTGCGTACCGGTTTCAGGCAGGTTCTCCATGAAGAACACCGTGCCAGCCACACCCGCGCTCAGTGCGGCGTAGTCGCGTTCGGCGATGCCCGGCACCGCGACCACGCGTTGCTGGATGCCGTCGAAGTCGATGTCCACCCGGTGGCGCGGCGCGAGCATGGCCGCCAGCGTATCCGATGGGATCGCGGCTGCGCGGGACGTATCAGCTCCAGTCGCACTCGTCCGCACGCGCCGACGGGGCGGTCCGGGCGGGACGCCCGGGGGGACGCCCGGGGGTTGCTGTTCGCTCTGCAGTCCGGCGTCCTCGTCGCTTTCGGGAAGCAGCGGTGACGGATCGGATTTCCGGAGCACCGCGAGATACAGCGCGTCCGTTTCCGTGTGACCATAGCTCGACATGTCGAGCCAGCCCGAGCCCAGCGCCAGATCCGTGGACGCGAAGAACCAGAGATACTTGCCGCTCGCATCCCATACCGGCCACGTCGCGTCCGCGAGACCGTCGGTGATCTGGTGCGTCTGCCCCTTCTCCACGTCGTAGACGAAGATCGCGCGATAGAGCGACGGCAGTCGTTTCACGTACGCGATCCAGCGCGAGTCCGGGCTCCACGTGGGATTGAGGGAGCGTTCCGGAACCATCCACTCGTCGCCGCCAATGTCCGTTGCCTTCCCCGTGGCCACATCCACCAGCCACAGGCGAAGATTCGTGTCCTGAAACACGATTCGCTTGCCATCGGGAGACCACGCCGGCGTATAGAAGTGGGTCGGATGCGGCAGCGTGATCGCGCGCGGCGCCGTGCTGCCATCGGCAGACGCGATCATCAATTGATACTCGCCTGACGCGTCGCTGAAATACGAGATCCACTTTCCATCGGGCGACCACGCCGGCGCACGCTCCGCCGAGCCGCTGGAGTGTGTGAGATCGCGAACGTCTCCCTTCTCGGTCGGCACGGTGAAGATCTCACCGCGCGCTTCGATCGCGGCGCGCTTGCCCGTTGGCGAGAGCGCAATGCTCGCCGTGTACTTCGCCACGTCCTTCCACTGAGGCATCATGCCGGCGAAGGCGCCCGCCGCCGTAATCGGGACAATGTGCTCGCGGCCGCTCGCCGGATCGAGTTCGTGCACGTAGCCGGCCTGCTCGAAGACCAGCGTGCCCTGTCCCGCGTCGAGCGTCTTCACGTCAAAGTCGGAGAACCGGGTGAGCTGCTTCAACTGCTTCGTACTGCGGTTCCAGCACCAGACGTTCGACACGCCGTCGCGGTCGGAGAGGAAGCAGGCTGTCTGGTTATCGAGCCAGACGGGATCCATTTCCTTGGAGCGGTCGTGCGGAATGGTGTCCACCTGGAGCGACTTGAGATCGACGATGCGGATGGGACTGTTCTGTCCTCCGCGATAGTTGCGGCGCTCCTCGTCCCACGATGGATTCATGCGGTACACCGCATGGGTGCCATCCGGCGAGATCTTGCCCTGATACGCGCGATCCAGCGGCATCGGCTCCGCAATGCCGCCATTCTCGGGCACGGTGAACCAGCGCGGTTCAGGCGTCGGCAGATTCGAGGAACGGCTCGACGCAAACACAATGGACTTGCCATCAGGCGTCCATCCCTCCACGTCGTCGGGCGCGGGATGCCATGTCAACCGCTTCGGCTCGCCTCCCGCGGCCGGAATCACGTAGACATCGGTGTTGCCACCGTAATCGGCGCTGAACGCGATGAATTTGCCATCAGGCGAAAAGAACGGATTCGACGCCGCTCCCTCGAAGTTCGTCAGTCGTCGCGCCGCGCCGCCCGTGCGCGGCACCACCCAGATGTCGCTCCCATACGCGAACGTGATCTCGGTGGCACTCACGGACGGAGAGCGGAGCATCCGGGTCTGCTCCGGCGCCTGGCCCAGGGCGAGAGACGGACCGACGCACAGCGCGAGCAGTGAGCAGAAAGCACGATTCATGGCGTTAACAGAGTACGGGAAAGGAACGGCAGGGGTCGGGCGGGACGCTGGCTCCAGCGTGGCACTACGCCAGCGGCATCAAGATGCTCGCGATGGGGCAGGATCGGCAAGAACGGCGGGAGGATGCTCCGGACGAGCAGCCAGGAAAATGGGGCAGCCACGCAAGGTGACCGCCCCAGGTTGTCCCCCTGTTCCGGCTCTGTCAGAAACTGAGATTGAGCGCCTGGTAGAGGGCGGAGTAATCGTTGTTCTGGATGTTGTGCTTCTTCATGCTGCACGCCACGGCCTGTGTCGTCTTCGCGCCCATCACGCCGTCCGGCGTCCCCGTCGAGCAGCCATCATTGTTCAGGGCGGTCTGCAATTGCTTCAGTTGATCCTTTGTGAGCTTGGCTGGCGGCTTCGCGTTCGATGGGGCGAGCGCGCCGGCGCTCGACGTGGTTTTCTTGCTGGTATCGGTCGCGGCACTGGCGGTCGTCGCGCCCGTATCAGGAGCGTTGCTGGCGGTGGCACTGGTTGAGTCAGCCATGTTTCCCATCGTCGATTTCGCCGATTCCGCCATGGCGGTCGTGCGCGAGCGGGCCGAGTCCATCATGCCCGTGGCGGTCGAACCGGCCGATTGCGCCATGCTGCGTGCGCTGTCGGCCGCGTTGCCCATGGCGTTTCTCGCTGCGTTCTTGTTTTGGTCACTACAGGCAAGCGCCATCAGCGCTGCCGCTACTGCGACGAGACGGTACATGGTCTTCTCCGGGGAAAGAGGATAGAACGCAGGCCGGAGCGAGATTGCGGCCATGCCGCCGCGTACGCGTCAGGTTCTTGACGACATCACCGTGCCCGACGTGCCATCGGTGTCCGCGTGCCGTAACGAGGCAGTGAGAGCGCGCTGCGGGGAGAATATTGTGAGAATCCCCACATCCGACGTATTGTGGAGCGCGGCATCGTGCCGGCTCGCCTCCTCGTGAACCTCCATTCCCCAGGACCATGCGCCTGCTTCTGTCTGCCGTTCTTGTCGCGCTGAGCCCGTGTCGCGCCGCCACCCAGGCGGCGACTGTGCCGCCGCCCACGCCGCAAACGCTCGCCGTCCTGAACTTCGACAACAACACGGGCCGTGCGGACTACGATCCAATGGGACGGGGCATCGCCGCCATGATGATCACCGACCTCTCCGCCTCGCCGGACCTCAAGGTGGTGGAGCGCGAGAAAATGCAGGATGTGCTCAACGAACAGAACCTGCAGCACTCCGCGCTCTTCGACTCCACCACGGCGGTTCGCGCCGGACGACTCCTCGGCGCCCAGTACATCGCCACCGGGTCGCTCGCGGCATCGAGCCCGCAGATCCGGATCGACATGCGCGTGATTCGCGTGGAGACCGGTGAGATCATCAAGACCGCCAAGGTCACCGGTCCGCAGGACCAGTTCTTCGACCTCGAACAGCAGCTCGCCGATCATGTGCTCAAGGACCTCGACGTGGCCATGTCCCCCGAGACGGCGGCCGAGATGCGCAAGCGGCAGGAGGCCAATCGCCAAATGGGATTCGACTCCTTCATGGCGCTCTCCGGCGCGCTTGCCTCAATGGACGCCGGCGACTACATCACGGCCGCCGATCGCATGCGGCCATTGATGATGAAGTCGCCGGATTCACAGCTCGTGGAGCTGACGTACCAGGAGGCGAAACACCGGGCCGCCCTCGCCGGCAAGCAGAAGGCCAGGGACAAGGCGGGGAAGGTACTCCGGGGATTGTTTGGGAAACCATAGAGATGGGGCGTCCCCGCTCCCCTTCCGCGAACCAGAGCGGGGAGCGGGACGCGCCACAGCGGCACGGGCCGACCAGCCTCAGGTCTCCACGGCCCATGGACGCGCCGCTGCGTCAGGTTCGCTCGCGCGCGACACGAGGAAGCGCTTGACCGCCGAACCGGCGAAGTACAATGCCGCCAGGAGCGACACGTACACGCCGAGGCCAATCGATACGGCTTTCATGGCCTCTTCCCTGGCCTGTCTGGCAAAGTCCCCGAATGGCCCGGCGGCGTTTCCGCTCGCCGACTCGAAGCCACTGTTCAGATTATGGCGAATCATGAGCAGCACGAGCAGCATGAACAGCAGCGGCAGCACGCCGCCCAGCACCGCGCGCCGGTCCTTCCAGAAGTGATGCACGAAGGGCGCGACCAGCGCGACGATGGCGACGAGTCCGTATATGCCCGTGCTGCCGCCGCCACCGCTGAAGTTCTGCGCCAGCGCTTCCAGCCCGTTGCCGGCGGAGTGCAGAAAGCCCAGGACCTGCCAGAACGTGAAGGTCGTGCCACCCAGCGGCGTCCTGATTGATACCGCGGTGAGAAAGAACCAGCCTGCGATGAGCGCGGCCAGCGCCACGAGACTGGGCAGCCCGAAGCGCGCCACCAGGGACGATGCCATGGCGGATCCCCGCTCCCGCGCCGCCACCAGCGCGAGCTCGGCCTGCTCCTTGGCCAACAGCGACTCCGGCACCGCGCTCACGCTCCGCACGGTTCCATCCGACGCGAGATCGACATTCACCACCATGCCGGCTTTTGGCGGTACGTCGGAGCGCCAAGTGCCTTCGAGCGTGAACGAATACTGCTTGCCGTCCACGGCCAGCAGCCCTGGACCGGCGCTGGTGTCGCGCAGTACCCTGCCCCGCTGTGTCATGAGGTCCCCCGTAGTGGATTGGGAAAAACGCACGCGGCTGATCGCTACGACCGCCAGCACGCAATGCGTGATGGCGTCGCGGAAACCGTCATCGTCGCGGTGGGACCCGCGCGATGCACCGCGGATCCGACGATCCGCTACTGCCCCGTGGGATAGGACTCCGGCGGCTCGCCGGCGGTCCAGCGCGTGGACGGCTCCAGCGGCTCGACAGCGCGCGTGTCATCGAAGTGCAGCACGGCGTCGAACTGACTGGGCAGGCGTGCATGGAAGTAGTGACTGATGCGCTCGGTCTCGGGCGCGTAGATCACGCCAATCGCGCGCTCGAGACGCTTGTCGTGCAGTGCGTCGGCCAGGTCGCCGCTGTCGCGCAGGGTCAGAAGAAAGCGCGGCAGCCCCGTGTCATGAAAGAGCCGCTCATAGCTTCCCTCGAGAGAGGGGCGGACGCGTTTGCGCTCGGCCATCGCGTCCCAATCGGAGGCCGCCGTCACGCTGCCAGTGTGCGTCAGACTGCCGATCAGGAGCGCGCTCGCCCCGAAGGTCTCGCGCACGAGCTGGCCCACGTTGAGCTCGCCGCCCCACCCCATTTCCGTGGCGCGAGCATCACCGAGATGCGAGTTGTGGGCCCACAGCACGACGCGCGCTGGCGTACCCTGCGCCTCGAGGTGCCCCGCGAGCGCGGCGAGCGTATCCGCCATGTGGCGGTCACGCAGGTTCCACGACGACACGCGCCCGCGGAACATCGTGCGATAGTAGCGCTCCGCATTCGTCACCAGGCGTGCATTCTGCTCGGCGGCAAAGAACTCGTCGGCGGCGAGACGCCCGTCCCGGCTCACGTACTCCGATGCACGGCGCCGCAGCTCCACGAGCTGGCTCACCACCTCGTCCTCGCACGACGCCGCGAGATCCATGCTCGCGGCATAGCCGTACGCCTGCGGGTCCTCGCCCACCCGTTCGAAGCAGGCGTAGCGGTAGCGCGCATGCCGGGCCGCGTCGGGGTCCACCTTGTCCAGGTAATCGAGTACGACCGTCATGGAGGTGAACAGACTGTAGAGATCCAGTCCGTAGAAGCCGACGCGGGCGCGCTCGGCGCGCGCATCGTTGTACGCGCGCAGCCAGCCGATGAACTCGAGCACCTCGGCGTTGCGCCACATCCAGGCCGGGAAGCGCCGGAACCCGGACAGCGCCGCCTCCGCATCGGCGGCGCTGTCATCTCCGCGCACGTAGCGATTCACGAGATATGCGTCAGGCCAGTCGGCCTCCACCGCCACGGCGTTGAAGCCGCGCTCCACGATGAGGCGACGCGTAATGGCGGCGCGTTCCCGATAGAACTCGTGCGTGCCGTGCGATGCTTCGCCGATGAGCACGAATTGGGCGTCGCCCGCCAGGTCGAGCAGCGGGTCGTAGTCGTGCGCTGCACCGGTCAACGGGTGCGCGGCGTCGCGAACGAGATCCAGCGCGTTCGCCAGCAGCGTGTGCGCCATCTTCCGCTCGTGCGCTACGCGTGCGTCACGGCTCCGGCGTGGCTGAACAGCTCGACCATCGCCGCATTGAATGCCGGGATGTCGTCCGGTTTCCGGCTCGACACCAGGTTGCCATCCGTCACCGCCGCTTCATCCACCCAGACGGCGCCCGCGTTGAGAAGATCCGTCCTGAGCGATGGCCACGATGCGATCCGCCGTCCAGTGGCCGCACCCGCTTCGATGATGGTCCAGGGACCGTGACAGATCACCGCGACCGGTTTGTGCTCATCGAAGAAGGACTTCACGAATGCGACGGCCTTCGGCCTGATGCGCAGCTTGTCGGGATTCATCACGCCGCCGGGCAGCAGCAGGGCGTCGAACTGGTCGGCTCGCGCGGCATCCAGCGAAACATCGACTGTGAATTCGTCGCCCCACTCCGTGTGATTCCAACTCCGCACGCGCGCCTGCTCCGGCGAGACGAGGCTGGTGTGCGCGCCAGCGTCGTCGAGGGCCGAACGCGGCGCTGTCATTTCCACTTCTTCGAATCCGTTCGCGACCAGCACCGCCACGCGGAGTCCCTTGAGTTTTTCATTGGTCATGGTGCCGCTCCTCCGTTGATGCGTCCTGGCATGCACGCATGTGCGGAAGGCGGGCCAGCCACGAGGGCCGGCCCGCCTTCGCCTCAGCCTATGGTTCAGAAAGTTGCTTCGTCTCCGGCATCCGGGCGCGACTTGGACGTGCCCGATACATACTGTCTCGGGTTCGCGTCAAATCTCGATTTGCAGTCGGAGGAGCAGAAGTAATAGGTCTGCCCCTGATAGCTCGAATTTCCAGCCGCCGAGTTCGAGTCTATCCGCATCCCGCACACCGGGTCTGTGACCTGAGCCATGGATCCTCCCTGAGGTAGTGGGGAGCGATGGCGTGCAGGTTATGTGCCCCACGCGTGCCCGGCTGTCCGACATCACACTTACGCGGCCAGACCCGTGAGCCTGACACGGGCGGCGGGGCCGCACGGCTAGCCCGGCGCCGTCAGCACCGCGACCTGCATGCGACGCCGCGTCTGGAATCCCAGCTTTTCGTACACGTACGCGGCGCTCGCATTGGCGGTGTTGACGTGCAGGAAGGGCGTGGCGGACTCGCGTGCGATGCGCCGCGCCACGGCGGCCACGAGCGCCTGCGCATAACCGCGACCGCGGTGATCAGGGTGCGTGCAGACGCCACTGATCTCCACGTAGCCGTTCAGGCGAAGTCGCTCGCCGGCCAGCGCGACGAGCTCGCCGCCGGCGCGAATGCCCAGGAATCGGCCCAGCTCCAGCGCGCGCAGCGTGAGGGGGCCCGGTTGCGCGAGCGTCGCGAGCGCCACCATCTCGGCCGCATCGCGAGGCCGCATGTCCACGATGGGAAATTCCGGCGTCTCACTGGCGCCGTTGGCCCAGATCATCTGCCAGACATCGGTGGCACGTTCGAGTTGCCAGCCGTCGGGCAGTGTGGGCGGCGCGGCGACAAAGAGCGCGGCCCGTCGCTGCGGGCGCAGCACGGCCCTAAGTGCGGCGTAGCCGCGCGTCGTCGGCCTGGCCATGGCGGCGAGTGGAGTCACATCCGGCGGGTACCGTCTGGCGAACGCATCGCCCTCCGCAAACCCGGCGTGCGCGGTGGTGAGGGCGTGCCAGATGGGGTTGTCGAGCACGTGCGTGACGGATCGTTTTCGGCTCATTCATAGCAAGCTATCACGCATGCGGCGATTTCACTTACCCGGACGGCACGTTCGGGCATGCTCGCCAACCGGTACATCGTGAGCTGGATGTTCAACTGCACGTTGCAGGGAGAAGGAACCTCTGTCGGTTCCGGCGGTCTTCATAATGCATGAAGGCCGTCGTCCTCCTGCTCCCGGCAATCGTCGCGGCAGCCGCGTGTCGGGGCAGCGACGACGCGCCGCGCGCCACCGGTGCCGGGCACAGCCCGTCAGCGGAGCGCGCCACGGCCGCCCTGCCGCCTCCCGCCTCCGTCAGCGCCGCGTCGGACACGGCGCCCACGCTCACGGAATTCCGTCACGTGAACTTTCACGTTGGCGCGGGCACCGTGCTGCGCATCCGTTCGCTGCGCGGCGAGATGCGGAGCACGACACCCGGACAGCCGATCAACTTCGATGACAAGCGCTCCTTCACGATCCACCTCACGTCGGCCGAGGTGGGCCTCACCACGACCGATCTCGATCATTTGATGAACCAGTACGTCTTCGCATACAAGGACGCGCCGCTCAGGAAATTGCGCTTCGCGACGAAGGGCGATCAGCTCGTGCAGCACGGTACACTGCACAAGGTGATCAACATGTCCTTCGAGATCACCGCCGCGCTGAGCGTGACCCCGGATGGCCGCATTCGCATTCATCCCACCCACATCAAGGTGTTGGGATTTCTGGGCGGGGGATTTCTCAAGGCGCTCGGCCTGACGCTCCAGAAAATGCTCGATCTCCGCAAGGCCAGGGGCATCACCGTCCAGGGCAACGATCTCCTGCTCGACCCCGCCAGCCTGCTTCCCCCGCCTGCCATCAGCGGGCGGGTGACCGCCGTACGCGTCGAGGGAAACGAGCTCATTCAGGAGTTCGGCAGCAGAGCCTCGCGCACGGATGGCGACGCGCATGCCCTCGCCACGCTGGATTCGGCGGCGACGAATTACATGCGCTTCCGCGGCGGCACGCTGCGGTTCGGCAAACTGTTCATGGTGAATGCCGACATGCAGATCATCGACGCCGATCCATCCGACCCCTTTGATTTCAGCATTGACGAATACAACCGGCAACTCGTGGCGGGCTACTCGCGAAATACGGCCGCGCATGCGCTCGAGGTCTACATGCCGGATCTGCAGAAGGTGGGACACCAACGGCTGACGCCGCATTGATGCACGGCGCTACTTCACTACGTAGCCATACGCGCGCAGCTCATCCGCCGTCATCCTGGTCACATCGACGTGCAGCGTGATGGGCGTGAGCGGCTGATTCGTGGAGTCCGTCGGGACGGAGACGATCTTCTCCACGACGTCCATGCCCTTGATGACCTGACCGTACACCGTGTAGTGGTTGTCGAGCTTCGGGAGACCCTGCTTGTTCGCCACGATGTAGAACTGGCAGCCGGCGGAGAGCTGCCCCGGATTGTCGTCGCGACCTGCGCCCACGGCGCCGTACACGTGCTTCAGGCTGTCGTTGAACTCGGGCGCCAGCAGGTACGGCGAGCCGGAGAAGCCTGCCGGCGTGTCCGGGCAGCCACCCTGCGCGACGAAGTTCCTGATCACGCGATTGAACGTGAGCGTGTCCCAGTAGTGGCTCGTCGCCAGCTTGATGAAGCTCGCCTTGTGACGCGGAGTCTGGTCGTGCAGCACGAAGAGGATTTCGCCGAGTCGCGTCTCGATCCGGCCGACGTCGTACGTCTTTGGCGATTGCGCAGCGCCGGACGTGAACGGCATGGCGAGCAACATCGTGAGGAGGAAGCGACGCATCATGGCCCTCAGGGAAGGGGTTCGGGCGTGCAGTGGCGCGACAGATGCGACGAGAGCGGACGCGAGCACACAGAAACTACGCGCTGTCGCGGTATGCGCCAGCGGATCGGGAATCGCATATTTCACCGCAGCCACCGTCGGATTCGCCACCACACCTTCTTCCCCATGTCCGGCACATGCCGTTTCTCAGTGCGTAGCGCACAGTGGAGATGACGGCCGAAGGACAGCGCCCTGCCGCCCCGCTCACCATCGCGGCGTTCGCCGCGGTGTACGTCATCTGGGGCTCGACGTTTCTGGCGATCCATCTGGTCGTGGCCGCACTTCCGCCGTTTCTCCTGGCCGGCGCGAGGTTCACCATCGCCGGAGCCGTGCTGTGCGCCATGGCGCTCGCTAGTGGCGCGGCGCGTCCCACACGCGCGAACTGGCGGGCGGCCGCCATCGTGGGGATTCTGCTCTTTCCCTGTGGAAATGCGGTTGTGTTCTGGGCCGAGACGCGCCTGCATACGGGCACGACGGCGCTGCTCGTGGCGACGGAACCGCTCTGGATCGTGGTGCTCCTCTGGCTGCAGCGCCGTGCACGTCCCCGACCGCTCGTGCTTGGCGGCGTCGTGGCGGGATTTATCGGGCTGGTGGTGCTCGTGGGGCCGGCCGCGATCATTGGCGGCCGCGCCGCCGGCGTCGGCGGCGCTGGCGCGGCGCATCTCGGCGCGGCCCTTGCGGTCGTGGCGGCCGCGTGCGCCTGGGCGCTCGGCTCGGTGTACGCGCGCTCCGCGCCGCTCGCATCCGCTCCACTGCTCGCGGCCGGAATGGAGAGTTTCACCGGCGGAGTGGTGACACTCGTGGTGGCGCTGGCCGCGGGCGAACAGCATGGGCTCCGCCCGGGCATGGCCAGCCGCACCGCTTTGGGCGCGTTCGCGTACCTCGTTGTGTTCGGATCGCTGGTGGGTTTCGCGTCGTATAGCTGGCTTCTGAAGGTCGCCGCTCCCGCGCGCGTGGCAACGTACGCGTATGTGAACCCGGTCATCGCGGTCCTGCTCGGATGGGCGATTCTGGGTGAGACGATCACGTGGCGCGTCGCGATTTCCGCCGCGATTATCATTGGCGCGGTCGTGCTCATCATTGCGGATCAGAGCAGAGCGGCAGGGGTTGGTGCGCCGATCGGAACGGAGCCGCGATGCACGGATGCCACCACGCCCTGAAGTGCGTGCGTCCGCTACGCCGGCATGATCCCGCTGGCGCGGATCGTCCGTACGACGAATCTCTTGTCGGACACGACCTGACCTATGGAGCGCGATTTGCATTCGCGAGGCAGTTTCACCCCACACGATTTCCGGAGCTGGAGAGAACTCATGCGAAAGATCATCGCCATCACGCAGCTCAGTCTCGACGGCGTCATGCAGGCGCCCGGCGGCCCCGAGGAGGATCCGAGCAACGGGTTCACCCATGGAGGCTGGGCCATGCGCTTCTCGGACGAGGTTTTGAGCCGGGCGGTTCATGAGACGATCGCCGGTGAGTTCGATATGCTCCTCGGGCGCCGCACCTACCAGATCTTCGCCGGCTACTGGCCGCACCAGGGCGACAAGCCGATCGCCAACGCCTTCAACAAGGCGACCAAATACGTCGTCACGCGCAGCCTCGATCATCTGGACTGGAAGAACTCGCAGCGTATCGACGGCGACGCTGTCGAGAAGCTCCGCCGGCTCAAGGCATCGGACGGGCCGGAGCTGCATGTCTGGGGCAGCAGCGGATTGCTGCAGACGCTGATCGCCGCCGACCTCGTCAACGAGTATCGCATCTGGCTCGTCCCGGTGATGCTCAGCGAAGGAAAGCGGTTGTTCGAGAACGGCGTGCCGCCGCGCACCCTGACGCTGGTCGACACGCAACGCACGCCGAGCGGGGTCCTGCTCAACACGTACCGTCCGACTGGTTCTCTTTCGGCGGCGTGAGCTGGGCCGGGACAGCGGTCGCTGCAGACCTGTACAGGCGTCAGGCAATACGATGCGCTGGCGCCGGGTGTGATGTCGAGCTCGACGAGCTGCTCAGCCGCCGTTTCCGCTCGATCAAGGACGTCGCGGCCGCCGGTGGTCGACGAGACGCTGCAAGGCTCCACGTCTGCTGGCGCGGCCCGATAACGAAACGCTCTTCGTCGTGATGGGCGAGGAGCGTAGGCCTGGTGACCTGGCCGTTTCGACCGGGAACGGGTGACGAAACGGGTAACGCTAGCTTGTAATGAAGGCCCTGAGCCGCGAGGACGCAAGACGGTTCCTCGCCGCCGCTGAGGGCGACCGCTTCCACGCCCTCTGGCTGCTCCTGCTGAGAACCGGCCTTCAACCAAGTGAAGCGTTGGGGCTCAGAGGGCGGGACGTTGGAGAGGAGCGGGTGACGGTCCAGCGATCGCTAGTGTGGGTGGCAGGCCACGAGTGGGAAATGAAAGAGCCAAAGACTCCGCGTGCTCGTCGAGCAGTCACTCTGCCCGCGACCACCCGCCGGATGTTGGGTTCTCACCGGGTCGCGCAAAGCGTCGAAAGACTCCGCGTTGGGGCGAGTTGGGTCGATCACGACCTAGCGTTCTGCAATTCGCGCGGCGAACCGGTGGAATGGCGGATCGTGGCCAAGCGACACTTCGCGCGCATCCGGCGTATAGCCGGCCTTGAGGGTCTTCGGCCCTCCGGCCTACGCCATTCGGGCGCAACGCTGCTGCTGGCGGCAGGAGAAAACGTCAAGGTCGTGTCCGAGCCGCGGTGACACGTTAGCGCGGCGCTAACCCTTAATGTTTACGGTCATGTCTTGCCCGACATGCAACAACGAGCGGCCGAGCAAGTTGAGAACGCACTTTTCGCCGTGGGTCAACGATGATGCGGTCAAGAATGCTCGGAGAACCCTTCTGGCGCGGCTTGCGCGAAGCGAACCGTCGTTGATCTTTAACAGCATGAGCGACCTTTTTTCATTCGAGATTTGCGCAGGAGGCGGCGGGCAAGCTCTAGGGCTTGAACAGGGTGGCTTTCGTCATGTTGCGCTGGCCGAAATCGACTCTGACGCATGCTCGACCCTCCGCTACAATCGGCCTGCGTGGACCATCTTTGAAAAGGATGTTCGCGAGATCACTGGTCGCGGCTTCAAGGGAATCGACCTGTTCGCTGGCGGAGTGCCTTGTCCGCCCTTCTCAATCGCCGGTAAGCAGCTCGGGCACGAAGACGAGCGCGATCTTTTCCCGGCGGCGCTTGACCTGATTGCTCAGTCGCAGCCCACGGCAGTCTTACTGGAGAACGTGCCGGGTTTGGGGAAGGCGCGCTTTGCCGACTACCGCGACAAGATTCGTGAGCGTCTGACGAGACTCGGATTCACGTTCATCGACTGGCAAGTTCTGAACTCGTCGAACTTTGGTGTCCCGCAACTACGCCCGCGTTTTATCCTGGTAGCGCTAAAGGGACCAGCAGTGAAACGCTTCAGGTGGCCTGAAATTGAGTTGGACTGCCCAACGGTGGGCGATGTTTTGTTCGACCTTATGGCAAGTCGCGGCTGGCGAGGCGCAAAGCAGTGGCGGAAGCGCGCAAATGGAATTGGCCCCACTATCGTCGGAGGCTCGAAGAAGCACGGTGGTCCCGATCTTGGCCCCACTCGGGCTAAGGCTGCCTGGTTGGAATACGGCGTTGATGCGATGGGAATCGCTAACGAGCCGCCCGATAAGGATTTTCCCGCGGATGCTGATCCTAAGCTGACTGTTCGCATGGCAGCCCGCCTTCAAGGCTTCCCGGACGACTGGCACTTCACAGGAAAGAAGACGGCCGCCTATCGTCAGGTTGGAAATGCCTTTCCACCGCCCGTTGCTCGCGCCGTTGGGATGGCGATTCGTGCGGCTATTCTCGGCCAGCGCAAGAGGAAGCCAATCGACGAACCGCTCCTAAAGGCCGTCTAGCCACGTTGCGGCGAGAGTGAAAAAGCCGTATCGCCCGAAATCGCGTGAGGAAATCGCGCGAAACATGGGTGCGATCCGTTCAACCGAGAACAAGACAGAAAAGGCGCTCCGAAGCGCGATTCATCGGCGCGGACTACGGTTCCACAAGTACACCAAAGATCTCCCAGGAAAGCCGGACTTCGTCTTTCCAGCCGCTCGCGTCGCTGTCTTCGTGGACGGCGATTACTGGCACTCCAGAGTCCTGCAGGAGAGGGGAGAGCGCGCGCTGGTTTCCTCGGTTCGAGAGAATCACCGCGAATACTGGGTCGCGAAGTTCAAACGGAACGTCGAGCGCGATCGGCTGTCCGACGACGCGCTTCGCGCGTTGGGCTGGCGCGTGGTACGCATTTGGGAGAGTGACGCCAAAAAGAATCTTGAGCGCGCCGCGACCGAAGTGGTTCGCGTGGTTCGCGTGGCGGCCAAGGGAAGGGAGAAAGGCCACCGCACCTAGGGATCAGTCGTCGTCTTCTGCCGACTCCGCATTCGGCTTACGCTTCGGCTTACGCGTCGAACGGTCACGCTCATAGTCCCGAATTACCTTTGACGGGTCGGCGGGCCACTCGGAAAACGACTGAAGCCTATAGGCCGAGTAGACAGTTCCGCTATCACTCACCCTCTTTGTCACCTCGATCTTCCACCCGAGATAACGAAGCTCGCGGGTTCGTTTCGGCCAGTCATTTTGATTGGCCACCAGCTCGATAAGATACGAATCCACGGGTTTGCCGACGTTGGCTTTCAGAAGCTCGCCAATTCGGACGTGAACACTCTTGTGGCTCAAGGCAGAGCGAAGTTCTGGGGAGTCAACTGAAGAGAAGAAAGCCTTCTTGCCTTCGTTGCACTCGGAGCAGAGTGCCCAAAGGTTCTCTGCTTCTGTTAAGCCGCCCCAAGCGTGCGGAACCTTATGGTCGATGACTAATCGAACCCTGTCTTTCTCGATTGTCTTTCCGCACATGGCGCAGGTCCCTCGCGCAGAACGTAAAACTGCGGCTCGGAGCGTCTTCGAAATCGCGGCATCATCTAGAGGTGTCTCTTTCGACCCTTCGAGGATGTACAAGACTTTCGAGCCTTGGCGTCTGCGACGGATGTTGAAATCCGCATCGAGTTCGCGAAGCCGCCGGTCAAAGTGCATCTGCTCGCCAGGCGGAATCTCTAGAATGGTCGCGATTTCATTCAGAGAAACTCCGTAGGGACGGGCCCTGAGCACTTCAACGATCCGACGATGAATCGCACCGAGCTTTCTTGCCATGCCTATCAGACAGTTGAGTCCACACTCCCGGCACACAAAAGAAAACGAGCGCCTCGCATGTATGCGGCCGCTCGCTTCGTAACTCATTGGTTTCAAACAGTTTGACTAGTCGGGACGGCGGGATTTGAACCCGCGACCCCCTGAACCCCATTCAGGTGCGCTACCGGACTGCGCTACGTCCCGTCCGCAAGCCGAACCGCGAACAGGTGCGCAATCTATCCCGCCGCGACCTTACAATCAACGTTGCGACAGCGTATGGCAGCCACGCGCCTGCAGCCATGACCTGCCGCAATTGGCCGATCGCGCGAAGTCACTGGCCGCTGGCCTCACGTGCCGCGTCATCCAGCAGCCTCCGCCAGATTCCGGCGCGCTCCTTCGTGATCTCGTTGGGCGGGCTGCTCCAGTAGCTCTCCGGTATCGGTCCCAGCTCGAATCCTGCTCCGTACCGGCCGCTCGCACCCTCTTCGAGATTCCTTCCGGGATAGTGAACGACGATGCGCCCCCGGTTCACCGTATAGCCGATCCCCAGCGAGTCCACCTGGATCATACGCGTCCCGTCCGCATCATCGTTCACCACCGCCGGCATGGCCGCCTCCGTTCAGACGGTCTCCACGACCTCGCGCAGCGCCTCGCAGACAGTCCTGGCGTCGACGCCCTCGCGGCGTGCGGCCTCTTCCACACTCACCGCTCCGCCGCAGCAGGTGTCCAGTCCGAATCGGTTGAAGACGTCACGCGTCGTGGGATACCGCTCCACAATCGCGTGAACCGTCAGTCCACAATCGAGATCGAGATCCGTATCAGGCATGGTTCGCATCGCGCGGCGGCGCAACCGCCAGCGCAATCTCCGTTGCATGGACCTCGACAGCGCCGCCGTGTTCCGTTCACGGCCTGCGTGCTCGCTGTCCACTGGGTGATTGAGAGAGTCGTTCGTTCCGAGCAGCGTGTCGTTCATGGCATTCACCTCGCGCAGTACCACGCGATCGGCGCATAAAGTGCGACGCCAGCTCCCGACCGCGCATGCTCAAGGTAGGAACTCCCTCCCATCCCCGCTGTCGGGGAAAGCGGTCGACGATGTCAGGAATTCCCCTCCCTGCGACGCGTCACGGAGTCGACAGCACGAACTGATTCCCATCCGGATCCTTGAAGATCGCGCTCGTGCCCCAGTCCTCCCGGCGCGGCTCCTGCACAAATTCCACTCCGCGTGCCTGGAGTTCGCGCGCCGTCGCTTCGACGTCATCGGCCATGAACGTGACATTCATGAATCCACCGATCATCGTCTCCTGTCCCGGTGCGGTGAACAGCACGAGACTGGTCTGCGCCCGTGGAATTCCCAGCTCGATCCACCGTTGGGTGCCATCGAACGGGCTGTCCGTGATCACACGACAGCCGAGCTGCTTCGTGTAGAACGCCAACGCCCGGTCCTGGTCCCGCACCGGGATGCTGGCGAACTTGATCCCCTTGATCATACGTCGCTCCTTCCACGTGTTGAGTGAAGCGTGATGGCCGCGCGAACGGGACAGGATCGGCAGCAGAGAAGTTGTGCGCAAGGCACGCACGCAGTAGTATGGCATTCATTGCCACAGGAGCAGCGCATGACCGTGCGTGCCATCGACGCCTATATCATCGACACCCTGATGCCGGACCTCGTTGGTCACGACCGGCACCCCGCCGCGTTTCTCGTCTATCTGCTGCTCTGGCGGCTCACGCGCGGTGAGGGAGTCAGCGAGGTCCAGCTTCCGCTGCGCGACGTCGCCGAGCGCACCGGATTGTCCAAGCGGGCGGTCCAGCAGGCGCTGTCCCGGCTCGTACGGCGCGGTCTCATCTCGATGCGGCGCGATGGCATCACGGCCGTGGCGGTCTATGCGGTGCTGCGACCATGGCGCCGCTGACGCGGCCGGGACTGCCGGGGCGGCCGGGGCCGTCGAGGTCGCGTACCCGCCAGAGCGGCTCGTACGACCCGCTTCAGTGCCTGGTGACGATGTCGATCACCCCGGCCGGGTGGCCGGGCCCATACTTGATGACCGCGTCGCCTACGTTCAGCAGCGTGATCATTTCGACCTCGCTCACCGGCAACTGCGCCAGACTCTCCAGCCGGCCGTACATGATGCCGTCAATCGCCACCTCGGGCTGCGTGGGCGAGTCCAGCTCGATGCTCGTTGCGCCCCGGTTCTGCAGGAACTGCGGGCGCAGCAGCTTGATCGCCTGGTACGTATCCCACCCGGCAAAGGGAGTCAGCTCCTTCTGGGTGATCGGCCCCGTGCCCCGGACCTTCGGTACCTTCGCTGCCTTCGCTGCCTTCGGCGCTGTGGCCTGCTTTGAATGCCAGCATGCGCTCGTGAGGGCCACGCTCGACGCCGCCAGTACCATCGCGAATCTCAGGAGCAACCGCATGGCGATATCCCCCTTGGCCGGACGCTGCCGCGCGACGGGCGCTGCTGCTCCGTCCGGCACGCTCCCTATATGCGACGCGTGCACCCCTCTTCGCAATACACCACAGCGCGCCGCCTTGCGCCCCTCGGGCCGCTTGCGCAATCTCCATCTGTCATCTGCTCCTCCGCCCCGCCGTTGGACTCGCGGCGGCGCCGCCCTGCCCCACTGGTGAAGTCATGCATATTGGTGTCCCTCGAGAAATTGTGCCCGGGGAGAAGCGTGTTGCGCTCGTCCCTGAAGTCGTTGCCAAACTGATCAAGGATGGCCACGCGGTTGCCGTCGAAACCGGCGCGGGCGACAAGGCGGGCTTCAGCGACGGCGATTATGCCGCCGCTGGTGCCACCATGGTCGCCGATGCCGCCGCCCTTTTTGGATCATCCGATCTGATCCTCAAACTCCGCGCCCCGATCTTCAACGAGGCGCTCGGCACGCACGAGGTGGATCTGTTCCCCCCGGGCTCGTCGCTCATCGCGTTGCTCAATCCGCGCGGCGACCCGGATACGCTGCGCCTGCTCGCCGCCCGCGGCGTAAACGCGTTCGCCATGGAACTGGTCCCGCGTTCCACCCGCGCCCAGATGATGGACGCGCTGTCCTCCCAGAGCACGGTGGCCGGCTACAAGGCTGCGCTCCTCGCGGCGAATGCGGTGGGGCGCTTTTTCCCATTGCTCATGACGGCTGCCGGTACCATTCGCCCCGCGAAGGTGCTCGTGATCGGGGCGGGCGTCGCGGGGCTTCAGGCCATCGCGACCGCTCGCCGCCTGGGTGCCGTCGTCGAGGCATTCGACACGCGGCCCGTCGTCGAGGAACAGGTTCGCTCACTGGGAGCCGGGTTCGTCAAGCTCGATGTGGACGATCACGCCGCGCAGGACGCGGGCGGCTATGCGCGCGAGCTCTCCGAAGAGCACATCCGCCGCGAGAAGGAACTCATCCACGCGCATGCGGCGCAGGCAGACGCCGTGATCACCACGGCGCTCGTGCCCGGCAAGCGCGCCCCGCTGCTCATTTCCGAAGATACCGTGCGAGCCATGAAACCCGGCTCCGCGGTGGTGGATCTGGCCGCCGAGCAGGGCGGCAATTGCGAGCTCTCCGTTGCGGGGCAGACCATCGTGAAGCATCGCGTGACCATCATCGCGCCCGAGAATCTCACGAGCGAGCTGGCGTTCGACGCCAGCGCCATGTACGCGCGCAACGTCGCCGCGCTCGTGCGCCATCTCGCGCCCAGGGGCGAGCTCGTGCTGGACTTCAGCGACGACATCACCCGTGCCGTCTGCGTGACCACGGACGGCGAAGTGGTACTCGACCGGCCGGCGCCGGCCCCGGCGCTGCCCGAAACTTCACCGCGGCCCCAGGAGGCCAGAGTATGACCGAAACGCTGGTGCTCGCCATCTACGTGATCATTCTCGCGATCTTCGTGGGATACGAGGTGATCTCCCGCGTTCCGTCCATTCTTCATACGCCGCTCATGTCGGCCACCAACGCGATCCACGGCATCGTCCTCCTCGGCGCCATGATCGTGCTCGGTTCGGCGGACTCACCGCTCCTGCACGTGCTCGGCTTCATCGGCGTGGTGCTCGGCGCCGCCAACGTGTTCGGCGGATTCGTGGTGACCGACCGCATGCTCGAGATGTTCCGCAAGCACCCCACGGTGAAACAGTGATCCTCGACAGCCGCGCGAGCATCATCGCGATCACCTACATCGTTGCATCCGTTCTGCTCATTCTGGGGCTGCGCCGGCTCAGCTCTCCCGCCACCGCGCGCTCGGGCAACATGCTCGCGGGCATTGGCGTGTTCATGGCGCTCGCGGTCACGCTGCTCGACCGGCACATTGTGTCGTACTGGGAGATTGCGCTTGGCATCGTGATTGGCGGCGCGATCGGCATCGTGTCCGCGCGCAAGGTCCAGATGACGGCGATGCCGCAGATGGTCGGCCTGCTCAACGGCCTGGGCGGCGGCACGGCCGCACTGGTATCGGTATCGGAATACCTGCGCCTCTCGCAGTCCGCCCATGTGGGCGCCGGGGAGGGCGCGAGCGTCGTGCTGGGGACGACGATCGGCGCGGTGTCGTTCATGGGCAGCGTCGTGGCGTTCGCCAAGCTGCAGGAGCTCATGTCGGGCAAGCCGTTCCAGTTCCCGCTGCAGCGCGTCGTGAACGCGCTGCTGCTGCTCGCGATCATCGTGCTGGGGCTGATGGTCGTGCTGGGCCCGGGAACGACGACGACGGTGTGGATCATCTTCGCGGTCGCGCTCGTGCTGGGCACGCTGCTCGTGCTCCCCATTGGCGGCGGCGACATGCCGGTGGTGATCTCCACGCTGAACGCTCTCACGGGGTGCGCCGCCGCATTCACGGGGCTCGTGCTGCACAATCAGATGCTCGTGGTCGCGGGCATTCTCGTGGGCGCGAGCGGGTCGCTGCTCACGATTCTCATGGGCCGCGCCATGAACCGGTCGCTCGCCAACGTGATGTTCGGCGCCTTCGGCGCGGGCGAAGCGGCGACCGCGGTGGCGGCCGGCGGCGCCCCGAAGACCGTGCGGCAGACCACCGCCGAGGATGCCGCGATCGCCCTCGCGTACGCGCGCAAGGTGATCATTGTGCCGGGCTACGGACTGGCCGTGGCCGAGGGACAGCACGCGGTTCGCGAGCTGGCGCAGGAGCTGGAGCGACGTGGCGTGGATGTGAAGTTCGCGATTCACCCGGTGGCCGGCCGCATGCCCGGCCACATGAACGTGCTGCTGGCGGAGGCCAACATTCCCTACGATCAGCTCGTGGAGATGGAGCAGGTGAATGGCGACTTCGACAGCACGGACGTCGCGCTCGTCGTGGGTGCAAACGACGTGGTGAATCCCGCCGCGCGTGAGGACCCGGGCAGCCCGATCTATGGGATGCCCATACTCGACGTGGACAAGGCGCGCAATGTCGTGGTGCTCAAGCGCAGCATGGGGCACGGCTTCGCCGGCATTGACAACGCGCTGTTCTACCGGGACCGGACACGGATGCTCTTCGGCGACGCGAAGAAGAGTCTCTCGGCGCTGGCGGAGGCGTTGAAGGGGGTGTAGTGGCCCCGCCCTGCCACCCTTCCCTTGGGAACCCTCCCCGCCCCGCTGCCCTTCCCCTGGCAATCGGGAATGGGGAATCGTGGGAATGGGGAATGATG
>DASUKE010000026.1:0-12072 GCA_036278895.1 Gemmatimonadaceae bacterium
GGAGGTCTTCCTCCCCGATTCCCCATTCCCGATTGCCGATTCCCTAGGGCGGGGTGGCGTGGGGTGGTCGATTCCCCATTCCCGATTGCCGATTCCCAAGGGCGGGGTGGCGTGGGGCAGCCAGCCTTCGGCCCGGCCGGCGCTTCCCGCAGGCGATGCGCCGTCAGGCGCGATCGCCGGTTCCCCCAGTCGCGCTGCGCGCGACGCTTCCCGCAGGCGCGCGCAGCGCGCCGCTTCCCTGCCGCACTGCCCACTTCCCCTCCGCAACTGTCGCCTTCCGGTCCAGCTTGCCCCATCCCACCAGCTGCCCCCGCAGCGCCGCGACCACGCTGCGCACGACCACCCAGTACATCACCTGGCGGTACGCAAAGCGCTGGATGAAGATCAACCACGTCAGCCAGCGGTCCTCGCCCGGTTCGAGCAGAAACGCCACCACCGCGGCGAACCAGTCCACGAGCAGGAACACCGCGTAGTACGTGAGCACGTGCTGCAGGCTCGTGAGCGCGTACGTCGCGCCGTGCTGCTGGCGCACCAGCCACACCGACACGAGCGCCCACACGAACATGAGATCCGCGATCGGCGACACGAAGGGGTAGAAGAGCTGGAAGATCGTCACGTTCGGCATCGCAATGAATCCCAGCGATCCGTGACGCGGGCGAAGAAACACGTCGCGATGCTTCCAGACGCACTGCAGCGTGCCGAATGACCAGCGGAAGCGCTGCTTCGCCAGCGCGCGGAGCGTGTCGGGCGCTTCCGTATAGCCGATCGCTTCATCCGCGTACGCAATCGAGAAGCCGCGCTTGCGGATGGCGAGCGTGAGATCCTGGTCCTCGGCCAGCGTGTCCTCGCTGAAGCCGCCCACCTCCTCCACGAGCGCGCGGCGCCATGCCCCCACGGCGCCTGGTACGACCGTAATGCAGTTGAGCAGCGAGAAGGCGCGCCGATCCAGGTTCTGGCTGGTCACATATTCGAGTGCCTGCCAGCGTGTCACGAGATTCACGCGGTTGCCCACCTTGGCATTCCCGGCCACCGCGCCCACGGTCGGATCGTGCAGCGGCTCCACCAGCTCCGCCACCGTAGTGGGCGTGAACATCGTATCCGCATCGAGGCAGATCACGATTTCACCGGTGGCGCGCGCGAGACCGAAGTTCAGGGCGCTTGCCTTGCCGCCATTCGGTTTCTGATAGAGAGCGACGCGCGGATGCGACCCGAACGCGGCGAGCGCCACATCGTACGTGGCGTCCGGCGAGCCGTCATCCACCACGATCACCTCCAGCGCGGCGGGATAGTGCTGCTCCACAAGGCTGCGAATCGTCGCGACGATGACTTTCTCCTCGCGATACGCCGGCACGATCACGCTCACCGACGGCGCGTACGTCACCGGCGCATCCGGATTCTGATGGCGCCGCACGCGCTGCACGATCGCCAGCACGGTGATGAACAGCAGCCGGGCCAGACCGAGCACCACTGCGCTGACAAAGAGCCAGTAGAGCACCCACTCCGCCACGCCGACCGAGCCGAACGCCAGGAGCTCGCCCATGCGGCTCATACGGCTCTCCGGTGGCAGCGGCGGCATGGCGACATTGCGCGTGATGCCCACGAGTTCGGACACCGGCACCAGCGTGTCGCCGCGTGCCTGGAGCGAGTCGATGAGCGGGCCCAGCGCCGCCACCGTCTGCGAGCGTTCACCGCCGCCGTCGTGCAGCAGCACGACGTTTCCCCCCTTCTCCGCCTGCGTCAGCACCGTGTCGATGATCGTCTTCACGCCCGGCGACTGCCAATCCTCGGCGTCGATACGCAGTCCCACGGTGATGTAGCCGCGTTCGGTCGCCACGGCCACCGGCCCGAGCTCGTCCGACGTCGTGGGCTCCGCATCGCCGAAATACGGCGGCCGGAAGAACGCGCTGCGCCGTCCCAGCGCCGCCTCGAGCAGTCGCTCGGTGGCGTCGATCTGCAGCTTCACCACGCGGTCGCTCGCGAACGCCAGATTCGGATGCGTGAACGTGTGGTTGCCGATCTCGTTGCCGTCGGAATAAATGCGCCGCAGCAGCGGGATGTGGCGCTCCGCATTCTCTCCGACCACGAAGAACGTCCCGACGACGTGCCGCGATTTCAGCGTGTCGAGAATCTGCGGTGTCCACCTGCCGTCCGGTCCATCGTCGAACGTGAGCGCGATCCTGTGCGGCGTCTGCCCGAAGCGCTGAATGACCCATGGGACCGCATACTTCGTGACCGTCTCGTCGTTCACGTAGTGCGTCACCGGATCGAGCCGAATCGTCCGGCTGCCGGGTGTGGGACGCGCTCCGAGCTCGAGCAGCTCGCCCGTCGCGGTCTTCGGCTGAAACTCCGGATCGTAGCCCGAAGGGATCGCGCGCAGACTGTCCACCGGCGCATCAATGCCGCGTTGGCCGATCACCGACCAGATGGCGGGATCCTCGGAGCCGAGTCGCCAGATGGCGAATCCCGCCGCGCCGAGCGCGTCACCAGCCAGGATCTCGTTGTAGGCCGTGACGCCGTCCAGATACCAGTCCACGTGATCCGTGGAGTCGGGGTCGCGCCAGGTGGCGTAGGGGTTGAGCGAGAGCGAGTCGAAGTGAATCGCGGCGGGCATCCCCTCGTGCGCGGCGTTCCGGACGTGCGTCATGACGTCCTGGAACGTCATGGTCTCGGCGGTGGAATCCGAGGCATCGTTCCAGTCGTAGCCATATGCCCCCAGCGCGAGCACCACCTTGGACGGCGGGATCACGCGCAGCATGCGGCGCGACGTGCGCACGAACCACTGCTGGCTCGCTACCGGCCCGGGGTCGCCGCCGCTGTAGTGCTCGTCGTACATCATGAGGAACACCTTGTCGTCAACGGCCGAGAACTTCGCGAGCTGTTCGTCGGTGTCGTTGAACGACAGCGCCTGCGTGAGCCAGCGCCCCTGCGGCGCGAGCTGCGCGTGCAGCAGTTGCAGAAAGCGCACGATCGCGGGTGTGAGACCGCGGGGTGCTTCCTCGAAGTCGATGGTGACGCCGCCAAGGCCGTAGCGCATCACGGTGTCCGTGAGTTCACGGATCGCGCGGTTCCGAGCCGTGGTATCCGTGAGCAGATGGCGCAGCGCCTCGCCGTCCCAACGCTTGGCCACGGAGTCGTAGTTCGTCACCATGGCGAACACGAGCGGCCGCTTCGCTTCATCGGGCACCCGCTGTGCGATCGTGTACGGCACGCGCCGGTCCACCGACAGGTGAAGCGAGTCGCCTCCGGCGGCGAGAAATCCCCACTCGCACACCACCCAGTCGAGATCATCCGCGTGCGCCGAGAGCGACGCCAGCGAGTTGTCGTCCCAGTTGACGTAGAAACCGGCGACAATGGGCTGCCCCGGCGCGACGGCCTTCTTCGCCACGCGGCGCCCGCGCACGGGCAACAGACTCGGCTGCGTGGCCGGCGGCGTGTGATGCTTGCGCAACTCGAAGAAGAGTTGCAGCCGCTTGGTGAGCCGGCGGCGCTGCGCCGGACTCGTAATGAGGTTGGAGCGCAGCGGCGGCGTCAGGGACATCGCGAGCTGCGGCGGCCTGGGTGGGCTCAGCAGGTTCACCACCACGGCGGCCGCCGCGAGCGACGTCGCCACGCCAAGACTGATCGCGATAGCGCGCAATCGCCGCCAGCGGCGACCGGATGCATCATGAAAAACCGGGACCGGCGGCGTATGGGGAGGGGCCAACATGTCCTGAATAGTAGCGGGTCGCTACACCTCGGAGGCCAGTGCGCCCCGCAGCCAGATCAGCCCGCCAATCGCGAGTGCCACGGGAATCATCATGACGGCGTGCTGGAGGCTCGTGGCATCCGAGACGGCACCAATGAGGAACGGCGACGGGACGTCGCCAAGGACGTGGATGGTGAAGATGCAGAGCGCCATGGCGGCGGCGCGTGCGGCCGCCGGCACGTAGCCCACCACCGCCGAGTTCACCGGCCCGGTGCACGCAAATACCAGCAGCTCCGCTGCGATGAGTGCGGGCCAGTACACGGCACGATCAGGCGAGCTGAGCGCGACGAAGGCCAGGGGCACCGCGAGCAGCGTCGAGACGGCCGACACCCAGAGATACGCGCGTCGCGTGCGCGAGAGCAGCCAGTCCCCCACCCATCCGCCAGCGAGCGTTCCCAAGAGGCCGGTCACGGCCAGCACCGCGCCCAACTGCACGGCTGCCTGCTCGCGCGGCACGCCGCGCACGCGCTCGAGAAACTTGGGCATGAACACGGCAATGCCACCGAGCGCGAACGTGTACGCGGCGAATCCGAGCACCGTGAGACGGAACATCCTGATGCGCGCGAGCGCCCGGTAGGCGGCGAAGCCGCCGGGCACCTGCGCGGCCGCGACGTGTGATGCGGGAGTGTCCGTTGCGCCGCGTTCGGGGTCGGGGAGCCTGAGCGCCAGCGCGGCGAGGATCAGCCCGGGAATGCCCGCAATGAAGAATGCGGCGCGCCAGCCGTAGTGATGATCCACCACGCCACCGAGCACGTACCCGAGCGCCGCGCCCACCGGCGTCGCCATGAAAAAGACGGCAAAGATGCGGCCGCGCAATCGCTCGGGAAACAGATCCGCGAGCAACGCCGGGGCAATCGTGGCGTACGCCGCTTCGCCGATGCCCACCGCGGCACGAGCGCCGAGCAGTGATGGATAGTTGGTCGCGAGGCCGGCAAGCGCCGTCATGACGCTCCAGAAGCCGACGCCGATCGCGATGAGTCGCGGTCGCGAGCGACGATCGGCGCGCTCGCCGAAAAATGGCGCCGCGATCATGTACACGATGAGGAACGCGCTGGCGAGCGCGCCGAATTGCGCGTCGTTCACATGAAGCGGCGACTCGCGCAGGCTCTCCCCGATCGGCGCACTGACGTACCGATCGAGGTAGTTGAGCAGGTTCATCAACGTGAGCACCACGAGCGCGAACCAGGCGAGGCGCGCTGGCAACAGTCGCGGTGACTCCTCTGGCGTGACGACGTCGAGGATGGCGTGACTCACGGGCGGGGGTTATCCAGAAGCGGGACGCCACAACCTACGGGGACTAGCCCGGCGCCGCCAGCGTCCGCTAGACTTGGGCTTCCGACTCTCCCCCCTCCGCCGATATGACCCTGCTGCAGCTCGATGGCCTTCTCTTCCTCGGAGCATTCGCCGCGGGTCTCATTGGCGCGCTCACCGGCCTGGGCGGCGGCGCGATCATCGTGCCGCTCCTCACCCTCGGCTTTGGTGTGGACATTCGCTACGCCATCGGCGCGTCGCTCGTGTCGGTCATCGCGACGTCGTCGGGCGCGGCCGCCGCGTATGTGAAGGAGGGCTATACCAACCTGCGCGTCGGTATGCTGCTCGAAGTCGCGACGACCATTGGCGCATTGAGCGGCGCGTTCGTCGCGGCGTACGTGGCACCGAACGTCATCGCGATCATTTTCGGGGTCGTGCTGCTGCACGCGGCGTGGGAGGGCACACGGCGCCATCTCGATCACATCGTGCACGGCACACCGGATCATCTTGCCACGGTGCTGAAGCTCGACTCGACGTATCCCACGGCGGAAGGACCGGAAGCGTACCAGGTTCACCACGTGCCGTTGGGCTTCGGGCTCATGTACGTAGCGGGCGTGCTGTCTGGACTGCTGGGCATTGGCTCGGGCGTGGTGAAGGTGCTCGCGATGGACCGCGCGATGCGCCTGCCCTTCAAGGTGTCCACCACCACGAGCAACTTCATGATCGGCGTGACCGCTGCCGCGAGCGCCGGCCTGTATCTGCATCGCGGCTACATCGAACCGGGGCTCGCGCTGCCGACGATGCTCGGGGTGCTCTGTGGAGCGCTCACCGGCGCGCGCGCCCTTCCCGGCCTCAAGACGAGAAAACTCCGGCTGATCTTTAGCGTCGTCGTCGCGGCCATCGCCTTTGAAATGCTCTACAATGGTTTCTCCGGAAAGATCTGACGGCACGGCCGCCGTCCGCGCCTCGGGGCACGCAGCCGACGAGGAACGGGTCGAACAGATGGTCGGCAATCTGCTCCGTACCGGCGTCCTGATCGCGGCGCTCGTGGCCTTCGCGGGTGGCGTGGCCTTTCTGGCGCACCATGGTGCAAGTGTTCCCGCGTATCACGTGTTCCGCGGGGAGCCCACGATGCTCAACACGCTGGGCGGCGTGCTCCACGGCGTGGCGGCGTTCGACACGGCCGCCATCGTGCAGTTCGGCATCGTCCTGCTCATCGCGACGCCGGTGGCGCGGGTGCTCCTGACTCTCATCGCCTTCGCGATGCGCCGCGACTGGATGTACGTGGTGATCAGCGCCATCGTGCTGGGCGCGCTGATGTTCAGTCTACTGGGCGGGTAACGCGACCGGTGGCATGGATGCTGCCCGCCCTGACGACCACGCTACGACACAATTTTCTTGCTGATCCACGAGCGTGCGTGGAAGGGGGCGGACAGTGGCGCGAAACGCGATCGAGCCAATCGGCGCGCGCCGTCGGGACGGGCCGGGCGTCATGTCGGGGCGCGGAGCCGTTGCCGAGCCGTCGCTGGTAGAGCTGATCCGGCAACTCAGCAGCGACACGGCTGATCTCATCCATCAGGAAGCAAGCCTCGCCAAGGCGGAAGCCGCGCAAACTGGCAAGCGACTCGGGCGCGATGCCGCCGGTGTGGCTGTGGGCGCGGGGGTCGCGCTCGCCGGCTGGCTGGCATTGACCGCGTTCCTCGTGGTGGGACTGGGTAATCTGCTGGGTGACAACTACTGGCTTGCTGCGCTCATCGTCGGCGTCGTCCTGCTCGTCGCAGGCGGCCTTACAGTGAGAGGCGCGATGATCCGTGCCCGGCGCCGCGGTCTCAAGCCACAGCAGACGCTGGACACGCTCCGCGAAAATGCGTCGTGGGCGAAGCAGGAACGGCGGGATCTGAGGAGTGATCTCACGACCACCACCGCTCCACATACCGCGGCCGACAGGAGGAGAAGCAATGGCTGATACTCAGGACACTGGGACCGGGCCCACCCATGATGTGGGCGCCATGGTCTCGAACGCGACGCAGGAGGCGGGGGCACACGTTGGATCAGGAATCCAGGCAGGGCGCAACCGCGCGGTGGACACGCTCTCTGATGTCGCCAGAGCGCTGCAGTCCTCGGCCGCGCACATGCGCGATGAGCAGCACCGCGATGACACGGCGCGCTACGTCGATCGCGCGGGTCAGCAGGTGCAACGGTTCGCCGACTATATTCGGACCGCCGATCCCGGGGACATTGCCGATCGCACGGAGACCTTTGCCCGACGCCAGCCGGCGGCCTTTCTGGGCGGTGCCTTCGCACTGGGGCTCGCGGGCGCACGGTTTCTGAAGAGCTCCCGCAGACAGGAACAGCGGGACCGCTGGCAGGAGCGCGCCAGTCGAGGGGCGCAGAGTTCATCGCGTACGTCGTCCCGCACGTCTGGCGTGGCATCGCGCGCCATGGGCTACGACCGGGGCGAGCGCGGGTCGATGTACGATCAGGAACGGCCACTGGCCGGATCCGAGCGTGTCGGCCCGGTGGACACCGTGCAGCGAACCGCGAATCCGGCAACGCCAAATCCTGGCGACGCGGGGCGTCGATGACAGACCCCGACGCGATTCGCCAGAGCATCACCGATACCCGCCAGCGCATGAGCAATACGCTCGATCAGATCGGCGACCGGCTGAATCCACAGCATGTCAAGCACCGCATTCGAGAAGCCACCATCGGGAGGGCTCAAGACATGGCGCAGCACGCATCCGAGCGCGCGGGCGAGGCCCGGCGCGGCATTGCCAATACCATCCGGGACAATCCCATTCCGGCGACGCTGGTCGGACTGGGACTGGGATGGATGATATGGAACGGACGGAATGAGGAGGAACCGAGGAGCCCCGGCTACGAATGGCAGGGCATCGGATCGGCATCGCGCATCCCCGAACATTCCGCTGGGGGATACGGGGCCGCGGATTACACGCAGTATGAGGAGCGCGGCGCCGGTGTGGGCGCCGCGGTGAGCGAGCAGGCCGAGCGCATGCGGGAGAATGTCCGGGAAACGTCCGGTGAGCTTGCCGAGCGCGCCCAGGATGTCGCACAACAAGTATCGCAACGCACGCGGATTCGCGCGCAGCGCGCGGAGGACCGCTTCTACGACAACCCGCTCTTCTTTGGCGCCATCGCCGTCGCCGTTGGTCTCGCTGCAGGGCTCGCGGCGCCGCGCACGCACGCGGAAGTGGAACTCATGGGTGATGTTCGCGATCGTCTGGGTGATTCGGTTCGCGAAACCACGGAAGACATCAAGGAAAAGGCTGGCACTGTCGCGCAGCGGGCAGCAGGTGAAGTGCGTAGCGCCGCGCACGATGAAGGACTGACGGCGCGTCCGTGAGCGGATGCCGCGTCATCGTCGGCTGCGCGGACCAGGCAGCCGATCACGCCGTATCGTCGTCGGCTGCCGGAGTCGGGCAGCCGATGATGACCGGCTACCTCCCGATCGCCAGCGCCATGCCGGCGAACACCACGCGCCCCGGCGCAGGCTCGAAGAACTTTCCCCGCGTGGCGTTCACCGCCACGGATCCCACATAGGTCGTGTTGAAGAGATTCTGCACACCGAATACTGGCGAAATCCAGGGATTGCCGAACAGCGACGTCGCGCCCAGTCGCAGATTCAGCGTCGTATAGCCGTTTGCCCGAGCGGTATTCCCGTCGTCCACGAACATCGAACTCTGCGCGTCCGCTTCCGCCGTCACGAACAGGGCGTCGTGTCTCCATGTGGCGGAGAGCTGCAACTGACTGGACGGAATTCCAGGGATCTTGTTGCCGGCGTAGTCCGACGTATCCACTACGAATTCGCGAAAGCGGTAGTGCGCGTAGTTGTACGACGCGCCGAGCTCGAAGGAACCCAGGGCGGCAGTCGCGCCAAACTCGACGCCCTGCCGCCGGGTGCGACCGGCATTCCGGTAGTACGTCCGACCCAATCCGCCCGGCACCTCGTACTGAATCAACTCGTCCCGCACCTCCGTGTCGAACAACGCGGCGCTGTACTGCACGCGCGAGAGCACGAGCCCCTTGAGCCCGATCTCGTATGACGTGGAGTGCTGCGGCTTGAGATCCGGATTGAGTCCGGCGGATCCGTCGGGCTTGTTGCCGAGCTCAGTGGTCGTGGGCGTCTCGAACGCGCGTGACACATTGGCGTAGAGCGCGTGCAGGGGCGTGAGCTTCACGTTCAGCCCCACCATGGGACTGACCGCGTGCAGCGTGCGCACGCCCGAGTTGTCCGGATCGGTGGGCGTGATGAGATGATCCTGCACCTCGAAGCGCACGTAATCGGCGCGCACGCCCGCGCTCAGGCGATAGCGTCCGCCGAGCGTGACTTCGTCGCGCACGTACGGGCCGACGCTCGACACCAGCTCGCGCTGGTCGATCTGGAGCGCGCCCTTCTCGGTACCGATCACCGCGCAATCGGTCGTCACGGTAAACTGGCCGTTGCAGTTTGCCCAGTTCTTGCGCAGGTCGTTCTGCTTCTGCAGGTCCACGCCAATGGTGAACCGGTTGGGCAGCGTGAAGAATGTGTCGGGCACGGCGTAGCGCGCACCGCCGCCGTACGAACTGCGCCCCACATCCACCACGGCGAACGTCAACGGGTTGTAGAGGTCGCGCGTGCCGCCGTAGACGTTGGCCGTCAGGTCGCCGCGACCCACATTCTGATCCAGCCGCACACCCACCTGAACCTGCGACACCTGCTTGCGTGCCTGCTTGGTGATGGAGAGCGGGTCCGCCATGGTTCGGTCGCTGTCCAGTTGCGCGCGCGTGAGCGCGCCCGGATTCTGCCCGAGGGGCATGTCATAGCCGAGCACCTGCATGGACAGGTCGGTTCGGTCGTTGTGCCAGTCGACCTTGCCGTAGCCACTCGTCACGCGCTGATGCGAGAAGGCGCGGTACCCATCCTGCTCCGTGTGGCTGATGTCACCCTGAAATCCCACCGCGCCGTCGGTGCCGCCAAACGAACCGGTGAAGCGGGAGAGCGATCCACTGCCGCCCCATCCGCGTACCTGTCCGGCAAATGGGGCCTGCGGCGGCGGCGCGGTGCGCAAGTCGATCACGCCACCGGAGCCGTTGCCATACAATGACGCCGCGCTCCCGCGGATGACCTCGACGGTCCCCACCGACTCGAGATCCAGGTAATCCACCGGCGTCTGTCCATCGGGGAGCGTGAGCGGCATGCCGTCGCGCAGCACGCGCACCCCGCGCACGCCGAACGCCGAGCGCGCGCCGAATCCACGAATCGAGATGCGCGGGTCCTGCGACGGGTTCGTGCGATTCGCCACCGACACGCCGGGCAGCAGCAGCAGCGTCTCGTCCAGCGAGAGATGGCGCTGCCCGGGACGCATGCTGTCGGGCCGTGTGGTCGTGATGGCATACGGCAGGTCGATCGGTGCACGGCCGCGCTCGCGCGTGACGGTCACCACCGGCGGCAGCCGCTGTGGGACGGTGTCCTGCTGCGCGCGCAGCGGCTGAACCAGCGCAGCGGCGCCCGCGGTCACGACGAGCAGCGTGGCGAGAAAGCGAGAACTCCTGCATCGAAGGGACATGCGTCGTGGATATTGAAGGAGCGTGCAGGACTCATCGCATTGCGTACCGCAGTGTTGCGTATTGCGGCGTTGCCTATTGCGAAATGTGGCCGGGGGTACATGTTGAATCAATCACAAGTGCATGCGGCTGGTCAGTCCGCTCTTTCCGTTCGGTGCGCGCGCCGCACACGACAGTGGGCACGCTGCATACGGCCCTCCGCGCGGTGGAACCGCTGCGCCCGACATTTCGTATGACGCGCATGCATCGTGAGTCCGGTACTCCATCGGGTGGCGACGTCTGGCGCGCGTGGACCGCCATTGGGACGGGCGTTGCCCTGCTGCTCTGTCCCGCGCTCGCGGCCGCCGTGCAGACCGCCGCGATCGTTGCGGTATCCGTGCCGAGCTCCAGTTGGCGCGCCCTGACGGTGGATGTGTCGTACCGGTATCCGGCGGTGCGCGATACGCTCCGGCTGGAAGCGCGCTGGATGCGACTCAACGGGCGCCCACTGGATTTTCCGCCGGTCACGGAAATCGTCGGTCCTGGTTCCGGTCAGGTGACGCTGGCGTCCCGCTATACGGGCCTTCTGCCCCCACCTACCCCCATCGTGCTGCGCCTGTCGCTCCGCGGTGCGGATGGACATGAGGTGACGGGATCAGATTGCGAACTGGTGCTCGTGACACCGCAGGGCAGGCCGGCGTGGGCCGCCGATCTCCTCTGGAAACGGTCACGGCACCTCTCCTGGAGGATCCGCACGTGCCATCCGCCCACGCGTCGCACCGCCCAATGAGGCGTGACTCTCGTCAACGACCCCGAACCGGGGTTACGTTAGGCGATCGCCCCACGTCCTGACCTCTGGGCGGCGATGCGCGTGCCCGACGTGGGCGCGCGGCTACCCCAGGCTGCTCATCCACTGGAGGACGTCATGCGAAGACTGCTGGTCGCCGCCGCCATCATGGCACTCACGGCCGGGTGCGGCGGAAGCGACAGTACGGGCCCGGAGTTTCCCAACGCGAAGCGCGTCACTGCGACGGTCACGCAGGCTGGCTTCAGTCCGGACACGGTGCGCCTGAACGTGGGTGACACGCTCGTCTTCACCGCGGGCGACGACCACCATTCGGTGAGCTTCTACGGCTCGAATCTTCCCGCCGGCTGCTGCGCGAGCAGCGGCAATCTGAATTCCGGCCAGACGAGCTCGCCCCTCGTCTTCCTGAAGTCCGGCAACCTGCAATTCCGCGACGACTCGATTCCCGCGGACACGGGGTGGGCGGTTGTACAACAGTAGACGGTGGCTGGTGGCTGGTGGCTGGTGGCTGGGATCAATGGGGTCAGAGTCGATTGATTTTCAATCGACTCTGACCCCATTGATCGCTGATCTAAGAACTTACTTTATCTGTGTGATACAAGTAATTGTGTGGCAGACTATTGCGCATGTGACATTAAGTGACTTCGACGCCATGACGTCGACCGCTCTTCTCACCTCAGTCTCGTCTTTCCCCACCCGCTTGGATCAATGGGGTCAGAGTCGATTG
>DASUKE010000027.1:0-25197 GCA_036278895.1 Gemmatimonadaceae bacterium
TCTCCCCCCCCCCCCCCCCCCGCCCCGCGCGCGCTGTCGGCCACCGGCACCCAGTGCACCCGATGCATTCCGGCCGTGGCCAGAAATCTTTCGGGCTCGCGCCGCCAGAGTGCGGTCGTGTTGGGAATGCCGCCGCTGCGTCCACGCCCCCGGCCGGGTTCCTGCGGCTCTGCCGCACTCGAAAAGGTGTGCAGCGTCTTCCCGCTCGCGTCCAGTATCTCGAGCGTCACCGGCGCCCCACCGGCCGAGTCCGCCTTGAGGTAGTAGTCAATGACTGCCCCGGCCGGTGGATTCTGCGCCTGCGGCTCATCCTTCTGCAGCGGCGTGCCCTCGTCACCACCCTGGATGACGTTGATCGCATCCGCCGGCTTGAAGAGATACGCATCTCCTGCCAGGAGCGTCGCCGCGGCCTGACGGAGCGGACTGATGTCATCGATGACCCAGATGCCGCGCCCGTGCGTCCCCACGATCAGGTCGCCGTCGTAGATTTCGAAATCGCGGACCGACGTCACGGGGAGATTGAGCTGGAGCGACTCCCAACTGTCGCCATCGGTGAATGACACCCAGGCACCGTGCTCAGTCCCGGCGACGAGCAGTCCCTGCCGCATGGGGTCTTCCTTCACCGAATGCACGTAGCCGCCGGCCGGCAGGCCCGTGGTCACGCGCTGCCAGCTCTTCCCCATGTCACGCGTGCGAAAGATGTAGGGATCGAAATCCTCGAGCTGGTGGCGATCCACCGTCGCGTACGCCGTGTTGAAATCGAAGTGCGACGCCTCGATCATGGTCACGCGGCTCCACGCCGAGACTGCCGGCGGCGTCACGTTCTTCCATGACTTGCCGTCGTCGGTCGTCACCTGAATGACGCCATCGTCCGTCCCCACCCACACCATGGGCACGAGCAGCGGCGAGGGCGCAATGGTGTAGATCACCCCACGCTGACCGTTCGTCCCCGTATCTGCCGCCGCGGCCGCATCCATGAGTTTGGGGACACCCGGCGCGGGACGCGTGAGATCGGGACTGATGCGTGTCCACGTCCGTGCCGCATCGCTCGACTTGAACAGATACTGATTGGCGTAGTAGAGCGCGCGCGGATCGGCGCGCGAGAGCACGAGCGGCTGCGTCCAGTCCGTGCGTGCCACATCCGGTTTCTCCACCGGCGGCGACGTCGTGCCGGGAATCGGCGCGTTGATGGCCAGATCGAATCGCGTCCCGGTGCCGCCGTAGATCACGCCCGGATGCAGCGGGTCGCCGGCGGTGTAGCCGCTTTCGCCGCCCGCACCCGACGGCTCCCAGTCGCGCATGGAAATCTCCCCGAACTTGCCTCGCGAACGCACCGCCACGGCACCCGAATCCTGCTGCGCGCCCGTCACCCAGTACGGGAAGCGATAGTCCACGGAGACGTGATACATCTGCGCGGTGGGCTGGTTGAGCCACGAGCTCCAGGTGATCGCCTTGGGGTCGGCGGCCTTCGCGTTACGCGTGATGATCGTGCCCTGGTCGCTGGCCACGATCACCGTGTTCGGATCATCGCTCGACACCCAGGGCTGATGATAGTCGTCGCCGCCCGGTGATCCGCGTACCGGAAGCCACGTATGACCGCCATCCATGGACCGTGACATGGAGACGTTCGACACGTACACCACGTCAGCGTCCGTGGGATCCACGGCGACGTGCTCGAAGTACCAGCCGCGCCCCCACAATGCCGGATCCGACGAGAGCCGCGTCCAGCTCTCGCCCGCGTCGTCCGAGCGGAAAAATCCGCCCAGCCCCGAGAGTCCTTCGCCAAACTGGCGAGCGGCGCGCGCCGCCGCCGTGGTGTCGACCGGGACGGATGGATCCGGGAGCAGATCGTCAATCACCGCGTATACGCGGTGCGGATTGCTGGGACACACCGCGATGCCGCTCTTGCCGATCCCGCTCGCCGGCAGTCCGCTCTTCAATTCCTTCCACGTGTCACCGCCATCGGTCGACTTGAACAGTCCGCCGCCCGGTCCATTCGTCGGTGCGTAGACGAACCATGGCGGTCTCCGCGTGTTCCAGAGTCCGGCGTAGACCACGCGCGGATCCGTCGGATCGATCACGACGTCAATCGCACCCACGTTCTCGTTGCGGTAGAGCACCTTCTTCCAGGTGCGCCCGCCATCCGTCGAGCGGAACACGCCGCGGTCCGCGCTGGGACCGTAGAAGTGCCCGATGGCGGCCACGAACACCGTGTTCGGATCCTTCGGGTGCACCGCCACCTTGCCGATGTGCTGCGTGTCATCCAGCCCGATGTGCGTCCACGTGGCGCCGGCATCGACCGACTTGTACATGCCGTTCCCGTAGCCGGTGGAATCGCGCAGCGTGCATTCGCCGCTGCCCACGTACACGACGTCGGGCGCGGAAGGCACAACCGCAATGGCGCCGATCGATGCGACGGGCTGTCCATCGAACACCGGCTCCCACACCCGTCCCGCGTCCACCGTCTTCCAGACACCGCCGTTCACCGCGCCAAAGTAGAACTCATTCGGTTTGCCGGGCACGCCACACACCGCGTCGGTGCGACCGCCCCGAAATGGCCCCAGCTGCCGCCAGCTCAGTCCGGAAAACAGCGGCGCAAAGCTCGCAGACGCGGCGTTCACATCGTGTGCCCGCATTGGTGCGGCGACATCGCGCGCGAACTCCGCGGCCGGCAGCAGCCGGTGCATGGCGGAGGGGCCCAGCAGCGACACGGCCCAGCCGGCCTGGCCGGCGCGCACGAGAAAGTCACGGCGGGACACCTGGGACGGCAGCAAATCGGATTCAGGCACGTGCGGGGAGCGGCGCTTCTTCGCCACGGGACGACTCCTGAGAGTGGGAATTCGCTCCGCGGGGATTCCGGTCAGAGCGATGAGGCTCGGGGTGTGACGTGCAGAGGACCAGTGCGAATGGTCAGATACGAAGTGGAAGGTGGCCTGTCAAGCGGCGGGCTCTGGAGTGCCGCACCGGAGTCACGACCGCCTCACGCCTCACAGCAGCCAGTCGATGGGAAGCAGCGAGAGCAGCTTCACTCCGGCGCGCAGCCAGATCGATGTCCCCGGATCGTGAGCGTACACGATCTCGCGGCCCTCCGACCACTCCACCCATTCGAGGGCGCCGGAGCGGTTCAGGCGCACCGTGTACGAGCGATCGGGAATGCCGTTGATGAACGCATCGGCGATTCCGTCGGCCAGCGCCCTGCTCTCGATAATGAATCCCATCTCGGTGTTGAGCCGCCTGGAGCGCGGATCGAAGTTGAACGATCCGACAAAGAGTCGCCGTCGGTCCACGGAAAACGTCTTCGTATGCAGGCTGGAACTGGAGCTGCCACCGAAGGCGTGATCCCTGGCGCTCCGCCCCGATCCGGTGCGTTTCAGTTCGAAGAGCCTGACACCCGCGGCGAGCAGCGGCTTGCGCCGCCGCGCATAGCCCGCATGCACCGCCGCGACATCGGTGGCTTCCAGCGAATTGGTCAGCACTGATACGCGCACTCCGCCACGCGCCAGGCCGGCAAAGGATGCGGTCGCGTGCCGTCCGGGCACGAAGTACGCCGAGATCAGATCCAGCTCTGCCGCGGGTGTGTCAATGACCTGTCGCAGCCGAACCGCGAGCAGCTCCTTCCGGGAGACGCGGTCCAGCCCCTTGGCCGGATCGTCGCTCACGAGGTGCACCGGTACCCACTCCAGCGGCAGATCTCCCGCGAGCAGCTCCTGCACGAATCGCCGCCGTGCCACCGCCTCGATGTATGCCTGCGCCTCCGCCGCCCGCTCGGCACGCTCGCACGACGCCGTCAGCGCCGCGAGCGATTCGGGCTGTGCCGCGCGAATGACGCGCGCAACCGGAGTCGACGAGGCAGACTCCCAGTAGCGACCGAAGTCCACTGACACGTCCTGCACGACCGGCCCAACCGCAAGGACATCGAGATCAATGAACGAGAGCTCCTGATCGGCTCCGAAGTATTCGTCGCCCACGTTGCGCCCGCCAACGATCGTGACCTCGTTGTCCACGGTGAACGACTTGTTGTGCATGCGCCGATTGAGACGCGAGAAGTCGGTGAGATAGCCCAGCACCCGAAACCGGCGGTGCTCGAACGCGTTGAACAACCGCACCTCGATGTTGGGATGGGCGTCGAGCGCGGCGAGCGTGACGTCGAGCCCCGCGGTGGCGTTGTCGTCGAGCAGCAGGCGCACCCGCACGCCGCGATCGGCGGCGCGGTGCACGGCCTCGAAGAGAAGCGTGCCCGAGAGATCGGCGTGCCAGATGTAGTACTGCAGGTCGAGCGTCCGCTCCGCGGCGTCGGCGAGCAGCACGCGCGCCGCGAATGCGTCCCGCCCATCGGTGAGCATGACGACACCGGAGTGGCCCGGGTGCGCCTGCACCTGAGGCTGCAACACCGTGGCCAGTTTCGTCTCGACAGGACGTGCGATACTCACGAAATACCTCTCCCGGGGTGCGATGACGGTTTCCAACGTGATTTTGCGCTAGGTCAGATACGGCCGAGGATCCTCGACATTTCACGCGGAGGCTGTCATGACCACGCGCGCGCCCCATCATCACATCACATTTCTCATGCACCGTGCTGCCGCGGCAACCGCACTGGCGCTGTTCGCCGCGTGCAGCGACGGCAATCCCACTAGTGTAGCGCCCGAATTGAAAGTGAACGCGGTGGTATCCACCAGCCAGCTCAGATCAGCGCTCCTGACCGCGGTAGGCAGTCCGCCCTTCGCGAGTGGCAGCCCGAATTACAACGGAGGACTCTCGCTGAACATGTGGGCGACGGTCCTGGATCGGAACGGCCTGGTGGTCGCGGTCGTATTCACCGGGCCCGCGGAAGGCGATCAGTGGCCGGGCAGCCGGATCATCTCGGCCCAGAAGGCCAATACCGCAAACAATTTCAGCCTCCGGCAGCTCGCGCTCTCCACCGCCAATCTCTACGCCGCGGTGCAGCCCGGGGGCAGTCTGTTCGGCCTGCAGGACGCCAACCCGATCAACGAGGAAGTCGCGTTCGGAGGAAAGACGGAAGACTATGGGACCGAACGGGACTTCATGATCGGCAAACGAATCGGCGGGACGAATGTCTTTGGCGGCGGCTTCCCGCTCTACGATGCCAACGGCAACATCGTGGGCGGGCTGGGCGTGAGTGGCGACACGTCCTGCGGTGATCATGCCATTGGCTGGAAGGTTCGCCATCTGCTCAATCTCGACAACGTGCCGTCCGGAGTCGCTGACGGCGGAACGGATGACAACATCATCTACGACTTCTCCAACGGCCAGAGCGCGGGCGGCTTTGGTCACCCGCACTGCATCAACCCGTCGGCGGAGACGACCATTGCCGGACTGCTGACCACGCAGTTCCCGATCGGCGCAGGCGAGTAGCGGAACCACGAAACACAGCGCGAGCACCGGGTGCGGACGGGAAGGTGGAGCGAGACGGGCCCGCATCCGGTGCAGGTGGTCACAGCCGGGAACACGGAGACGGAACGCAGATCCGGCAATTTCCTCTCCCCTACTCCAGCGGGTAGAGGCGCGCTGCGTTTTCACCGAACATGCGTGAGCGCTCCTCGGGCGTGACCTTCACCGCCGCGAGACTCTCCTTCATGCTGGCAATGCTCCCGATTTGGTGCGGATAGTCGCTCCCGGCAAGCACATGATCCGCTCCTGCGAAGTCCACGGCTTCACGCAGCGCGACCGGATCAAAGTTCACGGTGTCGAAATAGAATTCCCGCAGGTATTCGCTCGGCGCGCGGGAAATACGCGCGCGGCAGTCAGGGAACGCGCGCCAGCCGCGGTCGAGCCGCTCCGCCATGTAGGGTATGGCGCCCCCGAGATGGCTGAGGACGAACCGGATGTTCGGATAGCGCTCGGGCACGCCGGCAAAGACCAGGTGTGCCGCGGCGAGCGTGGTGTCGAACAGAAAGCCGACCAGCGGCATGAGCCAGTACTCCTGCATCGCGTCCACGCTCACTGGATTCGTCGGATGAATGTGCAGGACGGCATGCAGGCGGTCCGCTTCGGCGAACAGCGGCTCGAATCGAGGGTCGGCGAGCGGCACGCCATTCACGTTGCTGAAGAGCATCGCGCCGGCAAAGCCGGACTCCGTCATCGCGCGCCGCAGTTCGACTACACTGGCGCCGGGGTCGGCGAGCGGCAGCGTGGCAAGCGCCTGGAATCGGGGCGCGTAGTCGCGCGTGATCGCCGCGAAGGAATCGTTCACCAGGCGCGCCAGCTCGATGGCGCGCGCCGGCGCCTCGACGTGCGTACCCGGCGTGGTGAGCGACAGGATCTGCGCATCCACTCCTTCCCGCTCGAGCAACTCGCGCCGCCAGGCGATATCGCGATGCCCGCGCACCGCGACATTGACGTCTCCGGGATAGTGGACGCAGGGATTGCCGTCACGGTCCTCGGTGACGTGCACCACGCTGTCGCCCGTGCGCAGGGCATCGAGATACGCGGGCGGATAGAAGTGGTTGTGGACATCGATCAGCATGGGCGGCTATCCAGGTGGTGGTCGCTCGTTGCCGTGGCGTGCGGCGCCATGCCGTCGAGCGAGAAACGAAGGCGGGCGCCGACGCCGCCGCCATTCTGCTCCAACTGCGTGGCCGCGTCGCCGGAGACCGTCTCCACGTCGGCGCCAAGCGCCAGCGCGGCCCGCACATCGTCCTCGGCCTCGCGCGGATGGGCCTGCACATACTGTGAGGTGAGCAGCAGGAGATCAACCGCCCTGGCACCCAGTGCGCGCCGCATGGCGGATACGCCTAGTGCGCTCCGGCCGCGCGAGCCGAGCCGCTCGAACAACTGGTCCACGAGTGTGCGCGCGCGGACCGCACGCATGGCGGCCGCGGCGTGCTTGGCCGCCTGCGCGATGGTGTCGTCCGTGGCATCGTGATCGAGCGAGTCGGAGATCGTCACGCGTCCGTCGAGCGTCGCGGGCAGTGCCTCACCGGCCAGACCGGCCCATTCCGTGGTGCCGCCGACGAGTACCCAGCCATCGTCGCCGGCCAGCTCCAGCACGCGTGCCGCCAGAGACGCGGCCATGCGCTGGAATATGGCACGCCGGCGATGATCGGCGCGTTCGGTCCCCAGCGCGCCGCGCGGCGCCGGCGACGATGTGGCATGCGTTTCGGCGCCAGCTCGCTCGAGCACCTCGTCTTTCGCGGCCAGTGTCATGCCGGGCAGTGGCGTGAGCGTGCCCCACGCGTAGTGAAAGAGCCGCGCCGAGCGCGAGTCCACCAGTGCAACGATGACCGGATTCCGCTGCTTGAGCACGCGCACGTAGGGTGAAATCACGGGCCCGTCGCGCCACACGACCAGCGTGGGCACACGCATGGGGACATCCGAGGCATAGCGTGGTCCGTCGGCCGCGAGGAATGCCACCCAGCCCGGGGCGCCGAAGACGCCATCGAGGGGCGGCCAGGGATTGTCGAGATAGGCGGCAGCCCGATCGAATTCGGCGAGCTCCGCGGCGTCGGTGATGCGGGCGCGCGTATCGCGTATGGCCGTCATGAGCGCGGGACGCCATGCGTGCCGCATGGCGGGGTCGGTGACGCGTGCATCGAGGTAGATGCTGAGCAGTCGCGTGGCCGCGTTGTCGCGCGCCAGCGTGCTGAGTTCGTGCGAGTTGAGCAATTCAGCCTCCTGGTTGGGGGGAGGTGTCATCTGCATGTTACCACCGTGACACTCCCCCCGACTACCGCAGGGGACAGGCCGATCAGGCACGACGCGTACGAAGCGCCGCGCGACGCATGCCGGCGACAGGACTGCACAGCTGCCGCCGTGCGCTCAGCTCGTCAGGCCGCGCGCCGCGCCGAGTCTTCCGGTACGTTCGCGACTGCCGGACGGCCACGACGGCGTGTGGCCAGCCAGCCATCCACGGCGAGTGCGCCAGGTCCGGCGAGCGCCAGCGCCACCGTCGAACCAAGCATCGCGAGCGCGAACTCGGCGCCGTTGGGCAGGAAGAAGCCGTTCTTCAGGTGCACCACGGTGATGGCGCCGAGCATGTTGAAGGCGAGGCCAAGCGCCGCAGGCCGGCTGAGCAGACCGGCCATGAGGGCGAGGCCGCCAAAGAATTCGAGCAGCGCGATGAACGGTCCCATCACGTGCGGAACCGGAATGCCCATCTGGGCGAACGCGCCGGCGACGCCGGCAAATCCAAAGACGAAGAGCTTCTGCGCGCCGTGGGCGAGGAAGATGCCTCCGGTCACGAGACGGAGCAGGGCGAGCGCGCGCTGGGCCTGGCGCGGGGATGCGGGTTCGAGGAACGACATGGCTGATACCTCCGATGCGGCACTGCGTGAATTGGAGCATACTGCGTGTTGCACTATTTAGTGTGGCAACACCTACTGATCGAAAAAAAACGACTACGACTGGCGCTGCACCGCCTGCAGCAGGTCAATGAGCGTGTGCAACTGCGTGTCGGACAGCGAGCGGAAGCGGCGCTTCTGCTCGCGGGCGGCGTCCGCGTCAATGCTGTCGATGAGCTGGCGTCCCTCGCGCGTGAGGCGCGTGGTCACCATGCGGCGATCATCGTCCTTGCGCGTGCGGGCCACGAGGCCAGCGCGCTCCATGCGATCGAGCAGGCGCGTCATGTCGGGCATGCGCGTGAGCATCCGGTCGCGCAGCTCGTTGCGACAGAGCCCATCCGCGCCGGCCCCGCGGAGAATGCGGAGCACGTTGAACTGGGCTCCGCCCAGCCCGTAGGGCGCGAGCATCTGCTCGAAGTCATCCTGGAGCATGGCTCCGGTTCGGATGACGTTGAGTTGCGCCTGGTGCTGCAGCGAATTCCCGGCGGTCCGGGCGGTTCGACCGCGGGGGCGGGGACGGGGTGACGTCTGTGCCATGCCGGAATATTAGGTGTTATGACACTGGGTGTCAAGACGCTCCACGCCCCCCCACCGCCCCTCCCCGGGGAACACCCCACGCCCCGCCGCCCTTCCCCGGGCAATCGGGAATGGGGAATCGACCGCCCCAGGCCACCCCGCCCGTGGGAATCGGCAATCGGGAATGGGGAATCGGGGGAATGGGGAATCGAAACGGCAAGCGTGGGCAGTGGCGTTCTCGCAGCCGCCTGGCCTTCGGCCCGGCGGCGCTTCCCGCAGGGCGCTCCCGAAGGGAGTCGCCCGCTTCCCGCAGCTGGCCGAAGGTCAGCGCTTCCCGCAGTCGCGCTCCGCGCGACGCTTCCCCGCGGCGCAGCGACGCGAAGCGGAGCGCGCCGCCTCCCTCAGCGCGCCACCGGCGCGCGGGCGCCCACCCGCCGCGCGAGTCCATCCCCCAGTCCCATCGCCGCCAGGCCGATGAGCAGGTGCAGCACCCGGATCACCCAGTGGGTGTTCCCCGGCAGCAGCGTCCGCTGCGTCATGCCGAACACCAGCACGATGATTCCCCACACGACCACCACGCTCGCGAAGCCGGCGAGGCCGCCGGCGCGGTATGCCACCCCTGCGAGCACCCAGAGCGCCACCACGAACAGCAGTCCGAGCAGCATGTGCAGCGGGACCAGTTGCAGCGCATGCCCCGCCCAGAACAGCACACCCAGAATGATCAGAATGATGCCAAGGATGCGTACGAGCCATCGGGCCACTGCCGTCGTTGTCGTCATGCACCGGAATTTGCAGTATTGCGGCGTGGCGCGCACGGGGGGTCGCGCGCCTCCCTGAATTTCGGAGCACACCTTATGCGGCTTGGCATGAGGCTGGTCGCCACGGGCAGCGCCGTGGCCATGGCGGCCGTGGTGGCCGTCGCGGCGCCACGGCCACCGGCACCGCGTGCACCCAGCGGGCACGACTGGACGCAATTCGGCCGCGATGTCGGGCGCTCGAGCGCGGCCGGCGACTCGACCGGCATCGACTCCGCCACCGTGTCCTCCCTTCGTCTCCAGCAGGTTCCCATCGACGGCATCGTGGACGCGTCCGTCATCTACCTGCACGGCGTGAGCGTCAAGGGCGCGACGCACGATGTGTTCTTCATGACCACGTCCTACGGCAAGACGCTGGCGGTGGACGCCGACAGTGGAACGGTGCTCTGGGAATTCACCCCGCAGGGCTACGCCGACTGGGCGGGATCGCGCCAGGTCACAACCTCCACGCCGGCCGCTGACGCGGACCGGCAGTCCATTTACGCCGCGTCACCGGATGGCCACGTGCAGAAGCTCGCGATCTCCGATGGTCGCGCGCTCTGGAGTACGGCCATCACCAGGCTGCCGCGGCGCGAGAAGATCGCGTCGCCACTGACCTTCTTTCGGGGCAAGGTGATCGCCGTCACCGGCGGGTACATCGGCGACGCCCCGCCCTATCAGGGACACGTCGCCATACTCGATGCGGGCACCGGCCATCTGGAGCACGTCTGGAACTCGCTGTGCAGCACCAGACTGGAGCTCATGGACCCGCAGAGCTGCGCCAGCACACGTTCGGCCATCTGGGGGCGCGCCGGCGCGGTGGTGGACACGACCACCGGCAACATCTTCGTGGCCACCGGAAATGGGCCGTGGAATGGCAGCACGGACTGGTCGGATGCGACGCTCGAGCTGAACGCCGACGCCACGCAGCTCCTCGGCAATTTCACGCCCACGAATACCGAAGACCTGGCGCAGAGCGATCGCGACGTCGGATCGACGTCGCCCATCCTGCTTGGCAATGGACTCGTCGCCCAGGGCGGCAAGGACGGAACGATACGCCTGCTGGACTGGCGGGCGATGCGCGGCGACAGCCCGCATCGGGGCGGCGAAACGCAGATCGTGTCCACGCCATCGGGCGGCCGCATGTACACGGCGGGCGCCGTGCTGCGCTCGGGCGCGACGACAGAGCTGTTCGTAGCCGATGGAAACGCCACGCAAGCCTGGACGCTCACCGATGGCCGGCTCGTCTCACTCTGGAAAAATGCCAGGGGCGGCACGAGCCCCGTGATCGCGGGCGGACTGCTCTACGTCTATGACCCGGATGGCGGCCTGCGCGTGTACAAACCGCAAACGGGCGCGCTGGTGGCCGAGCTTCCCACGGGAAAGGGCCACTGGAACAGCCCCATTGTCGCGGACGGGCGCATCGCGCTCCCCGAAGGAGATTCCAACGATCACGACGAGAAGGGAGTGCTCGACATCTGGCGGCTGCGCTGAGGTGCCAAGCTCACATGCGTCCCGGATGCGCCGCCATCACGTTCTGCATTGACGCGCCGCCCTACGGTGTCGTGATCTCCGTGAGTCCCCGATCCTTGAGCATGGGCTGCAGGCTGGGATCACGTCCGCGAAACGCGCGGTACATCGTCGCGAGATCCTCGGTGTTGCCACGCGAGAGAATCATCGCGCGAAAGCGATTGCCGTTCGCGCGCGTGAGCCCCCCGTGTTCCTGGAACCACTCGAAGGCATCATCGTCGAGCATCTCGGTCCAGAGGTACGCGTAGTAGCCCGACGCGTAGCCGTTCGCCCAGATGTGCAGGAAGTAGCTCGAGCGGTAGCGCGGCGGCACCGTCGGCAGGTCCACGTGGTTCGCGGCCAGCGATGCCTTCTCGAGCGAGTCCACGTTCTGCAGCGGCGCGCCCGGCGGCAGGGTATGCCAGCTCATGTCGAGCAACGCGGCCGCCAGCAGTTCGGTCAGACCATAGCCCTGGTTGAAGGTCGCCGCCCGCCGGATCTTCTCCACCAGCTCCTGCGGCATTGGCGCGCCGGTCTGGTAGTGCCGCGCGTAGTGGGCGAACACCTTCGGATCCATCGCCCAGTGCTCGTTGAACTGCGAGGGAAATTCCACGAAGTCGCGCGCCACCGCGGTACCCGACAGACTCGGATATTCCTGGGTCGCGAACATGCCGTGGAGCGCGTGGCCGAACTCGTGAAACATCGTCGTGACGTCATCAAAGGTGAGCAGCGCGGGCTGGCCCGGTGCCGGCTTCGTGAAGTTCGCGACATTGAAGATCACCGGCTTCGTGCCCAGCAGCTTCGACTGCGTCACGAGATTGTCCATCCACGCCCCGCCGTTCTTGTTGTCGCGCTTGAAGTAGTCGCAGTAGAAGAGCGCCAGCGGCGAACCGTCGGCGTCGTACACCTCGAAGACGCGCACGTCCGGCTGGTACACCGGAATGTCCTTGCGCTCCTTGAATGTGATCCCATACAACTGGGTGGCCGCGTAGAACACGCCATTCTCCAGCACGTTGTTCAGCTCGAAGTACGGCTTGATCGCGTCGTCGTTGAGATCGAAGCGTGCCTTGCGCACCTGTTCGGCGTAGTGCTCCCAGTCCCAGGGTTCGAGCGCGAAGCTCTGGCCATCCTTCCGGATCATCGCCTGGATCTCATCGCCCTCCGCGCGCGCCTTGGCGGTGGCCGGCGGCACCAGGCCGCGAACGAACTTGAACACCGCGTCCGGTGTCCTGGCCATCTGATCCTCCAGCACCCACGACGCGTAGTCCGGATAGCCCAGCAGCTTTGCCTTTTCCGCGCGCACCTGGGCGAGCCGCGCGATCGTGGCGCGCGTATCGTTGCTGTCGCCATGCTCGGCCCGGTTCCATGACGCCTCGAACAGGCGGCGCCGCACGTCGCGGTTGTCCAGCGGGAGGAGCGCCGGCTGTTGCGTCGTGTTCTGCAGCGGGATCACCCACTTGCCGGCGAGCTTGCGGTCCGTGGCAGCCTGTGCCGCGGCGGCGATCTCCGCGTCACTCATACCCGCGAGATCGGATCGGGCATCGAGCACCAGCGCACCGGCGCGCGTGGCACCCAGCAGCTTGTTGCTGAACGCCGTCTCGAGCGTGGACGCTTCCTTGTTGAGATCGCGCAGTCGTGCCTTGTCGGCGTCCGACAGCTTCGCGCCCCGGTGCACGAAGCGATCAAAATACCACTCGACCAGCCGCTTCGACTCGGGATCGAGCGCGAGCGCGTCGCGCTGGCTGTACACGGCCTCGACGCGCGCGAACAGCCTGGGATTGAGGTAGATCGCGTCCGCATGCGCAGCCTCGCGCGGTGCCTCCTCCTCCTGGACCTTCTGCAGCAGATCGCTCGTATTCGCTCCGGTCACCGCGTTGAACGCCTCAGACACCCGCGTCAGCAGCGCGCCTGATTTCTCGAGTGCCACGAAGGTGTTCTCGAAGGTCGGAGCCGCCGGGTTGTTCGCGATGCTGTCCACCTGCGCGAGCTGCTCCTTCATCCCTTCTTCGATGGCCGGCTGGTAATCGGTCTCCTTGATCCTGTCGAACGGCGGCGCCTGGAAGGGCAACGCGCTGGCGGTAAAGAACGGATTGGTCCGCGTCGCCGACGTGTCAGCGGTCGCGCTGGAGGTTGGCTCAGGAGTGGCGGGCACGGGCACGGCGGCTGGTGTGAGGCTTCGGGCCGGCACGGCCGCCGGTCTGGAGCATGCTGCCAACACAACGGGGAGGGCCAACAGGAGGAGCGCAGACGCGAGCTGCATGAGGCAGGATCGAACGGTTCGAGATGAAAATTGCAAAGCTCTAATACCCATTTGGGAGTTGGGTGTCAAGAACGCGACGCCGATACGTGTGAGGCGCGGCGACTGGCCAACCAATTACCGCGCCTCCTGTCATGCTGCTTCAGATGCATTACTGCCGCTTCCTGAACTGAGCCGGGTATCCACCCCCGATGCCCGTCACCTGCCCTGTGATCAGGGTGTCTCCGTCGAGCGTGCCATCGAAATGGTTCACGACACCATCCGCATTCCACTGCAACCTGACGTCTGGCGCCACGAACGTCCCCGCGGCCGCCTCATCGTACTCGCGGTCGGTCCCAGCCACGCGGGTTCCGAACGTGCCCGTCAGCGTCTGTTGCGACTCACGAAGATGGAGAACACAACTGACATCCACTCCGCACAGGGCTGTCCACGTGCCGCTGAGCGGCGGGTCGCCCGGCCCCTGCGGCGCAGTCGAGCTGCTGCAGGCACCCGCGATGCCGCCAACGGCGCCGACGAGCACGATCGTGTGCGCCACGCGAACCGCGCATCGCGCGCGCGGTGCTCTCCTCCACGAACGCGGACCTGTCCGACGAATCAGGCGCATGGTTCCCTCCTCTCCTGAGTGAGTTCAACTGCCCACGATATAGGAACAACCCGCCTGTTGCGCGCGAAGTGCCGCGAAGATGCCCGACGGCTGCAGAATGATTCCCGGAATGAGGTGCGACCGGGCCTCGGCTTCGGCCTGTTCCATGGAGAGGCTGCCTGCCTTTCGATACTGCGATACCACGCGTCCCATGAATGCCATGTGACACGCCAGCACGATGCCGCCGCTCGACATGAATTTCTCGAGACTCGCGTCGGCGTAGGCGTCCGGCGTACCCGGCGGCGCGGCGCGAATCGGATTGACCTTCGTCCAATCCTTGTTGTCCGGATCCTTGATCTTGAGATCCTTTCCCACGTCGAATTGGGCCCAGAACGAATCGTCCATCGCCAGCGGAATCGCCTGGTGGCGAATGACGAGCACCGCAATGATCTTCGCGGGATCGGTCGCCGGGTAGACGCCGCGATAGTCCTTGCGCCACTGCACCGCGCGCCAGAGCGCATCGCCATCGCTCACCGCCGGAGAATCGAACACCGCGCGCGCATCGCCCTGGATGCGGTCCACCCAGGACACGTCCCACGTCTCCGACGCGGGATGCGTGGTCGCGCTGGTGTCGCCCGCGGCATGCACGGTCTGCGCGCCGAGGCGGCCGCTCGCGGCGGCGACAAGGGTGCTGGCGCCGAGCCAGCCAAGAAAATCGCGCCGACGATTGTCGGACATCGCACTGTCTCTCATCGATGGGGACTGTTGATGATAGCCGAATGCGCGCGATGGGCGGAAGGTGAAGATGACGCACCCGGCGATCGCATCACCGCGGCCGCCGCGCGGCGCAGGCTCGCGCGCCACGCTGCGGCGCGCACCGTTTCGCATCATCTTGCCGGCTGTGACGTCGGGCCACAAGTTCATAGGTGGCCAGCGCCGATTCTCCCGGCAGCGCCGCTTCCCTCCAACTCCATCCGAGATCTCCACCATGGCAGACGACGCTCAGCCGGCGCCCTGGAAATCCGGCTCGAACAGCCAGGCCGTCCAGCATGCGTTCGTGAACGCGCGCGTCGCGGACATCAACCGTCACGCGATCTCCAGGCTGTTCACGCCGACGCTCGATGCGCTCAAGACCGCGGAGCCGTCGCTGCGCAAGGCGTCACGCCAGAAGCTGCAGGATGCATTCATGCACATGACCGCACGGCTACAATCGGCGCAGCTCACGATCAATCTCGAAGCGCCCAGGTGGTTCATGCAGCCGAACAATTTCGACAGCTACACGCAGATGTACGAGCGTGCCGTGAGCGGCGGACAGATGCAACTTGCCGACTCGGCCATGAATCCAGCCGCGTTTCGCGTGTACGCCGACGACGCCGCGACGTTTCCAAAGAGCGCGGTGGACACCGACTTCGAGATGCAGGGGCTGGGCGGAACGTGGAAGAAGTACGACATCAAAGCGCAGGCGTCCACGGGCCCGGCGCGCGGGCTCGCCCCGCGCGGCCGCGGATTCGGCGACGCCGTACGGAAGATGGCGCCGGGCGCACTGAACAAGACGGCGGCCGGCAAGTACACGGCGAGCAATCCGCAATTCGATCCGCGCACCAAGCAGATCTTCGCCGCGCTGAATTACGGGCGCCGCCCGCACGGGTCCACCACGCGGTACGGCCACAGCTATCTCGTGCTCAGCGACAAGTTCAAGCGCGATGCGCTGTACTTCGCGGGCGACACATTTGGCAACATCGCCGGGAATGCCAGCGTGAGCGCCGCCGATCAGGTGTCGTACGATGTGCTGGGCGCGATCTTCCTGAAGGCCGTGGCCGCCATGCGGACGGATCTGCTGAGCAGTTGCCTGCGCGACGGCCAGCTTGGCGATACGGACAGGGAAGCGCTGCTCCTCGAAGCGCATCTCTTCGAGCCGCTTCTATTTCGGGGCGGAACCACGACCCTCTGCATTTCCGCCAGGGACGATGTCCCGCAGGCCGCCGGCGGCAAGGCGAAGATGACCGGTACGGACTGGATGACGATTCAGAGCAACGCGCGCGCGTTCGCGTCGAAGCATGGGTTGAAGGTGGTTTTCGTAGACTGACGTCCTCCCTCCACCATCCTCCCCCTTGGGAATCGGCAAACGGGAATGGGGAATGGTGGGAAGAGGGAATGGGGAGGCCGATTTCCCATTGCCACGATTCCCCATTCCCGATTGCCGATTCCCGGAGGAGGGCCGGCCGGGCGGGGAGATCACCGCGGCAGCCGTAGTGGCGGCGCATTCACCAGGGCGCCGACGACCCAGAATGCGTCGCCGTCGAACCAGAAGAAGGCGGACTGATCGAAGGCGTTCGCGAAGCAGCCGAGCGCGTCCCGGTCGAGCCAGATGGCGAAGCCCTTTTCCCGATGGCGCCGGTCAGGCGCGAGTCCGTCAGCGCGCAGGCAGTGTGCCGATTGCTGCGACAGGAGCAACTGGAACTGCGCGAGCCGCGACTCGTTCTCCGCGTCGGAGAGTTCCTGCCCTCGCGGATTGGCCGGTGTCACGACGCCGAACGTGGCCGATGGCCCGATCTCGGCCAGGCGCCACTTCGTTCGACCCAGCAGATCCCGCAGGTCGATCGTGAGCATGCCGACCGGATCGTGCAGTTCGAGAATGGTGTCCGGATAGAGTTCCCAACTCGGGTCGGCAGAGGCGTCTAGACGCTCGGTGTTGTCGTTCCGGGCAGTCATCATGATGCTCGCATCGCTGTGTTCTCCGGGCGGGAAACGATCCGCTCATTGACTCTGCAGCGAAGGAAGGCGTTTCGCAAGCTTGCGCCCTCCGGCTCGGTTTCCGATAACGCAGCGCAGACTGCCGGTTTGCCGGTCGGCCGAAGCACCCTGCTGGAGACCCAGCGCGAATGTTCGTCTACTGACGATTTTGGTCGCCTGCGCAGTTGGCGCTCACGCGCGCCGAGTCCTCCGCGATCCAGATCGCAGTGGCTGTCCCCTTGCGCTGTGTGCCTGTTCCGAAAATGGCGCCCGCGACCTTGCTCCCGGCGCTCGGCTCCTTGATGCCGTCCATGATGAGCCCATTGGCCCCCATCTTCGCGGCCTTATTGCGCTCGGATTCGAACATCTTGCGTTCGTCGGTCCACTGGCTTTCGCCCTTGGAATTGAGCACGGCAATTTCAACGTATGGTTTGCCGACGCGCTCGGCGCTGGTGAAGATCTGTACGGCGTTCGGACAGACGGGTGCGCGCACAACGCTGGGGTTGAGCTGGACGGCGTTGGTGCTGACGCAGGCGGCGAGCAGGAGGCAGGCGGGAACGGCGAGCAGCAGGCGGGACATGAACGCTCCGGGAATGGGACGGAGCGGAGGATAGGGGGAGGGTGTGACAGTCCGGGGAAACCGCCAGCGCTGGAGAGTCTTGGCTGGCGGTGCAGAATGTGCCGTCTTAACATCAGAGCCATGTCGACATCGCACAGGAGCGGGACAGCCATCATCGATTCAAGAAGCCGCCCAGCGTACACCCTGGCCGAAGCAACGCGCTACCTCAGGATTCCCGCCACGACACTCCGCGCATGGACTGTCGAGCGCCCACGCTCGACTGGCGGCAGGGTCAGCAGGTTCACGCCGTTGATCGAACCGGCCGGCAAGGAACCTGTGGCCCTGTCGTTCTGGAATCTCATCGAGGCTCACGTGCTGCGGTCGCTGCGGACCCATCACGCTGTCTCGCTACGAGCCGTGCGGGAGGCGCTTTCTTTTGCCGAGCGCGAGATGGGAATCGAGCATCTCCTGTTGCGCAGCGAGATGCGAACGGATGGCGGAAGAATCTTCCTCGATCGGTACGGGCAACTCATCGAGTTGTCCGCATCGGGACAGTTGGCCATGAAGAAGGTGTTCGAAGAGCATCTGAAGCGTCTGGACTGGGATGCCAGGGATTTCCCCATCCGCCTCTACCCGTTCGTAGCGAGCGAGTATCCGGAGTCCGATCGACCGATCTCCATAGACGCGAACGTGGCGTTTGGAAGGCCAGTGATCGTGCGCGGCGGCATCTCCACCGCCACTATTGCCGACCGGATCGACGCAGGGGAATCAGTCGCCGCGGTTGCCGCTGACTATGACCTCCGGGAAGACGAAATCGAGCAGGCCGTATTGTATGAGCGGGCTGCTTGAGTGTTGTCTATTTCACCGACCGTGATCTGGGAAAGCAATTCCCTAATATCCTCTCGACGGCTGGATTGAGCGTTGAACGTCATTGCGATCAATTCGCGCCGAACTGCCCGGATGAGGAGTGGCTGGCGGAAATTGCGCGTCGGGGCTGGGTCGCATTAACTCACGATCGGCGCATTCGGTACAAGCCCAACGAACTGGCTGCGGTCAAAACCCACCGTGTCAGCCTGCTGGTCGTCGTGGGCACTGCGCCCTTTGTCCAACTCGCTCATGCTTTCGTACGCACCGAGCATCAGGTGCTGCAGTTCCTCGAGCGGAACCCACCACCCGTGATCGCCAAGGTGTATCGACCATCACCCGCCGACCTCGAGCGGAATCCTGGCGCCGGCGGACGGGTGGAACGTTGGTATCCGAAAGTGTGAGGAAGACTCATTGGGCGACAGAAGACAGTGCGTCCTGTGTGGTCCATCTTCACCATCAGCATATCGGCTGGCTACCTGTCGAAGGGCAGCCCTGTTTACGCGTGAATATTCATGATGAGCTCGGTCGCGCACCACGATCGGCCCCGTCGGTCAAGTCGTCCAGAAACTCCGATGCCGGGCTTACGCCTGTGATGAGTAAGTGATCCCGGGCTCGTGTGCATGCCACATAGAGGAGATGCCGCTCGGTATCGTACACATCCTCGAGGTCGCCTTCATCGCTCACTTCCTCGATGCGTGATTGCAGCGGCAGCACCTCATCATCGCACGCCATCACCGCCACCGCCCGGAATTCCAGTCCTTTGCTCAGGTGCATCACGCCGACAGAAACGCGGTCCGGGTTTGTCCTCATTCCCTCATCCAAAAGCGCGAACGCAAGCCCAGCCTCCTTCACGGCTGCAGTGGCGCGCGCCAACTCGGCCTCGGAACGCACAAAGATCGCGATTTCTCCTGGGGTCACACCCTCAGCGGCCCGCGCGCTCAGCCAGCCAGAGACCTGTCCGAGTTCTTCCGGAGCGGTATTCGCCACCAGCACCTGTGGCTCCGGGCCGTTGAATTCGGATATCGTCCCTACTCGCCGCTCCACGTTGCCATCCATGTCCGACACTTCGCTCCCGAGAAGCCTGTCGGCCTTTGCCCGAATCTGATGCGATGTGCGATAGTTGGTGCGCAGCGTCACCGAGCGTCCGCCAATGTCCACGCCGAGCGACTTCCATGAAAATGGCACCTGGAAAATTCGCTGCCCCAAGTCGCCTGCGAAAAACAGTGCGTCCGGTCGCCCGCCGCCCAGTAACGCCACGAGGCGCAGCTGTGACACGCTCACGTCCTGCGCCTCGTCCACCACGATGAATTCGTACGGGGTGACCTCGCGCGCCGCGATATGCGCAGTCAGCCGTCCATAGACCTCGGCCATCGTAACAAGGTTCCGTGCGCGCAACGACTCTCGGAGATGTTCGAAGATCTCCCAGAGCTTCTTGCGCTGCGTCCCAGGGAGTCGCGTCTTTCGGCCCAGGCGAGCGACATCACGATATGCCTCCCACGTATCGAGCTGCCACGCGTCTACGACGTTCTCCCACTCCGATACGAGAAACGTCAGCGCAAATTTCTGGTTCGGAGCCTTGGCGGCAGCGTCGCGCACCAGATCACGAATGAGGTCATGAGATGCGACCTCCAAGTCGCCGAGCATGCGGGTGCCTAGTCGACGGGCTACGGCATCCAGCGACTCGACATCAATGCGTTCGCGCAATCGCGGCTGGGTGCCGATCAATCGCGCAAGCTTGACGCGGAGCGAATTTGCAAGTGTTTCGGAAAGGGTCGTTAGAAGCACGCGCGCATCCGGATTCTGGCGCCCGAGGAAGACGGCACGATGCAGCGCAACTATGGTCTTGCCCGTGCCCGCGGATCCGGACACTCGTGCCGGACCTGCGAACGATTTCTCCACAAGTGCTCGCTGCGCCGGGTGCAGGAATACGATCCAGCGCTCCCATGGGTACTCCAGTGCATGCGCCAGCTCGTCCACGTTGGCTACGACGCGAAAGCGTCGTAGTGCATCCGGATGGTCGAACGGATTCCTCCCGAGTGCACGGGCCTCAAAGATGCGCCCCACTACTTCTTCGGGAACGCGGTGGATCCTGGAAAGGAGGGGCACACGCGTGGCGGCATGCGTAACGCGCGGTGCGCCGCCCGTGGCGAGCTCGAGCAACGCCTCTGCGGCTTCAGCAGGCAGGTGGTCCGCAAGAGTGAGCAGGCTGTCTTCGGTTGCCATGCGTGCGTCGGCCAACCACTCCGGCGGCACTCCATATGCCAGCAGCTCGCTATCCGACATCGCGGCGAACAGCGTCCGTGTCGCGCGAGATGTTCCCCGTCCCGGCAAGTACGGAATTACAGCTGGTTCTCCAACCGCGAATACGCGCGCCGGCATCTCCTGGACGTGCTCGCGAATCTCAACGAACTGCGCCGCCCCGGTAGTGGGGTGTGTCTCCAGTTTGCGTCGCTCCGCCCAGGCGTACGCCTTGTCGTGGTGATCGACGTAGCAGAGGAGCAGACTCTCCGCCGTGCGATGCACGATAAGACGAATGTCGCCACTCACTCGGACTGACCAGAACCGCCTATCCTTGCCCTTGTCCAGGCGATGGAAATGCATGCCCGGATTCGCGGGGTCCATTTGCAGATCAAACGCGGTGGTCTTCACCGCCTTCTGCTCGTCGCCGGTGAGCCGCGCGAGGCTGGCGATGAAGGTGTCGGCAATCCGGAATTCCACTATTGTCTCCGAAACAGCTTTACACTCGCACCAACGAGATGATCGATCAGCATCACTTTCATGCGCCTGGCTTCGCGAGCAGCACTGGTCCCGCTGCGACAGGTATCTCGCCGATGTTCCTGCCCTCAGGTTGGCTCCGGAAAGAGCTCCAGCGGATGCTGGTCGTCATCAATCGGCACGAGCCATCCCTGCTCTCGCATGATCTCATGAACACGCGCTGTGACGTCGGTTCGAAAATCAGCGCCGTCCACGTGCCGGTGCGAAGCGCCGTCACCAAAACCCGACGGCTCGACCCCCAGCTCGCTTAGCTCGGAGTACACCCACGCCATGGTCTTTTCCGGAGATCGATAGAATCGCGTGCCGCGAATGCGAACGAAGCGCCAGCCGGTACGTTCCAGCACTGCCTGCCGCGCCATGTCTTCGGGAATCTTCTCCGGAGGGTGAAAGCGATCGCCATCACACTCCAGTGCCACCTGCTTCTCTCCGCACGAAACAACCATGTCAATGCGATACTGGCCCACCCACACCTGAGGCTCGACGCGATAGCCGGAATTGACAAGCCGGCGGATAACCTCCTTTTCGAATTCCGATTCCGCGCGCGCTTCCTTCTTCTGCAATTCGCGAAGTCTCCCCTCTGGGTCACGCACGTGTTCAATGAGGCGTCGGCGAAGATCGCCCGGCTTCAGATCCAGATTCGGATCCAGAGAGTGGATCAGCCACATATGATCTTTCGCCCGGCTCGCCGCCACGTTGTATCGCTGCTTCATTGCATCGGCCTCAACCAGGCGAAGTGGAGCACCCGTTGGCGTGTCCACCATCGACAGGAACATGATATCGCGCTCATCCCCCTGGAACTGTGCCGAATTTCCAGCGACAAAGCGACGGCGCTCCATCTCGGCGCTTCCAATGAGCGGGACGATGAGTTGCTGAATGAGCGATGCCTGCTCGTCTCCAAGGAGCGTGATGGCACCCATCGTCTTGTCCGCGAGCTCCGGCCTTGCGATGAGCGCCTGAGCGAGCGCCACGACCACGCGTGCTTCGCCCTCGTTTGCTTTCCCCTCGCGCTTTGATCCCATGCCACGCGTCATGGTGAATTCCACCACATGCGGTCGTGGAACGGATCCGGGATCGCGAAGTGGCAGTATGCTATCCTGATACGACAGACCGTTCGAAAACTCGATAATGGCCGGCACGCAGCGGAAGTGTTCACGCAGCGCGATAGTGCCGCCAAAGCACTGGCGCGCCAGATCGTAGATGGATGTCCTCCCGTCATACAAATGGCTGTTGGGCACGCCCTGCAGATGCTGCGCGATGAGCGCGGTGTCGTCCTCGACTTTGTCCCCGATGGCCGACGGGCTCACCTGCTCATGATCGCCGACGATCACGACACGATCGGCGAGGTACCACGCGAGCAGCCCCGTCACATCGGATTGACTCGCTTCGTCTACAATGACCACGTCGAAACGTTTGCTCGCTGGATCGAAGCTCTCCGCCACACGCGCCAGCGGCATGATCCAGACAGGAACGGCGTCGCGCGCCTGTGACAGCAGCCGTCGCGCCTGCGCCTGCAGGGCTGGTGCGCGTTTGCCCGTGCCCTTACCGATCTTGCGCACCGTGTCGGCCCATCCCTGCAGGGCCTGCCTGGCCTCCAGACCGGTGCGTCTCAACTGGGAGAGCCAGGCCCGCCGATCAACAAGTTGGGCAGTCGTGTCGCGAAGCTCTTCGCGCCGCCGCTCCAGTGTGCGTGTGAGCTCCACTTCATCCAGCGCCGCACGCCGTGTGAGTTCCTGCTGGAGTTGTCGCCAGCGCCATGCGGGGATGTCGTCACCAGGGATGGCGGGTTGACCGTGCACACCGATTCGTGTGCTGATCGCTCGGGACCACTCCGGCGCGGCCGCCTTTAACGTGTTGAGCAATGCCCGCCGTTTCTTCAACACCTCGCTCAACCCGATGAGCCGCAGCAGGTCATCCATGCCTGCTTCGTATGCCTTCAGATTCCAGGCGCGAACCGCCGCGTGCAGGGCCCGGCATAACGCGCCGGAGAATGGGACGAGATACGCATCGAGTTCCGAGATCTGTCGCCGCGCTTGTGCGGCAAGCGCAGTCGCGTGCTGATTCTCTGTTGCGCTCGTCAGGGCCCCTGCCAGAATGCTGCAATCACGATCGAAAGGGGCGGCGGGAAGCCCACGTGCGACTTCGCGCTCACGGAATGCGGCCCAGCGAAATCCGGCCGCGTCCAAGGCCTTCTCAACCGCGCGCCAGCGTTCACTCCACCAGTCGAGTAATCGGGCGAACTGCGCCGCATAATCTCGTAGCGCGGGCTCCGGCGGGTCCGGTAGCGTATCGAACGCGGGCAGGCCCGCCGGTTCGGCCAGTCGCTGCCATCGGGCACGAAACGAATCGCGCTCAAGCTGCAATGCGGCCAGCGCCCGCACTGCCCTGAAGTGCGCAGGTGTAGACGGAGGCCTCCCATTTACCCGCGCGCACTCGAGCAGAGCCTTCCACTCCTTGTGGAGAAGCAGGGCCCACTTGCCCAGCGAGCCACCGGCTTCGAGGTGAGACACGATTGCCTCAGCCAGACGCTTTGCCGCTTCCATGTCAAGGCCCTTACCAATGACCGGGCCGTGCTCCTGCAACTGGGGGTAGGCGGTCTCCCAGCGAGTAAACAGTGCTGACACCTTGGCCTCAAGCTCGGACCATTGTCGCGCCTCCACGCCGGCACCGTGCCCCGCACGCACGATCGCCACCTGCCACTGAACGAAGGATTTCAGATCTGTAACCGTGCCGCTCACACACGTGTGCAGGTCCACGAGTCTGGGCAGTTCCGCCTCAGTAGCTTCCCGAGTCCAGAACGGCGCAAAGTCCGGATCTGCTGTTGCTATCGACGCGTGCAGCATCCTCTCAAATTCGGCCGCGGCGGGCAGGCGCTGGAAATCCGGCAGCGGCGCACTGAGCTCTTCTTCCTCCTCCCGCGTGATTCTCGCGTTCGTACCATACAAATCCAGCAGCTCGTCGTGCGAGAGCGGCAGTGGCGCCCCGGGCCCGAGCTGGCCGGGAATCCAGTCGTTGCCTTCTGCGTGCTCACGCACCCATATGGCGGCCCTGGACGGCGCCACCGTCTCCCCACTCAGCACTATCTCGCGATACTCTGCCTCACGCGCGTCGCGCAGCAGGGTCGTAATCCGATCGATCTCGCTGTTCAGATCGGACCGTTCCTTCGCCAACGCCTCCGCGTCGCGCGCAAGAGAAGATTCAGTGGACTGCGAAAGGCGTGACAGAATCTGACGGACCGCTCCTTCCAGCTCGACGCGCGCCGCCAGGTCGTTGTCGAGCAGCGAAACGCAGAGTGCTCGAATGTTCTCCACCACGTGCCCACGAAGCACGCGCAGTGCCTTCGTGGTATGACTCGTGACCAGCACTCGCTTGCCCTGCGCCACCAGGTGGCCGATCAGATTCGCGATGGTGTGACTCTTTCCGGTGCCGGGCGGACCCTGGACGAGTACCGCACGATGTTGCTCGATGGCGCGCGCGATCTGGATCTGTTCCTGGTTCGCCGGTTTGCTCAACAGGACATCCGGCGGCTCGCTCCACACGCGCGTGAAGTCTGCCGAGTCCGTAGCAACTGGCGCGTCGTCGGAGTCCGCCGGCTCAGGCAATTCCACACCAACCAGTCGCTCCATTGCGGCAGGCAGATCCGGATCAGACTCCAGCGTTTGGAGCACGCGGTCGAATGCGGCAGCATACCCTCCGCTGCGCTGTCTGAGGAGAAGAACCGGCCACCGCTCGATCAGCGGGTCCTGGCTTGGCGTGTTATTGGAGCGCTCTTCCCGGAACTGGCCGTGCGCGCCAAGAAGCTGCACGACGCGGCGTAACCACGCGGAAGTCTCTCCTCCCGCCAGGGGGTGCAGCCCCAGCCGCTCCACTTCCTGCCTGAGCTCGTTCAGAGTGGCAGGTTGCAACTCCTCACTTTCCTGAATCAGTGAGGAGTAGACCTCCGGTGCACGATCAGCGTCGAGCACATGGAACTCAGGTACCGAAGCATCGAACTCGAGTTCGACTCTTTGCAAGAGAATCGGAAAATCAGTAGGCCCATTCGGGGATACCCAACGCAGCCGCCCGTCTCCCAGAAGGAGTTCCACACGCTCGCTCTCACGATCAATTCGCCCTTTCAACTCGTAGAAGTGTTCGAATGCTTTCATCGCTGCCCGTGCCGGGCGCTCCGCAACACTCCAGACGTTCCACTTCTCACTCCATGCGGCAAGCGCTTGTACACGCGCGGGATCTTCATCGAAACGAACCGTTATCGTTTCACCCGCGCGTCTCTCGTTCCGAGCCTCCTGCACGGACGGTGCGATGGTAATTGG
>DASUKE010000028.1:0-13920 GCA_036278895.1 Gemmatimonadaceae bacterium
GGGTGACGAGATGACGCGCCTCGTCGCCATCCTGGCGGACGATGCACACGGCGAGCTCGATGCGAAAACCACACTCGTGCGCGAGCAGTATCCCGCGCTCACGCCGCACTGTCCGCAGGCGCACGCCTTCGAGCGGGAAATCGCCGAGCAGTGCGCGGTGCTGCCGGTGGGCCACCCGTGGCTCAAACCGCTGCGGCGGCATCTGCCCGATCATCGGCCGGGTTGCCGGACAAACGTCGTGCTCGATCCCTCGGAATATGCATTCTTCCACATCGAGGGCGAGGAAGTGCATGAAGTGGCGGTTGGCCCCGTGCACGCGGGAGTCATCGAGCCCGGGCATTTTCGCATTCAGGCACATGGCGAGGACGTGCTGTTTCTCGAAATCGTGCTGGGGTGGCAGCATCGCGGCGTCGAGCGACTGCTGGAAACCGCCGCTGCGGTACGCGCGCCGATCATCGCCGAGTCGATTGCGGGCGATACGGCGATCGGCCATGGCAGTGCCTACTGCGGAGCGATCGAAGCGCTCAGTCGCACGCGGAAGTCGGCGCGCGCGCAGAGTATTCGCGGAATCGCCCTCGAGCTGGAGCGCCTCGCCAATCACATTGGCGATCTGGGGGCGATCGCGGGGGACGTGGCCTATCAGCCCGCGGCAGCCTTTTTTGGCGCGATGCGCGGAGAATGCCTGAATCTCCTGATGATGTTGTCGGGCAGTCGCTTTGGGCGCGGCCTCGTACGGCCGGGCGGAGTGGCATTCGATCTGCCGGCAGAAATGGCGAGGGAGATGCGGGCGCGGCTGGAAGGTCTGCGCGATGCGCTGGAGCCAGTGGCGCGGCTGATGTTCCAGAACGCATCAGTGCAGGCGCGCCTGGAAGACGTGGGCGTCGTGACCCGCGAGCAGTGCGACGCACTTGGCCTCGTGGGACCGGTCGCGCGTGCGCGCGCCGTCGCGCGCGATGTCCGGCAGGACCACCCGTACGGTATTTTCCGCTTCGCTCACATTCCCGTGTCCACGGCGTGGGCTGGCGATGTGCACGCGCGAGCCATGGTCCGTTGGCTGGAGATCCGGCGTTCGCTCGAGTTCGTGCTCGATCAACTCGTGGCGCTGCCTCGCGGTGACATCCGTGCCGGCGTGGGGGCGTTGCGGCCCGGCGAGCTCGCGGTGTCGATGGAGGAGGGATGGCGCGGCGAGATCGCCCACGTCGTCATTACCGATGATGCCGGCGGCATTCGTCGTCACAAGGTCACCGATCCATCGTTTCACAACTGGGCCGCGGTGGCCGCCGCTCTGCCGGGCAATCAGATCTCCGATTTCCCGCTGTGCAACAAGAGCTTCAACCTCTCGTACGCTGGTCATGACCTGTAGCATTGCGCCGGCCGCGCCGGTTGGACTCGAGCGCGATGTTTGAATTCCTGCGTGCGCGACTGCGGCAGGGGACGCCCGCGGCTCAGGTTCGCGATGAGGGCGCCCGTTTTCCCGAACGCTTTCGCGGTTTGCCGGTGCTCGATCTGCACGCTTCCGCGTCAGGCGACGCGCAGGCCGCCGCGCCCTCCGCGCTCCTCACGATCGCACCCAACGGCAAGGCGGCGCTTGACCTGGGTGCGTGCCTGTTCACGCCGGACGAAGCGACCAGCGGACCAGCGGGCACGGTCCGCTTCACGCACGACCATCGCATGGCGACGTCAACGCGCGACGCGCTGGTGACTGGCGCGGGTGAGCCGGAGCTGGCGCATGCGCTCGATGCACGACTGCAGCGCATCTTCAAGCGGTCACTGCGGCTGCGATCGGTTGTGGCCGGGAGCTGTGGCGGCTGCGAGGCGGAGCTGGTGGCACTGGGCAACGTGGTGTTCGACCTGACGCGCTTTGGTGTGCAGTTCGTTGCGTCGCCGCGTCACGCCGATGGCATCGTGATTACGGGGATCGTGAATCACAACATGCGCGCGGCGCTGGAGAAGGTGTACGAGGCAATGCCGGCCCCACGCATCGTCATTGCCGTGGGTGCGTGCGCCATTTCAGGAGGGCCGTTCCGTGGGAGCGGCGAAATCGCTGGCGTGCCGCCGGCGCTGCCCGTGGACCTGTACGTACCGGGGTGCCCGCCCCATCCGCTCACGCTGCTCGACGGGCTGCTGCGTCTGCTCGATCGGTTGCCGCCGGAGCGTATGCCGCGCCTCCCCTAGCGGTTCGCTGACAGCGTCCGGCCGGCGCTCAGCGCGCCGGCTTCCGCGCGCGAACGAACGCCGCGCCCACCCGGCCCGCCACCTCCGCCGCCGCGCGATCCACATCCACTCCGGCATTCACCAGGAAGGCGCGCGCATCCTCGATGTCGTACGTGCGTGTCATCTCGATGCGCGCCTCCTCAAAGCCGGCGTTCGTCAGCAGCGTGATGAACTCGGCATCCTGCAGGGCTCCGGCCACACATCCCACCCAGAGCTCCATGCTCCGCTTCACGTCAGGCGGCAACTCACCCTGAACCACCACATCGGACACGGCGAAGCGGCCGCCCGGACGGAGCACGCGGAACGCCTCCCCGAGCACTCGCGCCTTGTCGCCCGAGAGGTTGATCACGCAGTTGGAAATGATGACATCCACCGAATTGTCAGGGAGGGGAATCTGCTCGATCTGTCCCTTGAGGAACTCGACGTTCGTCACACCCGCATCAGCGGCGTTGCGCCGCGCGAGCTCGAGCATGTCGTCGGTCATGTCGAGCCCATAGGCCTTCCCCGTTTCTCCGACGCGCCGGGCCGAGAGCAGCACGTCAATGCCGCCGCCGGAGCCGAGGTCGAGCACGACGTCGCCTTCATGCAGCTCGGCGAGCGCGGTAGGGTTGCCGCAGCCGAGCGAGGCCAGCGTGGCGGTGGACGGCAGCTCGGCGGTTTCGCTGGCCAGGTAGAGATCCGACGAGATGGGATCGCACGACGGCGCGGCCGCACTGCCGCAGCATCCGCTGGAGCCGCAGCACTCGGCTGGGAGCTCGCTTCCTGAAAGCACGCGGCGGGCGGCTGCACCGTACTTGTCGCGGACAGTGGCGGTGAGGGCATCGCCCTGGGGGAGATCGGTCATGGAGCGCTCCTGCGATCAAGAATGGTTGATATGTTGTGCATCGGTCAGGGGATTGCGGTTCGACATGGGGATCAGATCGTGGTGGCGCTCAGTCGCAGCAGCGCCGCGCAGCGGCAAATGTCTTCGCCTTCGACGGCCTGAGCGCGACGGCGAGGTCGTGCACCTCGCGCACGACGTCGGGAGCGATGCGGTAGTACGACCAGCGTCCTTCCTTGCGATCCGTCACGAGGCCGGCGTCCTTGAGCACGCGCAGGTGAAAGGAGAGCCGCGACTGGGCGGAATCGAGCGCGTCCTGCAACTCGCAGACGCAGCGCTCGCCAACCTTGAGCATCTCCATGATGTCGAGACGCGTTTCATCGGAAAGGGCATGAAACAGCTCTGCGGCGCGCGCGAGATCCGGTGCGGTGCTCGTCATGCGCGTAAATGTATCAAGAAATATTGTTACGTCAATACGGGGACCCGGGTTCCTCAGGGTTTTGGCTGGTTCGCCGGCTTCGCCGGCTTCGACGGCTTCGACGGCTTCGACGGCTTCGACGGCTTCCCGGGCTTCCCGGGCTTCGGCGACTTCGTCTGCGTCGGCTGCTTCGCCTGTTTCGCCGGCTTCGACCTGCCGGACTCGTTGAGGGCGACAGCTTGACGAATGAGCGCCTTGAACGCGGTCGCGTCGACTTCTTCCCCTTCATGGATGTCGAGCGCGCGGCGAGCATTACCCTCGAGGCTCGAATTGAAGAGACGGGCCGGATCCTTCAGCGACGCGCCCTTCATGAACGTCAGCTTCACGACATGCTTGTAGGACTCGCCCGTGCAGATGATGCCGTCGTGCGACCAGACCGGCGTCCCCATCCATTTCCACTCCTCGACGATGTCCGGGTCTGCCTCCTTGATGAGCGTGCGCATTCTGCCGAGTGTTTCCCCGCGCCAATCCTTCAGTTCGGCGATTCTGTTCGAGATGAGCTCCGATGCCGGCCGGCCCTGGCCTGTGCCCGACTTTTTCATGGTCTGATCCTCGACGTTCGAGAGGTTGTTCAGGTACACAACCGTGGACGCTCGTCATGAACCATGGCGGAGCGTCGCTGCGCCGAACTGCGTCGCGTACTCGGCGTTCAGTCGCTGCCAGCCTTCGAACTGCATGACCTGGGCACCGGCGATACGTCCAATGGGCTGACCGGCGAGGAAACGCTCCAGTACGTCGAAGCAAATGTGCCAGCCCGCGGCGCCCATGGAAACGAATCCGCGGTCAATGTTGTGCCAGAGCGTGAGCCTGGTGCCGCCGTCTGGCAGCGGGTCCAGTTGCCAACGGATTTCCTGTCCCCCCCAGTTGAACTCGAGCAGCCTGGGAGCGTCGGCGCGTTTCACGGCTGTCTCGGATACATGCGGCGTCGGCGCCCCCACTGTCGAGAGCGTTGCCGTGCCAACCGTGCCGAGGTTCCGGTCGGAATCGTATGGAGCCCATTCGCGAAGATGCTCGGGGTCCGTGAGAGCCGTCCACACCGTGGCTGGCGGCTGGGAGAGGTCGCGCACCAGCACGAGCGTCCACGTGTCTCCATGTTTGCGGATCTCGGCACCCGAAGCGGCACCGGGCGTGTAGTGCTCACGGTTTGTCATGTCTTTTCTTTCCTTTCGCATGGGGCGTGTTCTCCATTTTTCGCAGGTGCTGCTCCAGGGCATCGACGTGCTTCGACCAGAAGCGGCGGAAGGGAACGAGCCACTCATCGAGCTCCGCGAAGGGCTCCGGTCGCAGTCGGTAGAGGCGACGCTGCGCCTCGACGCGGGACTCGACGAACCCCGCCTCTCGCAGCACGCGCAGGTGTTTGGAGACGGACGGCTGCGACAGGCGAAGCTCGCGCTCGATCTCTCCCACGGAGCGCTCGGACGAGAGCAGCAGGCGCAGGATGGCCCGTCTGTTGGGCTCCGCGACGATGGTGAAGGATGAGTCCATGATGGATATATAGCCAGATGAGTATATGCCTGTCAAGGCATGTGCGCCCCCATTTCCCGTCCGCCCGTGTGCGTCTACCTTCACGACATCACCCCAAGCGCGAGCGCAATGCCATGACGAATATTGGCCAGTCCTTTCTCGATCACTCCCGCCAGTTCCTGCTGCGCGATTTCCTGCCCAAGATCGCGGCGTGTGCGAACAAACTCTCCGACGACGATATCTGGTGGCGCCCCAATGACACGTCCAACAGCATTGGCAACCTGCTGCTGCACCTGTCAGGCAACGTGCGGCAGTGGATCGTGAGTGGCGTGGGCGGCGCGCCCGATGCGCGCGATCGTCCCCGCGAATTCGCCGAGCGCACCGCAATTCCTGGTGCGGAGCTGATGGCGGCGCTCACCGCGACCGTGGAGGAGGCGGAGCAGGTGCTCGCCAACATTTCTCCGGATGCGCTGCTCGAGATCCGGCACATTCAGGGAAATGATGTCACCATCCTCGAGGCGGTCTATCACGTCGTGGAGCATTTCTCCATGCACACGGGACAGATCACCTACATCACGAAATTACGGACGGGCCAGGATCTGGGATTTCATCGACATCTGTCACCACCGAAAACGACAGCCGGCGAACCGCCGGCTGCACCGGTTGCATCGGAGGCACGATGAGCTACCGCAAGTTCGTTGACGGAGCAGGGAAGAACTGGGACGTGCGTGACCGGTCGCACGCCGAATGGATCTTCGAGCCCGGTGAGGACAATCCCGGCGGACCCCGGCGCATCACGCCGCCCAGCCATGAATCCGATCCGTTCGAGCTCACGGACCAGGAGTTGCGGCGTCTCCTCGAGAAAAGCACGCTCACTCATCCAGCCGACGGACCGCGCAAGTCGCCGTTCCGCGATTGAGGCGCCTCGAATGCACTGCGCGCGGAGAGCTCCACTGCGGAACCCTCCGCGCGTTCCTGCATCGTGCGTGCTGCCGCCGCACTCAGGTGATGGGCACCACCGGTGCCAGACTCGCCATTACCTCACGATACGATTCGAACCAGGCATCCAGTGCGGAGAGGATGCCGGCGATCGCGGCGATCTTGAGCGCCCATGCGCCCGCGTGAAACGCCATGGCGATCCACAGAAAGAGGAACAGAATGAAGAGCAGACCGAGCAGAATCTGGACAGCGGGGAGCCCGGTGCGCAGCGACGCCACGAACATGTAGAGCGTGAAGATGCCCCAGGCGACCGCGATCCACGCCATGTCGGCATTCAGGTCCGGGGACTTCCCGGCAAAGAACCAGATGTAGATCGCTGTGGAGGACCAGAATGCACCATACCCCGCCAGCACCGTCGTGGCGAAGGTGTTTCCGGCGCGATACGCCGCAATCCCGGCCAGGAACATCCCCAGCCCTCCAGTGAATAGCGCGTATCCGATGGCAGGTTGGGGCTGTAACGCACCCCACAGGAATCCCGACAAGATGAACACCGATGCACCATAACAGAGCAGTCCGAACGGAAGCGGATTTGCTGCGGCTACGTTGACATTGTCTGTCATCTCGCCCTCGGCTGTAGGAGATGCATTGATATTAATGCTTTTGGCGGCCAACGGAACGTTCGTACTCGCAGCCTGAATCGTCGCCCTCCGTTCCAGTCCATTTGTTTCTGCGGACCGCTGCCGCGGCGTGCCTCTACCCGCGAGATGCGCGAATGACGACTTCGTCCCGCTTGCTCTCGATGATGGCTCCCAGCTCCTGCTGTTCCGCGCGTGGCACGTCGAAGGCGTCCAGTGACAACCGCAGGTCATCCATGAATGCCTCCCACTCCTCACCGGAAACGATGAGATGCCGGTGGGAGTCGCCCATGGAACGCCCCGAATACTGCTGTGGACCGCCGGTCACCGAGCAGAGATACTCCGTGACCAGGAACTTGAAGCCCGCGGCAGGCACCCGGTGATGTCCCTCCTGGACGCGCGGGTTGGCATTGAGCCGGGGATCGGTGAGGATCCGATCAATGAAGTCCGACACGATCGCGGCGATGCCGTACACGCCGCCAAGGCGATCGTAGAGTGTGGCAGTTCCGCGCGGCGCACTTCCGGAGCTCGGCATCCGTCATTCCTCCTGCCTTCCACGACACCGCTCGCTGACCGGAACGGGAGCCACACTGGCGCCGCCCTCTGCGCTGACTTGGGCGAAAGAAGCGCCTACTATTGAGTCCGGTACCTAGCCGCGCAAGGCCGAGCGCGGGGAGAATGTACCAGGGCGAGCCTGGCGCCTCGCTACATTTCCCGGTCGTACCGTCCATGAGGTGATTGCATGTTTGTCAGCCGTCGGGGCACGAAAGCTGGCGCCGCCGTTCGCCATATCGTTCCCATTGCCCTGTTGTTCGCCGTCGTCGTGTCCTCCTCGCTGGCGGCACAGGACGACAAGCTCGCCGATCGCGCGACTCGGGCGGGCGAGGTCCTGGCCGAGCTCGTGGCCGTGCCCGACTCGGCTCCCCCCAACGCGCTGCTCGCGCAGGCCGTCTGCGTGGCCGTCGTGCCCGGCGTCATTCAGGCGGGGTTCGGTGTGGGCGGTCGCGCCGGCTTCGGGCTGGTGAGCTGTCGCACCCCGACCGGCTGGAGCATGCCGAGTTACGTGGGCCTCAAGGGCGGCAGCTTCGGACTGCAGATCGGCGCGCAGTCCGCCGACATCGTGCTCATCTTCGTCAACCGGAACGCGCCCCGCACCATCGCGACGAACTCCCTCGACCTCGGCGTGGCGGCATCGGTGGCCGCCGGCCCCGTGGGGCGCGACGTATCGGCGTCCACTGATTACAAGGCGCAGGCGGAGATCTACTCGTACTCCAAGACCAAGGGGTTGTTTGCGGGCGTGAAGATCACCGGCACGAAGTGGGAGATCGACTACCGCGCCAACAGGAAGGCCTTTGCGAACGCGCCGGAAGCCGAGCAGGGCGGCACGCGCACAAGCGTCGGACACCTGCTCACGACCGACGGCACGGCGGCACCGGCCATCGTCAGGCCATTTCTCGAGAGCCTGGCGAAGCACATCGGATCAGGGCAGTCGAAGTAGCGATGTGATCAGGGCAGGAGCCGCGGCAGCTCCTGCCCAAGCGTATACGCGCCCAGGATCGCCATGCTCAGCGCAACGATGGTGCCCAGCGCCGTGAGCACCCACGGATGCCGGTACGCGCCGACGACCCGCGGCGTGTGGGCGGCCACCAGCATCACGCCGAGCGACACGGGTAGAATGAGTCCGTTGAGCGCGCCGACGAGAATGAGCACCTTCACCGGCCTGCCCACGAGCACGAACACCATGGTGGACACGGCGATGAACGCGACGATCACCGCGCGCCAGTGCCGTTCGATGGTGACGCTCAGCGTGCGCAGGAAACTAACAGACGTGTACGCGGACCCCACCACGGACGTGATGGCGGCCGACCACATCACGACGCCGAACAGCCGGTAGCCGACATTCCCCAGCGAAAGCTGGAACACCGACGCCGGCGGATTCGCGGTGTCGAGCCGCAACCCCTGCGCCACCACGCCGAAGGCGGCGAGGAAGAGCAGCACGCGCATGAGTGACGCCACGCCAATCGCCGTCGTGGCCGACTGCATCACCTGAGGCAACGCGGCGCGACCGGTCACTCCGGCGTCCAGCAGACGATGCGCGCCGGCGAAGGTGATGTACCCGCCCACCGTGCCGCCCACGATGGTGACCACGATGAATGCATCCACATGGGCCGGCCACACCGTCCGCAGCGCGGCCTCCGCGAGTGGCGGGCGCGACACCCACGCCACCAGCACCGTGAGCGCGATCATGACGAATCCCATGAGTTGCGCGAAGCGATCCATGGCGCGGCCTGCCTCACGCACCAGGAAGATTGCGATGCCCACGGCGGCACTCACCAGGGCACCCGTCACGGGCGCCACGCCGAGCATGGCATTCAGTCCGAGCCCCGCTCCCGCCACGTTGCCAATGTTGAACGCGAGACCGCCGGCGGCGACGAGCAGCGCCAGGACATGCCCGAGTCCGGGCAGCACATCGTTCGCAATGTCCTGCGCGCGCCGGCCCGACAGCGCGATGACGCGCCAGATGTTGAGCTGCGCACCGAGGTCGAACAGGATGGACACCAGAATGGCGAAGCCGAAGCTGGCGCCCAACTGCGCGGTGAACACGCTCGTCTGGGTGAGAAAGCCCGGGCCAATGGCGCTCGTCGCCATGAGGAAGGCCGCGCCGAGCAGGATGCTGCGCAATCCTTCGCGCGTGCCGCGTTCCCCGGCTCTCGGTGCTGCGGCGTCCACGCCAGCCATTCCACCTCCATACGGATGCGGCGCTACTGCGCGCCTGCCGTGTCGGGCTTCATCTTGTCGACCTTGACGCGCAGCGCGCGGGCGTCCGTGGCAAACTCGTTCAGCGATTCCGCGGGAACGAACCGCGCCGGCATGGGCTTGAGCTGGCCCTCGTAATCCATTTTCGTCGTGAACTCCTGACTGCTCACCAGGCCGAAGAGGAGCACGATCGCGGTAACGCCGCCGGTGACGGCGAGGGAGGTGAGCAGGCGCCGTTTGCGCGGCATGGACGATGCGATCCCCAGATGGCCGGCGATCAGCACGACGCCGAGGACGAGCGCCAGCGGCACGGTGAACAGTTCCGCGATGCTGCCGGCGGGAGCGACGAAGGACATCCACTGTTCGAGATTGCCCCAGATCACGAAGGCAACCGCAATGAGCCACGCGAACGCCAGATGTCTGGCAAACGCGAAGCGCTGCGACACGACACGCGTGGCGAGTGCCCAGATGCCGGCCCATACGACGAGCAGCACCAGGAAGCCGAGGGCCAGCGTGAGCGCCTTGGCGATCGGTGATCGATCGAAGACGCCCGTGAAATCCATGGCCGTAAGGAACAGGAACGACAGCACGATCACCGCGGCACGCGCACGTCCGGAGGCGAGCCACGCACAGTCGATCCACGCCAGGCGCCCCGATGCGGCTTCCGGCGGCGCGGCGGGACGGACGGCTTCGACGAGAGTGGGTGGAACCGGCTCACGGGGATCGTGATAGCGCACAACGGTGCGGCCGATCCGGAAGCGTGTGCCGTGGCGCAGCGGGAGCTGGGCGACGCGTGCGTTGTCGCCAGTCGCATAGAGTCCGTTCACGCTACCGACATCCTCCACCACGAGCTCACCGGTCTCCGTGCGATCGATGCGAACGTGGGTGGGGCACACGTAGGGATCGTCGAGCACCACGCTGTTGTCGAAGCCGCGGCCGATGGTGGCGGGCAGTTCGTCAACGTGTGTGCGCGAGGCGACGCGCGCATGGCCGTCGAGCACTTCGAAAATGAGACGGTCGCTCATCGGGATGGCGCCGCGCTGGTGACGGCGATCTGTGCGAGATAGCGCGTGGACAGACGTTCGGCGTTCTCGAAGCTCACACCCGAGAGCGTGAGCGTCGTGAAGAGTCCGCTGTTGGGTTGACCGATGACCGCCGCCTTGAGCACGGCGTCATACAGTCCGGCGAATTTCACGTAGCGCCTGAGGCAGAGCACCGCCCGCACGAGCGTCGAGTCGTGGCGGACATTGCGCGTCTCGCACGCGAAGCGCGTGACGTCGTTCGGGTCGCCGTCCATGTCGTCGCTGCCAGCCTGGAAGCGCGCCTGGTAGAGCGCGTAGAAGCGCACGGGGCCGAGCTCCGAGCTCGTGTAGAGCCGGTGATCCATCTCGACAGTGCCCGTGGACTGATCGGGTGAGAGAAACACGTAGTCGTCGGTAGAGCAGCGGTGTGAGATGAAGTCGTACGGCCGATCGGCGCTGTGGCGCGTCGCGTCTGCCCAGCACTTGAAAAATGGCGCGGGCTGCGTCGGCAGGCGGTAGCTCCCGAGCGTGACCGTGGGCGTGGAATCGGTGAACAGCCTGGCGAGGTACTCATCCTGATAGGCCAGGAGCTGGGATCCGATGACATTGAGGAAGCTCTTTGGCGGCTCGTATCCCGGCGCGAGCGCGCGCTGGGCGAGCGCCACGGCGTTGGCGACCGGCACGAGAAAGCCAATGCCGTCGCCTTCCGTGGCGACGTTGATGCCGACGACGCGGCCGTCCTGCGTGATGGCGGGACCGCCACTCATTCCCGGATTGATGTCGCCGCTGAAGTGGATCTTCGGATAGAGCGTGTACCTGAGGAGCCCGTTGTACGTCCCCTCGACGATGCTCAGCCCCAGATCGTTCGGGTGTCCCATGGAATACAGCCTGGTGCCCTGCGTCACGGTGGCGGGCGCGAGGGTGAAGAACGCGGCGGGATGGTAGTCCGCCTTGAGGATGGCCAGGTCGCGCGCCACATCCACGGCCAGCAGATGCAGCGGATGCGCAGTGGCGGTCGCGTCGATCCAGTCGGCACGATAGCGCGCGGGGTCGTTCGCGACCTTGGAGATCACGTGATAGTTGGTGATCACGTGGCCATCAGCTGAAATGAAGAAGCCGGTTCCCAGCTCCGCCTTGGCGGAGGAGCTGGTCTCGACGACGTGAATCTTGATGACGCGATCCGCGAAGCGCGAAAAGACCTCGGACGTGGTCGGAGAGGGAGCGGTCTGCGCCGCAGCGGGCAGACTCGCCGCGGTGAGCACGAGGAGCACGCCGGCAAGATGGCCGAGGAACGGGCGCATGAATGAGTTGCGGGAGACGTGCGCGAACTGATGCGTGCGGAGGAACATCGAAGGGAGCGGGAGGGACGGTGCGGGCGTGCAGCGCCTCCAATGTGACGATTGTGCCGCGCCACCGCCACCGCCACCGCCGCTGCCACCGCGTGGCGGCGCGACGGACGGCCGACCGTCACGCCGGCGCAGGCGGACGCGCCGCAATCATGCCGGCCGCCGCGGCGGTGATCTCGTACGAACGCAGGCGGGCCGCGTGGTCGAAGATCTGCGCCGACACCATGAGTTCGTCCGCTCCGGTACGGGCCGCGAATTCCTCGAGCCCGCGTCGAACGCCGGCCTCGTCGCCCACGACCGAACAGCGCAGCCGCTCCTCCAGCCCCATGCGTTCGAGCGGCGTCAACCGCGCCTCGAATCCATCCACAGGCGGCGGCAGCGGGCCGGGGTTTCCCTGGCGCAGGTTCACGAATGCCTGTTGCAGCGACGACAGCAACCGGCGCGCGTCAGTCTCGCGCGGTGCCGCGAATACATTGAGGCCGAGCATCACGTATGGGCGCGACTGCGTCTCTGAAGGACGGAAGCGCGTGCGGTACAGGTCAATGGCATCCATCATGAGCGCGGGGGCGAAGTGCGACGCAAAGGCATAGGGCAGCCCCAGCTCCGCGGCGAGCGCGGCGCCGAACAGACTCGAGCCGAGGATCCAGATGGGGACATCGAGTCCCGCGCCGGGTACCGCACGCACGGCTTGCCCTGGCTGTGGAACCTGGAAGTACGACAGGAGCTCGATGACCTCCTGCGGGAAGTCGTCCGCGTCGCCGGTGCGATGGCGCCGCAGCGCGCGCGCCGTGAGCTGGTCCGTACCCGGCGCGCGGCCGAGTCCCAGGTCTATCCGGCCGGGGTACAGTGATGCCAATGTACCGAACTGTTCGGCAATCACGAGCGGGGCGTGGTTGGGCAGCATGACACCACCGGCGCCGACGCGAATCGTGCCGGTTCCGCTGGCGACGTGGGCGATCACCACGGACGTCGCGGCGCTCGCGATGCCCGGCATGTTGTGATGTTCCGCCAGCCAGTAGCGCGTGTACCCCCAACGCTCGGCGTGGCGCGCCAGATCCAGGGAGTTGCGAAACGCAGTGGCGGCGTCGCCGCCCTGTACGATGGGCGCGAGATCGAGAACGGAGAGCGGGATCATGCGAGCGCGAGCGGGGCGACGGATGCGATCATGGGCAATGTAAACGCGGAAACCGGCGTGCGCGTGTTCCTGCGCGCGGAGTGGCGCTACATCGTCATGCTCAGCTATGACGTGGACGCCGGGCTGCTCGAGCCGCTGGTGCCTCCGGGCACGTCGCTGGATCTGTGGCAGGGCCGTGCGCTCGTGAGCGTGGTGGGATTCCGCTTTCTCCGCACCCGGCTGGCCGGCGTCGCCGTACCGCTGCACGGGAGATTCGACGAACTGAACTTGCGCTTCTACGTGCGGCGGGAACTGGCGGATGGTGAGGTGCGCCACGGCGTGGTATTCGTGCGCGAACTCGTCGCACGGCCGGCCATCGCGCTGGTCGCGCGGTGGTGGTACAACGAGCCGTATCGGGTGGCGCGCATGCGGAGCGTGGCGCCGGCCAGGGGCACCGAGGCGCCGGGGCGGCTCATCTACGAGGCGCGTGTTGGTGGCGGCTGGCACGGTGTGGCGGCCACCGCCATCGGTGCGGCAGCGGTGCCCGCGGCCGATTCGGAGTCGGCGTTCATCGCGAATCATTACTGGGGATACACGCGGCAGCGCGATGGCGGGACCGTGGAATACGCGGTGCACCATCCGGCCTGGCGCACGTGGACGGCCGCGGAGCCACGCCTGGGCGGCGGGCTGCGCGATCTGTATGGGGGCCCATTCAATCAAGCGCTCGCGGCGGAACCCGCGTCGGCGTTCATCGCGGACGGATCGGCGGTGACGGTCTCCCGCCCGCGGCGGATCGCGGAACGCGAGACGGATGGCGCTAGCTCTGCGGTGGTCGCGCGGCCACGCGCCTCGGCGCAAACGTGATTCCGCGCGAGTTGGATCAATGGGGTCAGAGTCGATCGGTCTTCACCAGCCGGCAGCGACCGGGCACCAGCTACCGTTGTTCAAGCAGCTATTGGAAGGGGACGGATTTCAGGATTGACAGGATTTACAGGTGGTCTCAACCGGTCGGTGCAACAATTTCCGCCAGCGCCTCGGCGGGGGTTTTCCACCCGAGCGTCTGGCGCGGGCGGGTGTTGAGTTTGTGGGCGATGGCATTGAGCTGGCGCTGCGTCACCGGCCGCAGATCCA
>DASUKE010000029.1:0-14133 GCA_036278895.1 Gemmatimonadaceae bacterium
TTGAAAATCAATCGACTCTGCCCCCTTTGATCCGGGAATCGGCAATCGGGAATGGGGAATCGGGGAGGAAGACCTCCCCACGCCGCACCCCACCGCGTTTTTTTTCACCGCCGCCTCCCCCCGCCACATCATTCCCCATTCCCACGATTCCCCGTTCCCGATTGCCGATTCCCAAGGGCGGGGCGGTGGGTCGTGGAAGATTCCCCATTCCCGATTGCCGATTCCCGGTTTCAACCGACTCTGACCTCATTGGTCGCCCAAAGAAGACAGGATTTCAGGATTGACGGGATTAACAGGATTGTTGGGAGCCGAGCCCCAAGGCTTCAATGAGTTCGCTGAATGACGGCGAATGCTTTTTGGAACGGCACCGTGAGAATCCTGTAAATCCTGTCCATCCTGAAATCCTGTCTCGCTTTCATAGCTGGTTAAACCACGGTCGCGGGTGTCCGGTCGCCGCCAGCTGATGAGAATCAATCGACTCTGCCCCTTTTGATCCGGGAAGGGACAATCGGGAATGGGGAACAGGGGTGGCCGTCCGCGCCCATTCCCCATTCCCACGATTCCCCATTCCCGATTGCCGATTCCCAGGGGCGGGGTAGTGGGGTGGGCTAGTGGGGCGGGGTCAGTTCACGGATTTTTCCCCTTCAGGATTTCGCCGAACAGATCCATTGCCCTCGGGTCACCGGACTGGCCCAGCCAGAACAGCGCCTTGCTCCGCAGCGCCGGATCGTGATTGCTCCGGGCCACGCGCACGAGCGCGGGCACACCCTCCGCGTGGGGTTGCTGTGAGAGGGCGAAGATCGCCTGGGCGCGTACGTCCTCATCATCCGACCGCGCGCTGTCGTCGCGATCGCCGAACAGCGCCCGGTTGTTGATGACCGCCGCGGCGGCCTGGCTCAACCAGAAGGTTGCCCCCTGCCGCGTGGCCCGAGGCAGCGACGGGTCGCGCGCGATGGGAAACAGAGCTGGCCATGGCGTCGCACTGTCCGCGAGCACCGCGGCGAGAATGGCGTCTTCCCCCACGCTACCGCTGTTCGCTCTGCTCGCGAGATCCAGAAAATAGTTCGCGGCATCCGTCGCGGGCACGATGCCCAGATCGTGCACGGCACTGGAGGAGTCATTGCCGCCAACGAACACGCGTGCGCGTTCCACCTTGCCACCCTGTACCGTGAGCTCGGCGCGCACGGGCCCGGGCTCGCACCAGTCGCGCCAGCTTGCCGCGTCGCCTGCCGAAGCACCCTGGCTGTAAAACGTGCGCCCGCTCGATCCGATGCTGCCGCGGCCGTTGCCGCACACGCCGTCGCGTGAGGCGAAGCGCACCTGCACCACGCCATCGCCCACGGCGCGAACGCGCTGCGACAGTGCCTGCGCGCGCGCGGCACCCGCCGAAGCCGTTGCCGCGATGACGAGCACGGCGATCGTCATGATGGATCTCATGGCGTCATGCTCCGCTCAGTGTTCGAGGATGGAAGTCAGGAACTGCGCGACCCGTGGATCATCCTTCTGCCCGAGCCAGAAGAGCGCCTGTTTCCGCACGGGCATGCTGCCTGTGGTATCACGGGCAATTGCAATCAGGGCGGGCACACCGGAGTCCTCGGGGAATTGCGACAGCACGAACACCGCCTCCTTGCGAATGGCCTCGGTATCCGTGCCGTCGAGCGCGATGGCGCGCACGGGTTCGAGCACGCCGGCTTCCCCCACCTGGCCGGCCCAAAAGAGGGCGCGTTTGCGCACAGTCGTGGGACGCGCGTGATCCTTCGCGAGTGAGAGCAGGTCGGGAGCGATCGTCGTGCTGTCCGCCAGGGCGGCCGGAAGTATCGCATCCGCCGCCACGCGCTCCGGGGTATCCGGACCGCGTGCCAGGTTCAGAAAATATTCGACTGCGGCGTGTGTGCTGACGGAACCAAGGTCAGTGCCGCCATCGACGCTGCTGTCGGGTGATCCACCCACGAACGTCTGCAACCTCGTGACCGCGCCGTTCGACACGGTGAGTCGCACCTGCACGGGCCCGTGCCGGCAGCGGCCGCCCCAGTCAGAGTTGCTCCGAAACGAGAATGATCGCCCGCCATCGCCGCACACGTCTGGTCGCGACGCGAAGCGCAGCTCGGCGGCGCCGGTCACCGCGCCGATGCGTTGCGCGAGCGACTGCTGCGCGCGTGCCGGCGTGGCGAGCACGGTCAAGGACGTGAACATGACGAGACATGTGATCGCGGCAGACAGAACAGGGTCCGTGAGTGAAGACCCCACGGCGGCTGCGGCGCGCCACCGAAGACGCTCAGTTCGAATCATGATTCACGAGCTCCTCGAGGAATTGCCGCACGCGGGGATCGTTGCGCTGGCCGAGCCAGAACACGGCCTTTTTGCGCAACTCGGGATCCGGGTCCCGCCGCGCGATGTCGAACAGCTTGTCCGTAGCCTCGGTATCCGAGCGCTGTGACAAGACGAAGATGGCCTGTTCCTTGAGTTCCGTATTCTTCAGTGATCCATACATTTGCGAAATGTCGGCAATGGACACGCCGCTCTGGCCCGCCCAGAAGAGCGCCTTCTTGCGCAGCTCGATGCTCTGATTCGGGTCGGCGGCCAGCCCAGTGAGCCACTGCCCGTCCTTGCCCCCCTGCGCAATCGACTGCAGTACACGCTCCTTCAAATCGTCGCTCTTGAGCGTCGTGAACAGATCCTTCAGATACGTGACGTCCCCCTGATCTCCGCGAAGGTTGCCAAGCGCGAAGATCGCGCGAGCCTTCACGTCGTCGGAGGCGGTGGTGCTCGTAATGAGATCGTGCAGCGCCTGGCTGGCGCGCGCGCCCGGGTGCTGCGAGAGCGCGAAGATCGCCTTGTCCTGCAGGTCTTCGTCCTTCGAGGAGCGCACGATCGAGTCGAGCAGTGTCACAGTGCGATCGCCCGGCACCTGGCCAAGCCAGAACACGGCCTGCCGGCGTACTTCGGGGCTCGGATCACTGCGCGCGGCCTCGAGCAGCATGCTCGCGCTCTCGTCGCTCTTCTGCTGCGCCACGATGAACACGGCCTTCCGGCGCAGTGGTTCGGAGCACCCGTCGCGTCGCGCGAGCACTTTCTTCAACACGGGAAGCGCCTGATCCGCGTTCATCTGCATGAGTGCGTTGAGCGCCGCGACGCGAATGTCGTCATGCTCGCGCGGGCATCCCTGCACGGCCGAGTCGGCGGTGCGGCGAATGTCGGCGGCGTAGCGTGAATCGCCGCGCTTCGCCAACTCGCCCCGAATCCGTGTGACCAGGGCATCGGCGTCGCCATGCGTGGCAGCCGACGGGAATCGCGCCTTCTGGTGCTGCAGGCTCGTGAGCGCGGCGTGCAGGTCATCAGTGCCGCCGCGACGGTAGAGCGCGAACGCCTGCCAGTACAGCGCGTCGCCGGCGTACGACGACGTCGGAAAGCGCTCCGCGATGCGCCGAAAGAGATCCGCGGCGCGGCGATAGTCGCCATCGTTGAGCGCCTGGCGCGCCGTACGGTACAATGAGTCGGCGCTGTCCGATGGAAACGCGGCTGGAGGCGCCACCGTTCGGAAGGGATCATCCGGCCTGGCGAGTGCGGCGCGGGGCGCGATGGTAACGGCCGCCACGATCACGAACAGAACTGCAGGCAATCTCGTCATGGAGCTGTCTCCTCAGGTGCCGGTCAGGAGCGCCGTGCCGGCGCCGGCCGGGGTGGCGCTGCGAATGCGGGTCATCATGTCGCGGTCGCGCAGCGACTGGTCGATCAGATTCAACTCGTTGCGCACGGCGCCGGGTGCAGCGTGCTGCTCGGCGCCGAGCTGCGTGATCTGCGTGAGTACGAGCTCGAGATCGCCAAGCAGCTTGTGTACGCGCGGGTCGGTCGCGTCGGGCGAATCGAGCAGCAGGCGCGTGGTGCCAAGCAGGTCGCCAGCCCACTCGGTGATTTGCGGATCCACGGTGCCGTGCTCGGACTCGGCGCGGAATGACGTGAGCAGCGCCTCGGCGTGCGCCAGATGTTCGGTCGTGATGGCACTGTAGAGCGCGTTCGGTTGACTGGTGGTTGCGGGTGCCGGCACCGTCGACGTCTGTTGTGCGATGCGGCCGGGTGCCGCGGGACCGCGAAGCGAATAGCCAATGCCGACACCGAGCACGAGCGCGGCGGCCATGGCGAAGCCGGCGATCCACCAGACTCGGCCCGTGACGGAGCGACGCGGTGCGGCGCGCCGGTCGCGGCGCTCAGCGCTGATGCGGGCCCACAGCTCGTCGCGCGGCGTGGGCGGAGGATCGTTGTAGCTGCGTGCTTCGCGCCGCAGGAATTGTTCGAACTGATCGTCGGTCATGCCGTCCATTCTCCTGCATAGTCCGCCAGCTCGACGCGCAGCCTGGCGCGCGCCCGTGACAGTTGCGCCTTCGACGTGCCGGGCTGGAGCCCCAAGGCGCCCGCGATTTCCTCGTGCGTGAACCCTTCCACGTCGTGCATCACGAACACCGTCCGATAGCCCGGCGGCAGAGCGTCTATCGCCTGCGCGAGGCGCTGTTTCAGATCGGGCTCGGCGCGACGCGTGGGAACGCCCTGATCGCGTGCGTCGTCCAGGTCTGTTTCCCGCGCGTGCAACAGCTTCACCTTGCGCAATCCGTTGAGCGACACCGACACGGCGATGGCGTGAAGCCACGTGGCGAACGTGGAGTCGCCGCGGAAATCATGCAGCCGGTCGAACGCGCGGATGAACGTGTCCTGCGTGAAGTCCTGCGCGAGATCATCGGTCCCGGCCAGGCGGTAGGCGAGCCGATACACGCGGTCGACGTGCGCGTCGTAGAGCGCACGCTCAGCCGCCGGGTCACCCGCCCTGGCTCTCGTCAGGAGTTCGAACTCGTCCACCGAACCTCGTTGCGCCAGGGGCGTCCGATCTGGTTGTGCGTGAGACAGGGGAAGCGCGGAAACGGTTGCGTGCCCGTCGCCGCCGCGGTTACGTAGAGCAGCGGCCACGCAATATGCGTCGGCTCCCCTGCTTCCATTCAATCGCACCCCCTGTGGCGAACCTTCACCGCTGCTCATGGGCCGATGGCGATCCGCTGATGCGGACCTATCATGACGAGGAGTGGGGCGTGCCGCAGCGCGACGCCCGCATGCTCTGGGAGATGCTGATGCTCGAGGGCTTCCAGGCGGGGCTGGCCTGGATCACCGTTCTCAGGAAACGCGACAGCTTCCGGGACGCGTTCGCCGGGTTCGAGCCCGAGCAGGTGGCCCGATTCGGCGCGCGGGACATCGCGCGCCTCTTGAAGAATCCGGGCATCATCCGCGCGCGAGCCAAGATCGAGGCGACTATCGCAGGGGCCCGGATCTACTGCGACATGCAGGCGCAGGGTGAGGGCTTCACCGACTTCTGCTGGGGGTTTACCAATGGCAGCGTCATGACGGGCGACGGGCACAGTGTAGTTGCCACATCGCCGCTCTCCGAACGGATTTCGAGGGAGCTGAAGCGCCGCGGGTTCAAATTCGTCGGGCCGACCATCGTGTACGCCTGGATGCAGGCTGTTGGCATCGTCAACGATCACACCGCCCGATGCTTCCGTCGGAAGCAGGTTGGCGGTGAAGGAGCCGTGCCATGAACAAGGTCAATTGTGCGGAAAAGCTGGCGCTCTTCAGCGAGTATTGGACACCGCGTATCGTGGGCGAGCTCAACGGACAGCAGGTGAAGCTCGTGAAACTGAAGGGCGAGTTCGTGTGGCACCACCATGACAATGAGGACGAACTATTTCTGGTGGTCAGGGGTACGCTTCGGATGCGGCTGCGCGGCGGGGACATCATCCTCGACAAGGGTGAGTTTCTCATCGTCCCACGAGGCGTCGAGCACCAGCCGGTGGCCGAGGAGGAAGTGCATCTCCTGCTCTTCGAGCCAGCGTCCACGCTGAATACCGGGAACATGCGCAACGAACGGACGATCGAGCATCCTGAGCACATTTAGTGAGTTGGAGGGAAGTCCGGTGCCTTCGGCCACGCGTTGTCCGTGACGGTGTGATTCGCCAGTGGCGCACTCGTCTTCGTCCGTATGCCCGTGCTCGACTTTCTGAAGCGTCGTCGCCGCGCGCGTCTGCGTGAGTCCCCATGTCCGGCCGAATGGCGCCGGATCATCGAGGCCAACGTCGCCATGTTCTGCCGCCTTTCCGCGGCAGACCAGGAGGAGCTGCTCGGGCACGCGCAGGTGCTGATCGCGGAGAAACATTTCGAGGGATGCGGCGGTCTCGAACTGACCGACGAGATGCGCGTGACCATTGCGGCGCAGGCCAGCGTACTCCTCCTGCATCGCAATGCTGACTACTTCCCGCAACTCACGTCCATTCTGGTGTACCCCAGCACGTACATGGTGCCAACTGAACGGTCGCTCGGTGCGTATGTGCTGCAGGAGCACGAGGAAGCCCGGCTGGGTCACACCGGGATGAACCTCGGCGTGGTCGTGCTTGCCTGGGACGACGCGCTGCGCGGCGCGCGAATCGCTGATGATGGAGAGAATCTCGTCCTGCACGAGTTTGCCCATCAGCTCGACCTTGACGACTATGCCGCCGATGGTACGCCGCCGCTGGACGGTCAGCTCTACCGCTCCTGGTCTCGCGTCCTGACTCCGGAGTTCGAGGCGTTGCGGCGTGCCAAGGAGAGCGGCACGCCGACGCTGATTGATCAGTATGGCGCGACCAATCCCGCCGAGTTCTTTGCGGTGGTGACCGAATTGTTCTTCGAACGGCCGGGTGAGTTTCGCGCCGCGCATGCTGCGCTGTACGACGTGCTGCGATCGTACTACGTACAGGACCCGGCCGCCTGGCCGGGAGACGGCTCCAGGAGCCGGACGTGACCGGGGAGCCTGATCGCGCCGGCGGATCCGCGATCGGGCGGGGCATCGCGGCCGTGAGTGAGTTCATGGTCCGGCGGTCCCGCGCCGCGTACACACCGGTCCAGGTCATCGCCGCAATGCTCATGGGAGCATCGCTCGAGCTGGGACTGATTCCACTCGTCCTGCTCGCGGGTGGCGTGTATGTCGACACGATGCTGCACATCGGCCCGCTCATGCAGCGCGAAGCGTCTCGTGCGGCGGCGCTCGTGTGCTTCGCCATCGGTGTGCCGTGGCTCGCCAGCTCCATCTACTGGCAGCACCGACGCGGAGCTGGTACGCCATTCCCGCTTCTTCCCACGCGCAGACTGTTGACTGACGGACCGTATCGCCGCTGCCGGAATCCCATGGCGCTGGGAGCGGTGTTCTGGCTCGCCGGGTGGGCGTTGCTCGCCAACAGTCCCGCTGCGCTGTACGGTGGCGTCACGGTATTCGCGGTGGCCATCTTTACCTATCACAAGCTCATCGAGGAAAAGGAGCTCGAAGCGCGATTCGGAGAGCGGTACACCGTGTACAAGCGGAACACACCGTTCCTCCTCCCGGTGGGGCGTCAGCCCGGAGGCTTGCATGACTGAAGCGTTGTTCGACCTCGCACAGAGCACAGCCATCCTCGAACGGACCCCCACCGTGATGCGGGCGATGCTCGCCGGCCTCGATCCGGCATGGACCGACGCCACCGAGGGACCGGAGACCTGGAGCCCCTTCGTCATCATGGGCCACCTGATCCATGGCGAACGCACAGACTGGATCCCGCGTGCGCGGCTCATCCTCGCACAGGGCGAAGACCGGCGCTTCACGCCATTCGATCGCTTCGCGCAATTGCGCGACAACTCGGGGAGGCCACTCGGCGCGCTGCTCGATGAATTCGCCCAGCTTCGCGCGGACAACCTGACCACGCTCGCGGCATGGCAACTCGGCGACGCGCAGCTCGCGCTCGAGGGTGAGCATCCGGAGCTCGGCACGGTCACGCTCCGGCAGCTGCTGGCCGCGTGGGTCGTGCACGATCTGGGACACGTGGGGCAGGCCGCGCGCGTGATGGCGAAGCAGTATCGCGAGGCCATAGGCCCCTGGCGCGAGTATCTGCCGATTGTGGACCGGTGAGGCAATGCGCGTGAACTACACCGCCCGCTGACCGGCTGGCAGCCCCGTTTCCCGAGCGGCTACCGGTTACCTGCCCGCCGTGCGCTCTGCGCGCTCGTGGCATTCGCCGCGCTCGCCGGCCACACGTTGTCCTTCAGATCGTTGTCCGGGAACCTGCCCTCCGGAGCGAGCGTGATCTTCGTGATCTTCCGCGGCCCGAAATTCAGCGTCGCGGTGAACGTGCGGTTGTCCCGAAACCAGACATCGACCGGATACGTCACGACGGCCGTCACGCTGTCCTGCATGACGCTGTTCTTCATGGGCCGGATCTTCGCTGATCCTGGCGCAAACTCCACGGCGAGCACCACGGGCGACGGCATCTCACCGTCCTGACGCACGACCACGGTGGTTCTCGGTCCCTTCGTTGTCACTTTTTGTATGGAGCCGTCCACCGCTTCGGTGGTGAAAAGCCAGGAATACCAGAACCAGCCCAGGTCACGGTGCAGCGCGTGATCCATGAAGAAGGCGTAGTCCCAGGGTGACGGATGCTTGAAGCGCCACGCCTTCGCGTACCCGCTCATCGCGCGCCAGACGGCCGAGTCGCCCACAACGCCGCCCAGCATCGACAGCATGAGTGGCGCCTTGCCGTACGCCTGGAAGGAATACATGGGACCACCATAGTTTGCATCCCACATGAGGGGCGCCTCGCGCTCGTTGCCGCTCGTGCGGCCATAGCGCTCGCCCAGCCCGTCGAGCCTGGGCGGCTGATGCGCGCGATCCGCGGCCGAGAGAATGTTCATGTACTGGTTGAATCCTTCGTCCATGAAGCCGTACCACGTCTCGTTGGTGCCCACCATCATGGGCCACCATTGGTGCCCGATCTCGTGGTCCGCGGCACGCGCGCTGGACATGATGAACGAGGGATACTCCATGCCGAGCTCGGGGCCATCGACGATGGTAAGCCCGGGGAAGGTGTAGGGCATCCACAGCTTCGAGTAGAACTCCAGCGCATGTCGCGCGATCGCGCCTGCTTCCGCGTAGGCCTGGGCGTGACCCGGCAGGTACATGATGTTGACCGGTATGGTCCCCTTGCCCGGTATGGGGGCGAGCGTCGCGTCCCAGACGAACTGGTTGGACGTGCCCCACGCGAAGTCACCCGCGGTGTCCGCCGTAAAATGCCAGACCAGCCGGCTCCCCGGTGTGCCCATGGTGGCCTTGCCGGGCCCGCGATCGTCCGGGCCGGCGATGGTCTGCTGCGTGTCCGACGCGGTGAGGTGCGCCAGGCGCTCCCGCTCGGTGGCGGTGAGCACCTCCTCCGGATTCTGCAGCACGCCCGTGGCACCCACGATCCAGCCGGCGGGCATGTCGAGGTGCACGTCGAAGTGGCCGAAGTTGTTGTAGAACTCGGACGGGCCCAGATAGGGATCGGTGTCCCAGCCGCCATCGCGCAGATCGTCGAAGACGGCGACACGGGGATACCACTGGCCAACCTGGTACAGCGTGTCGGCCCAGCGGCCCATGCGAATGCCGCGCGTGGGCGCGACGACCTTGGGGACACGGAAGTGCCACTCGGCGCCAATCGTGGCCGTGCCGTGCGCGGGAACCGGCGTGGGCAGCTCGATGCGCGCGGACGTGAGATCGAGCCCGCGAACGAGCAGCGTGGTCGGAGCCCGCGGACCTTCGCCGCGCCGGCGCCGCACCGGGGGCGGCGGATTGAGATCCACCGCCGCTCCGTTGACCGTGAGTTTCGTGACCTGCATCCCATCGGTGATGTCGGTCACGACCTCGGCGCGCGGCACGTTGGCCGCAAAGAGATTCTGATCGAGGCGCAGCACGATGGAATGCATCGTGGAGTCGCTGTTGTTGTGGATGACCGCGGTTTCGGTGCCGCTGATGGACTCCGTGGCGGAATCGAACCGCGCATTGATGGTGTAATCCATCCAGAGCTGCCAGTAGTGCGGTCCGGGGCGCCCCGAGGAATCACGGGTGCCGGCGGCATAGGCGCGCCGAATCATATCGGTCATCGGGATGTCGCGGCGCACGGCGCGCTGGGGGAGGGGAGCCTGCCCGGAGCCGCTCTGCGCGACCGCGGAGGCGTTCAGCACCATCAGCGCCGCGACCATCGCGAGCGCGCCATGTACCTTGCGAATCATCCCTCGAACTCCTGAATTGGAAGAGGCCGCCAGAGCGCGGCGAACGAATCCTGCGCGGAACGATAGCGCGAACGGGCGCCGGGTGTCAGCCCGGCTGCTACAATACGTGGAGCGAACACCGGAGGATGCGGCCCGTGTCACAGAGACCGAACGAAGCGCTGTCCGAGCGACCGTTGTCCTTTCAGACGCACGTCCCGGCGCGCCTCGACCGATTGCCCTGGTGCGGCTTTCACTGGCTCGTGCTGATCGCGCTCGGCGTCACGTGGATTCTCGACGGCCTCGAGGTCACGCTGAGCGGCGCGGTGAGCGGCGTGCTGCAGGACCCCGCGGTGATGAACTTCAGCGCCACGGAAATCGGCGCCATCGCCTCCACCTATCTTACGGGCGCCGTGCTCGGATCGCTGCTGTTCGGCTATCTCACGGACCGCTTCGGCCGGAAGAAGATGTTCTTCCTCACGCTGAGCGTGTATCTGCTTGGCACGTTGTTGACCGCATTCTCGTGGGACGCGGTGAGCTTCGCGCTGTTCCGGTTCATTACGGGAGCCGGCATTGGCGGTGAATACGCGGCGATCAACTCCGCGATCGATGAACTGATCCCGGCGAAGTATCGGGGACGGGCCGATCTGATTGTGAACGGAAGCTACTGGATCGGCGCCGCACTGGGTTCGGCGTCCACGCTCATCATTCTGGATCCGGCCATCCTGCCGCCGGCGCTGGGATGGCGCGTGGGATTCGGCGTGGGTGCCGCGCTCGGACTCCTCATTCTCTTCCTGCGTCGCCACATTCCGGAGAGTCCGCGCTGGCTCATGACGCATGGCAAGCATCAGGAGTCGACCCGGATCATGGCCGCGATCGAGGAACGGGTCGAGCGGAGCACGGGTATTGCGCTGTTGTCGTGCACGGACGAGCCGCTCACGATCCATCCGCGGCGCAGCTTCGGCTTCGGACTCATTGCGCGCGTGATGTTCCATCGCTATCGCCAGCGCTCGATTCTCTGTCTGGCGCTCATCACGTCGCAGGCGTTTCTCTACAACGCGGTATTCTTCACGTACGCACTGATTCTCACGCGGTTCTATCACATTCCTGGCTCTCGTACCGGGATCTATCTGCTGCCGTTTGCGCTGGGGAATTTTCTCGGCCCGCTCACGCTGGGCCACCTCTTCGACACGATTGGCCGCAAGCAGATGATCGCGGCGACGTACATCATTTCGGCGGCACTGCTCGTGCTCACCGGCTGGCTGTTCGCGCGCGGCCTTCTCTCTGCCACGAGTCAGACGGTCCTCTGGACCATCATCTTCTTCTTCGCGTCGTGCGCCGCAAGCTCGGCGTACCTCACGGTGAGTGAGATCTTCCCCCTCGAGATCCGCGCGCTGGCCATCGCGTTCTTCTATTCGCTGGGTACGGCCATTGGCGGCATTGCCGCGCCGCTGCTCTTCGGACATCTCATCGGGTCGGGTTCGTCCGAGCAGTTGTTCTACGGCTACGTGCTCGCGGCCGTATTGATGTTCGGCGCGGCGTGGGTGGAACTCGTGTATGGCGTGAAGGCCGAGCGTGCCGGACTGGAGAGCCTGGCTGCGCCGCTGTCGTCGGAGGCATGGCTGGCAGGAGAGGCGCGACGTGCGGCACGGTGACTTGCGGCGGTCGCACGTAGAATGACGGCGCTCCGAAAGACCCTCGTCTCCTGGTCGAGCGGGAAGGACAGCGCGTGGCTGGTGCACGTGCTCCGGCGCGTGCCGGGCGTCGAGATCGGCGCGCTGCTCACGACCATCAACAGCGACGCGCAGCGCGTGGCGATGCACGCGGTGCGGCTCGAGCTGCTCCGCGCCCAGGCAGACGCGCTCGCGCTGCCGCTCTGGTTGATTCCGATTCCATCGCCCTGTCCGAACGAGGTATACGAAGCCGCGATGGAGACCGCGATGCGCCGCGCCGTCGCGGAACGGTTCACGCATGTGGCGTTCGGCGATCTCTTCCTCGAGGATATTCGCCGGTATCGTGAAGCGCGGCTGGCCGGCACGGGCCTGACGCCGCTCTTCCCGCTCTTCGGTGTGGACACGACCGCGCTCGCGCGCGAGATGGTCGACAGCGGGTTGCGCGCGCGCATTACCTGCATCGATCCGAAGGTGCTCGACCGCTCCTTCGCGGGCCGTGAATTCAATGCCGGGCTGCTCGCCGATCTGCCCGATGCCGTGGACCCGTGCGGCGAGAACGGGGAATTCCATTCCTTCGCGCATGCGGGGCCGATGTTCGCGCATCCCATTCCCGTCGTTGGCGGCGAGATCGTGGAGCGGGACGGCTTCATCTTCGCGGACATGCTGCCGGCGGCGGTCGACGCTCCATGATTCCCTGACCGCACCACCAGCTCGATGCGCACCATTCGCCAAGCCGCCGTCCGCGGAACATTATACCGGGACAGGAATCGCGGAGGACATTCGGATGGACCGTCGTGAATTCGGCAGGTGGATCGGTGCCGCAATCGTCACCCGCTCCCTGCAGCAGCCTTCGACCATCGCCAGGCGTATGCATCCCCATTCCGAGACACAACCGACGGTCGTTGCCGGCATTCGCCTCGTGGATTCGGCCATAGCGAAACAGGCCGAACACTTTGCCCGCGCCGCGTATGAACCATACCTGTTCAATCACGCCATGCGGACGTTCCTGTTCGGCTCGCTCATCGGCAAGGCGATGAAGCTCGAGTGGGACGAGGAGCTCGTGTTTCTCGCCGCGATCATGCACGATCTCGGCCTCACCGCGCGGCACATGGGACCGCTCCCCTTCGAACTGTCCGGCGCGCAAGCCGCTCGTGCGTTCCTGCACGCGCAGGGCATGGCCACAGAAAGAGCGAACGTCGTCTGGGACGGCATTGCGCTGCATCCGACGATGGTGGCCGAGTTCAAACAGCCCGAAATCGCGCTCATCGCTGCCGGCGCCGCGGCGGACGTGACGGGGTCCGGGCTCGATGCCGTGTCCGCCGATTCCCGCGCCGCGGTGCTGCACTACGCGCCCCGGCTTGGGTTCAAGCAGGCCTTCGTGCACTCCTGCGCCGACGTCGTGCGGCGCTATCCGCGCGCGGCGAGCCGGAGCTTCATGCGAGACATCGGAGAGCGCTACGTTCCCGGATTCAGCGAGCCGAACATCTGCGACGCGATCGCGCATGCGCCGTTCGACGAAAGCCCGTCATGAAGGACAGGAGAAGGCGCGGAACCGAAACTCGCGGCCAGCGGATTGCTGCCCTGGTTGTGGGCGCGATGCTGCTCGGCCTCAACGCGTTCCTGTACGTAATCGTGGCGCCGATTCTGCTCGGGAGTTGGCGCAAGGCACTCGCGGTGGTCGTGCTCGCCGTTTTCCTTGTCGGGATCGATCTCGCCTCTGTGCGCGGGTTGCGCGCGCGTCGTGGCGTGCTGAGAGGCGGCATACTCTTGCGACTGGCGCTATGCATCCTGATTGGCACGCTCGGAGGCCTCGTGTGGAGCACTGTCGCTGGCACCCCATCCCCACTCGTGTCGATGGTGGACGGTGTGCTGTTTTTGATGTGGCTCATGCTGCTCGGGGTGGGGCTGCGGCTCGTCAATTCGTACCATGCACGCCACCGCCGTGGCGAAGCGCAGTCGTCACTCGGCAGTTCGGCGAAGGGAAACTCTGCGCGTGATGTTCGAGCCGGGAGCTGACGCGATGCCATACGTGCTCTTGACGATCGTAGGCTGTTGAACATGCCCCCACGGCAGGGAGGAGCGCGGTCAATGGTGCGGCGGCTTCCTGGGACACTGGCGCTCATGCTGCTCGCACTGTTGCTGGCGGATGTGCTCTATGCGATCTCCGTCGTGCCGCGGCTGAACACCGTTCAAAGGATGCCGATGCTGTGGTGGGTTGTCGTTGCGCTCCCTGTCGTCGTAGCGCTCATCGTCATAGCGGGCCGCCTTCGCTCCTGGACAGAACTCCTGGTGTCGGCACTGGCCGTCGCGATGCTCGTCCAAGTGTACGTCGTGGTGCTGGTACTTCTCGGCCTTCCAGGCACTCGCAATACATCACACGCGGACCTCGCGCTGCTCA